>CBDDKD010000058.1:0-184277 GCA_965230025.1 Hyphococcus sp.
ACGAACATGATCTGAATATGCGCGGCGCGATCTTGCATGTACTCGGCGATCTCCTTGGTTCCGTTGCGGCGATAGTCGCTGCGATCGTCATTGGCCTGACAAGCTGGACGCCAATCGATCCGTTGCTGTCTTTACTTGTGGCGTTGTTGATCGGGGTTTCCGCTTTCCGCCTGATCCGCGAGACAGGATATATTTTACTGGAAGGCGCGCCGGCGGATATTGATGTGGGTGAATTGTCAGCGGGCCTGAAGGAAGCTTCTCCGTTGATCAAGGATGTGCACCATGTACAGATATGGCAGATAACGCCAGATCAGCCGCGACTTACGCTTCATGCCTGTGTTGACAAGTCCGAGGACGCCGCTTCGGTGCTGGAGGCGGCCAAGAGCTTTCTTGACCGCAAATACAAGATCAAACAGTCGACTATTCAGATTGAAGTTGGCGCGGAATGTCCTGATCGAGGGCTGTCCGAAGCGGGAGGGATGGCCGCTTCCAACGAAAATCCAAAAACAAATAACCAGATATCCAGTTCGGCCGCGTTGGCGGGACAGCAACAATAACTAAAGTGCAGGTTTTGTCCGGCTTTCAGGCTGTTGCTTGCGTCCACGCCAGTTGGCCTTGCGCAAGGCAATGAGCGCATGCCCGGTTTCGCGCCTGACCTCAGGCGTCATCTTCATCAGCGCTCCGATAAGTGCGATGACCACCAGATAGCCGTCCCACATTTCCATGGATGTCGAAGCGCCGCCAACGGCGAACACCGTAAGAGAGATTTGTGCGTAATAAGCGAAACTCCATTTCCATGGCGTTGCGTCAGACTTTCTGCCGCTGAGATAAATTCGCCATGAAATCGCCAGTGCGCTCGCTAAAAGTGCGAGATATATTATGAGTCCGACAAACCCGGCGCCGCCAAGAATTTCGAAATAGATACTGTGGGCCGCTTTGGCGCGCTCGGCTCGTTCAGGGTCAACGGAAGCCGCAACGTCATGCTCATAGGAGTTTCGTAATCCTGCGCCGGTGACTGGATTGGTCTTTGCAAGTTTGTAATTGATGACCCAGGCGTCGACGCGCCCCTGAAAGGAGGCGTCTTGACCAGCCTCGGTGATCGTCGTCATCCGTTCTGTCCATTTTGCCGGCATAAAGACGATCGTTGGCGCAAGGATGAGCATGAGCCCGGCCAGGATCATGAACTTACGTTGTGAGCGATACCAGAAGAACGCCCCGAAGGTTACAAGCGCTAGAAACGCGCCGCGCGAGTGAGTGCCGATGACGGCGATGATTGTCAGGCAGAACAGCCCGATCAGACCTGCACGCAGCCAGGGAGACTCTGACTGGCTGCGAAGGTAAAGGATCAGGGGCAGTATCGTCGCCGCAGCAATGCCGAAATGATTGTTATCTTCAAGCACTGTTTGCTCAAGCCCTTGCACGCGATACTGGCCCAGCGTGACGAGCGTAAACAGGGCGCCTTTGGCTGCGAAAAAACCAATACTCGCCACCAGCGTCCAGACCAGTGCATGAAAGCGTAACTTTGACGACGTCATCTGTGCGCATAGAAGAACAAACAAAAGCGTCTTGATGAACCGGTCGAAATAGACAGCGGAGTTTTGCGGGTCGAGGGAAAAGCCTTGAGAGACAGTGAGCCAGCCCGCCAGTAAAATTATCAGCACCGTAATGACATCAAATCGAAACTTGGCGATTTCACCGGAAATCACATAGGCGCCTACAGTGACGCCGGCGATGATGGTGTTCAATGGTATGTCGTAAACGCCATAGGCCAGCTGGTGCGGCGTCATCAGGGTAAACCACGCCCAGGTCAAAAGCCCCGCATAAGGGTAGCGCAACGCTGCGGTGAGGCAGACGCCGATAAAACCGAGGAGAATAATGTCTCGCATCGTGCTTGCGGCTCCAGAGACGGGGCGTGCGTGACGCGTACGCCAACTCTTAATTATATTCAAAGATCGGGCCGTCGGCGCTGTTCTCGCCAGTCATGGTTAACGCAACTGGCGTTCCCTGACCGAATTTATCAGCCGCTGCTTTGCTGCTTTGTTTCGTAGACGGCGCGGGCGATCGCGCGCGCAAGACAGTCTGCAGCGGCTGCGCCAATCTGGGCGATGCTCGCCGGGCGCGCCAGGGACCCTTCTTCCGGCATTTCATTTTTCGCCGTAGCGATTGCAAAAACGATATCGCCGTCAAATGGCGTATGGGCGGGACGCACGGCGCGGGCGATCCCGTCATGGGCCATCATCGCGACGCGTTTCGCTTCAATGCTGTTCAGATCTGCGGAGGTCGCGACGATTGCGATGGTGGTGTTGGCGCCGGCTTGCATCCGTTGTTTCAGACGTGAATGGTCAGGAAAAGGATCAACGCTGTCTTTTTGCGATGGCGGATGCTGACCGCCAAATTCACCGTTGATTTCCCACGGCCATGCGTAAAAGGTTTCGCCATCCGGCATATAAACTGACCCGACCGGATTCGCGGCGACCAGAGCCCCTACGATAATTCCGTCATCAAGCCGAAGAGATGATGAACCGAGGCCGCCTCGTTGGATGCCCGCCATGGCGCCTCGCCCGGCGCCGACTGGGCCGAGACTAAATTCTGCAGCGGCGCCCAAGCACGCTTCGGCGCCCAATGCGCAGTAGGGCGGCTCGTCCCCCCACGCCTTGTCTCCGTCATTACCGAGATCATGGAGCACCGCCGCAGGTACGATAGGAATCGGTGGTCCGCCTGCGGAGATTTTGATTCCAACGCCGGACCGGGAGAGGGTGTTCATAGCACCGTCTGCGGCGGCCAGTCCAAAGACCGAGCCTCCCGTCAGGACGATTGCATCGGCTTTGTCCACCAGGTTTTCCGGCGCCAATACTTCCGTTTCCCGAGAGCCGGGCGCGCCGCCGCGAACATCGACAGCGCTGACATAGGCTTGATCGAAGCGCAAAACGGTAACGCCGGTCTTGACCTTTTCATCCGTCGCATTGCCAACGTTTATGCCCGGCACATCGGTGATAAGATTACGCTCACCCGGTTGGGGCATGATGATCTCCTGATTAATCAGAATGAACAATAAGCTGTGCCGGGGTTAAGGGGAAGCTTGTTCGAACTGCCTCATGACCGGTGCGGCGTTGAGCAATTTTTGCGTATATGGGTGTTGCGGCGCCTCGAATATATCCTGCGTTGGGCCTTCCTCCACAATGCGGCCGGCTTTCATGACCAGCAAACGATCTGTCACGCCGCGTACGACAGACAGATCATGGGTGATGAAAAGATAGCTGACGCCCTTTTCTTCGGACAGCCGCATGAGAAGCTTCAGGACGCGATTACGAGAGGCGGTGTCTAAAGCCGAGGTCGCCTCATCGAGAATGATGACTTCCGGTTCGGTTATCAATGCGCGCGCGATGGCGATACGCTGGCGCTGGCCGCCGGAAAAGGCATGCGGATATTTTTTGGCGTCGCCTGGGGAGAGGTCAACAGCGCTCAGCGCCTCAGCGACCATTCTGCGTTCTGTTTCCTTGTTTGGCGGCGCATCTAAAAGGTTTAACGGCTCCGCGATTACCTTGCCGATCGTTTGACGCGGGTTGAAACTCGAATACGGATCCTGGAACACGATCTGAATCTTACGACGCAAATTGCGCGTCGCCGCTGCATTGGGTGAGGGAAATGCAGCGCCGTCGACTTCTATTTTTCCATCCCAGAGAACCGTCAACCCAAGAAGAGTGCGTGCGAAGGTCGACTTTCCGCATCCTGACTCACCAACAAGCCCGACATTTTCACCTTTGCGAATTGTCAAAGAAACGCCATCAACGGCGCGCAAATGCCGTTTGGTTGCAAACAATGACGCTCGCGGTAACGGATATGCACACACAATATTGCTCGCCTTCAGAACCGGTTTTGTGTCACCTTTGGATAGTCTTGGGCGCGTGCTTCTTGTTACCGGCTGCACGAGCAGCTCTTTGACATCGCTACTGGCGGCGCCATTGAAAAACATTTGCGGCGGCGCCTGCTCAACAATGTGGCCATCTTTCATCAGGACAATCTGGTCAGCCATATCGCTTATAATGGCGAGATCGTGAGTGATCAGTAATAGGCTCATATTATCCTGACGGGCGAGGCCTTTAAGAAGAGCCAGAATCTCAGCTTGCGTTGTCACATCGAGAGAGGTTGTCGGTTCATCAGCAATCAAAATTTTCGGCTTCATCGCAATAGCGATAGCGATTACGACGCGCTGGCGTTGGCCGCCGGACAACTCGTGAGGGAGGCGCGCCGGCGATATGGTTTCCGGTGGCAACCCTACGCGCGCCAGAAGGTCGCCTGCCTGTCGCAGTGCGGCTGTTTTTGATGTATCACTATGGATCAGAATGGTTTCTGCGACTTGCTTTCCGATCGAATGTAACGGGTTGAGTGCAGTCATGGGCTCCTGAAACACCATGGCGATATCGTAGCCGCGTATAGAGCAGAGACGCTTTTCCTCTGCGGTTGCGAGATTTTCACCACCGAGAATAATGTCGCCTTGTATTGATGCGTTCTCGGGCACAAGGCGCATTGCGACTAATCCTGTCATGGATTTGCCTGACCCTGAGCGGCCCACAAGCCCCATAATTTCACCGGCATGTATCGACAGATTGATGTGGTCGAGAATTGTCCTGACCCCAATCTTTAATGACATGTCTTTGAACTGTAGCGTTGGCGTCATTTAGAAGACGCCTTCATTGCGGGGATCAAGGCGCCGGCGTAACCCGTCGCCCAGCAAGTTCATGCCGAAGACAAAAAGAAAGATCACCAGGCCGGGAAACAAAACCAGCCATGGAGCAAAACTGAACATGGTCTGGCTTTCTGCGAGCATACGGCCCCAGCTTGGCGTTGGCGGCTGTGCGCCGAGACCTACATAGGAAAGTCCCGCCTCTGCGAGAATACCAAGTGAGAATTGCACGGTTGCCTGAACAACCAACAGATGCATGATGTTTGGTAGAATGTGTTCCAGCGAAATCTGCATGCGATTTTTATCCGCCGTTCGGGCGGCGAGCACATAATTCCTATTCCATATGGGTAAAGCCGCACCTCGGGTGAGGCGTGCAAAAACCGGAATATTGAAAATACCGATTGCAATAATCGCGTTAATGGCGCCTGGCCCGAAGATGGCGGTGATCAAAATAGCGACGATCAAGGCGGGAAACGCAAAGATCAGATCGCTGCCGCGCATGATGGCATCGTCGATAATCCCGCCTCTGGAGGCGGCAAACAGTCCAAGTGGCGCGCCAATCCCGACGCCAATGCCCACAGCAACCAGCGCAACTGCAATAGAGACGCGCGCGCCAACCATGATCATCGAAAAAACATCCCGGCCAAGGTGATTGGCGCCCATCCAGTGGGTGAATGATGGCGGCGAAAACCGTGCGCCGACGTCAAGCGCGGTTGGGTCATGTGGCGTCCAGAAGAATGAAAGGACGGCCAGCAAGACAACCGTTAAAACAATCACCGAGCCTGCGATGAAGCCCGCTCTCGGGGTGGTTGCGTTGTTATCGATTGTTGAGGCGTTCGTCATCGCGCCCCTCGATCACGCAGCCGTGGATCTGCAATGGCGTAGGCGAGGTCGACCAGAAACGCGACAAAGATCACTGCGAAGACTAGAATAATCACGACGCTCTTCACGACGATCAGGTCGCGTTGAACAATGCTCTGGAAAACCAGACGCCCAAGTCCCGGCAGATAAAATACGTTTTCTATAATCACGCCGCCGGCAAGGAGAAATGCAAATTGTAACCCCAGAATAGTCAATGTCGGGATCAGTGCATTACGTAAGGCGTGTTTGCGCAATGCATCATTAAACGACAACCCTTTGGCGCGCGCGGTCCGAATATAATCGTCATGCAGCGTATCGATGACGGAGGATCGCATGATCTGTGTCAGGATCGCGGCCTGAGGAACGGCGAGGGCGATGGCCGGTAAAAGAAGCGCTTTCAGCGCCGGCAGAACGCCTGCATCCCAGCCAGGAAATCCGCCGGCGGAAAACCAGCGCAGCGTTGTGGCGAACATCGTCACCAGCAAAATCGCCAGCCAGAAATTCGGGATTGCGACGCTTGCTTGCGCTGCGCCCATCATTATCCTGCCGCGCGCCCTTTTGCGATGCGCTGCGGCGAACAAGCCTGCAGGAATACCAATTATCGTTGAAAGCGCGAATGCTATCAGGGCGAGGGGAAGGGAAATCCAGATACGCTCCGCGATTAAATCGGCAACAGGCACGCGATAGGTGTAACTCGTACCGAAATCGCCGGTGATAAGCCCGCCTATCCAATTAAAGTATCGTGCAAGCGCCGGTTGATCGAGGCCAAGTTCAGCCCTTACGGCGGCGACAGAGGCGGGGTCGGCGTTGAGACCCATCATGAAGGCCGCCGGATCGCCGGGCGCGACTTCCAGCAACAAAAAGACCACGATGGATGCTACAACCAAGGAAAACATCATTGACGCCGTGCGGCCAAGAAGAAAAGTTGGACTTGCGCGCACATAAAAAGCGGCAAATGAAAATAAACCGACAATCGACAAGAGCGCGATCGTCATCATCGGCCATGGGCGAGTAACATTATTTTGGGCAGACAGAGGCGCGCGTCCAATAATATCGGCATTGGTAAAGTCATTGGCCTGTACGGGCGCATTCGCCCAGACGCCCGTTACATCCTTTGTCCAGACGCCGATCTTCGGAGAAGAGGCGAGGAACACGTTCACCGCGTCATCGGCCAGCATTTTCTGCGCTGTTTTCAGAAGACCCTGTCGCCGCGAAGCGTTATTTTCTGTTTGCAAGTCCGCAATGACCTTGTTGAAGGCGTCATCGCGGTATTGAAAATAGTAATCGCTCTGCGCGTAGATACCAATATCCAGCGGCTCCGTATGGGAAACGATGGTGAGATCAAACGCTTTGTTGGCGAACACTTGGTCAAGCCATTGCGCCCATTCAATTGTGCGGATGGTGACGTCAACACCAATCGCCTCCAGCTGTGCGGCCACAACCTCGCCGCCACGGCGCGCATATGCTGGCGGAGGAAGGCTCAGCGTCGTTTTGAAACCATCGGGATATCCTGCTTCCGCCAGGAGCTGGCGCGCCTTGCCAGGATCGAACGGATAACGCGACGACAAGTCTACATAGGCGGGGTGATGCGGCGGAAAGTGGCTGCCGATAGGCGTCCCGAAACCAAAAAGCGCTGAGTCAATCACCGTCTGTTTGTCGATAGCGTGATTAAGCGCCTTCCTGACACGCAGATCATCAAATGGCGCCTTGCCATTGTTGATGGCGACCAGCATTTCACCCTCGCCAGTCCCGAAGAGCGTTTTGAATCGATCATCGTTTTGAATAAGCGCAAGGTTTTCAGCCGCCGGATAATTCGGAAACCCGTCCACATCGCCAGCCATGAGCGCGGCGAACGCAGCAGTTGGATCGGGAATAAATATAAAGACAATCTGGTCCAGCGCTGCGGCTTCGCCCCAGTAATTGTCATTACGCTGGAGCGTTACGGAAGCGCCTTTGCGCCAGCGTTCAAATTGAAACGGGCCGGTTCCGACTGGCGCACTTGCATTTGTGGCGGCGCTTTCAGGCGCGACAATCACTGCATCGCCCCAGCCAAGATAAGTGGTGAAAGCGCCGAGGGGTTCTGTCAGTTCGAATTCAACGATATCCGCCGATAACGCTTCAACTCGTTTGATCTTTTCAAAGACTATACGCTGGGCGTTTGCACTGTCCGACGCGCGAGCGCGATTGAAGGTGAACGCCACATCGTCCGCGTCAAAAACCGACCCATCGTGAAAACGAACACCTTTGCGCAAGGTAAAATGATAAATGAGGCCATCATCGGAAACTGTCCAGGCGCTCGCCAGTGCCGGCGCGACCGTTCCATCTTCATTGATGCGCGTTAGACCTTCAAACACGTTGGTGTAAACGATCTCATCAATCGCAGCGGCTGCACCGCTGGTCGGATCTAAATTGGGCGGCTCAAGCTGAACGCCAACGCGCAAGGCGCCCGATGCGTTCGCGCTGGTTAATCCGGCGGCGAGCGCAAGCACAAAACTTAGCAGGAAGGGTAACGCCCAGGCATTCTGAAATTTTCGGATCGCACTATGATGGGCGGGCATTCGTTTTCAACCTGACGAATAGTTTTGTGCGACCTTTAAAACGCGCAATAGAACTCCTACTATATCAGAATTCCTCGTGTTTTCAAAAGCTTATATGTATATAAGAAAGCAGCAGTTCAGCTTCAGGAGGCTTGATGGCAAGCTATGTAATATTCGGCCCTGGCCGTGTCGGCGTCAGCATGGCGTCGTATCTCGAATATTTGGGTCACCGGGTCAGCCTCATCGGCCGGGAGCAGGCTGAACAGCACAAGCAAGAATGTGAACAACTGATTGTGGAAGCAGACATTATTGCGGCCGCCATACCGGATGACAAGCTGGAGGCGTGGCGTGAGGAGTGGTGCGCCGACCTTGACGACAAAACCATAATCCATTTTTCCGGCGCCGTCAGCATTGACGGCATGCACAGTTTCCACCCGTTATATTCTTTTCCGAAATTAGCTTTGCCCGTAACAAAAATGAAAGAGATAGCGTTTGCTTGTCCTGTGGCTGGTCCTTCATTCAGTGAGATTTTTCCGCAGGCGCCAAACGCGTATTTCGAAATTGCTGCGGAAGATCGTGCGCGCTATCACGCGCTTGCAGTTCTTAGCGGCAATTTGGTCAGCTATATCTGGAATGAAACTGCGAGTGAATTTGCCGCGCTCACAAGCACGCCGCCAGATAAAATACTTCAATGCTATCTGGATAGCATAGTTGATAGGTTTGTTGAGAACCCGACGGCGTCTCTAACGGGGCCGATCGCCAGACGGGATCGGCATACAGCGGAGAAAAACCTCCAAGGCCTGGCGGCAAGTCCAAAGCTTAAAGCTCTTTACAAAGCGTTCCTGGATGCGGCATGGCCTGATTATGATGAAGACAAAGACGCTAACAATTCAAAAAGTGTATCGTAACGCTTACTGAATAAGCTTGTCGATTGAATTGTCTTTCGCCATGATCGCGACAGTTGGCGTGTGCTCTTTCGCTTCGTCATGAGACATATGGGCAAAGCTTGTTATGATGACGGTGTCGCCTTTCTGAAAATGGCGCGCGGCGGCGCCGTTTACAGCGATAGCGCCAGAACCCGGTTCGCCCGGAATAACATAAGTGATAATCCGGGAGCCGCTTGAAACATTCCATATATGCACCTCCTCGCCGACAAGCAGGCCGGTAGCGTCAAGAACTTCCCGGTCGATCGCAACCGAGCCTTCATAGTGAAGGTCGCATTCAGTGACCGTCGCGCTATGCAGCTTGACGCGCATCATGGAAAGTAACATCGTTTTTTCTCCTTAACCTCAAGGCTATCTCACGTAAGCGATTGGATGAGCCCTAAACAAACCTAACTCGCCCCACATGATTATCTGCAAGACGAAATCTGAACTTCGAAAAACGCTTCAAGAGATGCGAGATGCAGACGAACGCATCGGCGCCGTTCCAACCATGGGCGCGCTTCACGACGGGCATCTGTCGCTGATCGACAAAGCGAAAGGCATGGGGGGCCGCACCGTTGCGACCATATTTGTAAACCCGCTTCAGTTCGGGCCCAATGAAGACTTTGCCGATTATCCGCGCACCATGGACCGCGACCTTGGGCTGCTTGAAGCGCAAGGCTGCGATGTCGTTTTCACGCCGATGGCAACCGACCTGGTTCCGCCTGACTTCTCGACTAAAATTTCGGTTGCGGGCGTTGGCGAAGATCATTGCGCCAACTCGCGGCCGCAGTTTTTCGACGGTGTCGCAACAATTGTAACGAAGCTTTTGATTATTCTATCTCCGGATTTTGCTGTCTTCGGCGAAAAAGACTACCAGCAATTGATGGTTATTGCGCGGCTCGTGCGCGATCTTGATCTTGATGTCGAAATCATCGGTTCACCAACTGTAAGAGAGGCTGACGGTCTCGCCATGTCGTCGCGCAACCAGTATCTATCAGCCGAAGAACGCTCGATTGCGCCCATACTCTATGAAACCTTGAATCTTGCTGCTGACAAAATCGCCTCACCCGGCGCGGAATGGAGTAAAATTCGAGACTGGGCGACCACGCGCCTTTTAAGCGCAGGGTTTTCAAGCGTTGATTATCTGAACCTCGTCGATGCACAGTCGCTTTCCCATATTGCTGTCGCTGATCGCCCAGCGCGCCTTCTTGCGGCGGCCTGGATCGGCAAAACTCGCCTGATTGACAATATCGCTATTGCTGGCCGGCCTTCTTGATTGGCAGAGGCGTTGCTGGTTTGTCGGCTGAATAAGTTTCCGCCTCCGCTGGGAACGTTCCAGCGCGCACTTCATTGGCGTACTCAGACACCGCTTCGGAAATGACACTGCGTAAGTCTGTAAACTTTCTTACGAATTTCGGCGTCCGTTCAAACATGCCAAGCATGTCTTCCGTGACGAGAACCTGCCCGTCACAGGTTGGCGAAGCGCCAATACCTATCGTTGGTATATCGATCTCTTCCGTTATCTCTGCTGCAAGGGACTCAACGACGCCTTCCAATACAACGGAAAATGCGCCGGCATTTGCAACGGCTTTCGCGTCTTCCTTAAGCGCCGAGCATTCCTGATCGGTTTTGCCGACAATGCGATAACCGCCAGTCGCCCTGACCGCTTGGGGGCGCAGTCCGATATGCGCCATGACCGGCACGCCGCGATTCACCAGAAACTCAATGGTCGGGGCCTGCGTTACGCCGCCTTCGATCTTGACGGCGTCAGCGCCGGTTTCTTTCAATATGCGGCTCGCCGTTTGATAGGCTTGTTCCGGACTTGCTTCAAAGCTGCCAAATGGCACGTCAACAACCAGCAGCGCTTTCAGGTTTGCGCGAGCAACCGATCGACCATGGAAGATCATGTCATCAACCGTGACCGGGATGGTCGTGTCATGGCCATGAAGCACCGTTCCGACGGAGTCGCCAACCAGAATGACATCGACATGAGGGTCCAAAATTTCAGCCATCAGCGCCGTGTAGGCGGTAAGACAAGTGATCCGTTCACCGCCTTTCTGGGCGCGAATGGAGGCGATGTTACGTTTACGAGAGGGGCGAATAGCAGACATAGGTCAATCCTCTTGTGAGCCTGCAAGTTAAATTGCTATGGGCATGCGTGGTAAACCGCTCATCGCGAATACCCTGCCAGCAAAGGCGGTAAAAAGACATCAGGGGTTTCATTCTGGCGTCGAACTCGCTCGGCTGCGAAGCGCAATGGCGTCATTTTTCTCGACGCTAAGGCGGCTCCCGCGGGTTGCGACGGCGCGCCCTATAGCGTCATTTTTCTCGACGCCAAGACGTTCCCGGTCCGCACTCTGAACACCTGTTTTCATAGGCGGCCGATGTTCTCGGCGGCGAGCGCTATCCGTTTCGCGAGTGCAATCTAGGGCACGGAATGCCTAAATTCAACTGAAATCAATGTGATGTGAGCTTACAGGCTTGGCAGATTAAGGTCGTTTTCGCGCGCACAGTCCCTGGCGATCTCATAACCGGCGTCCGCATGGCGCATCACGCCCGTCGCGGGATCGTTCCACAGAACGCGCTCGAGCCGCCGGGCGGCGTCATCGGTGCCATCGGCGCAGATCACCATGCCGGAATGCTGTGAAAAGCCCATGCCGACCCCGCCGCCATGGTGGAGCGAGACCCAGGTCGCGCCGGAAGCCGTATTTAAAAGCGCATTCAAGAGCGGCCAGTCAGAAACGGCGTCGGAGCCATCCTTCATGGCTTCCGTCTCGCGATTGGGTGAGGCGACCGAACCGCTGTCGAGATGATCGCGGCCGATTACAACGGGAGCGGAAAGTTCGCCGGACTTGACCATCTCATTAAATGCGAGCCCCAGACGGTGTCGTTGGCCAAGACCAACCCAGCAAATGCGCGCCGGCAGGCCCTGAAACGCAATCCGCTCACGCGCCATATCCAGCCAATTGTGCAGGTGCGGATCATCGGGGATCAGTTCCTTCACCTTGGCGTCGGTCTTGTAGATATCTTCGGGATCGCCGGAGAGCGCCGCCCATCGAAACGGCCCGACACCCCGACAGAAAAGCGGGCGCACATAAGCCGGGACAAAGCCCGGAAAGTCGAAGGCGTCTTTCAGGCCTTCTTCTTTTGCGACCTGTCGAATATTGTTGCCATAATCAAGGGTTGGAATGTCGGCGTTCCAGAAATCGAGCATCGCCTGGACATGAACCTTGATGGAGGCGCGTGCGGCGCGCTCAACATCTTTAGGCGCACTCTCGCGCTTCTCGCGCCATTCGGCGACGGTCCAGCCTTGCGGCAGATAGCCGTTGATCACGTCGTGTGCGGAGGTTTGGTCCGTGACAATATCGGGCCGAACACCACGCTTGACCAGTTCCGGAAAGATATCCGCGGCGTTGCCGAGCAAGCCAACGGATTTCGCTTCACCCGCCTTTGTCCAGCGCTCAATCATTTCCAGCGCTTCATCAAGCGATGTCGCTTTTTCATCGACATATTTGGTGCGCAAGCGAAAATCTATGCTCTCTTCATTACACTCCACAGCGAGGCAGGATGCGCCGGCAAGCACGGCGGCGAGGGGCTGCGCGCCGCCCATGCCGCCAAGGCCAGCGGTCAGAATCCATTTGCCCCTAAGGTCCCCATTGTAATGCTGGCGACCGGCTTCCTTGAACGTTTCATAGGTGCCCTGAACAATGCCTTGCGAGCCGATATAAATCCATGAACCGGCCGTCATCTGGCCATACATCATCAGGCCTTTTTTATCGAGTTCGTTAAAATGATCCCAGGTCGCCCAATGGGGTACTATGTTGGAATTGGCGATGAGCACGCGCGGCGCATCTTTATGGGTTTTAAAAACGCCAACAGGCTTGCCCGATTGAACAAGCAGGGTTTCGTCTTCGTTGAGGTCTTTAAGGCTTCCGACAATATGATCGAAGTCGTTCCATGTGCGCGCGGCGCGACCAATGCCGCCATAGACGACAAGTTCATGCGGGTTTTCCGCCACGTCCGGGTCGAGATTGTTCATCAGCATGCGCATCGGCGCCTCGGTCGTCCAATGCTTCGCTGTAATGTCTGATCCGTGCGGCGCCCGAACCGTGCGGGTGTTATGGCGTGGGTTGGTCATGTTGCGTGTAACCTCTGTTCAATATCAATGCCGGACGTCCCAACGAGTCTGAGTATTACAAATCAAGTGATTCCTCAGCGCGTATTTTGCCTTGTCGAACGATATCTCCTGACATCGCCAGATCATCAGCCATAAACCGGTCTTCCGCCAGCGCTGGAATATCTTTGCGCAGTTTTGCAATCACTTCCTGCAACGCCGGACTTGTTTTCAGCGGCGCTCTAAACTCGACGCCTTGCGCGGCGGTGAGCAATTCAATGCCGACGATCCGCATCAGGTTGGCGTTCATCTGTCCCAAACGTCGCGCGCCATGGCACGCCATGGAGACATGATCCTCCTGATTGCAGGAGGTTGGCGTTGAATCGATAGAGCAGGGATTGGCGAGGTGCTTGTTTTCCGACATCAGCGCGGCGGAGGTGACTTCGGCGATCATGAATCCCGAATTCAAGCCCGGCTCAGGCGTCAGAAATGCAGGCAACCCATAGGAGAGCGTCGGATCGACCATAAGCGCGATACGCCGTTGCGCAATTGAGCCGATTTCCGCAATCGCCAGCGCGATCTGGTCGGCGGCGAAGGCGACGGGCTCTGCATGGAAATTGCCGCCGGAGATGATTGAACCGTCGTCAAAAACCAGTGGATTGTCAGTTGCGGCGTTGGCTTCGATTTCGAGGGTTCTCGCCGCCTGGCGGAGAAGGTCGATACATGCGCCCATGACCTGCGGCTGGCAACGAATGCAATAGGGGTCCTGCACCCGTTCATCATCGGCGCGATGACTTTCCCTGATCTCGGAGCCATCCATGACAGTGCGCAAGAACTGCGCTGCATCGATCTGCCCCTGATGCCCGCGTACGACGTGAATGCCCTCGCGGAACGGCGCCGCGGAGCCCATCGCTGCATCGGTGGAAAGCGCGCCGGTGACAAGCGCGGATTGCATCGCGCGCCAGGCATCGAAGAGGCCAATCAACGCGAGTGCAGTTGAAACCTGCGTGCCGTTGATCAGGGCGAGACCTTCCTTGGGACCCAACGTCAACGGTTTCATGTTGGCGGCGGTAAGCGCGTTCTTCGCCGACATCCTGTCGCCGCGAAACCATGCTTCACCCTCGCCCAGCATCGCAGCCGCCATGTGCGCGAGCGGCGCCAAATCGCCGGATGCGCCGACGGAGCCCTGACATGGAATGACCGGCGTGACGTCTCGCTCAAGCATTGTTTCAAGCTGGCTGACGACGTCCGGTGATACGCCTGAGGCGCCGCGCCCGAGCGACAGCAGCTTCAAGGTCATGATCAGGCGTGCAGTCGGAACGTCGAAAGGTTCGCCAACGCCCGCGCAATGTGAGAGGATCAGATTGCGCTGCAGGGTGGCGACGTCTTTTGGCGCGATGCGTTTATTCGCGAGTTTACCGAAACCGGTATTCACACCATAGACGGGTTCCGTTCCTTGCGCCGCCGAGGTCAGGATCGCTGCAGAGCGCTCCATTACGGCGCTGCACGCGCTATCAAGACGGGTGGGCGCGCCGTTTCGATAAATATCTTCAAGCGTCGCCAGCGACGTCTCGCCGGGGGTCAGGGTAACAGTCATAACATTCCTGCAAATATCCGCTTTTTCAGCGGGTTATAGCCCATAAAATAGCTGAGCTCTGAAGGGTGGCCAACGTCCCAGACCGCCAGATCAGCCGTTTTGCCAACCTCAATAGTTCCGGTTTTCTCATAAAGCCCGAGCGCCTTTGCGGCATTTCGCGTCGCGCCTGCGAGCGCTTCTTCCGGCGTCAGTTTGAAAAGCGTCGCGGCCATATTCATCGCGAGCAACAAGGATGTCAGCGGCGATGTGCCTGGGTTGCAATCGGTCGCAACAGCGATGGCGATGTTCGCGTTGCGAAGCGCCTCAATGGGTGGGATTTTTGTTTCCCGCAAGGCGTAAAACGCGCCGGGCAACAGAACGGCAACTGTATTCGCCGCCGCCATGGCGTCGGCGTCTTGCGGCTGCAGATACTCAAGATGGTCGGCTGAAAGCCCCTGAAAACCTGCGGTGAGCTTGGCACCGCCTTGATCTGAGAGTTGTTCTGCATGAAGCTTGACCGGCAGGCCAAGTGACGCCGCTTTTTCAAATACGCGTTCGATTTGCGCCGGCGTAAAGCCGATTGTTTCGCAAAAGCCGTCAACGGCATCCGCCAGATCTGCCTCATGCGCAGCAGGCAGAATCTCATTGCAGACATGACTGATATAATCGTCGGGCCGGTTTTCAAATTCCGGCGGGATAGCATGCGCCGCCAGCAAGGTCGTTTTGATCCGGATTGAGCGATGGTCCTCAAGGCGCCGCGCCGCTCGCAGCATTTTCAGTTCAGAGTCGAGATCAAGCCCGTAGCCTGATTTGATCTCAACCGTTGTCGCCCCTTCTGCAATCAATGCATCAAGACGCGGCAAGGCGGTTTCAATCAACGCGTCTTCGCTCGCAGCACGGGTCGCTTTGACCGTCGAGATAATCCCGCCGCCGGCGCGGGCGATTTCTTCATAGCTTTTTCCTAATAACCGCGCCTCGAACTCGCGGGCGCGATTGCCGCCGAAGATGAGATGCGTGTGGCAGTCAATGAGCCCCGGCGTCATAAGCGCGCCGTCAAGTCCGATGACCGATTTCGCCAGCTTTTCCGGCTGGTCCGGCAAATCCGTCATTTCCCCGGCCCAGGCGATGCAGCCGTCTTTCAGGCCAACCGCGCCACGCTCGATCAGGCCATAGGGCGCCCCTTCGGCCATGGTCGCGACACGCGCCTCTATCCAGAGCGAATCCCACATTAGCAGTCGTTCTCTCATCCCGTTGAAGCCGGTATAGACAGTCGCGAGGAGCTTGTGAACAAAGGCCGAAAAATAGACAAACGAGCATTTCAGGCGCGGCGCTCTGACCCTTTGTGGCGACGCTCCGCTTCGGGCATAAGGCAGGTCTCATGATCCCTGAACTTGGACAGTTTGTACTCATTCTGGCGCTGATGATGGCGTGCCTTCAGGCGCTTTTGCCAATTGTTGGCGCAGGGCGCGGCGACGCAGCGCTCGCCGCGGCCGCACGCCCACTGGCCATTGCGCAGTTTATTCTCATCGCGCTTGCTTTTGTGGCGCTGAGCTGGGCCCATGCGCAGTCCGATTTTTCTGTCGCCAATGTTGTTGCGAACTCACACAGCGCCAAGCCATTCGTATACAAATTAACGGGCGTATGGGGAAATCATGAAGGCTCGATGCTCTTGTGGGTGCTGATCCTGGCCGGGTTTGGTGGCGTGCTGGCGAGCGGTGTATCGGAAGACAAGCTTTTACAGGCCCGGACATTGGGCATTCAGGGCGCCGTTGCGGCGGCGTTTCTTGCTTTTGTAGTTTTCACTTCAAACCCCTTTGCCCGGATTTTTCCGGCGCCGGCGGACGGCATGGATCTAAACCCATTGCTGCAGGACCCTGGCCTTATTATTCACCCGCCGTTTTTGTATCTTGGCTATGTCGGTTTTTCGATTGTATTCGCTTTTGCGGTCGCAGGGCTCATTTCCGGCAAGGTCGATCAGGCGTGGGCGCGGGCGGTGCGCCCATGGGCGCTTGCGGCATGGGTGTTCCTCACCATCGGCATCACGCTCGGCAGCTGGTGGGCTTACTACGAACTTGGCTGGGGCGGCTTCTGGGCCTGGGACCCGGTTGAGAATGCGTCTTTCATGCCCTGGCTTGCAGGGACGGCGTTTATTCATTCCGTGCGTGTCCTTGAAAAGCGCGGCGCGTTAAAAGTCTGGACAATCCTGCTGGCGATCTCAGCATTCTCATTAAGTCTTATCGGCACCTTTCTGGTCCGTTCAGGGATTCTGACTTCGGTTCACGCCTTCGCGGTTGATCCGGAAAGGGGCGTTTTCATTCTGGCGATCCTCGGCCTGGTGATTGGCGGCTCATTGACGTTGTTTGCTTTGCGCGCGCCACTGCTAACGTCGAAGGCCGGGTTCGCACCTGTCAGCCGAGAAGGGGCGATTCTCGCCAACAATATCCTGATGAGTGTGTCGTGCATCACTGTTTTTGTCGGCACCTTCTATCCGCTGTTTTACGAAATCGTCAGCGGCGGCAAGCTTTCCGTAGGCGCGCCATACTTCAACGCGACCTTCCTGCCGTTGATGGGCATATTGTTTTTTATCATCGCGCCGGCGGCGATGCTGGCCTGGAAACGCGACACGATCAGACCTGCGCTGATGCGACTATGGCCGGCGGCGGTTGTCGCTGTGTTCTTACTGGCGCTTACACTGTTTCTGACCTGGCCAAAGCATATCGCGGCGGCTTTTGGCGCCGGGCTGGCAGCCTGGACGATGATTGGCGTTATCATTGATCTCGCACGCCGCACCAGCGTTCGCGCCTCAGGGCTGGGCGGCGCATTGAAGAGACTTATCGATCTGCCGCGCCCGTATCTTGGCATGTCGGCTGCGCATTTCGGCATCGCGATTGTGGCGATTGGCGTTCTCGGCGCTGGCGTTTGGCGCACGGAAGAAATTCTGTTCATGAAGCCGGGAGAAACGATTTCCGTTGGCGGCTACGATATCGTTCTTAATCAAATCACTGAACGCGAAGGTCCGAACTTTCTTTCAGAAACGGCGCGTTTCGATGTGAACAAAGATGGCGCAACCCTGCGCACACTCGATGCGGAACGACGGTATTATCCCGTGCGCGGCATGCAGACGACCGAAGCTGGAATATGGACGAGCCTTAAAGGCGATCTCTACCTGACCATTGGCGCGCCGAATGAAGAGGCAGGCCATGCGGTGCGTGCATGGTATAACCCGTTTGCAGTCTGGCTCTGGATTGGCGGCGGACTGATCGCATTCGGCGGGGTCATCGCGGCTCTGCCTCGCCCGGCGCCGCGTTCGCGCCGGCAGGAGAGGCCGGGCTTGGCCGAGGCGCACGGATGAACCGACTGGTTTTCATTCTGCCGCTGACAGCGTTTGTCGCCTTGCTGGCTTATTTTGCGATCGGCCTTCAACGCGACCCATCGGCGATCCCCAGCGTGTTGATTGACAAGCCCGCGCCTGAATTCGATTTACCGGCGATTGAAGGGCGTGACACTGGGTTGTCTACAGAGGATTTGAGGGGCGACGTCAGTCTCGTCAATTTCTTTGGCTCATGGTGCGTCTCCTGCCGTATAGAGCACCCATTGTTGATGCAGCTGTCGCAAGCCGGCGAAATTCCGATCTATGGCATTGACTGGAAAGACCCGCCGGGCGCCGGCGGTGCGTGGCTTGAGCGACATGGCGATCCGTACACGAAGATTGGAGACGATGCTGACGGGCGTGTCGCAATAGATTTCGGCATCACGGGCGCGCCGGAAACATTCATTATCGATCGAAACGCTCGCATTCGTTATAAATATGCAGGGCCGATCACGCCGCAAATCTGGGAAGAGGACCTGGCGCCTGTCATCCAACAGTTACGGAACGAGGAATAACGTCATCGTGTTTCGATGTAATGCCCCTGATTTATCCATCAAACGCGCAGGCGGTTTGATTGCAGCGATATTGCTGACCCTGATGGCCGCGCCAGCATTCGCGGTTGAACCTGATGAAATTCTTGATGATCCGGCGCTGGAAGCGCGGGCGCGGGAAATCAGCCGTGAACTGCGCTGCGTTACATGCCAGAGCCAGAGCATCGATGATTCCAATGCGCCCCTGGCGAAAGATTTGCGCCTTGTGGTGCGCGAAAGGGTTGTCGCCGGCGACAGCAATGATGAAGTGATCGCTTACGTCACCGAGCGTTATGGGGACTATGTGCGCCTGAAACCGGAACTTCGCAGCGACACGATGCTTTTGTGGCTGACGCCCTTGCTGGCGCTTGGCGGCGCTCTCCTTGCCGCATTTTTCTATTTCCGTCAGCTGAAACAGCCAGACGATGACGATATGGAAGAAGATTTAAGCTAGATGCTGTTCTGGATTATCATTCTTCTTGTTTCGCTTATCACCGTCATCGGTGTTGGCGCGCCATTAATGCGCGTCCTGTCTTCAAACCAGGAAACGGAAGAAAGAAAATCTGTAAGCGGATTTAGGATGGCGTCGCTCATCCTGTTGATTGCGGCGCCGATCGCCGCGGCGGCGATTTATATGACGGTTGGCGCGCCTTACAGCTTGTCGCCTGAGTTTGAGATGCAACTCGCGGCGGCGCAACGCTCGCCGACGGAGGCAATTGAAGCGATGCCGGCGGAAGAGCGCGCCGCCATGATCGAGAGCATGGTCTCGGGGCTTGCTGCGCGCCTGGAAGAAAACCCTGACGATCCGGATGGGTGGCGCATGCTGGCGCGGTCCTATGGCGCGCTTGGCCGCGCCGCTGAAAGCGCCGACGCTTACCGCCAGCTTGTCGCCCGCGCCGCTGACGCCAGCGCCGAGGACTGGCGTAACTATGCGACCGCCATGCTCACCGCGCGCGGTCCCGGGCCCGGACCTTATAGCGATGCGTTTCTGAATGCGTTGAAGACTCTTCAAGGTTTTAACGAAGATGACCCTCTTGCGTTGTTTTATTTAGGGCTGGTTGCCCGCGAAGAGGGCGATGCGGCAGGGGCGCTTCAGCATTGGCGCAGACTGGCGGCGACCCTGCCGGAGGACGCGCCAATCAAACCGCAACTCCAGGGCCTAATTGATGAGGCCGAAGCGGAGGCGGGCGCGCAATAGCCTGCGGCGCAAGATTTGCTCTTACCCTACTAAGTTGGGCGTTCCCGCAGGGGACAAAATCGGGTTATGGTCGGTATTAACCGGTAAGGCAGGCGCATATGAGCCGGAAATCAGTCGTTAAATCAGTTGCAATCATCGCTTCAGGTTCGCTCACGCTGTTGGGCGCCGCAAATGCGGCGACATTTGACACGAACAAAGTCTCATTTCGGGACATTACGGGATCCGTCGAGATTGTGACGACCAGCGGAGAGGAGACTGATGTCACTATTCGCCAGGGTAAGGAATATCACAGGGTCGTTCTTAGCGAGAAGGACGGCGTTCTTCTGATCGAAGGAGAACCATGGCGCGACGATGAATTTGGAGATTGCTGCAACACGCGCATCAATCGCGAATTCCATCCGCGGGAAGGACGCACGCTATCCACTGGCGATCGTGCGGACGAAGATTTCTTTACGGACTACCCGACGATTGTCGTTTCCATGCCATTCAAGGGTGATGTCAGCTTTACAGACGCCCGCATGAAGCTGGATATGGACCGTCTTGACGGCGCTTTGTCTCTCGATGCCTGTTATGTTTATGGCGAGGTTGGCGATGTCGATGAAGCCGTTGTCGGCGTGATCGACGGCAGCCGACTGGTCATGGGCAATGTCGGCTCCGGTCTGGAAATCGACGTGTCCGGCGACGCTGACGTCATGGCGGGCGACGCAGTCATTGTGGACGTCGATATTAGCGGATCGGGCGATGTAATCCTTGGCGATGTCAGCGGCATGCTGGATGTATCGATCGCGGGATCGGGCCTGGTTCGCTCAACACGCCTCGATGGTCCGTTGACCGCCCGTATCGCCGGTTCTGGCGCTGTCGCCGTAAAGGCTGGTCGCGCGGACAGGCTGCGCGCGATTATTGACGGCTCCGGCGGCGTTTATTTTGACGGCGCGGCGACACAGCCTGAATTGCGTCTGTCCACATCAAGCGAAGTGCAAATGCAATCGGTCAATGGGCGCATCAGCCGTTATGGCAAAGGCGCCGTCTATGTGGGCGGCGAGCGCGTCGCGCTGGACCGCTAAACTTTATCGCCTTGCTTCGCGCTCATGCAGTGAGATGTAATCGCGCTTTGGCGCCCCGGTATAAATCTGCCGTGGGCGTCCGATTTTCTGATTTGGGTCTTCGATCATCTCTGACCACTGTGCAATCCAGCCGACGGTTCTTGCGAGCGCAAACAGCACGGTGAACATATCGGTCGGGAAACCGAGCGCGCGAAGCGTGATGCCTGAATAAAAATCGATATTCGGATAAAGCTTCTTCTCGACGAAATACTCGTCTTCCAATGCGATGCGCTCAAGTTCCATCGCAACCTGAAGAAGTGGTTCATCCTTGACGCCAAGCGCATCCAGCACTTCATGACAGGCATTGCGCATCACCTTGGCTCGCGGGTCGTAGTTCTTGTAGACACGGTGTCCAAAGCCCATCAGACGGAATGGATCGTCCTTGTCTTTTGCGCGCTTGATATATTCCGGAATGCGGTCAAGCGTACCGATCTCCTCTAGCATGTTGAGCGCGGCCTCATTAGCGCCGCCATGAGCCGGTCCCCAAAGAGAGGCGATCCCCGCTGCGATACAGGCAAACGGGTTGGCGCCGGACGATCCGGCGAGGCGAACCGTGGACGTTGACGCGTTTTGCTCGTGGTCCATATGAAGGATAAAGATCTTGTCCAGCGCATCGCACAAAACAGCATTGCACTCATATTCTTCCGGCTGAACCGCAAAACACATACGCATGAAATTGGATGTGTAATCGAGATCGTTGCGCGGGAAAACGAAGGACTGTCCGATTGAATATTTATACGCCATCGCCGCGATTGTGGGCATTTTCGCAATCATGCGATGAATGGCAATCAGCCGCTGCTTCGGATCGGAGATATCCGTTGAGTCATGATAAAATGCGGAAAGGGCGCCGACGACGCCGACCATAATCGCCATCGGGTGCGCGTCGCGCCGGAACCCGCTGTAAAAATTCTTCAGCTGCTCGTGCACCATTGTGTGGCGCGTAATCGACGTATCGAAGCGCTCACGCTCATCGGCGCCGGGCAGTTCGCCGTTCAATAGCAAATAGGCGACTTCGAGGAAGTCGGAGTTCTCAGCAAGCTGATCAATCGGATAGCCGCGATATAGCAAAACGCCTTCATCGCCGTCGATATAGGTTATTTTGGATTCACAGCTCGCCGTAGAGGTAAAGCCGGGATCGAAAGTGAAAGCGTCGGTTTTTTTATAGAGCGCCCGTATGTCGACGACATCTGGTCCGTGGGTCGCCTTGAAAACGGGAAAGTCATGACTTTCGCCGTTAACCGTAAACGTGGCGGCGCCGGATTCGTTCAAGTCGCTTTTCATTGATTAGCCTTTTCTTCCGCAATGGGTCGGTTCATGTTGCACTGCACATAGTAATTTTATTATCAACGAGTTTCCAGACCTTTAGTCAGCAAATCTGGTCACGAATACGGGCCAAAACCTCATCTTTTCCAAGGGCGTAAAGGACCTCCGCCAAGCCCGGGGAGGGCCTCCCGCCGGTCAAAGCGGCTCTTGCCGGCGCACCGATTGCGCCAAACCCGACATTTCGGTCGGCGGCGAGCGTTTGCAAACGCTTCTCAAGCGTTTCCGTGGAGGTCCATGCGTCCTCTTGCGCAAGCGTTTCCGAGACCGCTTCAAGCATCTCGGTCGCGCCGTCTTTCTTAAGGGGCTTTGCCGCTTTGCCTTCGATCACCAGCGGGCGCCTGATAAACAGAAACTCACCCGCGGTTGAGACATCGCGCAGCTTCGCGCAGCGCGTTTTCAAAAATGGTGCAGCGCGCATCAGGCGGTTCGTCAATTCGTCATCAAGAATAATCCCGGCTTCTTTAAGGAAGGGGATTGCCTGTTCGGCGAACTCGCGGTCCGTCAGCGCTGCGATGTAGTGCGCATTGGTATGGTTGAGTTTGTCGAGATCAAGCCGCGCCGGCGCCTTGTTCACTTTGGTTATATCAAACAATTCGACGGCCTTGTCGCGGGGAATAATTTCGTCATCGCCATGGGACCAGCCAAGACGCAGAAGATAATTCGCCAACCCGTCCGAGAGATAGCCCATGTCGCGATAGGCTTCGACACCGAGAGCGCCGTGCCTTTTGGAAAGTTTTGCGCCGTCCGCGCCGTGGATAAGCGGGACATGTGCAAAGATCGGAACGGGCCAGCCGAGCGCTTGGTAAATCTGTTGCTGGCGGGCGGCGTTATTCAAATGATCGTCGCCGCGGATGACATGAGTCACGCCCATGTCGTGATCGTCAACAACAACGGCGAGGTTATAGGTTGGCCCGCCATCGCTGCGTAGAATGATCAGATCGTCAAGCGCCGTGTTCGGAAAAGACACTTGCCCTTGTATCGCATCGTCAACCAGCGTCGCGCCTTCAACCGGCGCCTTGAAACGAATGGCGAATGGCCGGTCGGACGCGTTCGCGGGATCAGCATTTCGCCATGGGCTTTCAAAACGCACACCGTCCGCCCTGGCTTGGTCGCGCGCCGCCGATAGTTCTTCCGGCGTCAGATAGCATCGATAGGCGTTGCCGGTTTCCAGCAATTGTTGGGCGATCTCTACATGACGGGATCGGTTGGCGTACTGTGACACAGGATCACTGTCCCAGTCGAGTCCCAGCCATGACAGGCCGTCGAGAATCGCCTCTACGGCTTCCTCCGTATGGCGGGCGCGGTCAGTATCCTCGATGCGCAGCAGAAACTTGCCGCCGCGGCCACGCGCATACAGCCAGTTAAAAAGGGCTGTTCTGGCGCCGCCGATATGGAGATAGCCCGTCGGCGAGGGGGCGAAGCGCGTAATGACAGGGGGCTGATCGGTCGGGGCGTGCGACATGGCTTGCTTGCCGGCTCCATAATCTATTGGATGAGAGGTGGTTCGTGGCGTGATAGCACATCAATTTCAATGGCGCCTATGATCTCGTGACGGTTATTTCCCCAGAATCTTTCGATCCTGAGATTGCCATCGGCAAGGCGCGCGCAGCCTTACGCCGCGCCCGGTTTCTCGCGCCGCAAGTCCTGACCGGCTGGTTGGCCAGGGACGGCGCTCAGGCGGCGATTTGGGCGCCGGTGGCGATTGGCGCGGGGGCGGGACTTTATTTCGGGCTGAAGACTGAACCCATTTGGTTGATCGGCGTTGTCGTAATGCTTGTTACGGGGCTGGCAAGCTTGCGGCGCGGCATATTGGGGAAAATCGGCCTCATCGGTCTTTTATGTGCCCTTGGTTTTGTCGCCGCCGATTGGCGGACCGCGCGTGTAGAAGCGCCGATTTTGGAGCGCGATCTTGGTATCCGCCTGATTGAAGGCCGAATAATCTCTGTTGAGGCGCGTCCGGACAGCAAAAGATACATAATTGCGTTGAGGCGAATAGAAGACGTCGGCGAAGATGAAACGCCGGCACGCGCCCGCATTACCTGGCGCGGAGAGGGGTTTGAGGCAAAGCCCGGAGACTTTGTAGGCTTGCGCGCCGGGTACGTTTGATTTTGCGCGTCAGCTTTACTTTCAGCGGATTGGCGCCGTCGGATATGCGGTCAGTGCGCCCGCCGTCATTGCAGACAGGCCGCCGCTGCGTTTTGGCGCCATCGCCGCCAGCATAGAAACGCTGCGCGCTAGTCTTTTCCAGCGAATTACAAAGGCGGCCCCAGGACAGGGCGGCGCCATCGTCGCCGCTGTCGTCACCGGAAAGCGCGACGCCATTACGCCTCAATCCCAGGCGGCGTTACGCGACGCTGGGCTTGCCCATCTTCTCGCGATTTCAGGTCTTCACATGGGGCTTGCAACCGGGCTGATCTTTTTCGCGGTGAGGGGGCTGCTGGCCGCTATTGAACCGCTGGCGCTCAAATATCCGATCAAGAAATGGGCGGCCGCTGCAGCGCTTTTGTCCGGGCTCGCCTATCTTATATTATCCGGGGGCGGATGGTCGGCGCGGCGCGCCTTCATCATGACGGCAATCATCTTTACGGCCATTCTTGTCGACCGGCGGGCCCTGTCCCTGCGCAATGTTGCAATTGCGGCAACGCTCATCTTGTTGATGACGCCGGAGGCGCTGTTCCACCCTGGTTTTCAAATGTCGTTTGCGGCGGTGACGGCATTGATCGCCGCCTATGAATGGATGAGCCGTCGCGCCGATCCATTTCGAAGCTTCTCGCTTTCGGCGAAATTCCGAAGATACGCAATTGGACTGGCGGTAACCGACACCATCGCCGCATTAGCGACAGCGCCTTACGCGCTTTATCATTTCAACCGCGTCGCCCTTTATTCGTTGCCAGCGAATATATTGGCGATGCCATTGATGGGCTTCTGGATCATGCCGATGGCGGTGACGGCGCTATTGCTGACGCCTCTGGGGCTCGATGGCTGGGCATGGTCGCTATCGGCCAACGGCGTTGAGACCATCTTGGCGATTGCGACAGAGGTTTCGAACTGGCCCGGCGCGGTTTCCTTAACGTCTCAGTGGCCGCTGACTGCGATGCTGGCGCTCACCCTCGGCGGTCTATGGTTGTGCCTGGCGCGCTCGCCATTGCGCCTTTTAGGCTTGGCGGCGATTCCCGTCGCTGCGATTACCTCAGGAAGCGCCGCCCCGCCGCATGTTTTTGTTGCCGCGTCAGGACTGAACGCCGGGGTTTTGATGTCAGATGAAAACCCTGGCCTTGCTGTGTTCACGCGCCGGCGTGACAGGTTCGCGACCTCAGTATGGCGAGAGGCGGCTGGACTGGATCCGCTGAAATCAGAAGCGCTGCTTATGCGCGATGTCGGGGCCTGTGATCAAAGCGGCTGCGTTTTAGTAGCAGAGGAGAACGCCCGGGTTTCGTTTATTGAAGACCGGTCAGCGCTTGAGGAAGACTGCGCCCGCGCGAACCTTGTGGTTGCGTTTTTTCCAGTCAGCGCTGCGGATTGGCGCGCATGCAGTGCGCCGCTGATTGACCGGCGGTCTGTGTGGAAACGCGGCGCTCATGCAGTTGTGTTTGATACGCATGGCGTGGCGAACATCAAAACCGTCGCCGACACGCGTGGCGACCGCCCATGGACAGGAAACTATTAGAAGTCATCAGTAGCGGCGCATCAATCCGACGAGCTTGCCCTGAACACTTACGCGGTCGGGACCATAAATACGCGTTTCGAAGTCCGGATTAGCCGCTTCCAACGCTATGGAAGCGCCCTTTTTGCGCAATCGTTTCAAGGTGGCTTCTTCACTGTCTACCAGCGCGACGACGATGTCGCCGCTGATAGCGTCATCGCAACGTTTGATGATGACGTGATCGCCATCATGGATGCCCGCGTTGATCATGGATTCACCCTGAACCTCGAGAATATAATGTTCTCCGGCGCTCATCAGCGCCTCCGGCGCGGCGATACGATCAACCTCGTGCTGAATAGCTTCGATAGGCGTACCTGCCGCGATCCGTCCGAGAACCGGTAGTTCAGTGGCGCCGCCCGCCGCAGGCGTACTGGCGGCGGGCTTTGGCGTCGGTCTCTGACGGAAACCGCCTTGCACAACAGATGGAGAAAAGCCTTTTTCCGACGATTTTCTGGCGGCCGTCGCCATGTCATCGGGCAATCGCAGAATTTCCAGCGCACGAGCCCGGTTTGGCAGTCGCCGGATGAAGCCGCGTTCCTCCAGCGCTGTAATCAGGCGGTGAATACCCGATTTCGAGCGCAGATCGAGGGCGTCCTTCATCTCATCAAATGAGGGCGACACGCCCGTCTTGTTGATACGGTTATTGATAAAAATCAGAAGCTCGTGCTGCTTTTTCGTAAGCACATTTATCTCCAGTTTCTGCTTCCCGCCGATATCGTGCGTCAAACCTTGAACGCAGGGCTATTTGCACGTCCGAAACGACAAGAAGAACAAAACAACAACGATGTTCTATGGTTGTTCCCCAACCGCGTCAATGCTCTATGGGGATAATCTGGACGGTTCAGGCAAAATTTGCCGGGCCTAGCAGCGCCCTTGTCGCATCGGTGATGTCGGACTGACGCATAAGACTTTCGCCGACCAGAAACGCTTTCGCGCCATATCCTTTCAGCGTGACCAGGTCCTGATGAGTGGCGATGCCGCTTTCACTGACAAGGAGGCAGTTTGATGGGGCGAGCGCCGCCAGCTGTGACGTCACCTTAAGATCAGTATGAAATGTATCAAGATTTCTGTTATTTATGCCAATTAAATCTGCATTAAGGTTAATGGTGCGATTCATTTCCTCAGCGTCATGGGTCTCAACCAGAACATCAAGCGCGCATTCTCTAGCTGCAGCGATGAGTTCGTTCGCTTGCGCGTCGGAAAGGCAGGCCATGATCAGAAGTATGCAATCCGCGCCCCACGCGCGGGCCTCCATTACCTGGTAGGGATCGATCATGAAGTCCTTACGGAGAATAGGCACGGAACAGGCTTCCCGCGCGGCTCTCAGATAAGCCGGGGCGCCCTGAAAACTTGGCGCGTCAGTAAGGACGGAAAGACACGCCGCACCGCCGGCCGCATAAGCGCGAGCGATCTGCGCTGGATCGAAATCAGCCCGGATCAGGCCTTTTGAAGGGCTGGCTTTTTTGATCTCTGCAATGAGGGCGAATTGATCAGCCGCCTTTTTCTCCAGCGCGCGGCGGAACCCCCTCGGCTGGACTTCGCGGGCGAGAGCTTCCAGCGCGCCTATCGGCGTGTTGGCCTTGGCTGAGGCTACCTCTTCGCGTTTATAGGCCAGAATTTTCTCTAAAACGCTCATGCGCCGCCATTTGAAATTCGGACTAGTTCTTCCAGCGCATGTTTGGCGGCGCCTTCGTCAATCGCCGCCTCGGCCTTGCGGGCGCCGGCGGCAAGGTCCGGTGCCGCGCCGGTGATCACTAACGCGGCGCCGGCATTGAGCACGGCGATGTCGCGGAAGGCGCCATTTTCGCCATCCAGCAGTTTTTTGATTGCGGCGGCGTTCGTCGCAGGATCGCCGCCGTGTAAATCCTCAAGGCTTGCGCGTGGGAGACCAGCGATATCGGGTGAGACCATGAATTCGCGCACCAGTCCGTTGCGCAATTCCGCAACATAGCTGGGGCCAGTCGTCGTCAGCTCATCGAGACCGTCACTGCCATGCACAACCCAGGCGGCTTCGACGCCAAGCGTGCGCATCACTTCCGCAACCGTACGAAGCAAGTCTCTCGAGTAAACACCGATCAACTGACGTTTCGCGCCCGCCGGATTGGAAAGCGGCCCGAGGACATTGAACAGCGTTCTCACCCCAAGCTGGCGGCGAGCGGTCATGACGTTTTTCACCGCGCCGTGGTGGAGCGCCGCGAACATGAAACCAACGCCCGCTTCCCTGATGCATTTAGAGATGACGGAGGGCTGTATTTCCAGCTTCACGCCAAGCGCGCGCAAAACCTCCGCCGATCCGGAGCGCGAAGAGGAAGCCGTGGAGCCGTGCTTCGCGACAGGCACGCCGGCGCCCGCCACAATCAGGGCGACGGCGGTTGAGACATTGAACGTATCAGCGCCATCGCCCCCGGTGCCGCATGTGTCGATAGCGCCGGCTGGCGCGTCAACGCGAATAGCGACATCGCGCATCGCTTCAACGCCGGCGGCGATCTCTTCTACTGTCGCGCCGCGCACGCGCAACGCCATCAGGAAACCTGCGATCTCAGCATCGCTCGCCTTGCCGGACAAAAGGATGCTCATCGCATGGCGCATCTCATCCGGACTGAACGGCTCACCCGAAGCGGCCAGTTCAAGACTGTCTTTCAAGGCGCCGGTCACTTTTTCGCCCAGTCAAGAAAATTGCTGATGAGCGCGGCGCCATGGTCGGTAGCGATGCTTTCCGGGTGGAATTGCACGCCAGCAATGGGAAGGGTTTGGTGAGCGAGCGCCATTATTTCTTCATCGTCGTCTGCCGAAGCGGTAATGCTGAGAGTTTCCGGCAAGCGACCCGGATCTGCAACAAGAGAATGGTATCGCGCTGCGGTAAAAGGCGCCGGCACGCCTTTGAAAAGCGGGTGATTTTCATGAATGACGCCGCAGGTCTTGCCGTGCATCAGTTTTTCAGCCCGTACGATCGTTCCGCCAAAGGCCTGAACAATGGCCTGCATTCCGAGGCAAACCCCGAATATGGGCGTTCCGACCTCAGCGGCCGCCGTAATCAGATCAATACAAATTCCGGCATTTTCCGGCTTGCCAGGACCTGGCGAGATGAAAATCGCAGTCGCCCCGGCGCTCAGCGCCCCCTCCGCCGAGATGGCGTCATTTCTGCGAACCTGAACGTCTTCCCCCAATCCGCCAATGAGATGAGCGAGATTATGAGTGAAGCTGTCATAATTATCGATCAACAAGATCATGAAAGCCTGAGAATCAGCGATACTAACGTATTGAAATGTTTAACAACGCTTGCATAAGGCGCAAGCGCTGCATTGTTGAATCGGCGACCTAATAGCAATCACCAGAACGCACAAGGAATAAGGTGAGGGGCAGGCGATCAAAATTTGCGATACCGGCGCGGGCGGGCAATGCAGGCGTCCTGGCATCCTTCGCAATGGCGTTCGCAGGCGTGGCGATCGGCGCCGCCGCCACCTATCTGGGTGAGCGCGGCGCCGCTGCCAAAGCATCGCGCGCCGAAGCGGCGACGGCGTCTCAAACTGAGCTCACCAACGAAGAAAAAGCATTTCAGGAAAGGGAGAAGATTGTCCGGCGCGTGTTAACGGGCGCACCGCCGGAGCGCTTACCGGCGCCGCCGATCATGGCGCAGCAATCGGCGAAGCCGAAGGTCATCATTATTTTCGATGATATGGGTCTTGATCGCGCTGCGTTTGAAGCGGTGTCAGCGCTTCCGGGACCGTTGACACTGTCATTTCTTCCTTACGCAAATAATGTGAATGAGCTCGCTGAAGTCGCACGCAACCGCGGCGCCGACGTGATGCTGCATTTGCCAATGCAGCCTCAGGGCGACGCCGATCCAGGACCTCATGCATTACGCAGCGGTATGACGGGCACTGATTTTATCAAGGAATTGCAATGGAACCTTGAACGCTTTTCCGGCTATGTGGGCGTTAACAACCATATGGGATCGCAAGTCACGACGGACGAAGCTGCGATGAAAACCGTGCTTGGGTATTTGAAGCATAACGACCTGTTCTTTCTGGATTCTGTAACAACCGGCGATACGGTTGTGCGCGCCGCAGGGAGCAAGGTTGGCGCACAGGTGTTCTCGCGTGACGTGTTTCTGGATGCAGACGCAAACAACAGGCAAGCGGTCATCAATCAGCTGCAACTGGTCGAGAAGATTGCGCAAGAAACGGGTTACGCCGTCGCTATAGGTCATCCCCGCCCGGAAACAATTGAAGTTCTGGGTCCGTGGCTGACATCGGCGCCGTTTCGCGGTTTTGATATTGTTCCAGTGACGGCGCTGGTTGATATTCACAATGCATACAAGGCGCCTGTCCTGGCGCAGGCGCCGGATTTGCGGCTTTAACCCTTCCTCATAGATGCGCTTTGCGCGCTTATTCCATGATGTCTTCGTCCCAGAGAGCGGGATTATCGGCGATAAACTTTTTCATCTGCGCAATAGAATCCGCATGTGCGATATCGATCACTTCGACGCCATTCTGGCGCAGGAAATCTTCGTTGCCGCCGAAATTTTGCGTGTCGTTAATCACCACACGGGGAATTTTAAATTGCACAATCGTACCGGCGCACATCATGCACGGCGATAATGACGTATAGAGCGTGGTGTCGGCATAGGTTTTCTGGCGGCCGGCGTTGCGAAGGCAATCCATTTCACCATGCGCGATGGGATCACCGCGCTGAACGCGCTGATTATGTCCTGACGCAATAATCTTATCGCCGCGGGCAAGCACAGACCCGATGGGAAGGCCGCCATTGTCAGCACTCTTTTTCGCTTCGAGGAAGGCGAATTCCGCAAATCGTTTATCCCAGTCGTTGATCATTCTCGCTACCTCCCGCCGCCTGACGGGCCTGTTGGACAATACCGTGCGGATGCCCGATAAAAAACCCGGATGCCGAATTTCAACATATGAGAACGCTAATGTCGTCAAGCCTTACGGTTATTGATCATCCTTTAGTCAAACACAAACTGTCCATATTACGCAGTAAAGACACGCCGACAACGCAATTCCGTCAGTTGATGCGGGAGGTCTCCTTCTTCCTTTGCGCTGAGGCGACAAAAGATTTGCCGCTTGGATCTATTGAAATTGAAACGCCGCTGGAGCGGGGCAATCTGCCTTACTTGGAAGGTAAGAAACTCTGCTTCGTATCGATCCTGCGTGCTGGTAACGGACTGGTTGAGGGCATGCTCGACCTCGTACCGTGCGCGCGTGTCGGTCATATAGGAATCATGCGCGATCATGAGACTCTCGAAGCGATCCAGTATTACTACAAAACCCCGGCTGACCTTGGCGGCCGGCAGGTAATTCTCGTGGACCCGATGCTTGCAACCGGGAACACCGCAATTGCTGCGGCGACGGCATTGAAGGAAAGCGGCGCGCGGAAAATGAAATTCATTTGTCTCGTAGCAGCGCCTGAAGGCGTTGAGGCGTTTCAAACAGCCCACCCGGATGTTCCCATCATCGCGGCGGCGCTTGATCGTCAGCTCAATGAAAAGGGATATATTCTGCCCGGGCTTGGGGACGCCGGCGATCGGATATACGGCACAAAAGACTGATCGGGCGTTACTCTTTACGAACCGGCTTTCGCCTGATCCATCACATCAATCAGCTCTTTGGGGATGTAATTCTCATCATGCTTCGCGAGGATTGTGTCGGCGGTGAAGGAACCGTCAGCCTGCAAACGGCCTTGCGCGATGACGCCCTGTCCCTCGCGAAAGAGATCCGGCAAAATGCCGCTATAGGCGACAGTGATGCTACGCGCCCCGTCGGTTACCCGGAAAATCGTTTCAATCCCATCACGGCTTTCCACGCTTCCATCCTCGACCATTCCGCCAAGGCGAATGCGCGTGTCGGGCGCAAGGCTCGCTTCGGCGGCCTCGGAAGGGGTGTAGAAATAGGCTATATTCTGCTCAAGGGCTTTCGCGACCAGTCCCGCTGCGCCTGCGAGCAAGACAAAACCGGCGGCTATCAAGCCAATGCGTCTATTCCGATTGACCGGTTTCACGAGCATCCTTCCTGCAACTTCTGTCATTCCTATCTAAGGCGGACGAGCCTCGCCTTCAAATCGGCCCTGCGGGCGTTTTGTCGCGCCTTATTCGGCATTGGATGCTCTCATTTTGGACTAAACCGGATGGTCTCCGAGCTTCGTAATCAATCAAGCCGCTATCAAGACTGAATAGAGATTTGATGCACGCCTATCCCCGAAAGATTACCCTGTGCGCGCGCGACGTCGGCTGCGACCGTGGTGGCGCGGCCATCGTGCGCGGCGTGGATCTGACCGTTTCACCGGGAGAGGCCGTACAGCTGTTTGGCGCTAACGGGGCGGGGAAAACGACGCTCCTTAATCTGTTCGCAGGGCATTTGCGCCCCGCCGAAGGGGAGGTTTCCTGGCGCATAGGCGAGGGCGAGTGGGCGTCTTCGAGGCCTGCTCAAAGCATTTTGTTCATTACGCATACAGCGCCAATGAAGCCGGCGTTGACGGCGCTGGAAAACCTTCTTTTCTGGGCGCGGAGTTATGCAATTCCGGCGCAGCAGGAAAAAGAAACAGTACACGGAGCGCTCGACAGGGTTGGTATGTCGACGCACGCCAATATGCGTGCGGGCAAACTCTCCGCCGGACAGCGTCGTCGTCTGGATATTGCCAGAGCAATATTGGCCAGGCGCGAGGTCTGGCTGATGGACGAGCCTGCGGCCGCCATTGACGCCAAGGGAGCTGAGATGGTTGGCGCCGTCATCGCTAAGCATTTAGCCAATGGCGGGATCGCGATTGCCGCCACACACGATACGCTGGGCGTGGCTTCCCGAAAGCTGGTGATCGGATGAGCAGTGGTGCGATAATATTCGCACGAGCCTTGCTGGCCCGCGATCTTGCCATCGCCATGCGGTCCGGCGGCGGGTGGTTCTATGCGATCATGTTCTTTTCGGTTTTTGCGGCGCTTGCAGGCATCGCCATTGGTCCGGAGCTTAATGCGCTGGCAAGCGCCGCCCCGGCGATTAACTGGCTCGCCGCCGCTTTCGCCATTCAACTGACAGTCGCAGATACGTTCGAAGCAGATTTTCGAGACGGTTCGCTTGGTATCCTGGCGGCGGAGCAGGAAAGCCTTTTCCCGTATTTTCTCGCCAAGACGATGCTGGTCGCCCTGACGGCCGCAGCGCCTATGGTCGCCGCCTCGCCGGTTGTGATGACGATGTTCGGCGTTGCGCCGGACAACCTTTTCGGTGCGGCGGTGTTGCTGGCGATTGGTGCGCCGGCGCTTGTTCTAACCGCACTTTTCGCGGCGGCGCTCTCCGCCGGTTTGCGAGCGGGAGGCTTGCTGTCGGTTGTGATCGCTGCGCCGTTCCTGGCGCCGCCCTTGATCTTTGGCGTGCTCTCCATTGAAACCTATATAGACCAGGGCGTCTTCTGGTCGCCGGAGACATTAATTCTGGCGGCGCTCAGCTTGTTCATGGCGGTATTGGCCCCGCCTTTTTCCGTTACCGCCTTGCGCCTCGGCCTCGAATAGAAAGAAACAAACAGCAACATGTTCAGCCGTTTTTCCAATCCCGCGAAATTCGAAGCGCTCGCCAGCAAGATTGCGCCCGCGGCGTTTGTCATTTTTGCTGTCTTTGCCCTGGTCGGCGTTGTCATGGGCCTGTTCGTGGCGCCTGAAGACTATCAGCAAGGCGACAGCGCACGGATCATGTACGTTCATGTCCCCGCCGCATGGATGGCGCTGGCGTCATTCAGTTTTATCGCCGCCATGAGCTTTGTCGGGTTTGTGTGGCGCCATAATCTGGCCGATCTCGCCGCCCGATCGGCGGCGGCGCCGGGGGCGGCGTTTACCGCACTGGCGCTTTTTACCGGCGCGGTTTGGGGCAAACCCACCTGGGGCGCATGGTGGGTCTGGGATGCGCGTCTAACATCCGTACTCGTTCTTTTCTTTTTATATCTTGGCTATATGGCGATCTGGCAGTCGGTGCAGGACCAGGCGCGTGCGGCGCGGTTCGCACGCATCCTTGCGCTGGTCGGCGCCATTAACATTCCGATCATCAAATTTTCCGTGGACTGGTGGAATAGCCTGCATCAGCCGGCGAGCATCTTTCGCGCCGACGGACCGACCATTCACACCAGCATGCTGATCCCGTTATTTGCGCTGGTGATCGCTTACACGGCGCTTTTCACCTGGCTGGTGCTTACCGGCGTGCGCGCCGATCTTATCAACCGACGGCTGGAGGCGCGCCAGCTGCGGGCGCCTAGCCGCCCGGTTGGCGAAACCGAGTTAATTGGCGGGGAGGCGTCATGAGCGAGCTATTTGATTTCGGGCGCTATGCGCCGTTTATCGCCGCCGCCTATGGCGCGTCTTTCCTCGTTCTCGGGATCATGATTGCACAGCGTCGCGCCAAACTTGAAAACGCCAGGCAGGCTGAACGCAGAAACCTGAGAAAAGAAAACTGACGATCTCAGTTTTGCACGCCAAAATTTACCTTGCTGATGCTTTTGCTTCTTCGATCTTTTCAAGAAGCTGATCGGGGTAATAGCCGCTGATCACATCGACGTAAGAGCCGTCAACGGCTGCTACGATAAATGCTGGCGTGCCGTTAACGCCTATAGCGTCAGCGATATCATGGCTTTCGGTGATCGCCTGCTCGACTTTTGGTTGTTTCGCCGCCTGCTCAAGTTTGGCGACGCTGATACCCTGCTTTTTGGCGATATCGTGGATGCGATCCTTGGTCAGAACGCCCTTGGCGTCCATCATTGCAAAATGCAGATCGAGAAATTTGCCCTGTTCACGAGCGGCGAGAGACGCTTCCGCAGCGTAGTTAGACTCTTCGCGTAAAATTGGCAGTTCGCGGAAAATGACTTTTACGTCGGCGTCGTTTTCAGCAATATCCTGCACAACCCCTGTAGCGCGTTTGCAGAACCCGCAATGATAGTCGAACATTTCGATGACGGCGACCGAGGCCTGTTCAGGGTTCTTGCCCGCCACATATCCGTTGTCAGCGTTTAGCAGCGCGCCAAGACTGGCGACCGCATTCTCTCTCGCTTTCGTTTCAGCGGCGATGCGTTCCCGTTCGCTGTATTTGTTCACCGCTTCAATGATGACTTCGGGATTTTCCAGCAGGTAGGAACGGACAATTTCACCGATTTCATCTTCTTCAAGCTCGGAAAATGATGTGCTGACGCGTTCTTTTGGCGCCGTTGACAATGCAGGCTCTTCCTGTGCGGACGGATAGGCGACGAAAAGCGCGCCAAGAATAAACGCTCCGATAAGCGCGAGGCCAATGGCGGTTTTTGTTTTCGTCATCTTGATCTCCGTTAGATGCGAGCAACGCCAATGCGAGGCTGCATCATTCTTTCTTGTTTATCAGGAAGGTTGATTACCAATTTCGGGATCGGGAACGTCTGGCGTTTCACGTTCTTCCGGCGCCGGTTTGCGGGGCGGCGGTCCTTCTGGATCGACACCGGATGGCAAGGGCGCGCCGCCTTCTTCCGGTTGTGACGCGAGCACAATATCCGCCGCCTGACGCCATTCCGGCGTGCCGCGCCGGAGGCCAGCCATAGCGCGGCGGGCAAATTTGTTTGCGTCCGGTTTCGCGCCGGCATGATAGCGGGACTCAGCTGTCGCCAGATTGGCCATGACATCATTGCCTTGTGCGCCATAGGCGCGCGCCAGTTCAAACCAGCCAAAACTATTGTCAGGCTCAAGTAACAAGGCTCGCCTGAACTCTGTCACGGCCTGCGCTATATGTGTTGGCTCATCGGTGGCGAGCAGCGTGCGGCCAAGATTAATCCGCAAAAGCGCATTATCAGACAACAGCTGCACCGACCGCTGATAGGGCGCTATCGCTTCGGCCGGGCGCCCGTATTCAAACAACAGCTGACCTTCGACCTCATGGAAAAAAGGGTTGTCCGGATGCGCTTCCGTCAAAGTTCTGATCTCACTCAGCGCTTTGTCCATTTGCGAGAGCCGGAAATAGGCGACGGCGCGGGCGTAATGCGCCGGTTCCGACTGATCCGTAAGCGGATAATGACGAAGCGTTGAGTTGGGCTCGTGGAGAAAGCCGCGAATTTTGGCCTGAATAAAACGCAGGCGCTCTATTTCTTCGGGACTGTCTTCAACATCATAATATGGCGATGCCTCTACACGACGTTTCAATGCAGATAAGCGGTCATTCGCCAATGGGTGTGTCTGGAGATAAGGGTTGATCTGATTGCCGCGAATAATTTGTGCATTTCGCATTTTGCTCCAGACCTCAAGCGCGCCCTTGCTCGTACGGCCAAGACGGTCAAGATAGGAGATGGCGGCCTGATCGGCGGCGGATTCCTGTCCACGGCTGTACCGAAGATAGTTCGCGACACCAACCGTCTGGCCAAGCCCGAGAATGCCAATACCGGCGTCTGGGGCGCCCGCGGCGATAGCGCCGGCGGCTAAAATAAGGCTGAGCAGCATCGGTCGTGTAGCGCTCGCAATTGCCGCATCCGATCGCACCGAGTGACCGCCGGCGAGGTGGCCGGCTTCGTGTGCGATGACCGCTTCCATCTGGCTTGGCGTATCGGTTGTTGTCAGCAGACCAGTGTTGACGCCCATATAGCGCCCGCCGGCGAAGGCGTTGAACGAGCCGTCATTGACGACAAGAATTTTAATAGAGTCGGGTTCGAGGCCTGCGGCCTCAAATATGGGGCGGGAATGATCGTCAAGAAATATCTCGATTTCAGTGTCGCGCAGTAGAGAGATGCCCTGCGCCTGAGCTGCCGTGGACGCGAATGTCAGCACCACTGCTGCAAGTGACAATACAGCCTTGTACAAATTCACCAAAAGGCTCCTCAGTATCCGCGTGACCTTACTTTAAGCATCTTTACGGCAATTTCGAGATCACAATCATATGACGCGACACTGCGCACGCTCTAATTTAACGAGCATCGCGCAGATTTCCGTCGCGATATCAGCCTATTGCACGCTGCCACCAGCCTTTTTTGGCAGATTTCTTGGGCTTGCTGACACTCGCGGGCGACGCTTCGTCGTCGGGTGTTTTTGCCGACTCCTCTGCATTTGCTTGCTTTGCAGGCTTCTCGGGGCTGACTTCGGGAGAAGCGTGTCCACCAGCCCCATTCGTGACAGGCGCAATATCAGTTGCGTCGCTGGTATCCGCAGCGGGGGCAGCCTCGCTTGAAGTATTCTCGCCAGGCGAAGCTTTTTCACCCAAATTCGATGCGTCTGAGTTTTCCGCAGGCGCGTCGCTCTTGGCGGAATCGGCGCTATCGGCCTGCGCTGTTTGAGTGTCTACATCACCAGTGTTGCGGCGGTTGCGGCGCCCACCGCGCCGGCCACGACGACGTTTTTTCTTTGGCGCTTCTTCATCCTGCCCATCGGAATCGGCTCTTGCTTCCTTGTTGCCGTCTTCATCCTTCGATGAAGTGTCATCGCTTTTCGCAGAGCTTCGCTCTTCTGACTCGCCAGCATCTTTGCGGCGTTTGCGACGACGGCGACGTTTGCGGCCGCCCTCTCGACCTTCATCGGAAGCTTCATCTCCAGATGAAGCGGTGTCATCGTCACCATCGCTGACTTCAACCTCAACAGGTTCTGTCTGGTCAGGGCGAACGAACGTTGCGTCGCTGACACGCTCAACCGGGGTTCCGCTTTTTTCCAGTTCAAAGGCGTCGCCGGCCTTGTCCGGATCGGCAAGGATTTCAACCTTGACGCCATTCGCCTTTTCAATCCGCTCGAGCCATTCCCGATTGTGATTGAGAATATACAGGCTGACATCGAGTGAAGTCCGCGCCTGAATTCGACCGACTTTGCCGGAAATGGCGTCTCCTTCAATGGCTCTCAGGATACGCAAGGATGCAATCTCATGAGACCGCACAGCGCCGGCGCCGGCGCATGTCGGGCAGGTGTGAGTCGTACCGTCAACAATGCCGGAACGGCGCCGTTGTCTGGACATTTCAAGCAACCCGAAATTCGAGATACGGCCAACCTGAATGCGCGCACGATCTGATTTCAATGCGTCTTTTAAAGCCTTCTCAACCTTGCGGTTGTTTTTCGGCTCTTCCATATCGATGAAGTCGAGCACAATCAGGCCGGCAAGGTCGCGCAGACGGAACTGACGCGCCGCCTCCTGCGCTGCTTCAATATTCGTTTTCAAGGCGGTTAGCTCAATATTGCGTTCACGCGTCGCGCGGCCGGAGTTAACGTCGATCGCCACCAACGCTTCGGTCTGGTGAATAACGATATAGCCGCCGGATTTTAAACGCACAGTCGGTTGATACATCCCGTCAAGCTGGCTCTCGACGTTATGTTTAAGGAAGATCGGCGCGCGTTCTTTATAGGGTTGCACGTTCTTCGCGTGACTTGGCATCAGCATTTTGATGAAGTCTTTGGCTTCACGATAACCGGCTTCGCCTTCGACAAGGACCTTGGAGATATCTTTGTCGTAGAGGTCGCGAATTGCGCGCTTGATCAGGCTTGCTTCTTCGTAGATCAGGCAGGGCGCAATCGATTTCAACGTCAGGGTACGGATATTTTCCCATAACCGCAACAGATAGTCGTAATCACGTTTAATCTCTGTCTTTGTGCGCTTGGCGCCGGCGGTGCGAATGATCAGCCCCATGCCCCTGTGGCACTTCAAGGCTGTCTACAACACGTCGCAAGCGTTTGCGATCCGATGCTGTTGCGATCTTCCGCGAAATACCGCCGCCACGGGCGGTGTTCGGCATGAGGACGCAATAGCGACCAGCAAGAGACATGTATGTTGTCAGCGCCGCCCCTTTGCCGCCGCGTTCTTCTTTTACGACCTGTACAAGCAAAATCTGGCGACGTTTGATGACTTCCTGAATCTTGTAATTTCGCAAAAGACGCGAGCGTTTACGCTTGGCTTCTTTGTATCGCTCGAAAAGCTCTGCGCGCGGGTCCGCCTTTGCTTTGCGACCGCGTTTTTTAGGCGCGGCTGCAGCGTCAGCTTCATCGCTTTCCGCCCCGTCAGTATCCGATGCCTCAGCCTGTTCGGTTACTGCGCCATCGTTTTGCGCATCTTCCGCCTCAGCAGCTTCACTATGATTTACGTCATCATCTGCTCTTGCGCTTGTGTCCGAGGCAACTGCGCCGTCATCCAAATCCACGACGGGCTGGTCGCCTTCCGCAATGGCGCTGGCGTCATATTCTTCTTCGCTGTCCTTGGTCTTCTTAGCCGGGGCATCCGCCTCATCGTCAGAATCAGAAGCGGCTTTTTCGCCTTCCTCGTTCTGTTCTTCTTCGTTTTCTTCTTCCTGTTCTTCCTCTTCCTCGACGTCTTCCTCATTTTTTTCATCTGAGGTTAGAGCGTCCTCGTGAGCTGCATCCGCCTGGTCGTCTGAAGAAGCATGTTTTTTTTGAGGCTGGTCGTCTTCATCATCCTGTTCTGACGGCTCCTGTCCGTCATCGCCGGTGAAGATTTCGCCGTCTTCGTCTTCGTCGCCGCGCTGCGTCAGTTCAAGCTGAGCAGCGAGATCCGCGACTTCAGCTTCCGCCTCTTGAATTAGTTCGCGATCAGAGACAGGGATTTGATAATAGTCGGGATGGATTTCGCTGAACGCGAGAAATCCATGGCGATTGCCGCCATATTCCACGAACGCCGCCTGAAGCGAGGGTTCGACACGGGTAACCCGCGCCAGGAAAATATTACCGCGTAGCGGCTTTCGCGCCGCTGATTCGAAGTCGAAATCTTCGACTTTGCCCTGATCGAGCAGGGCGACGCGCACCTCTTCCGGGTGGGCCCGCGTCTATCAACATTTTTTTTGTCATTGAAATAGGCTCCGCAATGCTGGGTCAAAACCGCTGCATTGGCTGGGTTTGGTCGCTGGAGCGTGAGCGAGATCTGGCGGCCCGCCCCCTCAGGGGCGCCGTCGGACTTCATATGCGCTTCTTGCATCATCAGCGAAACTGTTTTCGCGCCAGCATGTTGGCCCAAGGGCCGCCGCCGGCAGGTTATTATTTGGCGCAATGGCGCGCCGCTTATTTGCTCCGCGCGCACCAGCAAAGCGCTGGATTTTGCGGGCCGGCCTTTGGAGCCGCCGGCGATTAATCCGGTAAAAGCGCCATTTATCGGGCTTTCCGGAGAACTTTCGCGGCATTAACCGATTGTAATCGATCCGCCGCACCAATCCTTCTATTGCGATCTGGCGATTACATCGGCGTTTCGCAATAGAAATCGGACAATGCATCAGTGCGGGGAAAAAAGAAAACCCAAAGTTAATACCGACTCAGTATTGCATAAAAGGGCGGCAAGAGCCTTAACGCCTCGTTAAGATTGATCAAACGAAAATAAGCGTTGCGTATCAGGCTTTTTCGCTGGATTTGTTCTTTTCGGCGGCCCGGTCGGCGCGTATGGATGGGCAATATGTTGGCGAAACCATGGAAATCACTGGCGCGGCTTGGCGCTGTAGCCGCCATGATTGCGAGCGGCCTCAGCGCCCATGCAGCTGAACTCCTTGGGGTCCGGTTTGGACCGAATGGTGACGCGACACGCATCGTATTCGATCTGAAAGGCAATGCCGACTATGCCGTGTCTGGCGATGCGAGCGGCAATGGGCGGTTGCTGATCGATTTTTCGAATTTGACCGTGGTGGCTGCAGATCGCGATTTTCGCGCCGGCAAAGGCCATATCGCCCGCTATGGCTTTGCTGACGGCTCTGGCGCGACGGCTCAAGCGGTCCTCGAACTCGGTCGGACCGCAAAAATCAAAGAAGTATTCATGATCGCCCCAAAGGGATCGGTGACGAAACACCGCCTGGTGATCGACCTTGAAACGTCTGATAAAACAGGCTTTCTCGCCAGCCTGCCGAACCAGCCTTTTCCAGACCTTGCAGCGGTAATTGAGCAGGCGACGACTGCAGACGCTGAAAGCGAGGCGCTTTCGCCCCCGACACCGGCGCAAAAACCGGCTGTAAAGGCGCCTGAGCGGCGTGTTGTTGTTATCGATCCAGGACATGGCGGAAGCGATCCCGGCTCCCAGGGGCAGAGCGGCACGCTGGAAAAAACGGTTACACTCAAAGCGGCGCTTGAATTGGCCGGGATTTTGAAAAAACGGGGCGGTTATGACGTCGTGCTGACCCGGCAATCCGAAAAAGACCCAAGGATCAAACGCAGCCAGCGCGATGAACTCGCCCGGCGCGAAAAGCTGGCTCGAGAGGCCGGCGCAGATCTCTTCATTTCGCTCCACGCAGACGCAATCGATCAACGCTCGGTGCGCGGCGCTTCTGTCTACACATTGTCCAAAAAGGGGTCCGCTCGGTCGGCCGCGCTGGCGAAATCGCAAGGCGATTATCATGTCTACGATCTGGACCTTCAGCAATGGGGCGATAAAAACGTTGAAAAAATGCTGCTCGACAAGGCGCAGGACACGACCATTACGGCTTCGTCAAAATTCGCCGAAACCCTGATCGATGCGCTTTCCGGCAAGACGCCGATGCTGAACCGCTCTCATCGGACGGCGAATTTGCGTGTGTTGCTGGCTCCTGATGTACCGGCGGTATTGCTTGAAATGGCATTTATCTCGAACGCCAAGGATGAGGCCAACCTCAACTCAAAGGCATGGCGAACCCGCACCATGAATGCGGTTGCAGACTCCATAGACGAGTATTTTGAAGAATACGCCAGCCAGCGATTTGCCTCCAACCGGGCTGGCGGCGCCCGCTGAAGGGCGTAAACCTTACAAAAATGAACGATTTCCGGCCAGCTTGCGCCTCGCTGTGGACCAATTTATGGGCTATTGGGGGAGCGCGCCAAGAAAGCCTTCAGGACCGATTAAAGGGTCCTGCGGTAATTATTGTGCATTGATAGGATAAGCAAAGAGCAGGCGTAGCGAGAATGACTGACGAAAAGGACAAATCGGGTCGACCGGATCAACGTCTGTCGTTTGAGGACCCTAAGGACCCGAAAGTTGAGGACAGCGCTTCGGCCGATGATGATGCGTCCGACGCGATCGAACATGATATGTTTGACCGAAAAGAGGCTGTCGAGGAAGATGAGCCAGTAGCGGCATCCACAGACCGCGATGATGAGGATGAGCTGGAATTGGGGCGAGAGGACGTTGCAGAAAAGACGACGCTGGCGGCGCCGAAGCGCGCCGCGCAAGCTGGCCCGCGCCCATCCAAAACAGTCACCTCTGGTAACAGCAGTGGCGGCGGCGGATGGCCGACGGGCCTCGTCAAGCTTATTGGCATTGGTTTCGCCGTTGGCGCAATCGGCGTTGTCGGCGCCGCTGGATACGCCGCCTGGTACCTGAACAAACTCAATCAGGATTTGCCCGACTATCAGGCGCTGGCGGAATACGCGCCGCCTGTGACAACGCGCGTTTACGCCGGGGACGGATCACTGGTCGCTGAGTTTGCGCGCGAACGACGGCTTTTCGTTCCGATTGAGTCGATTCCCGATCACGTAAAATATGCATTCGTTTCCGCTGAGGACAAAAGCTTTTTCGAACATACAGGCGTTGACATGCGCGGCATATTGCGAGCGCAGCGTGCAAATATCGGAAATATTCTTAGCGGCCGGCGGCTGGAAGGCGGCTCAACGATTACGCAACAGGTTGCGAAAAACTTTCTCCTTTCCAGCGAACAAAAGGTTGAGCGCAAGCTTCGTGAAATACTTATTGCGCGCAAAATGGAGCGAACGTTTACAAAGGAGCATATTCTTGAGCTCTATTTGAACGAAATCTATCTTGGCAACAGATCCTATGGCGTCGCCGCCGCCGCGCTCAACTATTTCGATAAGTCTCTTGCGGATCTGACGGTCGCCGAAGCATCTTATCTTGCCGGCATCACCAAGGGGCCGAGTAATTATCACCCAGTACAAAACGAAGAACGCGCCGTTACGCGCCGGAATTATGTGGTCAGGCGACTGTTGGACGATGGGCGAATATCGGAGGAAGACGCCAGTGAGGCCCTCGCTCAGCCTTTAGGCGCGCAGATCGCTCCGCCGCTTGGGGCGCGCGACTGGACGATGGAGTATTTCGCCGAGGAAGTTCGCAAACAGATCGTCGATCTTTACGGCGTAGAGGCGCTCTATGATGGAGGTCTCGCGGTGCGAACCTCGGTTGATCCGCGACTGCAAAAACTCGCGGGCGAGGCGTTGCGTAAGTGGCTTGTCGCTTACGATCAGCGGCATGGCTGGCGCGGCCCGCTATCGACGATGGCGCTTCCTGCTGACAATACAGCCGGGCAAGCTGTCGATGATGACGGCCCGGTCTGGCTTGAGCCTTTTCTGGCGGAACTTGAGACCTTGCGTGATCAGCGTATGGTTTCCGAAGACATGGCGCCCTGGCGTGCGGCGCTGGTCCTTGAGGTAAACGATGACGGCGCATCAATAGGCTTCGAAGATGGCGAGCCAGGGATTATCCCACTCGACCAGATGAAATGGGCAAAGGAATATATTTCCGCCAATGACACTGGCGAAGAGGTGACTTCCGTTTCTGAAGTTCTCGGCGTCGGCGATATTGTCTATGTGGATCAGGCGCGCGAGCTGCCCTCAGAAGATGCAGAAAACCCTCAGGAAGAAATGCCGATCATTGAGGGCGCCTTTGCGCTGCGCCAGGCGCCGGCGGTGAATGGCGGCCTGATCGCAATTGATCCGCATACGGGTCGCATCCTCGCCATGGTTGGCGGATTTTCATTCCAGAAATCCGAATTCAATCGAGCGGTTCAAGCCGAACGCCAGCCCGGGATCGACTTTTAAGCCTTTCGTTTATTCCGTTGCGCTGGACAATGGCTATACGCCATCGTCAACAGTGCTCGACGCACCATTCGTCGCGCCGGGTGAAGACAGCTGGTACAAGCCAGGGAATTATATTGAAGGCGCTTTCGGAGGGCTTTCGACACTCCGTACGGGTATTGAAAAATCTCGCAACACCATGACGGCGCGCCTTGCACAAGACCTCGGCATCGGGCGCATCATGGAATATATTGAGCGTTTTGAGCTATCCGATCGCTTACCGCGCGAACTGGCGATTTCCCTCGGTTCCGGGGAGACAACATTGATGCGCATCACCGCGGCTTATTCAATCTTTGTAAATGGCGGGAAGCGAGTCGAGCCGGTTCTTATCGACCGCGTTCAGGACCGTTCCGGCGACACGATTTACAAACGCGACAACCGTGCGTGTTTCGGTTGCGACGCCCCGTTCTGGTCCGGTCAGGCCGAACCGCAAATTGTTGACGAGCGTGAACAGGTGCTGGACCCGCGCACGGCCTATCAAATCACCTCCATTCTTGAGGGGAGTTGTCGTCCGCGGAACGGGCAGTGCTGTGCGACGGGTAAGCAACAAGCCGCTTGCCGGCAAAACCGGCACCACCAACGACTATAAGGATGCGTGGTTCGTTGGGTTCTCTCCTGACCTGGCGGCTGGCGTTTATGTTGGCTTTGACATGCCGCAAACCCTTGGTCGCGGAGAGGCTGGCGGCAAGGTCGCCGCACCGATTTTCGCCGAGTTCATGAGTGAAGCGCTTAAAGACGCCGCCGGCATTCCGTTCAGGGTTCCATCGGGTATTCGTCTCGTGCGGGTCAACGCCAAAACTGGAGAACCTGCCTCGGCGGGCGATTCCAATGTCATTCTTGAAGCCTTCAAGGCCGGTGATATCTATGGCGGCGATCCATCGGGTGAGGATCTATTTCTTGATCCTTTAAGCGCCGCGCCCCCGCTGGAAGAAGATACAAACGAGGATGCGTTGAACGGCCTTTACTAACCCCGACGCGCCTGAGCAAATAAGAACCATAAATATCACACGCCTCCTCGCAGGCTCAACGATCATCAGGAGACCCGTCCATGCGCGCGGAAATGGAAAGCCTTGTCACCGCCATCAAGCAGTCGCTGGAACTGCTGAGGAGGCGTCTTTGACTGGGATAAAGCCCAACGGGAACTCGACGAATTAAACGCGCGCGCAGAAGACCCGACACTGTGGGATGACCCGGACGCCGCACAGGCGCTCATGCAAAAGCGCAACGCGCTTGAAAGTCAGATGAATGCGATTGGCGAGATTGATCAGGAACTCTCCGATCTGATCGACCTAGCCGAGATGGCCGGCGAAGAGGGGGACGACGCCAGCCTTGCCGAGACCCAGGAGATGATGGAGGCGCTGCGCGATCGCGCCGGCAAAGCCGAGATCGAAGCGCTGCTTTCCGGTGAGGCGGACGCCAATGATTGTTTTGTTGAGATTCACCCTGGCGCGGGGGGCACGGAATCCAACGACTGGGCCTCAATGCTGTTGCGCATGTATGTCCGTTGGGCTGAGCAGCATGGCCACAAGGTCGACGTCATTGAACAACAGGCTGGAGACGAGGCGGGCATCAAGTCAGCAACCGTGCAAATCAAAGGTCATAATGCATATGGCTGGTTGAAAACGGAGTCCGGGGTTCATCGTCTGGTGCGTATTTCACCATTTGATTCCAATGCGCGCCGTCATACGTCTTTTGCTTCTGTCTGGATATATCCCGTCATCGACGACAATATCGAGATCGATATCAACGAAAGCGATTGCCGAATCGATACTTATCGTGCGTCCGGCGCGGGTGGTCAGCATGTCAACACAACGGACTCGGCTGTCCGGATAACCCATGAGCCCTCCGGTATTGTTGTTCAGTGCCAAAACGAACGTTCGCAACACAAAAACCGGGCGACAGCATGGAACATGCTCCGGCGCGCGTCTTTACGAGCTGGAGCTGCAAAAACGCGAGGAAGAGGCCGCCGCCACCGCCGCCTCAAAAACAGAGATTGGCTGGGGGCATCAAATTCGGTCTTACGTGTTGCAGCCCTATCAGATGGTGAAGGATTTGCGCACCCAAACCGAAAGCTCTGACCCGGATGCTGTTCTGGGCGGCGATCTCGACAAGTTTTTAAGCGCTTCGCTGGCGCAGCGGGTTGCTGCAAACACGGAATAGAGCGGTTTTTAGCTATTTCTGCCTTATCAGAGCTATTTTATTCTAATAAATTTCATATTTTGTTAACCTTTGCTAACAAAATGTAAATTGTGAATATGGTTAATGCGGTTTTATATTGACCATGAGCGATGAATACCGTTCGATACTCCTTGTAGGTACTAATTCCCCCTCTAGGGCCTACAACCGGCAGGCAAGCGAAAAGGGAGTTTCATATTTGAGACAAAAATCCTGATTAGCATACATGGACCCCGACCCACGCAATAGTACGCACTCAAATCATCAGAGAACTATTTGGCTGGCTAGGGACAAATGGGAAAAGCGCGGCCGTCGCATGTCGGTCGCGCTTTTTTTATGTGTTGTTCTGAATATCGACGCGGGCGATTCAAACGGATAATAAAGCTATTCCGCCGCTTGCACTGTTTCTTCAACAGGCTGCTTCGTCATAAGACGAAGGTAGGATCGTTTCCATGCCTTTGGCCAGAAATGCGTCGGATAGGGCAAAACAGTTCTTTTCAGGAAACTCTTACGCGCCGGCGTTTTTGTCTTGGCCATCATGGCGCTGAAGTCATCGCCATGGAGGTCGCTGGTTTCATCTGAATTATCCGGCCGATCACCGTCGTCAGAGTCAATAACTGGCGAGGGCGCAGCTTGATCCGATGCAGTCTCTAATGAATTGCCTTCACTAGTCTCGCTCGATGCCAATGAATCCATTTTCTTAATGACGTCTGGTGTGGCCTCTGCTGTGGCGATGGTCGCATTCAGTTCTTCCGCCGCTCTTGTTTCTGAGGTTTCCATACGCGGTTCGAGCGCCGGACCGCCGACAGAAATGCCAGGTTGGAAATAGGCGTGGACTTCACCGACTTTCATTTTTACAGGAGAAGGAACTGGCTTTTGCGAAGGCGCAGCTTTCTTAGATGGCGGCTTTTGTTTTCCGGTGGCGGGCGGGGCTTGCGCAACACCGCCCATGGCAGCCGCAACCTTTTCGGGAACGGATTGCTTCTGCTCTTTTTCCTCGCGAACCTCGGCTTTTTCTTCGGTAACTTGCTGGGCTGGTTTGGCCTCGCTTGGGGGCGTGTCAGTCTTCGCCTGAGCCGGCTTGCTGTCAGTCTTTAGTTCCGCCTGCGGCGTCTGTGCGCCGGCGAACTCCTGATTGAGCCGCTCCTGCAATTCGTGAGGCGGCGTAACAGCAGGTTTGGCTGGTTCCCCAGCGCCGTCTTCCGCCGGGCTGGCGGCTTTTGCCTTGGCCCGAGCGATCGCCGCCGCCTTTCTCGCGGCGCGGGCTTTTGCGCGCTTCGCTAGAACGAGCGCCTTTGCTTTTTCGCGAGCTTTCGCCTTGCGTTCAGCGTCTTCATCGGAGGCGGATTCTTCTGCTTTAGCCTGCGATGAGGGGGCGGTCTCTTGCGTATCTGTATCGATCTCTTTTGAGACCCGCTCATTTAATCGATCAACCAAGGGGTCCGATTCGTTTTCTTCAGTGACTTCGATGGTTTCGAGTTCTGATGGTTTCGGTGACGGCGCTCCCGTCCGGAAGAGCGCATCCAGACTTTCTGTCGACAGCGGCTCCAGCTCCAACAGGGAGCGCACTTCATTGACGCGGCTGGGCATGAACTCTTCGAGTGCGCCGACTTTGCCAAGATGATTGCCCTGGGCGGCTGTAAACCCAAGCCCGCGCAAAGCCGATAGTGAAGCCTGGTCCTCTACGCCGACAGCAGTGATCACCGCGTTGGCGCGATTGGCGATGTCAAGCAGGTCTGAGATTGCGCTTAGACCCGGCCCGCGCACGGTGCGCGCAAACCGCAATATAGACGATCCGCCGGTTTTGATTTCGTCAAAGGGAAACGGATCGATCATCCGGAGCAGATCATTGGCGCGTCCGCGCACTTCAATCGCCAGTCGCGCGCCGGTTTCGCTCAATCTTGAAAACTGGGCGGCTGCGACATCGATATCCATATCGACAGCAGGCATCGGGCATTCCAAAGTCACGAGATCGGCCGGAAACTGCTGGTCGCGCAAGAGTTTGGTAAAATGCGAGGTGAACGCTTCATCACTGAGATCGCTCAGCGCCAGATTGATCGAAAACCCAGGCGCGCTCACGCCCCGCCAATTGCTATAGGCGCTGAGCGCCTCCGCAAGAACGTAGCGCGTGAGCTCGCTCATCCGGCCTTGTGATTCGAAAAACGAGATGAATGCGCCCGGCGGCAGCACACCGAGGGAAGGGTGGCGCCAGCGCACAAAGGTTTCCATACGCGCAAGGGCGCCATTGCCGAGGTCAAAGATCGGCTGAAACAGGACTTCGAAGTCCTTGCTTTTCAGGGCATTATCAATGTCGACATTAGACAGTCGAACCGCCTGAGCGCCCATTCACTATTCCTCCGCCAGCCGACGGGCCTTACCGCATCTTAACAATCCGTCCATATTCGTTGGCTCAGGTTAATTCTCGCTGAATGAGCGGACGGGAGGCATCCTGCGCTGACCTGACAGCGAACAATGCTGCGATTCAGGGCGAGGGGTAAACCATTACTGAATAAAGTGGTCCGAATTTTAATAGTCAAATTGCTCTCGCAGGATCCTCTCATCCAGCGAGTGTCCCTGGTTGAACAGGACCGTCATGGAAATAGACCGATCTTCCTCGGCGGTGACAGATACAACGTCCCGAACCTCATAATTGTCCGCAACAGCTGAAACCGGCCTATGCGTCGGGTCTTCCGTCTCAAACGTCACGACTGCATCATGAGCGAGCAACGCGCCGCGCCACCGCCGCGGCCGGAACGCACTGATCGGGGTTAGCGCCAGCAGCTGCGCATTGATTGGCAGGATCGGCCCGTGGGCGGAAAGATTATAGGCTGTGGACCCCGCAGGCGTCGCCAGAAGAACGCCGTCGCAGATCAGCGATTCCATGCGGGTCTTGCCATTAACGACGATCCTGACCCGGGCGCTTTGCCGGGTCTGACGGAATAGAGAAACCTCGTTAATCGCCATCGCTGATTCGGTTCGCCCATCGACGGTTCGGGCGGTCATGGAGAGCGGGTGGATGACGGCGGGTTCGGCGGCGACGATATTTTCGGCGAGATTCTCGATGTCGTGCGGATTCATCAAAAAGCCGACAGTGCCGCAGTTCACTCCGTATATGGGCGTGTTGCTGTGCATATGGGCGCGCAGCGTTTCAAGCATGAAGCCATCGCCGCCAATCGCCACAATGACGTCGGCTTCCTCCGGCGGATGGTCGCCATACCGCTCGATCAAGGCGGCGCGGGCAGGCGGGGCGTCCGGACGTTCGCTTGCGAGGAAGGCCAGTTTCATTGTCATAGGGCGGCTGTCGTCCTGTCGAGCTGGTGTCAGGACAGTATGATAGGGAGGCCCGCGTTAAAAAGGAATGCGCGCCAGTCCTCGAATGCCGCGTTGAGCCGCCTGACAACGACTGAATTTACGCTGCAAATGAGTCATGCATCCTAATGCGTTTTGCCGTAATCTCGCGGAGAATTCAGCTTCCAGGGAGACCTTAATCATGAATGCTCAAGCGCAACCAACCGAAGCGCTCGGACAACAGGCGGGTTTTGACCTTCCCGATCCATTGAGCCTGCCGTCCCTGAAAGGCAAGGTCAGCGATGAGGAATGGCGCCTGCGGTGCGATCTGGCGGCGACCTATCGCCTGGCCGCGCTTTATGGTTGGGATGACATGATCTTCACGCACATATCCGTGCGTTGCCCTGACGAAGGCGGCAAGGAAAGATTTCTTATCAATCCTTATGGTGTCTTCTTCGACGAAATGACGGCGACGTCATTGGTAAAGGTCGATATTGATGGCAATGTCGTGGCGGAAACGCCGTATTTCTCTAATCCGGCGGGTTTTACCATTCACTCAGCGCTGCATATGTCCCGTGAGGACGCTCATGCGGTGCTTCATCTGCATACGCCCTATGGCGTCGCCGTATCCGCGCAACAGGACGGTTTGAAACGCTACACTCAGTTCTCGATGATCGTCCACGACGATGTCGCCTATCACGACTATGAAGGCATCGCGACAGATCACGACGAACGCGCACGCATCGTCAAGGATATGGGCAATCATGGGTTTTTGATCCTGCGCAACCATGGAACGCTTACGGTTGGCGCCAACTGCGCCATCGCGTTCCTGCGCATGTATTTTCTGGAGCAGGCCTGCAAAACGCAAATTCTGGCGCAATCAGATACGAAAGAACCGCGCGAAGAGCCGCCGGCAATGGGATCGAAAGTCTTGCAGCAGGGCGGCCCGGCTTTCGTGGCGGGACTTGGCGACAATCTCGCCTGGCCCGGTCTTCTGCGCAAACTCAATCGCCAGAACCCCGGCTACGACGTCTAGTCGTCTTCCGGACTTATGGATTTCAAATACGCGATGAGGTCCGCACGGGTCTCAGCGTCTGGTTCGCCCGGATACGCCATCCGGTTGCCGCGCAGGAATTCCTGCGGTCTGGCGAGGAAGGCGTCGAGAGCCGCTTCGTCCCAGATGACATCCGCATTTTGGACGGCAGCCGAATAAGCGAAGTCCTCAAGCGCGCCTGCCCGGCGCCCAAACACTCCAAAGAGGTTTGGGCCGATGCGTGACGGATCGCCTTCACGGACCGTGTGGCAGGCCCCGCATTCGCTGAACGCCATGCGGCCCTTTTCAGCCGGCGTTCTGGGAGCATCGGATGAGCCGCCGGCGCTTTGAGGAGCAGCGGCGTTGTCGCCACAGGCGGCCAGAAGCAGAGCGGCGAGGAGAGTTTGAAATGTTTTCATCAGCGGTTTTTAGCCGAGAAATTAACCTAAAACAGCCCCTAGTCAGAGCCGGCGCAATCCTATATCAGAGCGCCCGCGCCCCTATAGCTCAGCTGGTAGAGCAACTGATTTGTAATCAGTAGGTCCGCGGTTCGAGTCCGTGTGGGGGCACCACCTTAATTCTTTGATTTTCAGACATTATTCACGATTTTAGACAGTCAGAATTCGCGTTCTATGCGACTTTTTTTGACCATGCGACTAGTCGCATATGCGACTTTGCCACTGATTTTTATATGACGTAGGGGAACATCTCATCTCTTCAAAACATGGCGCATGTTTCGACTCCTAACGGGGAGAAGTTTTGAATGATTATTGCTGGTTTCGCGCGTAAAATTCGAGCCACTGACTACATATCAGCGGCAACATTGGTATCATTAATAGTTTCATCTCTTTAATTTGAGTCCCAAACGTGATCGAAAGACAAAGTTATAGCTTCATCATTATTGGCTTAGCTCTTCGTGCTTTGCGCAGCATAGGTTCCGAAGATCAAAAGAAGTATTTTATAAGTACATTGTCTAAGCTTGATAACGCACTGGAGGCAGTGGGTTTTGAAGTCTCCCTGGTGGCATTACGAACTAGCACTCCAATAAACGAACTGAAGGCAGCGCTGAAAGAACATAAAGAAGATGATGATATAGGACTAGCGTTCCGTAGTTTATCCAACGAGATGTTAACTCTGGAACGGACAGTATATGCTGAGGCAGTTACGAGAAACATTTATATGTTTCAGGAGAATAGGTTTAACAATAATTACTTGCTGAGGGAGCCATCCAGACTTTTGGCAAAAGGAACATTCGGCAAACTAAGTGATTTGGCACAATTTGATTTCTCATCCGCTTGCAGATGTATTTTGAAAGATGAGGGAACGGCATGCGCTTTCCACATTCTTAGGACGACAGAAAACGTCTTGCGAGAATACTATTTTCACTACAAAAAATCGAATAGGCTTCGCAAGCCAATGTGGGGTCCAATGACGACAGAACTGCGAGCAAAGAGATCGAACAAGCCTTCAGAAAGAATACTTGATCAACTGGACAATGTGAGGGTGAGCTATAGAAATCCAACCCAACACCCTGATGTCAGATACGATGGAAGCTCCGCTCAAGATCTCTTTTCAGTATGTGTCAATCTCATAAATGAAATGATTGCGGCTATTCACAAATAGTCTTGGTTTTCCTGACCAGCTCCGATTCTAACAAAACGGTCTCTGTAGTAAGGAAACGCCACGGCATCTAATTACTTGGTTTTTTTATCCTACGCTTCTCAATTGTGCGACTTTAGCCATCTAATTGTTGCGTAGATGCTTTCGAACGACCTATAAGGCATTGATATTATTAGTCCTTAGGCTGATTTGTAATCAGTAGGTCCGCGGTTCGAGTCCGTGTGGGGGCACCATTTTCAATGGTAAACTCAAGATATTGCTGATGGCCAGCTGTCTTTCAAGACGACAACCGACGCTACAAGTCTGTTAACAGAGTTGGAAAAGGAACGTTTTGTAACGGACGATAGCTTTGAGCTTAAGGCCGTTTATCCACTCCCGTTATCCTCAGGAAGGATTAGATCATCGATAGTCCGCGTAGGAATTCAATATAATATTTTGCGACTTCACTGGGCGCTTCCACTTGTGGATAGTGGCCGATCGCTGACAGTTCTTTAAGATAATGAGGTTCACCGATAATATCTTGATAGTGTGCAATCATATGCGCGCCTGAGACCGGGTCGCTGGAGCCATTGATCAAACCTACAGGTATTTTAGCTTCACTCAGCGCGGCAACCCAACGTTCCCGATGTATCTTTCGGTCTTTCATATATCTTATAAGATTATGAAAAATATGCCGGCCATTATTGTGATTAATCAACTCCCAAAAACCATCAAGTTCTTCTTTGGAAGGCTGGGTCGTCGGGCCAAAGACACGGGACATCGAGACATCAAAACTGCGGCGGGTCGTTAGCTTATTGATAAGCGGACCCAACGGGCTGAGTAGAAGCTTTTGGATAAGCAAGGCCCGATGAGTTTCAGGAAATAAGCCGCCGTTCAAGAAACAGACGGATTTCCAGCGCCCGGCTCCGGTTCCTGCGTTTTGGCGCGCTAAAAGCTCTTGCGCGACCGTATCGCCATAATCATGCGCTAAAACATGGAAATGGCCTAACGCTAATTGTTCAATGAGACCTTCAACAATATCCGCCTGCTCATGGATAGAATAAGGATGCGGATCAGGCTTGTCTGAAAAACCGAAGCCCAGCATGTCCATAGCGACCAAACGATATTTGAAGGAGAGGGGTCTCCATATCCTGGTCCAATCCCAACTGGATGTTGGAAAGCCATGTATGAGAAGAATTGATTCTGTAGATTTTGACTCTGTGTCGATGAAAAAGACGCGGTGGCCATTTACAAGTTTATAGCCGCCGTTTTCCCGCCATTCTTTTGTGGACTGCACAGGTGTCTTACCTTGTTCAACTAGCAACCGTTTTCATCTACCATAACATTAGCTTGTCGTCTTTTGTTATGGCTTAGTGCTCGATTTCGAAAAGGTTCAATATGAGCGTCACATGGGACATGGTTATCAAAAACGGATTGGTTTTCGATGGCGCCGGCACACTTCCTGTTGTCAAGGATATCGCGATCGCTGACGGCAAGATCGTTGCGCAAGATGAAAATATTGACGCAAGCGACGCAAGCCAAGTGATAGAGGCTACGGGTCAATGGGTCATGCCGGGTCTGGTCGATGTCCATACGCATTATGACCTTGAAGTCGAAATTACGCCCGGTCTTCCTGAATCCGTACGTCATGGAACAACCACCGTTGTAATGTCTAATTGTTCTCTGGGGCTAGCTTTCGGCGCACAGCGTAAAAAAATGGACGATCCGATTGTTTCGTGCTTCGCGCGCGTTGAAAACATACCCAAGCACATTTTAAAAAAGGTCGCTGACAAGGTTCATTGGAATTCTTCAGATAGCTACCTGGAACATTTGGATACGCTGAATCTGGGCCCGAATGTTGTGCCGATGATCCCGCATTCGATGCTGCGTATCGAGGTGATGGGATTAAAGGAAAGCGTTAGCCGCCATCCAACCGAAGACGAGCTTTCACAAATGAAAGCTTTGTTGCGAAAAGGATTGAATGAAGGATATGCAGGGTTCTCCACAGACGCGTTGCCCTTTCATTTTCTGGCGAATGATCCCAATCGCGACAAACAAATTCCGACGCAATTTGCGCCGTTCACAGAAATAAAGGCCTTAACCTCAATTGTTCGAGACTATGATCGTGTCTGGCAAGCAACGCCTCCCAAGGACAGCCCTCCAAAAGTCATCAGAACATTTCTTTTGACCAGTGGGCTGCTGCACAAGAAACCTCTCAAGACAACCGTTGTCGCCGCCCTTGATGTGGCGAGCAACGGTTCAATCGTGAAACTGGCGACGACATTATCGCATGTCTTGAATTCCAAACTTTTAAACGGTCGATTCTATATGCAAGCCTTGGCTGCGCCGTTTAAAATATGGTCGGACGGCCCGTTCAATCCTTTATCTGAAGAGATTGAAGAGCTCCGTAAACTGATCGAAACCGATCTTGAAGACCGGGAAGGCCGCCGAGCCATTCTTGAGAGTCCTGAATTCCAAAAACGGTTCCGTAAAATGTGGATGACAGGGAAAAAGGGATTTAATCTTGCGCGATTAAAGCGCATGTTTCGCCGCGAAGATTATGCATTCAATCGAACTTTGGCTGACATGCATATTGACCGATGCCCGATCAAAAGCTGGGAAGGCCGAAGCTTTGAAGACGTATTTAAGGACGTGCTTACAAACAGGCCACTGAAAGAAACTGAAGAAGAAAAAATATTCAAGGCCTATTTCACTAAGGTCAAAGATGAAGCGGACTTCATGATTGCAGTCTTTAAAGCCTTTGATACAGATCTCATCTGGTCGACAACCAGCGCAAACCGTGATGAAAAACTGACGCGTAAATTGTTGATGGATCCTGTGCTTTTGCCAGGCTTTAATGATTCAGGCGCCCATCTCACAAACATGGCTTTTTACGATTGTAATTTGCGCGCTCTTAAGCTGGCGCAGGAGGGCGGCGAAAAAGACGTAAGTTACATGGTGAAACGTCTGACTCGGGATGTTTCGGATATCTTCGGCATAGACGCCGGCGGCATTGAAACGGGGGCGCGCGCTGACATCACCATTGTCGACCCAAAAGCCCTAACCGCATACGACGGAGAGGCTTGCGTTCAGCGTATCTACCGCGAAGAGTTCGAGCATGAACAGCTTGTCAATCGCTCTGATGGCGTTGTCAGCGCAACGATAATTGGAGGGAAGGTCGCCTGGCGAAAAGACCGTTTCGCCGATGATCTCAATGACCAACCATATGGGCGCGTTTTAAAAGCACAGAACGTTGTCTCACTCGCTGCGGAATAAGTTAAAACAATAGCCGGATATTAAGAGACGAAAGTATGTGCATGAAAATGCATTTTCTCTCGCATGACAAAGGCAAGGAAGTGGTCATTCTGCGAACAGAGTATACATCTTTTTTGTGCACGCTCTGCGGATATTTAACTATAGCTTTTTAAGGCAGGGTGTATCATGCCGATCAAAGTGCAAAACCTTTGATCCAGGCTGCGATTGGCGTCGTAAAACCTTGATGGTATTGTATTATTGAAAAATATTATGGATGAAAAAATGTTTAAGGTGTTTTCGCCTCGGAGTTGCGCGCGCACACTGATTTTCGCCTCTGGGGCCGCGATGGTTTTGGCCGCTTGCTCCGGCTCAGGCGAACAAAACGCCCAAGGCGGCGCGCTTCCCGTCAATGTCAGGCAACCAACCGTCAAAGAAGTAACCATCTGGGACGAATATATAGGCCGCTTTGAAGCGGTTAACCGAGTGGATATTCGTCCGCGCGTATCCGGCTATCTTGAGGCCGTTCACTTTGAAGACGGCAGCTTTGTGAAAGCAGGCGATCCGTTATTTACAATTGATCCGCGCCCTTTTGAAGCGGAAGTGGCGCGCGCGGAGGCGCAGCTTGAAAGCGCGCGGACAGGTCAGCGGCTTGCAGACTCCGAACTTGCGCGATCGAAACGACTGCTGGAGTCCCGCGCGGTCAGTCAGGAAGATTACGAACGGCGTTTGCAGGCGAAGCAGGAAGCGGATGCGGGTGTCGCGTCCGCTGAGGCGGCGTTGCGGCAAGCCGAACTCAACCTTGAATTTACAGATATCAGAGCGCCGCTTGACGGGCGGCTCAGCAGGGATTTGATTAACAAAGGGAATTTGGTCACAGCGCAAACATCGTTACTGACAACCATTGTCTCCATAGACCCTATTCATTTTGTCTTCACCGCCAGTGAACAGGATTATCTGAACTATTCCCGTCTTGCTCTTAGTGGCGAGAGGGAAAGCTCTCGCGATAAACGCAACCCCGTACTGATCAAGCTGGAAGATCAGGACGAGTATGAAATTGAAGGCGTTATGGACTTTGTCGACAATACCATTGACGCCTCCACAGCGACTATTCAGGGGCGCGCGGTTGTCGAGAATAAAGACGGTTTCTTGACGCCAGGGATGTTTGGGCATTTGCGTCTATATGGGCGTGACCCGTTTGAGGCGGTGTTGATCCCGGATACGGCTATTCAATTTGATCAGTCGCGTCAGTTCGTCTGGGTTGTCGGCGACGGAAACGTTGCGGAAATGCGCCCGGTGACTCTGGGGCGCCTGGTGGAAGACCAGATGCGCATCGTTGAGGAGGGCTTGACGCCTGGTGAAATGATTGTTGTCAGCAACTTTCTGGCGATACAGCCGGGCGCGCCATTATCGCCTTCGGAGATTGGTTCGCAGTCCGACGGCGGCGAGGCTTCGTCGTCGAATTCAGGTCAGTAATGCGCTTTTCTCATTTCTTCATTGACCGGCCGATCTTTGCTTCGGTGATCTCGATTCTTATCGTGCTGGTTGGCGCAATATCGTATTTGAACCTGCCGGTTTCCCAATATCCTGAGGTCGCGCCGCCGACGGTGCAGGTAACTGCCGTATATCCGGGCGCTTCGGCGCAGATTGTTTCTGAAACTGTCGCCACGCCCCTGGAGCAGGAAATCAACGGCGTCGACGGCATGATTTATATGCAGTCACAGTCGACCGCTGACGGACGCATGACACTGACGGTTTCTTTTGAACAGGGCGTAGATGTCGATAGCGCGCAAGTGCTTGTTCAGAACCGCGTCGCGCGGGCGGAACCGCGCTTGCCCGAAGAGGTTCGGCGTTTGGGTGTCGTAACGCAAAAAGCGTCCCCGGACTTCTTGATGGTGATTCATCTGTTGTCGCCGGATAACACATACGACCAGCTCTATGTTTCCAACTATGCGCTCCTGCAAATTCGAGATGAACTTGCTCGGGTCGATGGCGTTGGCAATACCATCATTTTTGGCGCGCGCGATTATGCAATGCGTGTTTGGATCGATCCTGAACGCGCCGCTGAGCTTGATCTGACCGCTGGCGATATTGTTCAAGCGCTAAGAGGACAAAACGTACAGGTTGCGTCCGGTACGCTTAATCAGGCCCCAATTTCGTCTGCTGACGCTTTTGAGTTTTCCGTGCAAACACAAGGCAGACTGACCGCGCCGGAAGAGTTCGGCGAGATCGTTATCAAGTCCGAAGACGAGGGTCGGCTTGTGCGCGTTAAAGATGTCGCCCGTGTTGAGCTCGGCGCGCAGGATTATACGACCAATGCGTATCTCGATAACCAGCCTGCGGTCGCAATGGCCGTGTTTCAGCGGCCGGGGTCAAATGCGCTGACAACCGCTGAAAATGTTCTCCATTTGATGGATGAATTATCTGAGCGGTTTCCTCCGGGGCTCGAATATCGTGTCATCTATAACCCCACTGAATTTGTCGAAGAGTCAGTCAACGAAGTCTACAAAACCATCTTCGAAGCGACGCTTTTGGTCGTGTTGGTGGTGTTTATTTTCCTGCAATCACTGCGCGGGGCGTTGATTCCGATTATCGCTATTCCGGTTTCGTTGATCGGTACTTTCGCGGTCATGAGCGCGTTTGGCTTTTCGTTGAATAATCTTTCCCTGTTCGGATTGGTGCTGGCTATCGGCATCGTCGTTGATGACGCTATTGTCGTCGTGGAGAACGTTGAGCGTAACTTGCAAGAAGGGCTTAATCCGCGTGACGCGGCGCGGCGCACCATGGATGAAGTCGGCGGCGCGCTTGTTTCAATTGCGCTTGTTCTTTCTTCTGTATTTATACCAACAGCGTTCATTCCGGGACTTTCCGGCGCGTTTTATTCGCAATTCGCACTCACCATTGCGACAGCGACGGTCATTTCCATGATTGTCTCGCTAACGCTCAGTCCGGCGCTGGCGGCTATTTTGCTCGAGCCACATGATCCCAACAAAGAGCTGAAACCTTGGGAGCGCCCGCTCAATCGTTTTTTCAAAGCGTTTAATCGAGGTTTTGATAAAACGGCCAAAGGGTACGCAGACATTGTTTGCCGGCTGGTTCGGATGAGCGGCATCGTACTCATTGTATATGCCGGCCTTGTCGTTCTCACAGGCCTTCAATTCCGCTTCACGCCAGGTGGATTTATTCCCGATCAGGATCAAGGCTATCTGATTGGCGTTATCAATCTGCCCCAAGGTTCTTCGCTGGAGCGAACCGATGAAATCGTACGTCGCGCCACAGAAATTGGCCTTGAAATCGACGGGATAGAACACGCTGCGCAATTCGCCGGCTTTAACGGCGCCACTTTCACAAATGCTTCGAACGCTGGCGCAATCTTCTTCACGATGGAAGAGTTTCATCACCGTCCGGACTATCGCGTCATACAACAGCAACTGCAGGGCGCGCTCGCTCAAAACATCAATGAAGCATTCGTTCTTGTTATCGCACCGCCGCCGGTACGGGGTATAGGCAACGGCTCCGGCTTTAAAATGATGGTTGAGGATCGCGCCGGACTTGGCCTGAACGCGTTGCAGCAGTCGTCGTTTCAACTGATGATGGCGGCTAATCAAGACCCTCAGCTGACCAACGTCTTCACCTTTTTCGAAACCTCAACGCCGCAGGTCTATCTGGATATCGATCGGCAAAAAGCCGAGTTGATGGGCGTGCCTACAAATAGCGTCTTCGAAGCGCTTGAGACTTACCTTGGCTCCGCCTTTGTCAATGATTTTAATTATCTTGGCCGAACGTTCCGCGTCACCGCCCAGGCTGACGCTCAATATCGTCGCGATATAGACGATATATCCCGTTACTATGCGCGTAACGTGCAGGGCGAGATGGTGCCAGTGGAAACAGTCGCCAAAGCACAATTAATCACAGGATCAAGCCGCGTGCCGCGATATAATCTTTATCCGGCGGCTGCCGTACAAGGCGAGCCTGCACCGGGCGTTTCGTCCGGCGACGCTCTGCTGCGAATGGAAGAATTGGCTGAGCAAGTCTTGCCTCCGGGCATGGCGTTTGAGTGGACCGAACTCGCGTATCAACAAACGGAAGCGGGCAACACTGCGGGATTAGTGTTCGTGCTGGCGGTTGTGTTCGTGTTTCTTCTGCTGGCGGCGCAGTATGAAAGCATCACCTTGCCATTTGCAGTCATTTTGATTGTGCCCATGACGCTTCTTTGCGCGATTACCGGCGTGAACATCGCCGGTCAGTCCAACAATATCCTGACGCAGATCGGTTTGATTGTCCTGATCGGGTTGGCGGCGAAGAATGCGATTCTGATTGTGGAATTCGCAAAGCAGGAGGAAGACAAGGGCAAGGATCGGTTTAATGCCGCGACCGATGCGGCGCGCCTTCGTCTTCGGCCGATCCTAATGACATCATTCGCCTTTATTCTCGGCGTGGTGCCGCTGGTTATCGCATCTGGGGCCGGCGCTGAAATGCGTAACGCATTGGGGGTCGCGGTTTTTTCCGGCATGCTGGGCGTCACTGTTTTTGGGCTTTTGCTAACACCTGTCTTTTATGTCGTCGCCAGATGGATCGGCATGCGGGCAGGGTGGATTGAGCCTGCAAAAGAAGCAGGTCCAGCGGAATGATGTATATTTTTGAACATAGCGGAGCGCGCGTTTCAAAACTGCTTTTCGTTATTGCTGGCGGTGTTTTGCTTTCAGGTTGCACAATTATCGGCCCAAATTACGTACCGCCGCAAACGGCGCAGTTTGAAGAGCCGGCTTTCATCAACGACCAGCCCTATGAAAGCGCAGCCCCATCCGCAACGTGGTGGACCGGGTTTGCAGACTCTACGCTTAATGAGCTTATTGAGGGCGGTGTTGATCGCAATCGGACGCTTATTGCAGCCTACGCCAATGTTAATGCGGCGCGTGCGCAACTTGGCGTCGCCAGACTTAATCGCGCACCGTTTGACACCATCACTGCTTCCTATCTTGAATCCCGCCAGGCGTCGGCGGTGTTCGCCGCAAGCATTGGGCAGGATGGCGACGTCGGTACGTTTCCGACAAACGACATTTCGGATATCAATATCGCCGCGTCCTGGGAGATTGATGTTTTTGGTCGCGTCACGCGAACTATAAATATTGCAAAAGCCGATTTAGGCGAGGCTCAGGCCTTACTCGCAGATCTTCAGACAGTGTTGATCGCGGACATCGCTGACGCTTATGTCAACTATCGCGGCCTTGAAGCGCAACTTGTCGTTGCCGTGAATAATGCGTTGAATCAGTCCGATACGCTTGAGCTCACAATAAAAATTCGCGACGCGGGACGCGGGACCGATTTTGACGTTGAGCGCGCCAAGGCGCAGCTTTCCGTTACGCGCGCGGGCATCCCACCTCTGGAGACGGCAGTCGCAGCGGCTAAGTATCAACTGGGCGTATTAACCGGACGGACGCCGGCTGAGATCGACGCGCTGTTGGATGAAGATGCGCCGCTACCGATCATGAGAGCATCAATACCAATCGGAGATCCGGCGGCGCTGCTGCGGCGCCGGCCGGACATTGCCGCTCGTGAACGAGCGCTTGCCGCGGCAACGGAGAATATTGGCCTGAATATCACCAACGCTTTTCCACGTATAAATATCATTGGCGCCGCCGGGTTTCAGAGCATTGGATTTGACGATGCATTCGGCGCGAACGCCCTGAATTTCAGCGTTGGGCCGTCAATTACATGGTCTTTAACCGATCTCATTCGGGCGAAAAGCCGCGTCTCGGCGGCGAGCGCAACCGCTGAGGCCGCATTCGCCAACTATGAGCAAGCCATCCTTGCAGCGTTAGCAGAAGTTGAAACAGTTCTGGTGCAACAAGCGAATCTGCAACAACAGTTAACTGAATTAATTGAGGCGGAAAGGGCAAGTGCGGCCGCATCGCGTCTCGCCCGCCTTCGTTATGAGGGCGGCGCAGCTGACTTTCTAAGCGTTCTCGATGCAGAGCGCCGGGAATTGGAATCGGCCGATCAACTTGCCGCTGCACGCACAGCGACTGCGAGAGCGCAAGTCGCCTTATTCCGCGCTCTCCGTGCAGGGCCAAATTCTACTGAAGCCAGAGAAGATAATAAGTAATGCTTATCACAATCATGGCGGACCTTAAGGGGTCTGCTCTGATGTTGTAGTGTTACAAATTATAAGAAACCGGGCTTCTATAACCAAGCCCGGCCCTTTCTCGACAGTGAAGCAGGATTCACTGAACCATCGCGCGTAACATCCATGCTGTTTTCTCATGCGTTTGGATGCGAACGGTCAGGAGATCGGCGCTAGCGGCGTCGCCGGCTTCCTCAGCAATGGACAGGCCTTCACGGGCGCGCTTGATTAGTGTTTCATGATCAGAGAGAAGGCGCTCAACCATTGTCATCGCCGCAGGGGGGCTGGTGTCGGCGTTTTCAATAGCGGAAAGATCCGCGAACTGCTTGCCGCTGGTCGGGGCGAAGACGCCCAGCGCGCGAACACGCTCTGCAATTTCGTCCAGCGCGGCCCACATTTCACGGTATTGTTCTTCAAACATTACGTGCAGGGTGTGGAACTGCGCGCCTGTGACGTTCCAGTGATAGGCATGTGTTTTCATGTAAACCGAATATGTATCAGCGAGGGTGGCGTTCAGCGCTTCGGCGACGGATTTGCGGGCATTTTCGTCCAGCCCGATGTTGATTGAGGTCATGGAATAGCTCCCTTTGATTTTTCGATATCTCTTACGCAAACACTTAGGCAGCCGATCAGCTTCGAGCAAATAAATAATTCCAAAGTCCAGGTTCGAAAATATCGATTCCAGACTTATGAGAGTGATTCGCAAAAACGCTGGATGCGCTGACATGCGTCTTCAAGCTGTTCGATGGCGGCAGCGTAAGAAACCCGGAAATAAGGGGCCAGCCCGAACGCTGCGCCGAAGACAACGGCGACGCCTTCCGCCTCCAGAAGCTCTGCTGCGAAGTCTTCGTCGGTTTCTATGACTTTGCCCGAAGGCGTCTTTTTACCAATAACGCCAGCGCAGGAGGGGTAGACATAGAATGCGCCTTCAGGCGTTGCGCAGGTAACGCCGCTTGCCTGATTCAACATGGCCACGACCAGGTCACGGCGCTCTTTAAACGCGTCATTGCGTTCATTGAGGAAAGACTGGTCGCCATTCAGGGCGGCGACGCTCGCCCACTGACTGATCGAGCAGGGGTTTGACGTTGATTGCGACATGACTTTTGACATGGCTTTTATCAATGGCGCAGGTCCGCCTGCAAAACCAATCCGCCATCCGGTCATTGCATAAGCTTTGGATGCTCCGTTTACGGTCAAAATACGGTCATAAAGCGTCGGCTCAACTTCAGCGGGCGTTGCAAACTTGAAATCGTCATAGACAATATGTTCGTACATATCATCAGCCATGAGCATAACATGCGTATGCCTCTTCAGAACATCCGTTAGCGCTTTGATCTCATCATGGGTATAAGCGGCGCCGGTCGGGTTGGATGGAGAGTTAAAGATCAGCCATTTTGTCTTTGGCGTAATCGCTTCCTCAAGCGCCTCCGGCGACAGTTTAAAACCGCGCGCAGGGTCCGTCTCGATGATGACGGGTTTGCCGCCCGCCAGTAAAACCATGTCAGGATAGGAAACCCAGTACGGCGCCGGAATGATGACTTCATCGCCCGGATTCACTGTTGCAATCAGCGCATTGTAAAGGATCGCCTTGCCGCCGGGCGCGATTGAAATCTGATCGAGGCCGTAATCAAGATTGTTGTCACGTTTGAACTTCGCCGCGACCGCTTCTTTCAATTCCGGTATGCCGTCGACGGCGGTGTATTTCGTTTTACCGTCGCGAATGGCTTTGATCGCCGCTTCCTTGACAAAATCAGGCGTATCGAAATCCGGCTCTCCGGCGCCGAGGGAAATAATATCCCGGCCCGCAGCCTTTAGCTCGCGGGCTTTTTGCGTAACAGCGAGGGTAGGTGATGGCTGGATACGCGATAGCGACTGTGATTGCTTGAAGTCTGTCATGTCCGTTTGGGCTCCCGGATTCGCCTTTAAACTTACCATTAGCGGCTTGTTGCGTTGCAACCAAATGATTTTGAGAAAGAAGGCGGAACACGCTCAGCAGAAGAAAAGACAGGTTGAGCATCAACTTTAAGATGTGAGATAAATTAACATAGATTCTGCCGCCATCTCATCAACCTACTGAAATTCAATACTTAATATCATTAACAGGCGGATTCAGAAAAGCGCGTCAAGCATAACTTTAGGTTTCGATCATGCTCCCGATATGGTTTTATATCCTTATCGGAGCCGATGGAGCGCCTATGATAGCGGAATTGCAGACGGCAATTTCGAAAGTTCCGAGCCGCAAAGCGCGGCTGCAAGGGCTGACACAGGGCGAAGCCGTTAAAATCAAAGTCGAACGCTACGCGTTGCTGTTTCGTGGTGCGCCGGTCGCTATTGCGGCCACGGCGATCAACGCCTCGATTACAGTGGCGGTTGCATGGTCGGATATTGCCCATGGCGTTCTGTTTGGCTGGGCCGGGGCCGTGCTTGCGCTGGCGTTTATTCGCGCGTGCATCTGGTTGCGTTATCGAATGGGCGGCGCTTCGGCGCGCAACCTGTCGCGGTTTGCCAGAATTCATGTTTTCTTCATGGCCATCAACGGCGCCATGTGGGGCTCACTGGCGCCAATTTTCGCCGTCCACGGAATGATTGACCATGCTTTCCTGCCTTTTGTAATTGCAGGGACGGCGGCGGCGGCAATCGTTTCCGCCGGCGCATCATGGCGCGCGGTTGTCGCTTTCAATGTTCCGGCGCTGGCGCCGCTTGCAACTGTTTATGCGCTAACGGCAGGCGCTGACGGGCTGGCGATTGCCGGTGTTGTTGTCCTTTATGGATGTGCGACAACTTATCTTGCACTAACAACGCAGAGAATGATCGATCGATCAATCTTGTTGCATACGAGAAACGTCAAGATGTTCTCGGCCTTGCAAAAGCGCGTTGACGACGCCCATGAAGCGGAACAACGGTTCCGTGCGCTGGTGGAGTCTTCACAGGAGATAACAATCATTTTCTCGCCTGAAGGGCGGATTACCTACGCAAGTCCAGCCGTTGAGAAAACGCTGGGCGTGCCGCCTCACCAACTTATCGGCCTGACGACAAAACATCTTGTGCATCCTGATGACATCGCTGTTTTCCGTTCGGCCGGCGAAAAAGCCCTGTCCAAGCTGGGGGAGGTGTTGACGCTGCCCCATGTCTGCCTGCGCGGCGCAGACGCTGACACGTTCATTGCGCTACACGGTCGCCTTACCAACATGCTCTATGTTCCGGGCGTTGAAGGCTTCGTCTTCAGCGGCGGCCTTCTTGACGAGAAAAAAAGCCATCACATTCACGCAGCCGAATAGATCTGCGCGCCTGCTGACAACAGTGTTATCCACACGCAATTTCGGTTAGAGCCTTTCTCATTGCATAGCGGCGGATCTTTCATTCTGTCCGAGCGAGGAGTGACATGGGCGTTCTCAGCGGCATCAGGATTGTTGAATTTGAAGGGCTTGGTCCCTGTCCGTTTTGCGGAATGTTGTTTGCAGATCTTGGCGCCGATGTCATTCTTATAGAGCGCAAAGGCGGCGCGGATATGGGGCGCGGCGCCGTATTCAATCGCGGCAAGCGCTCTATCGCCCTTGATCTGAAAAATGAAGCGGCGCGCGACATTGCACTCGATATAATCGAAACGGCGGATGCGCTGATCGAAGGCATGCGTCCCGGCGTCATGGAGCGCCTTGGTTTAGGCCCCGATATCACGCGGGCTAGAAATCAAAAACTGGTTTACGGACGGCTGACGGGGTGGGGGCAAACGGGGCCGCTCGCACACACCGCCGGCCATGACATCAACTATGTCGCCCGCTCGGGCGCAGCCTGGTATGCGGGCGCCGCCGGTTCTCCGCCGACCCCGCCACCAACGCTGGTCGGCGATGTTGGCGGCGGATCATTGTATCTTGCGATCGGCGTTCTCGCTGGCGTTTTTGCGGGCTCGGGAGACCGGAGAAGGGGTCGTTGTCGATGCGGCGATTGTCGACGGGTCCGCTCATATGATGAATTTGCTCTATTCGCTTCGAGCAGCCGGCGGCCTTCCCGATGAACGCGGCGCCAGCATGCTCGATGGCGCGCATTTTTATTCCGCCTATGAGTGCGCCGATGGAAAATGGCTGAGCGTCGGTCCGCTTGAACCAAAGTTTTATATGGAGTTCTTACAAAAACTTGGATTACAGGAAGACAAGATCTTCCTAAACCAATTTGATCAGGCGCAATGGTCATCGATGAAGGCGCGATTGGCGGACACATTTAAAAGAGAGGCGCGAGAGCATTGGGAGAAAGTCTTTGATGGGTCGGACGCCTGCGTCGCGCCAATACTGCCCCCGACAGAAGCGGCGCATGACGCCCATATGAAATCACGAGGCGCGCTCCGCGAAATTGATGGCGTCCTTCAGGCGGTCGCGGCGCCTCGTTTTGACGGCCAGATACCGGATGATCCGTTGCCGCCGCCAGCAAAAGGGCGGGATACAGAGGAAATTCTTTCCAGTATCGGCATTGATCAAAAAACCATTGCCGCATGCCGTGAGGCTGGGGCGATATAACACTTTACCGCCTCAATTGCCGTTTAACGGTTCAGAGCGTAGTATTCGGAAAAGAGGAGCATCCAGCCAGTGATCAAGTAACCAACTATTCGGAACTGAACGCAGCATTGCGTTTACTGGTTACAACTCAAGCTGGAGCTTTCCATGCAACCCGTTATTTATGACGTCGCCGTATCGGCTGACGGTTTTATCTCTGGCCCTGCGGGCGACATTTCAAAATTCCCTCATGACGGAAAGGTTGTCGACGATTACTTCGAGCGACTGAAAACCTATTCGTGCGCGATCATGGGGCGCGCAACCTATGAATTCGGATACGGCTTTGGCCTGAATCCGGGGGATAATCCCTATCCTCATATGAAAACGATTGTGTTTTCAAAAAGCATCGCTCTGCCGGAAAAAGCTGTTGTTGAGCTTATTCGAGACGCTGTCGCAGAGCATATCCATTCGCTAAAACAGACTTGTGAGGGACCAATCTATCTATGTGGCGGCGGGCGGTTTGCGGGGTTCGCTACTGTCATTTGGATTGATTGACCGGCTGCGTTTGAAGCGCGCGCCAATCTTTCTGGGTGAAGGCGTCCGCTTATTCGGTGATCAAGCGCAGGCGCCTGACGTTATTCTCATAGATTCAAAATTTTATCCGAATGGCGTTTTGTATCAGGAGTTCGATTTGCGGGCGGCGGTCACGCAGTCATGACGAAGGGGACAGCCTTGGCATTGCGCGAAATGATGTTGGCAGTGCGTTTTGCCAAGGCGTTTTAGTAAGTTATGAAACTCTATTAAATCAGTCGCTGACCAGGCTGAGGTCGCCTCCATCATCGTTTCATAAGCCGTAGCCGTGTCCGACCTAGCGCTGACCATTCCAAAGCGCTGAAGAACGCGCAAAACATGCGTATCGATGACCAGTGCAGGCAGACATAAAGTGCTGAAATTCAGCACTGCCGCCGAAACCTTACGCCCAACGCCTGGTAAGCGTTCGAGCCAGTCAAGCGCGTCGGGCACGGATAGTCGGCCAAGAAACTGCAGGTCGAAATCCGGATGGCTATCCCTGATCGCGCGCAGTGACAAATGAAGGCGCTGCGCTTTTATGTCCGAAAACGTCACCTCAGCGATAATGTGTTCGACATCGGCAATCGGCGCATCGGCAAGCTCCAACCATGAGGCGTAGCGATTGGTCAATCGAATGAACGCCAGCAGGGAAACCTCGTCGCGGGTGCGGCTGCTGATCAATGATTTAACGAACTGTGCGATTGGCGTGCGCTTGGGAACCGGCGAATACTCTCCAAACTCGCCGACAAGTTGATCGCGCATCTGCAGGACATCCACAGCGACGCCAAAATCAAAACTGCTCTGCATTCTCTTAGAATAAGAACATAAAGAGAACATTGTAAATGGCTAAGATCCACAAATTCTGGCGCTAAACGCTTTAAATGGGAGATAAGATTCAGTTCTGATTGGTATGGCGGAGGGGGTGTCCATTTATACCGTGTACGGTGTTATTTGATGTGTACGGCGATACGATAATGTATATTGATCGGCATTAAATTTGCGTCTGATCATGTCTGGCCTAGTCCGATCCAAAATGTGGGCAGGATCGGAGGTACTAAGTTAGACGGAGGATTTTCGTCGCTATGTCGTTCCGCAATAAATTCACTGATCGTGAGTTGAAAAAGCTTGTAAAAACCGGGCGTTATGCTGACGGTGAGGGACTTTATATCCAAGTTTCCCGTTTTGGGACACGATCGTGGATATACCGCTATTCACGTGATGGAAAAGAACGTCAAAAGGGGCTTGGGGCATATCCAAAGGTATCACTGAAAAAGGCCCGCCAGCTTCGCGATAAATACGCGGATATGCTGATTGATGGTCTAGACCCAATAGAAGTGGCGCAATCGCACCGTACTGAACTCAAGCAGGCGCGCGAAAAGAAACGGTCCTTTAAATCGTGTGCTGAGCAATATATCGAAACCCACCGTAGCGGCTGGAAAAACCCAGTTCATGCAAAGCAATGGCCTGCATCATTAGAGACCTATGTTTATCCAATTATCGGCGCCACAGCCGTTGATGAAATTAAAACAAGCGATATTTTGCGAGTTCTGGACCCAATCTGGCACGTAAAGACCGAAACTGCGTCGCGCATCAGGCAAAGGATAGAGCGCATCCTAGCATGGGCTACTGTTCGCGGATTTCGAAGCGGCGATAATCCTGCGAGATGGCGGGGCTACTTGAAAGAGGCGCTTCCTGAACGCGCTAGTATCCAAAAGACCCGTCCCCATTCTGCTATGCCGTATTCCGAAACACCGGCGTTTGTGGGCCGGTTGCGCGCACGCAATAGTATAAGTGCTCGCGCATTGGAATTCACGATTCTGACAGCTGCAAGAACCGGCGAAGTAATCAACGCGGAATGGAGTGAATTCGATCTGGAATCGTCACTTTGGATCGTGCCTGCGAAAAGAATGAAAGCGAGCAGGGAACACTATGTGCCGTTATCTTCTCGGGCGTGTGAAATCTTGGCGGAGTTGCCGCGAGACGGTGAAACTGGCGAATTTGTCTTTCCCGGGCTGCGTGCCGGTCATCCTTTATCAAATATGGCGATGCTCAAGATGCTTCGATCCATGACCGATGAAGGATTTACCGTTCACGGATTCCGGAGTTCATTTCGTGATTGGGCCGGTGAACAAACCAACTTTGCGCGCGACGTTATCGAGGCAGCGCTAGCCCATCAACTCAAAGATAAAACCGAAGCGGCCTATCGTAGACTAACAGCAGTTGAAAAGCGACGCCGGTTGATGGACGCTTGGGCGAAGTATTTGGCTAAGCTTCTCCTGCATGGCAGTATTGTACCAATCAATCAGTCGCGTCATGCAGCTCGATAGCGCCAGGATCGAATTCATCGATTGGCAAGGCATGCTATCGAAAGTGGACTCTACATTACGTGCGATTGCGAATGACCCGACTGACCCTCAAATACGAGAATTCCGATTTAATATTGTGTGTCGAGGGCTACTCTTGCAAAAAGCGTTGCAGGACGTAAATGAGCGCCCCGGAGTGAAAGAACGCCGTAAGCGCCTAGAAAAAATCCATTACCAATTCACAGAACTGAAGAACCTACTGAATTATGAAGTTCATCTATACGACGGTGGAGAAGCAGCATCACTAAGCTACATTGAAGTTAAGGATTTTCTTCGGGGCAGCAGCGACTTTGCTCATCACATATCTGCGGAGATGCGGTCTGCCTTTCAAAAAGGCAAAGCTGGAAGGCCTCCCGATGAAGTAGTCCACCGAGTAACTGAATACTCAGCCGAAGCCTATGAAAAACTGACCGGAAATAATGCGTCGCGTTCCAAAGATCGGATCACAGGAGAGCCTGTGGGCTTCGTTCGCTTTTTAGAGCAGATATTCAATATTCTTGAGATCAAAGCGAAGGCTGAAAGAGCCGTCCGGGCATATAAGACATAATTGGTCAATAATCCGGGTAATAATTACAATTAAGTCCGTGTGACGTATCGAACGTTATCAGACACGATTGGCTGACACCGATGGAGTCAGTAATGCAATCGAACAAAAAACAACCGCGTCGTTTTCTTCGCCTCAAACGCATCATGGAGATGTTCGGTGTAGAATCTCGTTCAACAATCTATGAGATGGTTGCGCGCGGCGATCTTCCCCGTCCCGCAAAGATGCCTGGAAGCGGCGTTAATATTTGGGATGAGGCAGAGGTCATCGAACTTCAAAACTCTATTTTAGCACAGCGCGACACTGCGCCGGCCGAATAAAAAATGCCGCCGGAATGCCCGATCCGGCGACATAGAGTAGGTGACGCATGCAACGTATACAAAGTATTTCCATTAATCAATATCAGTTCATGTTGGCCGAAAGCGGCCAGTTCGCACGGATCGCGCGCGGAATTGAATTGTCAACACGGGTTTATTTGCTTGCTCGACGAGAGATAAATTCCAATAGCTACATCGCATCGCCAGCAGGGCACTTTCTGGAAGTCGATCTGAATGCTCGACGGCTCTTCGATGAAATCCGGCGCCGTGCTTTGCTGACCGGCAAAACATCGCCGGACTATTCCCGAGCGAATCTTCTTGATATTTGTGGAAAAATGAACCGTGCAAATCGGGCAATTACATTGCTCGTTTCGATTGGCTTAGTCGTAGAGCGGAAAGGAAAACGGAACACTTTATGTGGGCCCATACGTCAAAGCCGTTCATTTCAAACATTGTTGACTCCCACATTAAGTGAATTCTCTTGGGCAAAGCTCGAAACATCGGTTGACGTACTCGCTGCTGTAGAAATGGGATTCGCTCGGGCAGGGTTGGTTGTTGACTTTGATCACACGAAATTAAGAAAATATCTCAGAGAAACGCCCAAGATTTCGATCCGTTAAGGTCGCCACCGTCGGTCATTAGCAAAAAGGATTCGCTCGCTCGCCGGTCCCGATCCATTTGGGCAGCCTGGCCAATGGCATTTGTAGACAATGGAAGTTTGATCGAAACGCTTCACGCTCAGCGTTTTTTTGGACCGCTTTTGTTGTGGTCGAAGATTGATACACATCGAACACCGAAACGCGACCCATCTCCCCACCGGCAAAGCTAGAATTTCATCAGCGCTCAACCCGACCCGTTCGGCAGACCGTTCGAACATTTCTTTCTACCTCTCACCAAACACGAACCCTCTCATAAGGGGTGGGGGGCAAAATGCCCGCAAGACTTGAATTCGATTTACTTTGAATTTTTGTTGAATGCGGCGTTAGAATGCCGGTGCTGCGCAAACCGAAATCATCACCATGCTTTACGATCTTGCATCCCAGCGGCCAGCGGTCCGCATTCCGGTCGATATGATCAGATCACCTGCATTCCTGGTGATGATCCGCACCGCACCCGATGCGGCTACAATGCTTTTCGCCATTATTGAACAGGCAGCCCTTACATCACGCGCCGATACCGGGGGCCGCTTCAAGATAACGCGCGGCGGCCTTATTCCCGATGGTCTTAATGGGGACCGTTTCGATACCGCGCTTGATATAATTGATACATTGGGATTTGCCGAAATCACGTTTCGTGATGGTGACGATGGAATTGCAACCATTGCTCCGGCATGGCTGCCATTCGACGGCTTCCCGCCAACGCACGCTTACGCTGCGCTGGATCAAAGCGAAGCCAGATCGGTGATCCGCGCTTGCGAACCAACATCAGCCGAAATCAGACAGTTCGCTCAGGGTGGGTAGGCCGACCATTCGTAAAAACCGGCGAGCCTGAATTTTCACGCGGCGTCGTGACGATCTGACATAAGCCGAACCACAGATATGCTCATATCGGCGCAGAGAGCTTCACTGATAAGCAAAAACGGAGATGCGCTCCGCTAGAGCACTTCAAAAAAGCCCTTATAGAAAGCGATTAAACAACATATGCGGCGCGGGCATTTTATTGCCCACGATTCTACCCACAAGATTAGGGCCAATGGTATTGCACAATCAGGGTGATGAGCGTTAAGCGCGAAACATGGCCGACGATTGCTCAACTGTTGCCGACGCATCTCCCGTCGCTCGCTCGCGCGTCACAAATGGAAAACGATTGCTCGAAGGAGTCGATGGCCGCTCGGCGCCAGCGAGGCGTTATCGCGACCTGATTGCAGCCTTCACGGCTGACCTGGGCGGCGAAGCAAATCTGACCGAGGCGGATCGCCAGCTTATTCGCCAGGCCGCTGGTTTGTCGGTCCGCGCCGAAAAGCTGCAAGCCGATATCGTCAATGGATGCGATGTGGATAGCGATCTGCTTGTACGCATATCCAACGCTGCGGCGCGTCTACTCGGCGCCGTACGGCGTGACAGGGGCAAGAACGATGCTCCCAGCGGACCAACATCACTCAGCGATTATCTCGCCGGGAAGGATGCGGCATGAACCTGCTCGAAGCGACAAGGGACGCCGCACTATTCGCGCCATGGTTTCGCGACCGCTCGAACTGGGCGGCGTGGTTCGCGTTCATTGCAGCGCTGTTCGGTTTACCGATGCCGCATGGCGGAGCTGAGATTTATCGGGAATGCACGGGCCGCAGGGAGCCGCCGACGCGCCCTTTCTCGGAAGCATGGCTGGTGTGCGGACGGCGGGCCGGAAAAAGCTTCGTGTTGGCGCTGTGCGCTGTGTATCTGGCCTGCTTTCGCGACTATCAGCAATATCTGGCGCCGGGCGAACGGGCGACGATCCTGATTATCGCAACGGATCGAAAACAGGCGCGTGTGATCCTGCGATACATCGCGGCGCTGTTACGTGAAATCCCTTTGCTCAACGCGATGATTGAACGCCAGACGGCGGAGTCGTTCGATCTGAACAATGGAATCACGATTGAAGTCGCAACGGCGTCGCACAAGGTCACGCGCGGCTATACGATCGCCGCATGTCTTGGTGATGAAATAGCGTTCTGGGCCGGTGAGGAGTCGGTCTCGCCTGATTTCGAAATCTTGGACGCAGTTCGTCCCGGCATGGCGACCATACCGAATTCGATGCTGTTATGCGCATCATCCCCTTATGCGCAGCGCGGCGCACTGTTTGATGCTTTCAAAGCGCATTATGGGCGCGATGACAGCGATGTGCTGATCTGGCGCGCGCCGACGCGGCGAATGAACCCGACTGTGGACCAGGCGATTATTGATCGGGCCTATGAGCGCGATGCCGCCGTCGCCAGCGCGGAGTATGGCGCTGAGTTTCGCCGTGACATTGAAATTCTGCTTGACCCGGATGCGGTCGCGGCCTGCGTTGATCGCGAAGTTCGCGAGCGGCCCAGAGTGCTGACACAACAATATCTGGCGTTTTGCGATCCGTCCGGCGGTTCGAAGGACTCTTTCACGTTGGCCGTTGGTCATATCGAAAAAGGCGATGTGATGGTCGATGCGATCCGCGAGCGCAAGGCGCCGTTCTCTCCAGCCGATGTGGTTGAGGAATACGCCACCGTGCTCAAATCATATGGATTGCGGCGTGTCACTGGCGACAGATACGCGGGCCAGTGGCCTCGCGAAGCGTTTCAGAAAAAAGGGGTCGAATACGTTGTTGCGCCGCGTGCGAAGAATGAGATTTACGGCGGCATCGTCGCAACGATTAATAGTGGGCGTATCAGATTGTTGGACCATCCGGTTTCTGTGGCGCAATTCTGCGCATTAGAGCGTCGCACCGGACGGGGCCGCGATATCATCGATCATCCCGTGGGCGGGCATGACGATTGCGCCAATTCGATCGCAGGCGTTTCTGATTTGCTGCTTTCGCGTTCAGCGAGAACCGATCCCAAAACGCTGGTCGCCGGTCCGATCATCATTGAGCGCGAAGATTTTGATTTCCGCCATTTCAATTGAACGAGGGTTTCATGACGAAAACACAACTCCAGGCAAGGGTTCAAGCATCGAAGTCAGCGCAAAATGACGGAGCGGCGATAGGTTCTTCTTTGCCGGTCGGCTATGCCGCCAACTCTGATTATTCATCGCTGATGAACCACTACACGGATCGCGGATGCACCATCAATGAGGCAACGCGCCTGATCAAACGCTTTCATCCCCAGACGATGCGTGAGCGTTTTGAAAAATCATCTCCAGGCGACTTTTGGGAAGCCGTGAAGAAAACACGCCGGGCCAATCCAGAAAAAACATTTTCAGAGGCGGTCGAAATCACGAAGCGAAACCATCCCGCGCTGCACGTCGCCGCATTAGGAAAAGGATGCTCACACGATGAGTAAAAAAGCTGACACGCTTGCACATCAATTGAAGACTATTCGGCGCCAGATCGCGGAGTCGGATCGTCGGATCGACGAACTGCGGGGACGACGTGAACGCACGCCCAAACACGTCCGCCGCGATCTTGAACGCGATATCTCGCGAGAAGAGGGCTTGCGCGCAGGACTGGGCACGATGCTGGACGCACTCGAAGGCCAGGCCGCCGATGCGTGGGCCGCGTTTCGAAAAAAACAGCGCGAAGCGATTTCCGCGTCGAGTCAGACCATGAAAGAGCTTTCCGCCATCGCTGGCGAAATCGACGTTAAGCTGGCCGACATTAGCGCTCTCTATGCTGATTTCGATGAGCGCGCCAAATCATTGCAGCCGCTATTTCCGCATGAAGAAAGTTCGGCAAAACGATGGATGAATTCCAATGATTTCATGGCCGCCTGTGTTGCGCAGGGTATCGGTCATCTATTCGGCGCGTCGGGCCGCGGGCATACACTTTCCGGCAAAATACAGACGTTCTCGATAAGAGAAATCCAGGCCGCAGCAAGTCGCGCTGCTGAGGAACTGAATCTTGTCGAAGAAGAGGATGAGGCGGCCTGATGGCTCGGCTTACTCAGTTTCACGCCGAAGGAAAAATCCAGGACGAATTCGATCGATGGCGGCGCCGAGAGCTAGATGGCCGTCGCTTTGCGACGCCGGGGGAAATTCAATCATTCCTCGATTATATTGAGAATGAGCGGTCGGAACTTCTGGACTTCAAATACGTCGCCAACGGTGGTGACAAGCGCTCGCTGATAAAGAAATGGCTTTCCAACGCGAGCTATTTCGCGCATGTATGACGCAGGCATTTAGTTGCCAGCCAACGTACCTCCAGCATCATGGACAAACAGACAATGAATTGGCAAGGACTCAAAAAGTTATCAGGTAGTCTTGTAAAGCTGCGGCCTATGCCGATAGGGTTTTGGCGACCTGATGATGACTGGATGATTGAGCGGGTCTCTCAAAAACTTGATGCCATTGATCTAAGAAATATCAGTACAGGTCACGTATTGAATCTTCACGGAGACGGGGTTTACGGCTTTGAGAAGGGCCGATCCCGCCATAGTCGCGGATTTTTGATGCTCCGACGACAAATCTATGTAAATGGCGTCGATATCGTAGCGGAGCCGCTGCAAACATTATAAGTCGAAAGGAAAAATTGAAAAGCCGAGTTGGCCGTTTTCTTCAATTAGCGTTCAACCCCGAAATAGACTTAGACCGCTTTGGCTACTCTGTGTGGATTAATATGCCTAACCGTTCCTTCCGCAGCCTGTGGGACGGACGGAAACTCGAACATAAATTCTGGCGCTTTTGGGTCCGGTTTCTTTTTCTTACTCTTTTTGGAAGATCGCCTTTTGGCTGTCGAATATGCCGCCGAGGGCAAACTATTCAATGGCGGTAATGCCGGGAGTTTTCCTTCGAAAAACTGTTCTATTGAAACTATTTGAAGCCGTGGTAGATCGCCATGCACAGTGTCAGCTATTCCCGCAGCACTCGCTTCTCGTGCCATTTCACGGCTAGGCTCGCGCAGACATATAAATAATCCCATCTCAGCCTTCTCGCGTTCTAATACGCCTCGAAAATCCCTGACCATTGCTGGGCCAACACGCTCTCCGCCTTTAACCGACGTAAGTACTCTTCCATAGGGCCTGCCTGGGCCGTTCGGAAAGAACAGTTCCCCGTCAACGCCTCTGTCGGCGCCCTTTTTTTGTTCTCGCAATGCATGTGGGTTGAACAAGTAGTTAGCCCACCACTGAAATTGATACTTATCCTTTTCCGCCAGCTTGATCGCAGATTGAAAATCACGGGGAATACCTTCGATCTCGTAAGATATGTTTCCTTCAATTCGATCTTCAATCCTTGCTTCGATTACTTTGATTGCATGGATAGCTACGTCTATTCCTACCCAACCACGATTCAGTTCTTGTGACGCTTCGATAGTTGTTCCACAGCCACAAAATGGATCAAAAACAATATCACCCTTGTTACTCGAAGCCGCAATTATGCGGTCCAGCAACACTCTTGGTTTCTGTGTGGGGTACCCGATACGCTCTTTTGACTGCGAATTAATCGGATGAATATCGGTCCAGACATCACTGGCAGGCAACCCATCCATCTCATCCAAATATCGTTTAATTCGTATACCCCCGTTTCTTGTGTAATAAAGTTTGTTTTCGGCATCCAATCTCTTCATCTTCTCTAATGGAACGCGCCATAAAGACGATTTTCCTTTGTATTCGTATTCATAGCCTCCGCCAGACAATCCTTTCGCTGTCAAATTATCATCCATGTATCTACGGCCATCGGGGTCTTTATGTTTGAAACGCTTTTCGATGTAGTCCTCACTGTAAGGTTGGAACTGAGCATTCCAGGTGAAGTCGTCACTGCATGAGAAATATAGAATTACATCATGCACACGACCAAACCGCTTGGCATCGGAGTGAGCACTTGTCCGCTTCCAGATAACCTCGTTTCGGAAGTTCTTTCCTAGGAAAATGGAATCGAGAACAACTTTCAGATAGTGTGATGCCGCACTATCGCAGTGCAGATATAGCGATCCCGTATCGGTTAATATTCGTCTCATTTCTATTAAACGTGGTGTCATCATAGCGAGATAAGCCATCAAATCAGTCTCACCAAGCGCGCTTCTCAACGCATCAAGTAACCTCGCGGTCTTTCCACCAGACCGCATGATTTCAGCCATGCACCATTCTGATTCATCACCCCAAGACCATGAATCAACAAATGCTCCAGCTTGCGCATTATTCTTCTCGTTCCCATGCGGATCGAAAAGCACATTGTATTGAGCTTTGCTGTTGAAGGGCGGGTCAAGATAGACGAGATCAACGGATTGCGAGTCCATGCATTCACGCATTATGTCGAGATTATCGCCGAAATAGAGTTTGTTCGACACCTTATGCCCCTCTGGTTTTTTACAAACGGTAACATAAACAGAGCTTTATGTGGTTAACGTTACTTCGTGCACAAACCACAAAATCTTGTGGCCGAGGCTGCAAATGAGTCTAAATATTGAAATGACGGTTAACGCATATAGTGGCGCGCCATAGTCTCTCTATTAATCCAGAGTACCGATATTTGTAACGAATGCGATGCTCTTGATGACAAAGAATGTAACACAGTGAAAATGTTATCGATTGAACAGTGACAAGAAGAGGACTGGATTCGATGACCTATTACATCAGTGTGATGAAAAAAGATAAGGAAACCAAAGCGCCTGTAGGCATTGTCCACCACTTAGGCAAAATAAAAGACGGCGAGAATGGTATTAAAGGTCGCTTCTTTAGTGAGGATGGCGCTGACGCCATGTCGATTGGCGATGAGAAAGAGGCCATCAACCTCGCTGGCGATATCGCAAAAGATCATTGGGTGACGATTGTTTATGATGACGACCCTTAAAGACCGACTCATTATTTACTGATCAATGTTATTGAGAATGAAGACATAAGTGGTTTTGTAAGGGTGTGCAGTAGTCGCATTCCTTACACGTGATCTGATCTCGGGTAGGGGCATTAAGATATTGAAATATATACCAAAATCAAAGCGCTCGTTTAAAGAGGGTAGAGATGTGGGTAGATCACAAACGAAATTGAATAGCCAGCAATTACAATCTCTTAGATAAGATAATGGCGGAGGGGGTGGGATTCGAACCCACGGAACGCTCACACGCTCAACGGTTTTCAAGACCGCCGCATTCGACCACTCTGCCACCCCTCCGGCGGCGCGAAACGCAGCACACATAACGCGCCCGACTGAAATGACAAGCCGGTCTGCAAATTCTTCCGCCGCGGGGAAGGGTTAACGCAAGTTTAACGCTTTTTCTGGCTTGTAACGATAAGGTCGCCTGACGCCCAAAGCGATGTGACCTATACACGCCATGGGACGGTTGGATGAATAGTAGATTTATAACACATTTGCGCACGACAATATTGATGGCCGGAATGGCGATCGCGCTCGCGGCCTGTTCGACAAGCCGTCACGCCTATGATCCAAATCCGGCGCCGCATTACAAAGTTGGCAAACCCTATAAGGTTAATGGGCGCTGGTATCACCCTGAAGAAGACAATGACTACGAAGCGGTCGGCATCGCCTCCTGGTACGGACGGGATTTCCATGGTCGACGGACGGCGAATGGCGAGACGTTCGACATGAACCGGCTGTCTGCGGCTCATACCACGCTTCCCATGCCTTCAATGGTCGAAGTGACCAATCTGAAAAACGGTCGGAAGGTCGTGGTGCGTGTGAACGATCGCGGGCCTTTTGCGAGTAATCGAATAATTGATCTGTCGCGAGAAGCGGCCCGGCGGCTTGGATTTGAAAAGGACGGGCTTGCGCGGGTCAGAGTTCGCTTCGTCGGCGCAGCGCCGTTGATGGCGAGGGCGCCGAAAACAAGCCCACGGATCACGCGCACGACAGCAATGGAGCGTCCTGTTCCGAAAAAATCTGCTGCTGTCGCGCCTGCAATTTCACCGACGCCTGTAAGCGCTGAACAAAAGATTCGCGTCATCGACGGAACTGCAGTCGAGGCCAGTCAAAATCCGGCTTCAGCGCCCCCGCCGACTTTGCAGCCAGTCTCTCTGGAAATAGCGCCAATTGAGGAAGCTGATGCAACGCCATCGCCAATTGAACACATCCAAGACCAAACCGGCGCGCTCTATGTCATTCGGATCGCCGCGCTATCACAGCTCAATAATATTGACCGGCTGAAAGCCCAGCTTGAACCGATTGGCCCTTTGCGCCTGACCCGGGTTGAATCCGACGCCGGCTCGGTGTTTTACAGGGTGAATATGGGACCGTTCGCGTCTCTGGACACTGCGAATGAACGGTTGGATGCTGTGCGCAACGCTGGATATAATGATGCCGGAGTGATCACGCTGACGCCGTAAATCCGTCATTAGAGCGCCCGGGTGATGCGCGAAGTCTGAAGCAGGCGCCTGCAGATATCGTCCGCGCCAAACGTAATGTGCAACGGAGGTAAACTTGCCTTTTTATCGATCCCTCGCTGGATTTTTTACAAGCGCAGTGCTTTGCGCGACTGGACATGCCTCAGCGCAGGAGCCATTCGCCACCGAGGCCGACTATGCAGTGATTATGGATTACAGAACCGGCGAGGTTTTGTTCGAAAAAGATGCGCGCACGCCGACCGCGCCAGCGTCCATGTCAAAGTTGATGACGGTCGCAATCGTCTTTGAACGGTTGAGAGAGGGTTCCCTGCAATTAAGCGATGAGTTCGACGTCAGTGAAAAAGCCTGGCGCATGGGCGGCTCAAAAATGTGGGTCCGTGTCGATACGAAAATACCAGTTGAGGATCTCCTTCGCGGTGTTGTCGTGCAATCAGGCAATGATGCCTGCATCGTTCTGGCCGAGAACATTGCCGGATCGGAAGACGCGTTCGCGGAACTCATGAACCGTAAAGCCCGGGAATGGGGTTTGAATGATTCAACCTTTGCAAACGCGACAGGCTGGCCAGACGAAAACCAGAAGATGAGTATGCGCGATCTCGCGCTGTTGACGCGGAAAATTATCCACGACTATCCCGAATATTATGCGCTGTTTGCAGAAACCGAATTCACTTGGGAAAAAATCCGCCAGCCTAATCGTAACCCTTTGCTCGATCTTGTGGACGGCGCCGATGGATTGAAGACCGGTCACACGGAAGAGTCTGGCTATGGTCTGGTCGGTTCAGCGGTGCAGGATGGCGAGCGCCGTATCGTTGTCGTCAACGGGCTGGAATCAGAGCGCCAACGCGCGACAGAATCAGCGCGGATAATGCGGATCGCCTTCAATGATTTCGCAACTAAGGACTTTTATTCGCCCGGCGATATTGTCGGCGAGGCGACCGTTTTCAAAGGCAAGCAACAGAGTGTTCCTCTCATCACTGCTGACAAGGTCGGCATGATCCTTCATCGCTCCATGCTCGACGACACCAAGGCAACGGTGATTTACGAGGGCCCGGTTGAAGCGCCCATCCGTGAAAACCAGCAAATCGGTCTGTTGCGCGTAGAAGTCGAGGGCGGGCAGGCGAAGGAATTCCCGCTCTATGCAGGGCGTGCAGTTCAGGAAACCGGGTTCTTCGGCAAGATTGGCCTAGCGGCAAAAATGCTTCTGGCGAAGCCGGAAACTGCTGCAGGCGCCCAATGAAAATGTTGTCATTTCTTTTTTCAGCATGACAAAGCGTGGTGCGTTCATCAGTTTCGAAGGCGGCGATGGCGCCGGCAAATCAACGCAAATCAAACTGCTGGCGGATTGGCTGCGTAACGCCGGACACAATGTTGTTGTGACACGCGAACCAGGCGGCTCTAAAGGCGCTGAGACTATCCGTGAGTTTCTGGTCAAAGGCGATACGGATCGTTGGTCGCCAATGAGCGAAGCGCTTTTAATGTATGCCGCGCGGCGCGATCATCTGGAAAAAACCATTCTTCCCGCGCTGGAGAGCGGCGCCATTGTCATCACCGATCGCTTTGCGGACTCGACCATGGCCTATCAGGGGCTGGCGGGTGCGCTTGGCCGCGAAACGGTAGAAGCGCTTTTTCAATTGGTGGTGGGCTCGGACGAGCCTGACTTGACCATCATCCTCGATACGCCAGCGGAGGAGGGTTTGCGACGCGCCAGCGCAGATGACGGCGAGACCCGTTTTGAAGAAAAAGGGACCGAATTCCAGCAAAATGTGCGCGAAGCGTTCCTGGCCATCGCCCGCGAAAACCCGCAGCGATGTGTGGTCATTGATGCGCGCGCGCCCATCGAAAAAGTGGCGGCTCACGTTACGGACGCCATCAAATCCCGGCTTCCGGCGCTATTTGGGAAATAACGCGTCTTTCGCGCGCGCGATAAACAGCCTAAACCGCTTCTTATGGAAGATGTTCTGATTTCGCCTCATGAACGCTCCGGCCAGATTGGTCGCGAGAGCGTTGAAGCGTCATTACGAACCTCCATGGAGAACGGCGTTCTCAGCCACGGCTGGCTCATCGCTGGCCCGAAGGGCGCTGGCAAAGCGACGCTGGCTTACCGTATCGCGCGCGCCATGTTATCGCCGGAAAACTTGTCGTCGCCCGATAGCCTTGATGTGCCGACAGAAGCCCAGGCCTTCAAACTGATTGCCGCCGGCGCTCATCCGGACCTTTTTGTCGCCGAGCGCGCCTGGAACGATAAGACATCGAAGTTTCAGTCTGAAATTACTGTAGAAACTATCCGTACGTTAACCTCGTTCATGAACCGTACGCCGGCTTTCGGTGGCTACCGGGTCGCGATCATCGATATTGCTGACGATCTCAATAGAAACGCCGCGAATGCGCTTCTCAAAGCGCTTGAGGAACCGCCTGAAAATGCACTCCTGTTGCTGTTGTCTGAGGCGCCGGGACGGCTGATTGCAACAATACGCTCAAGATGCCGTCGCATTGACCTGCGGTCAGTCGGTGATGACAAAATTATGAATTGGCTTGTCGAAACAGGGGCGGCGTCGCCAAAGGACGCGAAAAAGATCGCTGCAAATGCAGGCGGGCGCCCAGGCTATGCTTTGAGACTGGCGGCGGGCGAGGGGGCGGAGGCGATCGCGCTGGCCGAAGAATTCCTGCAAGTTGCGAGCGGCAAGGCGGATATCGCCAAGATCACGCGGGCGCTGACAGGAAAAAACACTGATGAGAAATGGGCGATTTTTCGCAGTGTTGTCACGGAAAAGCTTGCCCATGCGGCCAGCGCGCTGGCGCGCAACGAAACGTCTGAAATCAATTTGAGGTCGAGCAGTCCCGCAGCGCTGGTGAGTGCGTGGGAAGGTCTCTCGACACTGGCCGTCCGCGGCGAAGCGCTCAATCTGGACCGGGCGCAGCTCATCTCCGCCATGGCGCATGATTTGCGCGCCGAACTTTCTGTTGCGTGATTAAGGCGTTCAAGATGTTTGTCGACAGTCATGTTAATCTCCACTCGGATCAATACGCCGACGACTTGGATGAGGTAATCTCTTCAGCACGCGCAGCAGGCGTCAAAGCAATGCTGACGATTTCCGATAAGATGGAATCCGAACCGGCGATTAAAGCCATTACGGACGCCGATGACTTAATCTGGCGTACAATCGGCGCGCATCCGCACTATGCTAAAGACCATGCAAGTCTGACGGCGCAAACACTTATTGATGCAGCCAGCGACCCAAAAGTCATTGGTATTGGCGAATGCGGGCTCGATTTTTATTACGAATACTCTGATCGTGAGGCCCAGTTGCCGGTTTTTCGCGCTCATATTGAGGCGTCGCGAATAACCGGTTTGCCGCTGATTATTCACACGCGCGATGCAGATGAGGAAACAAAAAACCTTCTTATCGAAGAAACCGGGAAGGGGTCGTTCACCCCACTCCTCCACTGCTACACCGGCGGTCCGGAACTGGCGCAGACTACGCTTGAACTTGGGGGATACATCTCTTTTTCCGGAATTATAACGTTTAAAAATGCAGGTGACATAAGGGACATCGCAGCGACGACGCCGCTTGACCGAATTATCATAGAGACTGACTGCCCATACCTTGCGCCTGTTCCGATGCGTGGGCGGCGGAACGAACCCGCTTACGTCGTTCATGTGGCTGAAAAGCTTGCGGAAATCAAAGGCGTCGACCTGGAAGAAATTGCGAAAGTGACAACGGACAATTTTTTCCGGTTATTTCAGCGCGCCTGCGACCCGAGAAGGGCGTCATGAGCAACGCCGCACAACTTCGCGTCACCATCCTGGGAAGCGGCTCTTCCGGCGGCGTGCCGCGCTTTGGCGGCGAGGATGGCGCAGGCGATTGGGGCGCTTGCGACCCGGCGGAGCCGAAGAATCGCCGCACGCGGTGCTCAATTCTGGTGGAAAAGGCGCATCCCGAATTCGGTTTTGATCATGCGCATGTGACGAGCGTTCTTGTGGATACGTCACCCGATATGCGCGCGCAGTTACTCGCTGCAAAATGCTCGCGTCTCGACGCCGTATTGTTTACCCACGACCATGCAGATCAAAGCCATGGCATCGATGATTTGCGGGTCTTCGCCTTGCAGATGCGCAAGCGCATTCCAGTATACATCGATGACGCGACAGCGGGCGTATTGTTGACGCGTTTCGATTATTGCTTTGAACAGAAACCCGGCAGCTATTATCCGCCAATTCTAGATAGGATCAGTATGCCGTCTTGTGGCGACATTGCCGAAATTCATGGACCGGCTGGGCCCGTTCCAGCAACGCCATTTCTGCAGTTCCATGGCGGCGTTAATTCATTGGGGTTCCGCTTTGGTGATGTCGCTTATTCAAGCGACGTTGTTGGGCTGCCGGAGGAAAGTTTTGAGATACTGCACGGGGTCGAAACTTGGATTGTCGACGCCCTGCAATACAAGCCGCACAAAACCCATGCGCATCTTGATCTGGCGCTGGAATGGATTGCGCGCGTCAAGCCGAAACGGGCGATCCTGACGAATCTTCACGTGCATATGGACTATCAGACGCTCAAGCGGGACCTTCCGCCCGGTGTAGAGCCCGCTTATGATGGGCTGCAGTTTGAAGCGTCTCTTTGATTGTTCACCAAAGATCGCTTCTGGTGACAATTCCGTGTGCGCCCATGACGCGCAAGCGCAAAACCGCTATGGCGTGTGCGTTGAAATCAACAGGGGCGCACTATGTCTAATTCAAATCTCAGGACCGCTTTGTTCATTCTTCGTTTGGGCATAACAATTTTCTTCGCCGTCTGGGCGCTGGAGAAGTTCATCAAGCCTGAAACGACAATCGCCATCTGGGAGGCGTTTTATCATGTCGACGCGCTGCCGCTTCAGGCTTCATACGCCATCGGCGTGTTGCAAACTGCTGTTGTTCTATGTTTCTTTTTCGGCGTCCTGAAATTCTGGTCTTACGGATTGCTGATGTTGATGCATGCAGGGTCGACAGTCTCTTCCTATGAACAGCTGTTTAATCCGTATACCGGGTCAAACCATTTGTTTGTTGCTGCGATCCCGGTGCTGGGGGCGCTCATTGCGCTTTTTCTGATGCGTAGCGACGACACATTGTTCACATTGCCTGCAAAAACGGGGTAGGCGTCACTTGCATAAAAGCCTGTGGCGTCCAAACACGTAATAGGCGAATTTAAATCTATTTATTTTCATGAGCGCGGATTAGCTCATGAAAATAAGCGACATTGAGCGCATCTTCGATTATCATCTCAGATTATGGAGCTGAAATATTATCTGCCGCGCCCGGATCTTCAGGACTATGTGCGCGCCTATTATTACTTCTCAACTGATATTTCCGCTGAGCAACCCTTGTGCGCCGAACTTGGCAATATTCGAATTTTACTGAACGGCGCCGGGCGGATGCACCTGCCGGGCGGCAGAGTTGAAGCCATATCAAGCGCTTTCTTACTTGGACCAACGATGGGCGCCTACAAGATTGAAATGCAGGCGAAAACACGCGTTTTTGGTGTTGGTATTCGCCCGCGAGGCTGGGGGGCGCTACTTGGCATTAATGCGTCAGAAGTAACGGACGACGTTTTTGATTTTTCCGATTTTGCTGGCCGCATTGCAGGCCAGGCGATTGAGCAGGTCGGAAATGCAACGGATATTTCAGCGATGGCGGCGGTTGCGGATCAGTATTTCGCTGACGTTCTTGAACGCCGCCGCCATAGAACCTGCCGTTATCCGGAGGCGTTGGAACACTGGCTGCTTAATCCAAATGAGCTTGATCTCGACCGTCTTGTCGAGATGATGGATGTTTCCAGGCGTCAGACGGACCGTATCGCCAAACAGATCTACGGAGCATCGCCAAAGCTTTTACAGCGTAAATATCGCGCATTACGAGCTGCTGATCGTATTCGCGCCGGTCAAACGCATTGGACCGCCGCCGCAGGTCCGAGCTTTTATGACCAATCTCATTTCATCAAGGAATTCCGGACGTTTATCGGCGTCACGCCGCACCAATTTGCGTCTGAAGAAGCCGAATTGATATCGACTGTTCAATCAGCGCGGCGCAACCGCACCGGCCGGATTTATCTCGCGAGCGTTTAAGCACTGCCTTCAGCGGTTTATGGCCAAAATTTCCTATATTGCGTGCGCATATAACGGTACGCATTGAAATTGCACGGGGAGACGTCGATTCCCCAAGCTTCCATGTGGGGGAAAAGCTTGGGTGAAACGAGATGCGCCGGCAGCATTTGTACGCTGCCGGCGCATTGCGTTGTGAAAGCATGAGCATAATTTGCGACAATATAAATTGTGCGACAAATATATATGTTTGAGATCCATCTCCTTCACACAGTCTTCCATGGCTCTTCTGAAGCAATCAGGCATGAAAAACGCCTCTGACTGCAGGTTTTTTCAAAGAAGTACTACAGAATTTGGATCGCTGACGGACCATCTTCCACCTTGCCAATCACTGCTGCAGCGTTGTGACCTCGAGCATTAAATGCGGCCAGCACCGCTTCAGCGCTTTCCGGCGCACACGCAACCAACAGTCCGCCCGATGTTTGTGGATCGGTGAACATGTCACGCGTATCAGCATCCAACTTATCAGGCGCCTTGACCATTGCCTCGACACTCTTCCAGTTCCGCTCTGACGCACCAGTCTTCACGCCTGATAATAAAAGCGCTTTGGCGCCATCGAAAATCGGAACGTCAGCTTCCTTAATCGTGGCGCTTACGCCTGCAGCTCGGCACATTTCTGTCAGATGACCAAGCAGGCCAAAACCGGTCACATCCGTCACCGCATGTACGCCTTTGATATCGACAAAGTCTGCACCGGGACTATTCAGCAATGTTGTCGAGGCGATCATCACCTCGTAATCTGGCTTATCCAGAACGCCTTTTTTCAAGGCCGCGCTGAACACGCCTACTCCCAATGGCTTGCCCAAAATAAGAATGTCGCCGGATTGAGCGCCGCAGTTACGCAATATTTTGTCCGGGTGGCCGATCCCCATCGCGACAAGCCCGTAAATAGGTTCCGCACTGTCAATTGAATGCCCGCCCGCGATCGGCGCGCCGGCGGCTTCGCTCGCTTTTCGGCCGCCTTCAAGTATTTGCCTGATGGTTTCGTGCGATAGTTTTCCGATCGGCATGCCGACAAGCGCCAATGAGAAGATCGGACGTCCGCCCATGGCGTAGACATCGGACAAGGCGTTAGTCGCTGCGATCCGCCCAAAGGCAAATGGATCATCCACAATGGGCATAAAGAAGTCTGTCGTCGCGATCAGCGCCGCATCGTCGGAAATTTGATAAACTGCCGCGTCATCGCTGGTGGAAGCGTCGACCATCAACGAGCGATGCGCGGCCGCCACGGGCATCTCGCTCAGAATATCCTGAAGGACATCAGGCGCAATCTTGCATCCGCAGCCGCCCCCATGAGCCAGCGAGGTAAGGCGCGGTTGATTATCTGGCATCACGAGCGGGTCCTGACCGTTTGCTTGCTGCGATGAATAAACTAGAACTCCCGCTTATGTCCGCGATAGAGCCTGTTGACAATGTTGATCCGGAAACGCTTTCGCGGTTTGACGCCATTATCGACGTCCGCTCGCCAGCGGAATTTGAGCAAGACCACATCCCTGGCGCAATTAACCTGCCGGTGCTCAGCAACGAAGAACGCGCTGAAGTCGGGACGATCTACAAGCAGCAATCGACTTTCGGCGCGCGCCGTATCGGCGCCGCTTATGTGTCCCGAAATGTCGCCGGACATCTGGAAACGTTTTTTGCAGAACAACCGCCCTCCTCTCAATTTCTTGTATATTGCTGGCGCGGCGGCATGCGGTCTGGCTCCATGGCGACGATCTTGCGCCAGGTCGGCTGGCGCATCAGCGTTTTGCAAGGAGGATACAAAACCTGGCGCCGTACGGTTGTGTCAGGTCTTCGTGATAATGAAACTCCAGTCAATGCGGTGCTGATTGATGGGCAGACCGGCGCCGCAAAGTCGGAAATCCTGAACCGCGTTGCAGCACTCGGCGCGCAGACTCTCGATCTTGAGAAACTGGCGGCGCATCGAGGGTCGGTTTTCGGCGCATATGGCGATGCGCCCCAACCAACGCAAAAATTATTTGAATCGCAGCTCTGGAATGAGATGACGCATCTCGACCTGACCAAACCTGTACTTATCGAGGCTGAGTCCAATCGCATCGGACGGTGTGAGGTTCCAAAACGGTTATGGAATTCAATGTGTGCGGCGCCCGTGATTGCCATTGAGGCGAGCCGTGAACTAAGGGCGAAATATCTGGTAGATGCCTATCGGGATATTGTTGAAGATAGTGACGCAATCCAGATTGCGCTTGGACGCCTGGCGCCATTTCACGCAAAAACAACAATTGATAGCTGGAAAGTACTGGCGGAAAATGGCGACCTTATAAGGCTAGCCGGCGCTTTGATCCGTGAGCACTATGACCCGCTTTACGATCGCGCCCGCAAACAACGTAGTCACCAGCCGATAGCAAAGATTGAACTGACGTCTCTTGATGAGAACTCACTGAACTCAGCCGCAGCTAAGATAAAGACACTCCTTTCACGCTCACTGCGTGAAACAATTGCGCCTGAAGCATAAGCGGTCCAGTTATTGCCTGTTCGAAGCAGATAGAGGATTACGCCCATGACCGCTCCAAACCATGCCGGAAAAGAATTTGACGTTATTGTCTATGGTGCGAGCGGCTATACGGGCCGGCTCGTGGCTCAGTATCTGGCGCGCCAATACCAAAGTGACAAAGACCTTCGATGGGCGATGGCTGGACGAAGCGCTGATAAATTAGCCGCTGTTCGTGATGAAATCGGCGCTCCGGAAGATACGCCGCTTGTTGTTGCGGACGCCGCGGACCCCGCCTCTGTCAACGCCATGGTCGCGCGCGCAAAAGTCATCCTTACGACCGTTGGCCCCTACCAGCTTTACGGATCCGACCTTGTCGCCGCCTGCGCCAAGGCGGGAACGGATTATGTCGATCTATGCGGCGAACCGTCATGGATGCGCCAGATGATTGATGCACATGAGACGGACGCGAAAACTTCCGGCGCCCGTATCGTCTTTTCCTGCGGTTTCGATTCCATTCCGTTCGACCTTGGCGTTCTCTTCCTTCAGGAAGAAGCCAAAAAGAAATTCGGCAAGCCCTGTGCTGAAATTAAAGGCCGGGTACGGAAAATGAAGGGTACGTTTTCCGGCGGCACAGCAGCAAGCCTGAAAGCAACAATGGCCGCCGCCTTTAAAGATCCCAAGATCATTGAACTTCTGAAGAGCCCCTTCGCACTGGCGCCAGGCTATGACGGCCCGAAACAGCCCTCAGGCTCCAAACCGCAGTTTGACGAAGATCTCGGCGTATGGCTCGCGCCCTTCGTCATGGCGCCCATCAACACCAAGAATGTGCATCGGTCCAATTTCCTGATGGATGCTGCTTACGGCGATGATTTCCGGTATTCCGAAATGCTGATCACAGGCCCCGGGGATCAGGGGGAAGCCGCCGCCAAAGCCGTGGCGGGCGACAATTCGCTAATGGGCGATGACGCGCCAAAGCCTGGCGAAGGGCCAACCAAAGAAGAGCGGGAGGCCGGTCATTACGACGTTCTCTTTATCGGCTCCACAGCCGATGGCGGCGAAATTCGCGTCGGCGTGACCGGAGACATGGACCCAGGTTACGGATCGACATCGAAAATGATCGCTGAAAGCGCGATCTGCCTTGTGCGCGACCGGACTGACACGCCCGGCGGCATATGGACGACGGCGCCGGCGATGGGCGCCGCCTTAATCGAAAGGCTGACGGCCAATGCAGGGCTGACTTTTGCCGTTGAGTGATTGCGTCTCGTTGCGCGCCGCGTTAGCAAGCGCTCATGACAGATAATATCCCTGACCTTTCCGGCAAGATTGCATTGGTAACCGGTGCGTCACGCGGCATCGGCCGCGCTGCTGCGCTAGCGCTGGCGAAAGCCGGCGCACATATCCTGGCCCTCGCCCGAACATCCGGCGGCCTCGAAGAGCTTGATGATGAAATCCGCGCTCATGGCGGACAAGCCTCTCTCATACCCCTGGACCTGACGGAGGGCGACGGTATCGAAAGGCTGGCGGAGGCGTTAAGCAGCCGCTTTGAGAAGCTCGATATACTGATCGCGAATGCAGCCACATTGGGTGAACTGGCGCCGCTGACCGATATAGACCCGGCTGTCTGGCAGAAAACGCTCGACTTGAACCTTACCGTCAACTGGCGCCTCATTCGGGCGTTTGATCCAATGTTGAGAAACGCCTCAAGCGCGCGTCTTGTTTTTCTGACATCCCGGGTCGGCGGCGAAATTGAAAGGCCGTTCTGGGGGGTATATGCGGTCTCAAAAGCGGCGCTTGAGATGCTCGCCAGAACCTATGCAAGCGAAACTGCCAAGACAAATATTGGCGTCTCAATTCTTGATCCCGGCGCCATGCGCACCTCAATGCGCGCGCAAGCCATGCCGGGCGAAGACCCTTCCGCATTGCCGGCGCCGGAAGAATTGACGCCCTTGATCTATAAGGCCGTGACGGAAAAAACAGACGGTGTCATGCGGCTGTCGTTCCGCGACAGCCAACGCTAGTTTTTGCCTTTTGCGTAAGGGTTATCCGGCTTCTTCAAGATAAGCCTGATCGGCACCGCTTTGATATCGAATGCGTCGCGGATACCGTTAATCAAATACCGCTTATAAGCTGTAGGCAAATCCTCCGCACGCGTACACTGGGCGACGAAGGTCGGCGGCCGGGTTTTGGTCTGGGCTATATAACGGATCTTGATGCGCTGACCGGAGACGGCGGGGGGAGCATGGCGGGCGAGCGCTTCACCCAGCCAGTCATTGAGGTCTGAGGTTTTCACACGCGCATTCCAATCGACATAGGTCCTGGTCACGGCGGGCATCAACCGGTTGATCCCTGCTCCTGTCAGCGCAGACAAGGTCACGATCGGCAAGCCCGGCGCCTGCGGCAGCAACCGGCCCACTTTTTCCCTCACCGCTTTCAGCGCCGCATCGCGATCTTCCATCATGTCCCATTTATTCACTGCGAGAACGAGCGCCCTTCCCTCACGCAGAGTCAGGTCGGCAATCTGCAAATCCTGCTTTTCGAACGGCGCTTCAGCGTCAAGCAGCAAGACAACGACCTCGGCGAATTTGATGGCCCGCAGCGTGTCAGCAACGGACAGCTTCTCGAGCTTGGATTGCACCCGCGCTTTTTTGCGCATGCCCGCCGTATCGAACAGCTTTACCGGCCATTCTCGGTCCTCGCCTTGCCAGCGCCATTCCACAGAAATTGAATCGCGCGTAATGCCCGCCTCAGGACCCGTTAAAAGACGGTCTTCGCCAATCAGCCGATTGACTAAAGTTGATTTCCCTGCGTTAGGGCGCCCGACGATAGCAACGCGCAAAGGTTTGAGTGGATTATCCCATTCAATCTCTTCTTCAGGCTCTTCACTTTCAGGATCGTCAAAGTGGGGCTCAAGCGCAGTGAACAATTCGCCCATGCCTTCACCATGTTCGGCGGAGACCGGGATCGGATTGCCAAGGCCCAGCGCATAAGCATCAAGAACGCCCGCTTCGCTCGCAGCGCTTTCCGACTTGTTCGCAAGCAGAATAACCGGCTTGCCGCTTTGACGCAGGATCGTCGCAAAGGTCTGATCGAGCGGCGTTACCCCGGCGCGGGCGTCAATCATGAACAGGCAAAGCGTCGCCTCGGCCACAGCAATATCAGTCTGTTGCCGCATGCGCCCCTCGAGCGCTGCAATTGGCGCTTCTTCAAGGCCTGGCGTGTCGATGACCGTGAATGTCAGGTCGCCCAGCTTACCGACGCCTTCACGCCGGTCGCGTGTGACGCCAGGCGTATCGTCAACCAGCGCAAGCCGCTTGCCAACCAGACGATTGAAAAGCGTCGACTTGCCGACATTCGGTCTTCCAACAATTGCAATTTTCATCGGGCGAGCCTAGCGGCGATTTATCATCACCCATTATCGCAATCAGCGCATCAACGCATTGCAATCAGTTTTCCATTTTCCGTCAGGACAAAGACTTTTTCGCCAGCCACAACCGGGGCGATCACAGACCCTTCCGGTATCTTCTCCGTTGCGACAATCTCGCCGGTTTGCGGCGATACTTTGATGATTTCCTTGTCGCTCGACACTAGAACTAGATGATCGCCTGCAAGAACGGGACCCGCCCACGTGATCCGCCCTTTTCGCTTTTTTTCATTTTTATAACGCGTTAGCTGAGACACCCAGATGATGCCGCCATCATTTCGCGAAAGGCATGCAAGCTCTCCTTCAACTGAAACAACAAACAGGAAATCGCCTGCCACCCAGGGCATCTGCAGGCTGGCGAGCGATGTCTGCCACACCGGTTCACCCGACCGGATATCAATCGCTTCAAGTTGCCCGCCATGGCTGACAACATAGACAAGCCCACGGTCAATAACGGGGCTTCCCGCGATATCATTGAGCGATGAGAGGGCCGTCAGGCGCGATTGACGGGCCAGAGTTTCATTCCAGACCGCCCGTCCGTTGTCAGCAAGGAACGCCACAAGCTCCCCCGAAGAAAACGGCGCGACAACAAGATCGCCGGCCGCCGCAGGGCTGGATGACGATAAGAACCGGGCCGCTTCCTCAAAGGACTGGAATGTCCAGGCCTTTTCACCAGTTTCCTGCTCAAGGGCCAGAAACTCATTTGTATTTGTCGCAAGATAAACACGACCCCGATAGGCGGTCGGCGGCGTGCGCACGGGATTAAGCGTTTCAACCCGCCATAGCTCTTCTCCGCTGATCGCATCAACAGCAGCAACGAATCCAAATCCCGATGTGACAAATAATTTGCCATCATCGAAAGCAACGCCGCCGCCGAAACCAATTTGCGAAGGCTCAGGTCCCCGTAAAAAATCACGAATCCGAAAACGCTCTTTGACCTCTGGAGCCAACTCAGTTTCCCAAATCAGGTCTCCAGTCGCAGCGTCAAATGCGGACAGTGTTGTCTCTGCGTCGATCACAAAAACCCGGTCACTGACCACAATTGGCGGCGCCGTTAAACGCGCACGGCGCGCTGAAGCTTTGCCAATATCAGTACGCCAATCAATTTCAAATTCCAGGGAAGCGGCGACATGATGAAGCGTGTGATCGGCTTCTCCGCCAGGTTGCGGCCAGGAAGCATTAACATAAGACGGCGGGATGGAAATTGGCGCGCCCGCATATCGCGGATCGGCTTTTAATTGCTCGTCAAGAGCGAGGATCGATATCCGGTCCTCATCCTCTGGAGCATTCTCATCTTCGTCGTCGTCGTCACCACCGCCAAATATTCCGGTTACCGCACCAATTGGGCCGGAACTGCAAGCGCTGACAAAGGCAAGCAAAAGCGCCAGCGTCAGGTGTCGAGATAGACGGGCCCAGTTAGAAAAGTCGATCATGGATTACTCGTTCTCACTATTTTCCGGGGATGGCGCACTCGCCTCATCGGTAACCGGCGCAGGTTCGGCTGCATCCTCGACTGGCTCAGCGCTATCACCAAAGCTTTCTTCGCCAAGCTCTTCCTCGCTTGCGCCCGCTTCATGATCATGCCCCTCGTGATCGTCCACAATGCCAACCCCTTCCGGGCCTCTCTCGCCAATAGCGGAAAGGATGTCATCGAGCTGCGCCTCACCCTTGATATTAACGCCAGCCTTGCCCGAAGCCGCGAGCGCGGCAAAATCTTCAGCACGTTCGCGAATAGCTGGCGGCGCGCCCAAATCAATCGACAGCTGCCGGAAAACGGAAAGCGCAGTTTCATAGTCCTCTGCATCAAGCGCGGCCAAACCGGTAACTTCCTGCGCGTGAAAGGCGTAAGCCCCGCCGCTTTGCGCCAGGTCTCCAAGATCCTGCATAACATCATCGCGCCCGTCGCTTAACGACAGATAGGCGGCCCGCACTCGGGCAAGATCGCGCACATGTCTGGGGGCGGCGTTATTGTTGTAAATGTCGCGAAAGGCCTCAACAGCCGAAAGACGTTCGCCGCTGCGCGAGAAAGAAGCCGCCCGGTGCATCGCCGCTAGAATGCTGTACCCGCTGGCGCTCTCATCTGAAATCGCTTTCAGGGCGACGCGGCCGTCGGCTTCGTTTTCCGCCAATAGTTCAACAGCATTGTTAAATTCGAGCGCCTGCTGTTTGGCGATATCGTTCTGACGCGCATTCCAGAACTGCCAGCCGCCGACAGCGACGACAATTGCTACCGCGCCGCCAATAATAAGAGGGCCGAATTTTTGGAACATCGCCCACTGGCGCTCCTCGGCCAGTTCCTGGTCGACTTCCCGAAAGGCTGTGTCTTCATTCGCCACGATCAGATATCCTGTTGTACTCTGCGCCAGACGTCGCGGCTGGTTCTAACGGCCTTTGAAACATCGCGCAACGCGCCATAATCAATTGAAAATAGGCCGAAATATGGTCGCCTGAACGGATATGCCAGCTTGAGAGGCAAAATCCAAATACGAGGCCTCGGCGTATCATATTTCAGGGAGTAATCAACATGATCAGAACCGTCGTTATCCTTGCCCTTCTCGGCCTTTCCGCTTGCGCCAAGCCGCCTGTCAATCGCGCTGCGGATATCCCGCTCACGACGGAGGCGCAGGTCGACCTCGATCGGTATATTGGCCGATGGTATGAAATAGCCCGTTTTCCAAATTCTTTTGAAAAGAACTGCGAAGCCGTGACCGCTGAATATGCGCGCCGTGACGACGGCCTGATATCGGTCGTTAACACATGCCGCAAAGGCGGGGTTGATGGCAAAGCCGAGGTTGCGAATGGCCGCGCCAGAGTTGTGGACGCTGAAACCAATGCAAAGTTGGAGGTCAGTTTCTTCGGCCCGTTCTGGGGTGATTACTGGATTCTGGATTTGGATGAGGATTATTCACTCTCGCTCGTCGGCGAGCCTCAAGGGAGATATCTCTGGGTCCTGGCCCGCACGCCTGAAATCAGCGATGAGAAACGCGCCAGCGCCCTCGCTCGCTTACAGGCGCTGGGCTACGACACGTCCGCGCTCTATTTCACAAAACAGCCGCCCGGCGATCAGTAGAGCGAAACACCTGCGATATATCGGTGAAGGTAATGGGCGATTACGCCATACGCTACGATGCCGATAATAATAACGATTACGTCATTGCGCACTGGCCCGCGAACAGGGAGCGCTACATCACGTTTTTTAATGGCGATCCGGTCAATTACAGCGAACGCCAAAAACGAGCCAAATAATAGCACCGACCGCACTTCACCATTCGCCAATAGATGCGCGAAAGCCCAGACTTTAACGCCCGCAAGCATTGGGTGTTTCACGATGGGCGCAATGCGGCCAGCCGGCGCATAGGCGGCGACCAGCAGGATGATCGAAATTGGCATCAGTGCGAATGTAATATGACGCAAGAAATATGGCGGCGCATAAAGCAGCGAAGCATCAGCTTGTCGCCAACCGAGTATGATCAAGCCGAATCCTAATAGCGAAACAATAGCATAAAGACCCTTGAAAGGCATTTCTCCAATTTTTGCGACAATCGCAGCCCGGTGTGCTCTGAATAAGGCGGTGAAAAAATGAGTTCCAAAAAAGATGATCAGGCCAAGGATAAACATTGAGGCTTGTACTCCTTTATTGCTGTTTACTCACCGTCAAACTCAACAAGAGACGTAAGCTGATGTCCCATGTCGCGTATCTTTTTTGAGCCGCCAAGGTCCGGTAAATCAACGACAAAAGCGCACAGGACAATCTCACCGCCGGCGCGCTCCAAAAGATTGATGGCCGCTGTCGCCGTCCCGCCAGTGGCGATCAAATCGTCAACAAGCAGAATACGCTCGCCCTTGTTGATCGCATCAATATGGATTTCGACTTCATCAACGCCGTACTCCAACTGGTAGCTTTCGCTCATGGTCTCGTAAGGCAACTTGCCTTTCTTCCGGACGGGCACAAAACCGACAGATAACTGATGCGCGATCGCACCGCCTAAAATAAACCCGCGGGCTTCAATGCCCGCGACTTTGTCGATCTTGGCGCCGGCAAGCGGTTGCACAAGCTCGTCAATCGCCCGGCGAAACCCGCGCGCATCGGACAGTAGGGTTGTGATGTCACGAAACATGATCCCCGGTTTGGGATAATCAGGGATGGTTCGAATAACTGTTTTGAGGTCCATATTGCGCGCCCTTTGTAACGGCGGCACCATGGCGGAATCGCTTGTGGCGGGCAAGACGGCTGATGCAACGTCGTTCCTTGAGGGCCATAAAGGCTGCAAGCCTCAAACAATCTGTCGCGACCAGATAACGCCTTATCCCGTTTTACTTGCAGATGGGTTGCAAATCAGGAAACTACCGGCGGTCAAAGACGTAAGAACGAATCACCGGTTCACGCGAGGAGAAATATCTTGAAAAAACGACTTTTAGCCGGCGCTGCTGCTCTGGCGCTGATTGGGTGTGGCGAGCAACCAACCACTGAGACTGAAGCCGGAGCCGCCAATGCGCCGGCGCCGGAAGCTCAAACGCAATCGGCTGAGTTGGGCGACTTTGGCATCGAAACCCAATATATCGATGCAAATGTCGACCCTGGTGATGATTTCTACCAGCACGTGAATGCCGGCTGGCTCAATACATTTGAAATACCCGAAGAGTTCTCATCCTACGGATCATTCACTGTGTTGTTCGAGCGTTCCGAAGAACGCGTACGGGCAATTATTGAAGACGCGGCAAATGGCGGAAATACGCCCGGTTCTGTCGAGCAAAAGATTGGCGACTTTTTCGCAAGCTATATAGACGTGGAAGCGATCAACGCGGCAGGTCTTGAACCCGTCGCCGACGATCTGGCCACAATTGACGGCCTTCAAACCCATGAAGATGTAGCGCGGATTATGGCGCGGCCTGATCTCGGCGTTAATTCTTTTCTTGGCGCCTGGGTCGATATCGATTCCAAACAACCCAACAGATACATCGTTTATCTTACGCAGTCCGGGCTTGGTATGCCGAACCGGGAATATTATATCGATGAAAAATTCGCCGATAAGGCTGCGAAATATAAAGCTTATATCGAGCAAATGCTGACATTGGCTGAAACGCCTGCCGCCGCCGCCAAGGCTGACGCCATTTATGCGTTGGAAGAACGCATGGCGGGCGCCCATTGGGAGCCGGCCAAACGTCGTAACCGCGACCTCACCTATAACCTGAAGACAGCAGAAGAACTCGCCGCCTTTGCGCCAGGCGTGCCCTGGCCGGTTATGTTTGAAGAAGCCGGCATCGGCGCGCAGGATGAATTCATTCTTCGAGAGGACGATGCGCTTCAAAACCTAGCTGCGATCTTCGCAGATACGCCTGTTGAAACCTGGAAGGACTATCTTCGGTTCCATCACTTAAGCGGCAATGCGAGCATATTACCGGAAACTTTCGACGATGCGAGCTTCGCCTTCTTTGGCACTGAACTTCGCGGCACGCCTAAAAAACGCGAACGTTGGAAGCGCGGCGTCGCCGCCGTCAATGGCGCCCTCGGGGAAGCTGTAGGTAAGGTTTATGTCGAGCGCCACTTCCCCGCAGATTCAAAAGAAAAGATGGATGCGCTTGTTGAAAATTTGCGCGACGCCCTTGATGAGCGCCTCGATACGCTGCCCTGGATGGGAGAGGACACGAAGGTCGAGGCGCATGCAAAGCTTGAAAAGTTCACGCCAAAAATCGGCTATCCGGAAAAGTGGGAAGACTATTCAAGTTTCGAAGTTATTGCGGGCGATGCATATGGCAACGCGAAACGATCAAACGCATTCTCATGGAACGACCAGATATCAAAACTTGGCGGGCCAATTGACAAAACCGAATGGTTCATGACGCCGCAACGGGTCAACGCGTATTACAGTCCAAACCGAAACGAAATTGTCTTCCCGGCTGCGATCCTGCAGGCGCCGTTTTTCGATCCAGGCGCGGATCCAGCCGTAAACTATGGCGGTATCGGCGCCGTGATCGGTCATGAAATCGGCCACGGCTTTGATGATCAAGGGCGCAAATCCGATGGCGATGGCGTCTTGCGTGACTGGTGGACGGACGAAGATGCAGCGAATTTTCAAAAGCTCGCTGACGCTCTTGGCGCACAATATGAGCAGTATGAACCGATCGAAGGTTTCCCGGTTAATGCTGAGTTGACCATGGGTGAGAATATTGGCGACATTGGCGGGCTCGCAATGGCCTATCATGCTTATAAGCTATCGCTGAATGGCGAAGAGGCGCCAATCATCGACGGTTACACCGGCGACCAGCGGTTCTTCATGTCCTGGGCGCAGGTCTGGAAGCGTGTTCAGCGCGAGGAAGCATTGAAAAACCAGATCGCGACAGACCCGCACTCGCCGGCTCAGTTCCGGGTCAATGGCGTCGTCCGCAACATGGATGAATGGTATGAGGCGTTCGATGTGACCGAAGGCGACGACCTTTATCTGCCGCCAGATGAACGCGTGCGCATCTGGTAACGAACGCAACCATTAAGTGTTCAGGAAAAAGCCCCGGCAATCAACGGGGCTTTTTTTCTTTGCAGGGAAAAGTGAGCAAAGCATTTGGGATTTTGCCGGGGTCGAATTATGTAAGGCGCTATGACGCCGAAAGAACAAATTCGCGAGGCCTTTAAACGCGCCTTGCTGCATACAACGCGGGCCCTATCGGCCCAGCCGGATGTGGAAGTCGCGTTTGGCGGCGAGCACGCTCAGGTTCAGGGGCATTCCGCGCGAATTCCCCTGCCCGGCCGCAATATTGACCCTGAGACCGCCGCGCTCGCCCGAGGGGAAGGAGATGCAGCCGCCTTACGCCTTGCCCACCATGACGCCGCGGCCCATCAGCGGCTCGCCCCAAGAGGCGCTGAGGCGCGCGCAGTATTCGCTGCGCTTGAGAATGCGCGATGCGAGGCCATCGGCGCCCTGGCGCTGAAGGGCGTTGGCGACAACCTGGCGGCCTCTCTCGAAAAGACCATTGGCGACAAGGGCTATGACAGACTGAACGCGAAAGACACGTCTTCCCTCGCTGATGCGGCGGCCCTTTTGCTGCGCGAGCGGGTCACGGGGCGCAAACCGCCCGCCGCTGCGGAAAATATTATGGAGGTCTGGCGCGAAGAGCTGGAAGACCAGGCGGGTCTGGCGATGGATGCTCTTGCGGAAACCGCCAGCCTTGATGATCAGGCGGCCTTTGCCAAATTGGCGCGCGCCTTCATTCGGGACCTTGATCTTGATGACGACGATCAGGGCGATCAGGAAAGCGATGAGAAAAGCGAAGCTGATGATTCCGAAGATGAAAATGAAAGCGAAAACGACGAAAGCGATGATGACCCCGGCGCTGAAGACATGCCCGACGATCCCGGTGCGGGCGACTCAGAAGACGGCGACGCGGACATTTCCGATCAGGATCTGGAATCGAACTTCGAGGAAGATGACGGCGCGACAGAGAACGCGAAAGTCTCCTCCCTGCGAACAAAATTTGAGGGCGACACAGGCGACGCCTATAAAGCTTATACAACCGCGTTTGATGAAATCGCAGAAGCAATAGATCTTTGTGACCCGGAGGAGTTGCAACGCCTTCGGAGATCTCTCGACCGACAACTGGAAAATCTGCATGCGGTTGTGGCGCGCCTTGCCAACAAACTCCAGCGTAAGCTTATGGCGCAGCAAAACCGCAGCTGGTCATTCGACCTTGATGAAGGCGTCCTCGATGCCGCGCGCCTTGCCCGTGTCGTTGTCGACCCGATGCAACCGCTCTCTTTCAAAATGGAGCAGGAGCAGGATTTTCGCGACACGGTCGTCACGCTATTGATTGATAACTCCGGCTCTATGCGCGGCCGGCCAATCACGATTGCCGCGATCTGTGCCGATATTCTGGCGCGCACGCTTGAGCGTTGCGGCGTGAAAGTCGAAATTCTCGGCTTTACGACACGCGCATGGAAGGGCGGACAGGCGCGAGAAAAATGGGTTGCCGATGGGCGGCCCGCCAAGCCAGGACGCCTTAACGATTTGCGCCACGTCGTTTACAAATCCGCTGACGCGCCGTGGCGGCGCGCGCGAACTTCTCTCGGCTTGATGATGAAAGAGGGATTGCTGAAGGAGAATATCGACGGCGAAGCGTTGATGTGGGCGCATTCACGATTGCTCGGCCGTCCAGAGTCACGTCGCATTCTGATGGTTATCTCCGATGGCGCTCCTGTTGATGATACGACGTCATCGGCCAATGGAGGCGCATATCTTGAACGCCATTTGCGAGAGGTCATCCACTATATCGAAGCGCGCTCGCCAGTGGAGCTCCTCGCCATCGGTATTGGTCATGATGTGACGCGATACTATCGCCGAGCGCTCACCATCGTTGATGTTGATCAACTGGGCGGTGCGATTATCGACAAACTCGCAGAGCTGTTTGACGAAGATGCCCCTAGCAGGGAAATGAAAAGAAACCGCGTCGCTTGATTTCCGGCTTTACTGTGATCGTGTCGCGTGAATTTCAAACTCAACGCGAACCTCAAGACCGATTTCTTCGTCAGTTAACCAGCTGTCATCCAGGCCAAGGCCAAAGTTTGTTCGCACAAGATCCGCACCGCCGGTCGCCAGCGCGGTATCGCCATCAATATCCAGTGTGAAGGTCACGGTGACGGATTGCTCATAATCCTTGATACGTAATACACCCGTCGCCTGATAATAGTTTTCGCCCGTTGCCTGTATATCGTCAGTGACGAACTCGGCGGTCGGGTGGTCAGCAACATGAAACCACTCCTTTGCCGGGATCGTGGAATCCCGCAGAGAATCGCCAGTAGACGCAGATCCCGTCCCGACTGTCACACGAATGCTGGATACTGCTAGATTTTCCGGGTCGAAATTGATCGACGCCTGAAAGTCCGAAAACTCGCCGTCGAACGCCGCGCCCTTTTCCTGTCCGGTAAAAGCAAGGCGACTGGCGTCATAATCAACGACCCAGTTCGTTTCTGTCGTCGCCTGCGAAGTGGTTGTGGCGGCGGCTTTCGCTTGCGGTGGCGGCGTCACCATGTAGATCACAGCGCCTGTCGAAAGAAACCCGAGGACGACCAGAATACCCGCCCATTGATTAGCGCGAGACGGCAGCATACTCGCCAGCACGCCGTCCTTATCGATAATCGAATGCTTGATCGCGGCGCCGACATGCAGCGCCAGCAAGAGGAGTATGCCTTTCGCTAAAACCTCATGCGTTTCCTTCAACATATCCTCGCTTGCGGCGCGGTCAGTAACGCCACCTAAAAATGGCAGATGGGGCACTGGCAAAATACCGAACCATTTTGTTGGAATATCCGTCGGTGACACAGAGACCATCGCCCAGCCAGCGAGCGGCGTCAAAACCATAAGCGCGTAAAACCCCCAATGGGTCATACGCGCCGCTGCCTTTTGCCAACCAGGCATTGTAACTGGCAGCGCCGGCGGTCGATTCATCAACCGCCATCCAAAGCGTATGAAAGTCAGTAACAGGATCGATAAGCCAAAAGACTTATGCAGTTGGTACAGGTCAAACTTGATAGAAGACGTATTCGGAAGATTATGCATATAAAACCCTCCGGCGATTTGCCCGAGGATAAGAATCGCGATCGCCCAATGAAGGGCGACCGCGATTGACGTATAGCGCTTGTCTTCCAAAGTGCCTGGCCTTTATTCAGCCGCCGGCATCAGGAATTCCGTTTCAATGATGATATCCACTTCATCACTGACGACAGGCGCAAAAAGATCAACGCCGTAGTCTGATCTTTTCACCGTTGTCTTGCCGGAGAAGCCAAGCTTGTAGCGGCTGTTGCGCTGGTCATATTCGCCTTTGTTGAACACGACGTCGAGCGTCACCGGCTTTGTCGTCCCTTTAATGGTCAGATCGCCCGTGATCTCACCCGTATTGTCACCAGTCTTTTCAACGCTTGTACTGACAAAAGTAATTTCCGGATGGTTTGCAACGTCGAAAAAGCGATCATCTTTCAAGTGGCCATCAAAAACATCGACGCCGGTATCGATAGATTCAGCGTTGATGACGACATTCACCGATGACGCCGCCGGGTCTTCCGCATTCCAGTCGAGCGTCCCTGTCCAGTCGCGCCAGCGCAGCCATGGATTTGAAAAACCGGCATGCGAGTAACTGAAGGTGATGTAGCGATGACCATCATCGGTCGTGTAGGTACCCGATTTTGCATCTGTCTGCGCTGAGGCTGGCTGGATCGCTATAGCGACAGCAACGGCAAGCGGCGCCGCATATTTTACAAAATTCATTCTGTCAGTCCCCTTTTTTGAGTGACGGTTGATGGAGATGAAATAACAACGCACCGACCAGATCGTGAGACAACAGGTTTCACACTACCGTGATCGATCAATAATATTGCGTAATTGAGGCCAGATCGGGTCTTCCTCGTTCTTTTGGCTCTTCACGCGCTGTTCCAATATAGACGAAACCTGCGATTCGCTCACTGTCTTTCAGCATCAAAGCTTCACCGACCTGAGCATCATAGGCATACCATTCCGTAATCCACTGGGCGGCGAAACCATGGGCGGAGGCGGCCAGAAGCAAATTCTGGCAGGCGGCGCCGGCGCTGAGGACCTGTTCCCATTCGGGCGTGCGATGCTCGCGACTGATGCTGGATACAACGGCGACCACCACGGGCGCCCGTTGGAAACGATTGCGTTCGATGGCGATACGCGCCTCCCCGGCGTCAGGGTCGTTGGCGATGAAGGTCTTTTCCAGCACCTCGCCAAAGCGGCTGCGGGCTTCGCCCCGAAAGACAACAAATCGAAACGGCGTCACCCGCCGATGGTCTGGCACCCTTGCGGCGATTGTCAGCATATCTGACAGCGCCGTTGCGTCCGGGCCAGGCGCTTCAAGAAAGTCCGCCGGGGTCGAACGGCGCAGGCGCAGAAGACTTAACGTATCCTCGCTCGGATGGGCCGCCGGCAGGCTTTCTCCAAGGTTCGGAATTTTCATGATATTCTCCCACGTCGAGGACTGCCGGGCTTGGCAAATAATGCGCTGCTGCTAAGGAGATAGCCAAATCTCCGCCCGGTCCACAAGAGGGCAGTCAAAAGCCTTGCAGGCTCATAAATCAGGATAAATTTTCATGGCGGGCGCAATCGCCGCATCACCGGATGGATTTCTAACCCGCCTGCAGGCCGGTCGCTTGCCTGCGCCGCTGGTTGCAGCAACGCTGAATGATGCGGGTCTGGACAGGATTGCTTTAGCGGCGCTTTTTGAATCTCAAATGATGAGCCGCCGCCTCGACCTTGAGGCGCGACGGCTTGGCGCAGAAAAGCGCGGATATTACTCCATCGGAAGTTCAGGACATGAAGGCAACGCGGCCCTCGCCCGAACATTCGCCGTCGACGATATGGCGTTTCTGCATTATCGCAGCGGCGCTTTTTACATTGAACGCTCGCGCAAGCTTACAGGCGAGACGCCCCTCTGGAACATGGCGCTTTCGTTCGTTGCGTCGAGCGAAGACCCAATTTCAGGCGGGCGTCACAAGGTCATCGGCTCAAAATCGCTTTTCATCCCTCCTCAGACCAGCACCATTGCGTCACATTTGCCAAAAGCCATGGGCGCCGCTTTCAGCGTCGCCCTCGCCCGCACACAAAAAAAGCCGGATGCAAACCTGCCGCTGAATAGTGTGGTCCTATGCAGTTTCGGCGACGCTTCGGCGAACCACTCAACCGCTGTTGGGGCCATCAACGCCGCCGCGCATACCGGCTATCGCGGATTGCCCCTGCCGCTTGTTTTTGTCTGCGAAGATAATGGGATCGGCATTTCCGTAAAAACTCCTGACGGATGGATCGCCGCCAATTACGGCGCACGTCCGGGGCTTCGTTACATCCATGGCGATGGCCGCGATATTGTCGATGCAACCCGCGCCGCGCGCGAAGCCGAGCGTTGCGCGAGAGGCGCGCGCAAACCCGCTTTCCTTCATCTGCGCACCGTACGTCTGATGGGCCATGCGGGCTCGGACCTGGAAAACAGCTATCGCGACCGCGCTGAGATCGAGACCGAGGCGGATCAGGATCCGTTACTGCACACCGCGCGGCGGCTGATTGAAACCGGCGCAGCGTCGCGTGATGACATTGAAAAGCTTTATGCGGAAATGACCGGACGTGTCAGGCGCGCCATGGAAGCCGCAACCACACGGCCGAAACTCACAACGTCAGATCAGGTTGTGGCGCCGCTGACGCCGCCAAAACAATTCAGGCGCGTCACCCGGCCGGACAAACCACTGCCAGCCGCGCCGAACGACTCGCGCGCTCGCGCCGAGCCGCAACATATGTCCCGGCTGATCTCACTGGCGCTGGCGGAACAGATGGAACGCGACGCCAGCGTCACCGTCTTTGGTGAGGATATCGCCAGGAAAGGCGGCGTTTACGGCGCAACTACGCGGCTTCAACAGAAATTTGGTCCAGCCCGCGTGTTCGATACGATTTTGGACGAGCAATCGATTTTGGGAATGGGCATTGGTCTTGCCCATAACGGTTTCCTCCCCGTTCCTGAGATTCAGTTCCTTGCTTATGTGCATAACGCAGAAGATCAATTGCGCGGTGAGGCTGCCTCCCTCTCCTTTTTTTCCAATGGTCAGTATGCAAACCCCATGGTCGTGCGCATCGCCGGACTTGCCTATCAAAAAGGTTTTGGCGGGCATTTTCACAACGATAATTCCGTTGCGGTGTTTCGTGATATTCCGGGCATCATCCTTGCCTGTCCCTCAAACGGAGCGGAAGCTGTAAAAATGATGCGCGAGGCGTTCCGCCTGGCGCGTGAAGAACAGCGCGTTGTGGTGTTTCTGGAGCCAATTGCCCTTTACGGAACTAAAGACTTGCGGGAACCCGGCGATGGCCTGATGACCGCTGTCTTTGATGACATTGATGGCGCAGTGAACTTAGGCGAAATCAATATCATTGGAACTACAGACACTGGCGAAGACCTGACGATCATCACCTATGGCAATGGAACTTACCTTTCCCAGAGAGCTGTCAGTGCTTTAAAAGCGCACAATATAAGAGCGCGCATTCTTGATCTTCGGTGGCTATCACCGCTTCCGGTTGATGCAGTCGTTTCCGAACTTGAAAGCAGCCGCAATGTCTTGATTGTGGATGAGTGCCGCAAGACCGGTTCGCCCAGTGAAGAATTAATGGCGGCCTTCGCTGATCGGCGCTTGTCTTTCAATTTGTCGCGTATCACAGGCGACGACACATTTATTCCACTGGGTCCCGCAGCCAACACCGTATTGGTCAGCGAGGCACAGATAATCGAGGCGGCGCTCGAATTAACCAGCGCCAAAACGAAGCGCGCCGCAGAATGAAAAAATCAGCAGTTGTAATATTTCCAGGCCGGGGAACCTACGGCAAGGACGAGCTGGGTTACCTATCGCGCTATCACAGCGACAAGGCCAACTTTATCGCAACCGTTGACGAATGGCGCGAACGGCAAGGGCGCGAAACCGTATCTGCGCTTGATAACGCCGAACGTTACAGTGCGGCAAAACATGCATCCAGCATCAATGCTTCAGCGCTGATCTACACATGCGCGCTCGCAGATTTCACGGCTATCAATAGTAAGGAGTTTGATATTGTCGCCGTCTGCGGCAATTCCCTCGGATGGTACCTGACGCTCGCCTCCGCTGGCGCGCTTAGTCCGGCCAACGCCATACGCCTTGTCGACACAATGGGCGCATTGATGGAAAAAGACGGCGTCGGCGGACAGCTGGTCTATCCCTTCGTAGATGCTGACTGGCGTGAAAGCGCCGCTAATCAGAAAGCCATTGGCAATGCGCTGCATGACGGGCGCACTGAGGGCAAGGCTTATCTCTCCATTCGCCTTGGCGGCATGGCCGTTCTTGCCGGCGATGACGCCGGGATGAGCGCTATGGAAAAGTCACTGCCTGTCGCAGAAGACCGATATCCTTTCCGCCTTGCGCGGCATGCAGCATTTCATACGCCCCTATTACAACACGTGTCAGAAAAAGCGTTCAATACGGTTGGCGAGGAAATATTCGAAACCGCCAGCACGCCAATGATAGACGGGCGCGGCGCAATCTGGTCTCCGGAGGCGACAGACCTAGCGGCGCTTTATCAGTACACGCTGGGTCAGCAAATTATTGAAACTTATGATTTCTCGAAATCCGTTGAGGTCGCCATCAAGGAGTTTGCACCGGACTGTCTTATTCTTGCCGGTCCCGGGTCAACGCTCGGCGCACCTATTGCTCAGGAATTAATTCGGCATCGCTGGCTCGGATTGACTTCAAAAGCGGAGTTTTCAGCACTTCAAAAATCAAATCCGTTTCTTCTGGCCATGGGGCGTGAAGATCAACGTAAGGCGGTAATCTAAAGCTTGGCTCATGAACCTCAATCAAATCACCATTCATGTCAGTAATCTTGAGCGTTCTATCGCTTTTTATCAAAGGCTTGGCCTAACCCTGATCGTCAATAGCCCGGATAACGGATATGCAAGGTTTGAATGCGCCGATGGCGGAACGACGTTTTCGCTACATAAAACGAAGAATGTTCATGCCGCGGGCGCATCATTCTATTTCGAAGTTGATGACGTCGATGCCCGCGTATCAGAGCTAAAGGCCGTCGGCATCGTCTTTGAAACCGAATGTGTCGACCAGCGCTGGCTCTGGCGCGAGGCATGGGCGCGCGATCCGGATGGCTACCGCATCGCTATTTATCACGCTGGCGAGAACCGTCGGTTCCCGCCCTGGCGCATAAAAGACTGACTTTAAAAGGCTATATCTGAATGAAACTCGCTATCCCGCCAGTCGTACAAGTTGCAATCGCCGCTGGCGGAATGTGGGGCGCAAGCAAAGCAGCGCGCTCTTTCGTCGTTCATTTTCCGGGGCAACTAACAATCGCAGTGTTTCTTATGCTGATGGGATTTGCCATCGCAGGGATGGCGATAGCGATGTTTTACAAAGCCAAGACAACCGTTGACCCGACATCGCCGTCAAAAGCCAATACGCTTGTGATAAAAGGACTCTACCGGATATCGCGGAATCCCATGTATCTGGCGATGGCGCTATTGTTGGCCGGGTGGGCAGTTTATCTCGGGTCGCCTCTTAATATTTTAGTGCTCGCCGGATTCATTCAGGCGATGACCACCCTTCAGATTAAACCTGAAGAAAAAGCGCTAAGAGAAAAGTTTGGTGATGATTACGACGATTATCGCCGTCGCACACGTCGCTGGATTTAGCGCTTAACGCAACGCCTCAGCCATCTGCGCCATCACGGTGAGATTATCGCGGCCCAGCTGGCGACAACGGTCGGGCGACCACCCGAATTTCAGGTCCGGGTTTACATTGGCGTCCTTGAACGGCATCTCAAGCGTCATGGCGAGACAATCCCATGTCTCCGCAACATAGTTGGTGGCGATATCGAGGTTGGCTTTCCCTGGCGCCGGCGTCGGGTATCCGACTTCTGTCTGGAAATCCGGGCTGGCTTCAAGCAGCAGCGTTGAATAGCGGTCGAATAACGCCGAGTGGCGCTCATTCCATAAGGGAATCCCCTCCGCGCCATCCAGGAAATTATTGGGGATAGCCTCATCACCATGAACATCCAGGAAAAAGTCCACGCCGGTCTCGCGCATTTTTTCACGCACGAAAAAGACTTCCGGGCTTTTATCCTTCGTCATGTTGCGCCAGGCGCGATTGAGATCGACACCCGCCGCATTCGTGCGCAGATGACCACGACGCGAACCATCAAGGTTCATACACGGAATAATATGGATTGTTGCTTTTTTTAACAGCGCAGCCACAGTGGCGTCATCGGTATCAATTAGCCTGTTCAGAAAACCTTCCATCCACCAGGACGCCATCGTCTCCCCAGGATGCTGCCGGGCGATAACCCAGTAGACGCGCTCACCGCTACCGGCGCGAAAATAGTCAATGTCCTGTCCGTCAAGTGTTTGCCCGATAACACCATGGGCCAGCAGCGGCGATGACTTCACCTGCTCAATAAAGCTACGATAGCGCGTTGTCGGATACGCTGCAAAATACGCGTAATAAACCCGGTCCTGCTCCGGCCTATGCTTAAATGTCAGCGTCTTTCCGTCATAAGACGTTTCAAGGCGAAACCATGTTTCCTGATCATATGACGCTACGGCCTGATAGTCTTTCCAACCGACCGCGTAAGAGGCTTTATGCGCGTTGAGGATGTTCATTGTCAGCGCCTGGTTGGCGCCGCCCTCAACGGAAAAATAAAACCACTGGAAAAAAGCCGCCTGCCCGTCCGACTTGATCTCAAGGTCGATTTTGGCCGGATCTGACGCATCAACGCAATGAATATTGCCATGATCAAAGTCGCTGGAAATCTTCAACATAACTGTACCGAACTCGCTTTCCTGGAAAACGGATACAGTTTCATCGCCAACACTAAAACCGCGCCGCCTCTCTTTTGAAGCGCATTTATAGCGTTAGGCCGGAAAATACTAGGATATCAGGCCTTTTTTTCCGTGATTGGCGGCGCGAGGCGTAGATGAACCTCTTTAAGCTGTGCTGTCGAAGCTTCCGCCGGCGCGCCGAGAAGCAAGTCTTCCGCCTGCTGGTTCATCGGGAACATCGTCACTTCGCGAATGTTTTCCTGATCGCAGAGCAGCATGACAATGCGTTCGAGGCCCAGCGCGCACCCGCCATGCGGCGGAGCGCCAAATTTGAACGCGTTCAGCATGCCGCCGAACTTTTCTTCGACCACTTCCTTGCCATAACCGGCAATCTCAAACGCTTTGTACATAATGTCCGGGCGATGGTTACGGATAGCGCCCGAACCTAACTCGTAGCCGTTACAGACAAGGTCATACTGGAACGCCTTGATCGACAGTTTTTCATCGTCGGTGCTCGCAGCCTCAAGCGCTTGCAAGCCGCCTTGCGGCATTGAAAACGGGTTGTGACCGAACTCAACTTTCTTGTTTTCCTCGTCCCATTCATACATCGGGAAATCGATAATCCAGGCGAGTTCAAACCGATTGAGGTCGGTGATCTTCAATTCCTCGCCGATCAAAACACGCGCCTTCGCCGCGACCGCGAGAAAATCGTCTGGCTTACCGGCGAGGAAGAAGGCAGCATCTCCGGCCTTCATGCCCAATTGATCGCGAACAGCCTGTGAGCGTTCAGGACCGATATTCTTCGCAAGCGGGCCTTTCACTTCGTTCTCATCGAAGATCATATAGCCCATACCGGGCAAGCCCTGCTTTTGCGCCCAGTTGTTCATCCGATCACAAAACGCCCTGCTGCCGCCGCCTGGCGCCGGGATGGCGCGAATCTCATGGCGTGGGTCTGCTTCCAGAATAGATGCGAAGACTTTAAAGCCTGAGCCCCTGAAATGATCCGAGACGACATGCATTTCAATCGGGCATCGTAAATCCGGCTTATCTGTACCGTATTTTAGCATCGCCACATCAAACGGAATGAGCGGGAACGGATAAGCCGTGACACTGCGCTCACCCGCAAACTTGGCGAAAGTGTCGCGCGTTACGGGACCGACTGCGTCAAATACATCCTCTCGTTCGACAAAACTCATTTCCAGATCGAGCTGGTAGAACTCGCCAGCGGAACGATCGGCGCGCGCATCCTCATCCCGAAAACACGGGGCGATCTGATAATAACGATCAAACCCTGACACCATGATCAGCTGTTTGAAGATCTGCGGCGCTTGCGGCAATGCGTAGAACTTCCCCGGATGCAGACGTGACGGCACCAGAAAATCACGGGCGCCTTCCGGCGATGACGCCGTCAGTATCGGCGTCTGGAAATCAGTAAATCCTTTGGCTTCCATGCCGCGGCGGATTTCACTGATCACCGCCGAGCGCATCATGATATTGCGATGGAGCGTTTCGCGCCGCAGATCGAGATAGCGGTGCTTCATGCGGATATCTTCCGGATAATCCGGCTCGCCGAAAACAGGCAGCGGTAACTCATCAGCTTCGGACAAGACCTCGAATTGGGTTATCCGGATTTCAATCTCGCCAGTGGGCAGATTCGGATTGATGACGTCCGCATCCCGGGCGACGACACTCCCCTCCACCCGGATCACGCTCTCCTGACGGACCTGCTCGACGGCGGCGAAAAACGCCATTTCAGGCTCAACCACCAGTTGCGTCAGGCCGTAATGGTCACGAAGGTCAATGAACAAGAGGCCGCCATGGTCACGTTTCCGGTGCACCCAGCCAGAAAGGCGGACGGTTTCACCGACGTGGTCGCGGCGCAATTCGCCGCAATGATGGGTGCGATAGGCGTGCATGGACTCTCTCAAAAATTGCTGAAACCCAAAGATGCAGATAACGCGCCGGAGTGGCCTCGGCGGGCGTTAATGTCAAGACTTTCGGCGGTTTTCGGTCCGCCGCTTTCCGCCGCGCCTTTGTAGATGACGTCCGCCGCGCACACTGCTAGAAGCCGCCGTTATGCGCGTTATCACCACCACCGACGAATTATCTAAGTTTTCCGCTGAACTTAAGAAACGGCCTTATGTGGCCGTTGATACAGAATTCATGCGGGAGAAAACCTACTGGCCAATCCTCTGCCTGATCCAGGCCGCCGCCGAAGGTGAGGAAGCCGTAGTCGACCCCTTGGCGGAGGGAATGGACCTTACACCCTTGCTGGAGGTCTTGTCCGATAATGACACGGTCAAGGTGTTCCATGCGGCTCGTCAGGACCTGGAGATTTTTTACCGCCTGATTGGCAATGTACCGACGCCCCTGTTCGACACCCAGATCGCCGCCATGGCCTGTGGGTTTGGCGACCAGATCGGTTATGAACCGCTGATGCGCGGGCTATTAAACGCGAAAATTGACAAGGGATCGCGATTTACCGATTGGTCGCGTCGCCCCCTGACCGACGCTCAGCTGTCTTACGCCTTGTCAGATGTCACCCATCTACGTGACGCCTACCCGCTTTTGCAGGAACAATTGGATGATCAATCGCGTATGCATTGGGTCGAAGCGGAAATGGAAGCGCTTTACGATCCGGATCTTTATTTCGTGAAACCGGAAAACGCCTGGAAGCGTCTGAAGCTCAAAGGCGTCCGGCAGAAAGAACTTGGCCCTGCCATTAAGCTCGCTGAATGGCGCGAACGCGAAGCTCAAAACAAGGATGTCCCCCGTAGTCGGCTGTTAAAAGACGAAGCGATTTTTGAATTGGCGCGGTTGCAACCACAGACGCCAAAACAACTAGCTGGCGCACGCAGCATTCCAAATGGATTTGAACGTTCGAACGCAGGTTCCGCAATCCTTGACGCCGTAAAAAGCGGAACTGAAATTGATCGTTCAGAGCTCCCCGCCATCGCCAAGCCGGAACGCAGCAAAGCGCCGGCAGACGTCATCGAGCTTTTGAAAGTGCTGCTCAAGCGTCAGTGCGAGGTTTATCAGGTAGCGCCAAAACTGATCGCAACATCCGCCGATCTTGACGAGATCGCCAGAAACGATAACGCCAACGTCCCCGCACTATCCGGCTGGCGACGTGAAGTTTTCGGTGAGGCGGCGTTGCGATTGAAATCCGGTGATCTGGCGCTCAAACTGAAAAACGGTGCGGTGGAGCTCGTCGAAACGAGCGATTAGCCGTCATAAATCTCTATGGCTTCCGCTTCAAAAGCCGCGGCCAGCGCATCAAGCCGTTTTCGCGGCGTCTCGCCCATCAGGTCTTCCCGGTCTGCAGGCGCGCGAAAGATCAATTGCCCGGACTCATTCTCCAGACGGCATCCTTTCAACGGCGCGCCCATCTTTGGAGACAATGTCGCAGCGAACCGCATGGCCAGACCGTAGCGCGTGGCGTTCTGCTGCTGATCCCAGGACAAAAGGCCAGTCGCCTGTTCGTCCGGCGGCGAAGTCGACCGACCCTGATGGCGGCAATATAGCGCCAGCGCGGCCCACACGCGATCCTGGTGTGACAGCCCCACAAGAGGCGCCCGAAGCGCAACGTCAAAAGCCTGGCGCGCCCGCAAATCCGGATGAAAATAGGCGCCGATGTCGATCAACAAACATGTCGCAAAACGTATCCGCGCGCCGTCATCTTTATCCTGACGGAATAGCGGTTCAATCATTTTAAAAGCCGCTTCGCCAAAATATGGGTCGGGCTCCAGACGATCTGCATAAAACCGGCATCCCTCAATTAAGGGATCCTGTTTGCGGATTTCCTTTGGCAGCGCTCCGTAAAGCATTCCTTCGCGAACGCCGCCGGCTGAGACAACAACTTTTTTGGCTTTGGTTCGCCTGAGGACAGATTTTAAAACCATGGCCGCATAGGGAAGCGTATCAAGCCGCCGTCGCGGAATGCCGGGGATATGTTCCAGCGACCGTCGGCTCTGGTGAGCGACAAGCTCGCAAATCTCCAACACCTGAGCGCTTGTCAGTTCATAGTGATGAAGAACAGACAAAGGATAGCTTCGCAACCGCATATGAATGCGCGCGACTGCGCGCCATGCGCCGCCCACAGCGTAAAGCGTTTCGCATTTTTGCGTTTTCAGGAAATCAACCTGATCAAGTTCTTTTTCGATAAATGCTTCTGCATCTGTCAGACCGCCCGGGGCCTGCCGCATGATGCTGAGCGGCCCAACCGGCAGGCTGATGCTTTCACCCGCTTCACCCTTCTTGAGCGCCACAAGCTCAAGACTGCCGCCACCCATATCGCCAGCGATGCCAGTGGCGCCGGGCTCATACGAGACAACGCCCATCGCTGCAAAAGCGGCCTCTTCCTGACCGGTGATGACGGAAACGTCAAAGCCAAGCTTTTTTACAGCCGTGACAAACTTTTCACCGTCCTTAGCCTCGCGCACTGCTGCGGTTGCAATCGCATGCACCGGAGGGGCGCCATGTTCTTTGAGGATACGCGCAAAGCGGCGTAATGTAAGCAGCGCGAAGTCAACCGCCTCAGGGTTGAGCTTTCCATCCTCAGTCATATCGCGCCCGAGGCCGCACAACGCTTTTTCATTGCAAATTGAGAACGGCGCACGCCGGGGTCCGTCATAGATGACGAGACGGACGGAATTCGATCCGATATCGATGACTGCGCGGCGCTCCGCGTCAGGCGATTTTGAATTTCGTTCAGCGCTCATGATTGCGCACCGTTAAACATCCCCGAACGCCGTTATGGCGCCTTTTAACGATTCGGCAAATTTATCGCCTATTTTCGGTGCTTAAGCTCCTTCGGAGCGTTGTATTTTATCGCCCCGCCACGCCCGGACAGGCTTGGATTGGTCATCATGTAGGTGTGAACATTAAATGGCTCGCCGTCACCCGACGATTTCAGTCGTTCATATCGGCCATCAGGGAGAAGTTTCCAGCTTTGCGCTTCATCATTGAGGTTAGCCACCATGATGTAATCAAGAATCTGCCGGTGCACTGTTGGATTCTCAACCGGGCAGAACACTTCAACCCGCCTGTTCAGATTGCGCGGCATCAGATCAGCGGACGCGACATAAATCTTGGCCTGCGGGTTGGGCAATGAATCACCCGCGCCGAAACAATAAATGCGAGCATGTTCCAGAAACCGGCCGACAATGCTTTTGACACGGATATTTTCCGACAAACCAGGAACGCCCGGACGCAAGCAGCAAATTCCGCGCACCACAAGGTCAACCTGCACACCCGCTTGTGACGCTTCGTAAAGCTTATCGATAAGCGGGCCATCTACAAGGGCATTCATCTTGGCCCAGATCGCCGCCTTTTTTCCTTTTTTTGAATTTTTAATTTCTTTATCGATCAGGCCCGCAATATGCGAACGCGCTGTCAGCGGCGCCACGGCGAACTTTTCAAGCTCCGGAGGCGCAGCGTAACCGGTGATGTAGTTAAAGACTTTCGCCGCGTCGCGTCCGATCGCCGGATCGCAAGTAAACAATGACAAGTCAGTATAGATTTTCGCTGTAATCGGATGATAATTGCCCGTGCCCACATGCGTATAAGTGCGTGCGCCATCAGCCTCCTGACGCACTACGAGTGAGAGTTTGGCGTGAGTTTTATACTCGACAAAACCATAAACGACATTAACGCCAGCACGTTCAAGCGCCCTCGCCCAACGAATGTTGGCCTCCTCGTCGAAGCGTGCTTTCAATTCCACCAAAGCAGTAACGTTCTTGCCCGCTTCAGCGGCTTCAATCAGCGCCTCAACAATTGGCGATTGTTTCGAAGTTCGATAAAGCGTCTGTTTAATCGCAACGACTTTTGGGTCTGCAGTCGCCTGTTTCAAAAACTGGACGACGACATCAAACGACTCGTAAGGGTGATGAACGAGGATATCCTTTTCGCGGATTGCTGAAAAACAGTTACCGCCATGTTCACGAATACGCTCCGGGAAACGAGGTTCATAAGGGTCAAACTGCAAGTCAGGCCGATCCGGCGGAATAAGTTCATTAGTCTGCGCGAGCCCCAGAATGCCATCAACAAGCACAAGGTCCTGCTGGCTTGCCTGCAATCTTTCCAGGATCATCTTTTGCAGATATTCCGGCGTGGACGCATCGATCTTGACACGGATGACATCACCGCGGCGGCGGCGCTTCAGCATGGTTTCAAAGACCCGCACCAGATCTTCCGCTTCTTCCTCAACCTCAACGTCGGAATCGCGCAAGACGCGAAACGCGCCATGGGCGAGAATTTCAAATCCCGGAAAGATGTGGCTGATGAACCGCACCATCACTTTTTCGAGCGAAATGAAGCGAATTGGCGCCCGCGCATCGCCGCTGGCCGGCCCGTCAGGGAGCCGGATAAAGCGGCCAATCTTCACTGGCACCGGCAGAAGCGCCTGCAAGGTCCGACCGTCGGTTCGTTTCAACTCAAAACATAGCACAAAGCCAAGATTGGGCACGAACGGAAAAGGATGCGCAGGATCAAGAGCGAGCGGCGTCAGGATTGGAAAGATGTTCGCTTCAAACTCCTGCTGTAGCCACTCAATGTCGGTCTCTGACAGTTCCTCGTCATTCATGACGACCACACCGGCCTCACGCAATTTCGGCGTCAGCTCTCGCCAGCAACGTTGCTGCTCCTCCATCAGGGCGAAAGCATGCTCATTGATGAGCGGTAATTGTTCCTGAGGCGTCACGCCCTCCTGGCTGACAGCCGCAATCCCCTCGCGAACCTGCCCGCGAAGACCGGCGACCCGGACCATAAAAAATTCATCGAGATTGCTGGCTGAAATGGATAGAAAGCGCAAACGCTCCAGAAGCGGGTGGCGCTCATTGAACGCTTCTTCCAGAACGCGAGAATTGAAAGACAACCATGAAAGCTCGCGATTGATGAACCGGTTCGGCGAGGACATATCAATAGCGCCCACAGGCGTGCTTGCCGCCTCTTCGAGCCGTCCTATTCCATCGTCCGCGCCAGCCATGTCAGCCTCCGTTGATTAATGGATTAATGTAAGGCTTCAGTGGTTATACAGGAAGATCATTGATAATCTTTTGCGCCAATGTGGTTGATATTTTGCGCTTTTTTTCCAATGCGAGCTTGTCAGCACGAGTTACAAAAAGCTGCGCCGCCGAGAATGTGCGCGGCAAACGCGGCGCTACATAATCAATCACCCTTTGATCGACAACAATCTGGCGATCTTGAAAGGATTTTGCGATCACGATGCGCATCAACGCCTCATCGGGCTCATTCAGGGTCGCCCGCGGCATTGCTTCAATACGCGTGCGCAAATCCAGTAATCCTTCCGACCAGTCACCCGGGCGCCCATTACCCACCAGAATAACCCGCGCCCCGGCGCCGATCCGCTCCTCAATCAGCGTCAGAAACTCACGCGGGTTGCCGGTAGGTAAATTATCAAATGCGACGCATTCATTTTGCTGTTCCGGTAACGACGCATTTGCATCATCCATGGCAACACCGCCAAAATGCTCCGCAGCGATATGCGCTAAATGAGTTTTGCCTGAACTGGGCGGACCGCAAATCACCATCGCAGGCTCCTCTGAGTCCCACCAGGCGTTGACACACCGCCAGGCCGCGTCATTTGCATCAGAAATTGTGTAAGATTCACGATCATAACGCGGCGATGATCTGGGCAGACTCAGCGCCAGTTGCCCGTCATCATCATTAGATGCAGATGCGAACCGGTTCACCATCGATGTGTCAATCGCCAGTTTAATTGAAAATGGAGCGCTTTACCCAATTTCAATCAGTACCGAGACTCTGCCCTGGACTCGTTGGCTGACTGATCCTCTTCAAGTGACGCCGGCTGATAATCCGGAGTGGCGTACTCACTGTCGCCAAAACGGTTTCGGCGACCGCGACGGTTGCGGCCGCGCACACTCTGTGCAGTCGACGGCGTTGCTATCATCCAGCGATCGCCATCTTCGGTCCACAACGCCAACCCTTGCGATTCCATGGCGACAATCAGCTTGCCCGGGTCGCCATAGGCGCGGATCAGCATTTCGGCGCCGCGTCGCGACATCGCCCTCACCTGAACGGAACCAACAAGCGGGGTGCCAACCAGAGCCGAGCGGATTTTCGACCACTCGCCAATCGATTGATAAAACGCGCTGGTCTCAAGCAGTCCTGACACGTTGTGGTCAATCAACGTGCGTTCTTTCCAGGGTTTTGCGTATTTGGCGATCGTCGTATCAATTGATCGCTCGGCAAGAGCCGGAAAGCTTCCAGACGGCTGACGGAACCAGCCTTCAGCTAAAAGATCGCCTACCTTTGCGGGGATAAAGGCGTTTGTATCAGGCCCCTGCACAGCAAAGTCGCGGGTTTCCACATCACTTACGCTTGTCGGGTCGAGCTCACTGATTTCGGTCAGTTCGCCAGACTCTCTAAAGCCGTTCATAAGCCTGACGCGCAGTCGGTCCTCACCATCGATTTGTTGCAAAAACGCATGAGCGACAATCACCTGACTAACCGAGTAACGGTCCGCCATGACCTGCATCGCCGTCTGATCAAGATTAAGCGCCTTGCGCGCGGTGATCGACGCTGCATCTTCAAGGTCGCCAAGCGGCGCCGTCATCGGGGTCAATTCATTATTGTAAGGCCGGGCCTTCCATGCCGCCATCCATGGGTTGTTCTCTTCCCATAGATAGAGGCCGGTCTCCGTTTGCAGGACAGGCAAGACGAGAGCGGTTCGCGTTTGCGCTTCACTATAAGGGATTTGCGAGTCCTTTAGAAGCTTGCGCACCGCAGCTGGCTTGAACCGATAGGTAATAAAAGCGCGATAGGTCGCTGAAGAGCTTTTCTCGTTATAAACTTCAAATCCTGATTCAAGCCGCTCCAAGTCATTGTCTGTAAGCGTTATGATATTGCGGTCCGTCGTCGCGAGCGCGTCAGCTATTGGATCGGCAACCGGTTCAACGTTGGATGTTTTGGTCGTTGCTTCGGACGCCAGCTGGGGCAAATAGGCCCAGTCCTCTTCAATCGTCAGGCGACGCAACAGAATATCCATAGCCCGTCGGCGGCCTTGCCGCTGTGCAATGCTTTTGGCTGCAGTGGCGCTGGACGCCTGCGCTTGCACCGCCACCCGCGGCACGACGAACACGTCCTCGCCGATCGCCAGCGCCGGAGATGGTTGGGCAAACACCAACCCAATCAGAAAGAGCCCGGCAGCCGTTAAATTTTTTACTGTCATCAATATTCGTCCCATTCTGTGCACGCACTGCGAAACCCTGGAAAGCATCCGCCAAGAATCTGAATTTTTCATGGCGTTGTTGCTCAGCGCCTTCAAAGCCCCCAGGCCACGCCTGATTTGGGACATTTTATAGCTGCCTCGAGCGGCCCAAACGACCCTTTTTTACCCCATATTCCCATAAATTTCCGGACAGAGTTGCCCCTGAGCCCCGGCATTGGCTAGGAGGGGCGCCATGAGTGATGCTTACAAACGCGCTGGCGTCGATATCGATGCCGGTGATCGCCTCGTTAAAAAATTAGGACCGCTGGCCCGTGCTACCGCACGCCCGGGGGCGGACGGCGCTTTGGGCGGATTTGGGGGTCTTTTCGACCTGAAGGCGGCCGGATTTCACGACCCGATTCTGGTTTCGGGAACCGACGGTGTCGGTACCAAACTGAAGCTGGCCTTTGATCTTGGCAAGCACGATACGATCGGGATCGACCTCGTCGCGATGTGCGTGAACGATGTCTTAGCACAAGGCGCGGAGCCATTGTTTTTCCTGGACTATTTTGCAACAGGCAAGCTCGATCCGGGCGTTGCGGAGGATGTTGTCGCCGGCATTGCAGATGGCTGTAGAAATGCCGGTTGCGCGCTTATCGGCGGGGAAACTGCGGAGATGCCCGGCATGTACGCACCTGGAGAATATGACATTGCGGGCTTTTGTGTCGGCGCTGTCGAGCGCGAGAACATGCTTCCCCGCCCCGTCGCTTCAGGCGATATCATGATCGGTCTTGCCTCCTCCGGAGCACATTCAAACGGCTATTCCCTGATCCGCAAGGTTGTCGAAGAAAGCAGCGCTGATCTTGGTGCGCCAGCGCCGTTCGACAATACGCGCAAGCTTGGCGAAGCATTACTCGCACCGACGCGCCTTTATGTGAAATCAGTATTACCGCTATTGGCGGATGCCAGGGTCAAGGCGTTCGCCCATATCACTGGCGGCGGACTGACCGATAACGTTCCGCGAGTCCTGAATGATAGTGTACTCCCAAGATTTGACGATACTGCAATCATGCTGCCGCCACTGTTTCAATGGCTGAAGGAGACGGGCGATCTGACGGATGCAGAAATGCGGCGCACCTTCAATTGCGGCATTGGCGGCGTTCTGGTGTGTGCGCCAGGCTTTGTTGATGAAATGCTTGCAGCATTAAACGCCAGCGGCGAGGACGCCCTTGTAATTGGTGAGATAGCCGAGAAGAAAAATGCCTGACGCTAGACTTGCCGTTCTTATTTCCGGGCGCGGCAGCAATCTTCAATCGCTCATTGACGCTGCCGCGGCGCCAGATTTTCCTGCCGAAATTGCACTCGTGATTTCAAATCGCCCAAAGGCGCCGGGGCTCGACCGAGCAACAAAGGCCGGTATTGCGCAGACGGTTATTGACCACAAAGACTTCTCGACCAGAGAAGATTTTGATGCGGCGCTGGATGCAGCGCTACGCATGGCGAAAGTCGATTATGTTTGCCTTGCAGGTTTCATGCGTTTGCTGACACCGGAATTCGTGAATGACTGGCGCGGACGCCTGATTAACATCCATCCGTCATTATTGCCTGCCTTTAAGGGATTACATGTGCACGAACGAACGCTCGACGCCGGGGTAAAGATAACCGGATGCACCGTGCACTTTGTGTCAGCCGAAGTGGATTCCGGTCCAATTATCGGTCAAGCGGCGATCCCGGTGCTACCCGGTGACACAACGGAAACACTTGCGGACCGCATCCTTGAGCAAGAGCACAAACTCTACCCGACGTGCATTAGACTTCTCGCAGAAACAAAGGCGCGTCTTTCCGGTGGCGCAGTGCCATATGATTCAAGTGTTATAGCGACGGGTAGTTTGTTTAATCCGCCTGGAAATTAATAAGACTATTCAAAACTTGAACCAACATCTATGCGCCTGCTTGAAATCAACGATCATCCCGTTGCCAACTCAAGCTTATCGTAAAACGCGCGAGTGCGCCTGGCGTTGGCGCCAAGATCCGAACCGCCGACGCGTGACTTCGATCGCACATCAACACGGGTCATCGCTCCTTCTTGACGCAACCTGACCACAAAATCGTCAACAAACCCAAACCAGCGAGAGGTCTCTGCCGCTTCAATCAACCAACCGTCATCCGTGGGCGCATTGCTGAGGATTTCCATGCCCATCGACTCTAAAATGCGCATCACAATTTCCGCATTCTCATCCACCGTGCCAGCAATCAGTTGCGGCTGAATATCGGGAAATGCTTCCTGCTGCGCCTCAGCGACTGTTGTTTCCGAACCGCGAACATTATCGGACCCACGATATTCCGCCGGGTTTTTTCGCGGCAGGTCAGCGGCTGCGATAATCGGCGGTGGATCGCTGAAGTCGGTTGTAATCTCATGAATGATAGGGTTCGCCTGAACGAGTTCACGCATCTTCATCGGAATCATGCCGGCCCCGCCAGCAATGAGTGCGACGAGAATGGCGAACATGCCGGTTCGCCCTGCCCCCAGGAAAAACGCAATAATTCCGCCAATCAAGGCAAGGCCGGCGGCGGTGAAAACAGGTGATAATGATATAACGCCATCCACAATCGTAATAGGGCGAGCGGCCGTGAACATCATATTCAGGCCGGTCGAGTAATCCCAAAAACCGGATTGCGTGCCGGGACCGGCGACCAGAATGGTCAAACCTAACCCAAGCGCTACCAGCGATAATATCCAGATCAAAAATTTCATCGTCAGCCCCAACATTTACAGTCCCCGGCGTATCCTACAGACAAATGACCAGATGTGCACCACTACTGAAATCCGCGAATTCGTTGAATTTCCGCCCCATAGCCCCCATTTCCACCCTCGAAACGAAGGATGAGCCATGGCGAGACCAGTCACTGTTACGATTTCCCACGCACTTGGGAAAGAAGGCGCGCGCCAGCGCATCCGCGAAGGTTTTGGCAAGTTGAAAGGCCAGATGACCGGCGGCATGATGTTCAAGTTCACCGAGGAGTGGACCAGCGAGGATACCCTGTCATTCGGGGCGACGGGATTGGGCCAGAACATAACCGGCAAGATTGACGTTTTTCCTGAGCATGTCCGTATTGAAGTCGTGCTTCCGGGCCTTCTTGCTACAGTCGCGGAAGTCATTACCGGCAAGGTTGAAAAAGAAGGCCGCCTGTTGCTCGAGAAAAAATAGACCGGCTGCCTTTGCAACCGGTCTACGTAATTTTCATCAGTTAGATGACGAAAAATGAGTTTTGGCGGTAACGCAATGCGTTACCGCCAGACATCAACGATTAATCATCGTCGTCATCATCATCGTCGTCATCGTCGTCGTCATCGTCGTCGTCATCGTCGTCGTCATCGTCGTCGTCATCATCGTCGTCATCGTCATCATCGAGGAATTCCTCGAGGGCGGCGACAGCGTCAACAAATCCGAAGCCGGAGTCGAAGTCGAAACCGACGGGCAGCTCAGCCACGGTCGCGCCAGTTGCATTGCTGGCTCTGATCGTCATGTCCTGCGCCGTTTCACGCACGACATCATAGAGGTCGGCCGGCTCAGTCGCATCACAAGGACGTAAAAGGACCTTACCCTGCTGGAGTTTCCTGATCGCGGTGTTTTTGGGCAGAGTCTGGCTGACGCCATTTTCCCGGTCCCCTGAGAATTGCGAGAACACCCTACACACGCGGTAGAACTCTTTTTTGCTTCTTCCACGCGTCGTACGCACTTGCGTGCCTTCCGCATCAATCATCTGCGCTACCAGCGCCGCCACATGCGGCGCGGAGGCCGATGTACCGAAGAAGTTCGGGAATTCACCCGGCTCGCCGGTCTGGAAGACGCCGTCGCCGTCATCATCATCACGACTTGTGTCGTTGAAGAAGAACGACGTGTTGGCGCCGTCGGGTCCGGTAACACCGGGCTTTAAACGCACTTCCGGCTCAGCCAAACGATTGCCCTCAAGATCGAAGAAGATTGGCGTACCGCCTGCTGACGAGAAGTCGTTGAGACAAGCCGGAACGCATTCCGGTTCGCCTGCGCCAGCACGCAAAGTGTCGGTGTTTGGATCACCGATGAATTCTTCGGTGAAGTAGAAGGCTGCGGCGCCGACGCCTTCAGCGCCCGCGGCATTATTATGACCGAAGCCTGACGGCGCATCGATAGCATACTCGCTGCTAGCAAAGCCGCCGCCGGTCAGTACAAATTTTACAAAGCCTGGCGCATCGCCAGATTCTGTCAACAAGCCGAGTTGAATTGTCGAGCCGCCGTTAAAGTCAACCAATGACAGGAACTCAACGGCGTCACCGCCATTACCGCCATCGATTGGCACGCCGCCATCTGTGAAGATGAACTGGCAAAGACCATTTGCAGGCGGAACAAAAACGCCATTTGCATCAAAACAGTTCGCAACACGAACACCATTTGAGTCGAACATAATCACATCGACATCGTTCTGAGCGCCCGGAGCACCGGAAACGGAGAAGTTCGGGCTGTCCCACTGGAAAGTCATGTTTGTCTGCAATGAGCCGTCAAGCGTGAACTCCGCGAGGAGATCTTGCCCGGCGCCTTCATCAAAGTCATGCCAGATGCCGGTTGTGGTATCAATCGTTGCGTTGACCGGCCGATAGTCCGACTCGAAAGCGTCACGCGCACGGTTACCGTTCGACGAGAAGTAGGGGATGCCCCAGGCAGCCACTTGATCAGCAGCTTGTGCGATGATGCCGTCCTGGAACATCGGTTCGGTGAAATAAATGACGTCATCGACGATCACGTCTGCACCGGCTTCAGCCAATTCAATAATGCCTTCAGCAAAATCAGCTTGGCCATTAAACGCCGAGTGGAACGCCATCTTGGCGCCTGGCAGCACATCAAAGATCAAATTCGCCATACCGCGACCTTCGTCGATACAGGTAGATTGATCGAGGAAGTCCGAAAGAATGACGACATCGGACGGAATGTCTCCGTTCGCCGCATCTTCCGCTGGCGTTGTGTAAGGGCCGCCCGCCAGCGTGCCCGGATCACAGGCGAAGCTGTCGGACAAAATGCCGATGGTCAGGCCTGTGCCGTCAAGACCAAAATTGTTGCGAATTTCATCGGTTCGCATGGAACGGTCGCCCTGCGAGTCGACCAAACCCACATTGGTTGCAGCAAACGTAGGTTGTGCGAACGCCAGATAGCCGCTGGAAGCAAGATCCGATAGACGGTCTGCGGGCACTTTCGCTGACACCACGCGGCCATATGAAGAAACATCCTTGCCGCCGAGGGACTCAATCGTCACCGCCAGGTCATCCGTGCTGCCCGAAGCGATGGCGTCGAGCATCACATAGCCATCAGGCGTCACTTTCGCGACCATAATTTCGCTGTTTGGGCCGGCCATGCCCATTTCCGCGCGCCTTACACTGCGTGCGCTCAAGCCTTCGGATTGTGCAGCGGCGGCGCTTTGCTTGGCGACATATTCAAGTGCTGGGCCAAGCTTTCTCATTTGTCCGGGTGCTGACTCTTTATCGGCCAGAGCAGCCCCTGTTTGCGCCGCCAGCAGGGCCGAAATGGCCAAACCGGCTGTAAGTAACTTTTTCATATAAGCAAACTCCTCTGTTGCAGGCGTTACTAGTTTTATGCCGGGATGTTGCAGACCCTTAGTCTGAATGACTTGTGTTTACACATCGAAACAAGCAGCGAAGACGGGTACTCAACCGCACCTGTCGCGTGCCGCTTAAATGTATTCCCTCAATGTCATCGTAAGATCCACGTCCCGTAAGGTGACTATAGCACGCCTTACAACCTTCGCGCGACTATTCTTTGCACAAACTGGATAAAAAGTAATAGCAAAAAGGATAAGAGGTAAATCGTAGTGAAGTTATATACTAACATATTAGGATTTTATTTGTATAAAGATTGTTTTGACATTCGTTTAAATGTCGCCTTATCGATTGCACTACTTATAGCACAGTAAAAAGCAGAAGATATCGCAACCTCAGTCATAAATAGCGCCATGCGACGCAATTGAACAATAATACACTCACAAAAGAATGACACAAAAAACAGCTAACCGAGCGCCCCTTTCGGGGCGCTAGCTTCTGAACGCTATATCATTTATTTTAACGCTCGAGACGGACTAACAGATCAATTTAAAATTGACTCGTCAGTATATGTGCAGCCTCTCCACACAACTGTAACACGTATAAGCATAACATGAGCGGCCCTAAGGCAAGTAGTTATTGACCTGAAGCAGGGCCCAACAACTCAAGTGCGCCGGCGGTCATCGCCTGCACGCCGGTTTTCAAAGTAGGTTCTGGTAATGGCGCAAAGTTTGGCGAATGATTAGCCGGCGGGGCCGGCGCCTTACCCTCCCGCGCGGCCTGCATTGCATCAGGATCGTTCCCACCTGTCCAGAAAATTACTGTTGGAATTTCTTCAGGCGTGCGCGCAAATTGACTAAAATCCTCACCACCCATGCTTGGCGGGCGTTCATAGACGCGTTCGGCGCCAACACTCTCGGAAATTGCCGCCATAACGCGTTCAGTCAGCGCCGGATCGTTATAAGTCGAGGGCGTATAGTCACTTTCAACAACGACTTCAGGCATCATATCTTCGGATAAGCCTGCTGATTTTGCTTGTGCTATCGCGATACGCTCAATACCAGCCAGTAACTTTTCGCGAACACTGTCTTTGTAAGACCTCACCGTGATCTGCAGATGCGCCGCATCAGGAATAATATTGTGCTTGTAGCCAGCCTGGAATGAGCCGACGGTAACGACACCGGCGTCAAGCGGATCCAGCTCGCGCGAAACCAGCGTTTGCAACGCATTGACGATTTGCGATCCGATGACAATCGGGTCTTTGCCAAACTGCGGCGCAGATCCGTGCGCGCCAATACCCTTAATGAAGATGTCGACGCTGTCCACATTCGCCAGCGCATAACCTGATGTATATACGACGTCACCTGCCGAGTCCCAGCCGGATGTGTGCGTTGCCAGCACGTAATCCGGCTTTGGAAATTTTTTGTAGAGACCATCATCAAGCATGGCGACAGCGCCATGTCCGATCTCCTCGGCGGGTTGCCCGATAAGAACAAGCGTACCGGACCATTGATCTTTCATCGCGACAAGCCGGCGCGCCGCCCCGATCAGGATAGCCATGTGACTATCATGGGCGCATGCATGCATCACCGGCGCCTCCTGCCCCCGATGGTCAGTCATCACAACTTTAGATTCATAAGGCACGCCAGTCTTTTCTTCCAATGGCAAAGCGTCCATATCGGCGCGGATCATCAATGTCGGTCCGGCGCCATTCTCCATAACCGCGACAAGCCCATAACCGCCTACGCCATCAATAATCTCGCCTACATCGGCCATTACTTTCTTGCGCGTCCATTCTTCGCCAAGCCTTTCGGTAATCGTAAAGCCGAGACCGTCAAGCTCAGCAGCCATACGCGCCGCGCTGTCGCTTTCCAAAAATGAAAGCTCTGGATTTTGATGGAAATATTTATAGAGATCAAAAACATAATCGTAGTCCGCCGCAACGGCGGCGGCGAGGCCGTCATCGGCTTGTACCGTTGATGCGACGCCCAAGGAAAGGATTGAAGCGGTGGCGATAAACATCTTTTTCATCAAATTCTCCTGCCGGGCGGATTCAGTGTTTCAGATTATTAGTCCAGCGGCTGCGCATCGACGGCCATAAGAGTGCGCACAAGAACATCGGCGCCATTCGCCATGTCTTGCGGACTTGTATATTCTTTCGGCGAATGGCTGACGCCGCCTTTCGACGGCACAAAGATCATACCGGTTGGCGCAATACGCGCCATATCCTGCGCATCATGTCCGGCGCCCGATGGCATAAGCTTAGACGTAAGCCCCAATGCTTCAGCAGCATCAGCGATATATACACGCATGCGCTCATCGGTGAGCGCCGGATGCGACGCGACGTCAATCGGCGCAAATTCAATCCTCACACCCGATTGATCGGCAATTTTTTCTGCAGCGTCTTCTATATCCGCGAAAAGACTCTCCATTTTATCGCTGTCGAGATCGCGGATTTCGAGACTCATCTCAACAAGCCCCGGAATGACATTCGGCGCACCGGGCATCGCAGTAATGCGCCCTACCGTCGCCACATGGCGCCCAGGCGTATTGACTGCTATTTCATTGACACGTTGAACGAGTTTTGATGCAGCAAGCAATGCATCGGTGCGACGGTTCATTGGCGTTGTGCCTGCGTGATTGGCGACGCCTGTCACCGTCACATCCCACCAGTTGATCCCGACAATGCCTTCCACAACGCCTATATTGATGTTTTCTTCGTCAAGGATAGCACCCTGCTCGATATGAACTTCAATGAATGCTTTCAACTCGCCTTCACCAATGGCGTCGCGTTCAAATTGATCCGGATCGCCGCCAATCTTGCGGACGCCATCGCCGATCGTGATCCCGGCGTCGCTCATAACATCAAGCGTTCCCGGACGAATGCCACCGGTCAAGGCGAGGCTGCCCACAAGACCGCCCTCCTCGTTTGAGAAGATGACGACATCTAGCGGACTTTGCGTTTCGATATCGCCCACATTCAGAATATTGATCGCTTCCAGCGCAGAAACGACACCGACCTGACCGTCGTAATTGCCGCCGCCGAGAACGGAATCGATATGCGATCCGAACATGATTGGTTTCGCATTGGGCTCCGTTCCAGGTCGGCGCCCGAGAATATTACCACCTGCGTCTATTCTTACATTTTCGAGTCCGAGGTTACGCATCTGGCTCATAACCCAGTTGCGCGCCTGCAGGTCGGCGTCGGAATAGGCGACGCGATCAACGCCGCCATCATCATTCTCGCCGAACACCGACAGCGCGTTAATGCGCGCTTCCATACGGTCGGCGCTTGCTCTTGGCGGCGTGTCTTGCGCCATTGCAGGCGGGATACAACCATACGCAATGGCGCTGGCGGCGAGAGCGGTAAGTTGCCTGCCGATCACTCTGCGTCCTCGCTGATCTCAAACCCAACAATCGGCATCGGTCCCGGTCCGATACCATGTTTCACCTTTTCTTCGGACACCATCTGTCTGATCGACTCCCGCAATTCCGCGCCATCATAAACAAGGCCGTTTTTGACCACAAAATCGATGCCGCCTACGCGCACCGGTTTGTTGGTCTCAGGATCAAGTTTGATGTGACCGCTCGCATATAATGTCTTCATGTTTGTAAGCGGATTTTCTCTGGTGATGATCAGGTCAGCCCGTTTTCCGACTTGTATCGAGCCGGTTTCATCTTCCACACCGAGAATCTTTGCACCGCCCAATGTCGCCGCGCCGATCACCTCGAGCGGATGGAAGCCAGCTTCGCGAAAAAGCTCCATCTCCTGAATAAAGCCAAAACCATAGGTCGAATAAATGTATCCCGCGTCCTCGCCAACGCCGACACTGCCGCCGCGGTTCTTGTAGTCGTTGATGAACCGCATCCAAAGTTGGTAATTTTCGCGCCAGGCGACTTCCTGTTCGGTTCCCCAATCAAACCAGTAGGAACCGTGTGCATTCCGATCAGGCGTGAAGAATTTCCAGAGCGAAGGCATCGTATATTCGTCATGCCATTCCGCGCGGCGCGCGCGCATCCAGTCACGGCTGGACGAGTAAATCGTGAATGTGGGAATCATCGCAAAATCACGCTCAAGGAGCGTTGACATCACATGCTCCCAACGATCTGAACCTGGGCCTGCCGCCTGCCGCCAAAGCCTGCCGGCGTTTTCGAACCGGTGTTGCTCGTCGGCGTAATTATAATCGAGCGGATAATCCTGGAGCGTGCGATCATCGAACAGCGCTTCGGGAAGGCCGTACCAATGCTCCATCGAGTTGAGGCCACGCGCCGATGTATCGAGCACGTCAGCCTGCACAACGCTGAGCTGTGCGTGATGCATAGTGGTTTTCAGATCAAGCTTCTGGGCTTCGTCAAACGCCGCCCATAGAATTTCCGGCGGCGCGCCAATAAATTTCACACCGACGGCGCCGTCGTTTTTGTAGCTGCGTATCTGGGCACGCGCCTGCGCCGGCGTGTTTATGCTTGCACCGCCGCGGCCGAACATCGGATACGGATAAATACTCGGCGCATCGATCTCATTGCGAGCGGAACGGCGCGCAAGGTCAGCTGTCCATTTGGCGCCCGGCCGGTTGCCAACATCGCGAACGCTGGTGATCCCGTGGGCAAGCCAGAGTTTGAAGATATAATCCGACGAAACGCCCTGACCTGTTTCTTCATCGTGGATATGTCCGTGCAGATTAACAAAGCCCGGCGCGACATACATGCCGCTGGCGTCGATTTCCCGGGTCCCTTCAGCAATTCGCGCATCGTCGGGAATCGGAAGTCCAGGCGCGCCAATAAGTTTGATTTCCGTAATCCGTCCGCCCTCGACCGCTATATCCATAGGTCCGATGGGCGGCGCCCCGGCCCCGTCAATGACGGTTGCGCCGCGAATGACCAACCTGTCGTAAGGGCCTTCCCCCAGGCTCCGGTCAGGCACTGACTGCGCGAGCGCCCCTGCAGCAAAAACGACGCCTGCAGCCGCTGCTGCGAAAAGAAGCTTCATCATGGAAGACCCCACACCCGTTGCACGAGGTCAGCATCTTACCCAGTTTGCGGCAATGTCAAACCCGGCGCTTTCCCACGGGCGCAAAAGTGATAATGCTGCGACGCAACAAGTCAGCCGGCCGTCACCATTTTTTCTGTTGCATCCCACAACCTCGCCGCAGACTCGTCATCGACGGCCCATGGCGCTACATGAGAGTATCGCGGCGCATTATCGTCAGCCAATTGGGCGATATCACAGTCTTCGCAATATTCGCCGCCGCGATCATTTAACTGTTCGCTGATTGCACACCAGAGCGTCGTCGAACACCCTTGCTCTGGCGTTTTGAACATGGCTCTCGCTGCTTCGGAGAGTTCGCCGCTTTCATTCATCCATCCCAACGCAACCATTTCTTCGTTTTGAAGATGACGCTGAAGCGGAGTCATAATGCCGCCAGGATGAACGGAAAACGCCTGCACGCCCTCCCTGCAATATCGACCGTTGAGCTCAAGAGCGAATAGCGCATTGGCGGTTTTTGATTGTCCGTAAGCTTCCCACTTGTCATATGGATCGTTTTGAAAATGGATATCATCCCATCGAATGGCTGATCGGCGGTGCGCAACCGAAGACAGGCAAACGACGCGCGCTCCGTCAGCATTCTTGAGATAAGGTAAGAGCTCCTGCGTCAGCACAAAATGCCCAATATGGTTGGTTGCAAACTGCGCCTCCCAGCCATCGCCAATACGTGTTTCCGGACAAGCCATTACGCCGGCGTTATTAATCAGAATATGAACCTTGTCCCGCCCACCGGCAAAACCGGCGGCAAATTCCTGCACACTCGCGAGATCGCCGAGATCCATCTGTCGCGTTTCGACCGCCAGTCCTTCCGAAGTCAGATTTTCGTCGGCTTTCTCTTTATTGCGAACAGGGACGACGACGTCCGCGCCAGCCGCACATAAGGCTTTCGTCGTCTCCAGGCCAATGCCGGAATATCCTCCTGTGACGATCGCGGTTTTTCCGGTGAGATTGACACCCGACATAATTTCAGCGCTTGTCGTTTTAGCGCCAAAACCGGATTGAATCGGTTGTTGATTTGCAGCGACCATAAAGGCGCCTCCATGTTTTATAATCTCGGCTTCGTTACGTCGGCGTTTTTACGCGTTGTTTACTGATACAACGTGCAAGTTATGACGGCAGCGCTTCAACAACAGCGTGGAGACTATCTAACCCCAGGCCTGACCGATGCTGCTGTAAGCAACGCCGCCATCGACTGCGATCGTGTCTCCGACAACATAGTCTCCTGCGCGTGACGCCAGAAACACCGCCGCGCCCGCCATGTCCTGATCCCGGCCAATGCGTTTCGCCGGGACCATATTGGCAACGGCGTCCGAGTGATCTTTGGCGGCTTTGTTCATTTCCGACGCAAAGGCGCCGGGCGCTATGCCGCTTACGCAGATATTGTCATCAATGAGTCGAGCCGCCATGCGCCGGGTCAAATGAATGACCGCCGCTTTAGACGCTTGATAGGCGTATGTCTCCCACGGGTTGATCTTAATACCATCGATGGAGGCGATATTGATCACTTTTCCGGGACGGTCAGCAGACGCCGCTGCTTTTAAAGGCGCGTAGAGTTTCTGCGTGAGGAAAAACAGCGACTTTACATTCAAGTCCATGGTTTTGTCCCAGCCGCTCTCCGGATACTCGGCAAACTCCGCGCCCCATGCGGCGCCGGCGTTGTTCACGAGAATGTCGAGCTTATTTTCATGCTGGGCGAACTCCACCGCAAAAGCCTCACAGCCCGCCACTGTGGAAAGGTCGTGCGGCAGGGATACGCAATTGCCAAATTGCGATAACTCCTCCGCCGTCTGATCACAAACCGGCGCTTTACGCGCCGTGATATAGACCGTTGCCCCTTGCTCCAGAAATCCTTGCGCGATCATCTTACCAATACCGCGAGAGCCGCCCGTGACAACTGCAACTCGGCCTTCAAGAGAAAAGAGGTCTTTCATCATCAATTCGGTTCCTTATTGCGGCGGGAAATACCAGAAGCGTTTCACCTTGCCTTCAATGATTTCGTAAACCACCACAGAGGCCTGGCTTTTGCGCTCACCGCCCTCTTCCCAGACCGGACGTTCAACTGCACTCACATAGTTTCCGTTCACGGTGATATTTTCAAGGCTGGATGACACTGTGGGAAACGCCTCAAAATAAGCGATGAGTTCTGTGTGAAGCTGGGATGCAGAGGTCGTGACAGTGCTCGACTGGTCACCCGACACTTCAATCCACGTCACATCAGAGCGCCAATATTCACGCATCCGATCGGGATCATGATCATTAAACGCCGCCATCAAATTGTTAACGACTTCAACTGCATCGCCAGCGGCTGGCGGCGTAGCCGTTCTTTCCGCATCAGGCGCACAGGCCTGCATAGCAATCAGAAAAACTGCGGCACTTAATACGCGTAACATGAAAATCCCTTACTTATTCAGCGCCAAACTTCTCGCGCCACCCTTCAATCTGTTCATCTTCTATCTTTGCAAACAGAACATCCGGCAGTGTAAATGCTTCTCCGCCCTTGAATCGCGACAATGCCACCGATGCGCTTTCCGGCCAGCGCACAGCATCATTTAGATCAAGACCAAAGATTTCGAGCATTCTGTCAGCGGTAAAAGGGATGACGGGCCGAGACAAAGCCGCAAACAATGGAATCAGGTTCAGCGCACACCGCACTGAGGCGGCTGCCTTGTCTTTATCCGTCTTGATCGTAGTCCAGGGCGCTACGACCTGCAGATATTCGTTTCCGGAAACCCAGATCGACCGCAGTTCGCTAAATGCTTTGCGAAACTCCATATCCTCAAGATATTGAGTATAGGCCGCAATGCGTTGATCAATATCCTTAATAAGCGCTTCTTCGTCCGCTCCATAAGAGCCTTCTGACGGCGTTTCCGCACCAAAACGCGCATTGCAGAACCGGGTGATGCGGTTGACGAAATTACCAAGGACATCCGCAAGGTCCTTGTTCACGACACTTGCAAAATGTTCGAGCGTGAAGGAAGCGTCATCCGACTCCGGGGCATTCGCCATTAAATGCCACCGCCATGCGTCCGGCGGCGCAACATCCAGCGCCTGATCCATAAAAATGCCCCGGCCCTCGCTGGTGGAAAATTTACCTCCATACCAGGTCAGCCAGTTGAGTGATTTCAACGCATCAACGGTTTTCCAGGGCTCTTCAGAACCGAGAATGGTCGCCGGGAAACTGACAGCGTGGAAGGCGACATTGTCCTTACCCATGACCTGAACGTATTTGACGTCGTCGGCGCCTTTGTCGGTGCGCCACCAGCGCTCCCAGTTTTCATTATTGGCGAGCGCCCATTCTTCTGTCGCGCCGATATATTCAATCGGCGCATCGAACCAGACGTAAAAGACCTTATTTTCAAATCCCGCACGCGCCTCCCCATTATAAGCAACGGGAATGCCCCATTTCAGATCGCGCGTGATCGAACGGTCACGCAAGCCTTCTTTCAGCCATTTGCGAGCAATTGACTTTGTCAGGTGCGGCCAGTCAGATTTCGATTCAACCCAGGCGGCGATACGATCCTGCATTTGCGCCTGTAAAAGATAAAGATGCTTCGTCTCACGGACTTCAATATTCTTCGAACCAGAAATTGCCGAGTACGGATCTTTCAAGTCGATGGGATCAAGTAGACGCCCGCAATTATCACACTGATCGCCGCGCGCCTTTTCATAGTCGCAATACGGACATGTCCCCTCAACATAGCGGTCAGGCAGATAGCGTTCATCATCAATTGAATAAATCTGTCGATCAACGCGCTCTTCGATAAGTCCGTTGCGTTCAAGCACATGCGCGAAATGTTGCGTCAGGCGATGGTTCGGCGGGTTGGAAGAGCGCCCAAAATGATCGAACGATAGTCCGAACGCATCGCCAGCCTTGCGTTGAATGTCATGCTGTTCCTTGCAATAGGCGGCGACATCCATGTCCGCCTCTCGGGCCGCTAGCTCGGCCGGCGTGCCATGCTCATCCGTAGCGCAGATAAAAAGCACCTCGGCTCCGCGCTGACGCTGAAACCGGGCATAGACATCAGCCGGCAGCATTGAGCCAACAAGATTGCCCAAGTGCTTGATACCGTTGATATAAGGCAGTGCGGAAGTGATCAGAATCCGGGCCATGAAGTTCTTTCCAGTGTCAGGCCACGGTCTATAGCGGGTAGCGGGCAAAATCAGCAAGCGCGCGATCATGGCGTCGCCAGCTTTTTAGCGGTCGCGCCTACCTGCGAGCGCAGACACGGCCGCTAAGGCCAGATGGTGCGAGCGTAGTCAGCGCTGATCCATGCGCCCGCGTGATTGCTCGCCACGCCGTGACCACCATAGCCTTTACTTCAATCGCCTACGCACTCTGCGTTACGGGCAAGGATTGCAGAATACCCGATGCGCTTTCCAGTAAGGATGACAGAGCAAGGATCATGTCGCTGAGCGTATATCCTTGCGCATAGGCCACCATGAACGCGATAAAGCCTAACAAACCGATCATGCGAGACATTGCCCGGCGCGCGGCCAGAAACATCGCCAAACCGCCGATCAGTTCAATGGGCCCGGCGAGTCCATTCGCCGAAAGAGACGCCCAAAGCGTATCGAGAAAGTCAACGTTACTGGATAACGTTGCAATCTCACCGCCTGTATTCGTCATATGCATGGCGCCAAGCATACCGAGAAAACCAGAGCACGCGCCCTGGCACATGTCTTTAAGGCTGCCTACAAACCGTCCAATTAGTCCCCCGCTGAAACCGCCATATTCTCCGGCTGGTCTTGCGTCGTAATATCCTGTCCTTCCCCTTGCCGCCGTTGCCATAGGTCAACTCCGTCCTTTCACACTACGAGAACAGTTTTGGGGCATTTCTTGCGGAAACGAGGGCGCAAATAGGGCTGAATAACGGCACACGGGAACGTGATTGGACAATCCGCCTGTCGCGGAGCGGCGTCATTTCATCGATTAGCGAGTACCGACAAACCGACAAACGCGCAAATGTTCGCGCCAATTCATTTCGCCACAAAAAGGGATTCCCATGAAACTCATATTTTCCATTGCGGCGGCTGCGTCCGTTGCCCTTAGTGCGGCGTCAGCTGCAGACATACCGGCCAACATCAAAGCCGCTATCGATAACCCAAACAGAAAAGAAGAAAATCGCGCCCGTGACGCAGATCGCAAGCCGGGCGAAGTACTTGCCTTTTTCGGTATAGAAGAAGGCATGACTGTTATCGATATGGCGTCAGGCGGCGGTTACTTCACCGAGATTATCGCCGGCGCCGTAGGCCCGGAAGGTAAAGTGGTCGCACATAATACCGCAGGCCAACGTTTTGACGAGCAGCGCGAAGCGCTGGAAGCACAATATGCGCCGTTTGGAAATATAGAGATCGCCGCCGTTGAGCGCGGCGAGCCCCTTCCGTATGAAGATGACACAGCTGACATTATTCTTCTTTCGTTGATCATCCATCATCTTCACTATGAAGAAGAAGGCGGCGAAGTCATGCCAGATCGCGCAGCCCGTATTTACGAAGATTTCAAGCGCGTTCTGAAACCCGGCGGCGTCTTCGCTGTCATCGAGCATACGGCGGCGCCTGGCTCATCGCGCGCAGAAAGCGCCGCATGGCACCGCGCGCCGGAAGACATCATCAAAGCCGACGTTACGAGCGCCGGATTTGAATTTGACGGCGGAGCGGATATTCACGTCAATCCTGATGATGACTTGAAAAACGTTTGGTTCGAGGTCGATCTTCGCGGCAAAACCACGCGCATGGTGCACCGTTATATCAGTCCGGAATAAGTTACCACGGCGTCCAGCTCCGGCTGGGCGCCTTCAACCAGCGCGGCTTTCCGATCCTGCGAGCACCGAAAGTCCCGCGAATAGAAATCCAAGCCCGAATAAAATGCCGCCTGCTACAAAAGCCTGATCGGGAAAGCCGACCGGGCCGCCAAGGCCGCCGATGACAAAAGAACTGATCCAGCAGACTGGCGGTAAAAAGGGTCGGACCCGCCGCAAAAGAAGTAAAATCGAGAACCCGCTAAGGCCAATTGCAATTACCATGACGCCTGTCTGGTAAATATCAACGCCAAAGCTTTCTCCGTCTGGTCCTGCAATGAGCGCGACGCCACTTGCCGCGATCAGGAATGCTGCAAGCCCTGCTGCGCCAAGGCGAACCCCATAAGTAAAATAGAAACCGATAAGGCCGAACAGAAGATTGATATCAATGAACAGATAAAATGCTTCTAGCCATACGCTATTAGGCGTCCATGGAATGAAACTGGAAACCACACGCGCGCCGCCGCCCAGCACAGCCATAGCGCCAAAAATCCGTATGGCCCGTTCAGCCTTCACTTGCGCGCTATGCGCTCCATTTTTTCTTCGTCATCTTGTATGACTTGTCGATTATTTTCTCGAGAACTTTCATGTCAACGCTTTCAAGTTTGTTGACATAAAGACACGCCCGGCCGCGCTTATACTTTCCAAGCTTCGATAAAAGCGGATCATCATCCTTAAGCGAGCCTAGAACGTACAATACCATATTCGCTTTGCGCGGACTAAACCCGACCGCCAGCATGTCTCCCTCACGGCCACTTTCATATTTATAATGATACTCGCCAAAGCCTATAATAGATGGCCCCCACATCTTAGCTTTCTCGCCAGTAATCTTTTTCATCAAGGCAAGAAGCGTTTTTGCATCCTTCCGTCGTATTTCATTTTCGACAGCGTTGATGAAAGCGGTCACGCTCGCCTTTGTCGGCGCCGTTTTCATATTCGCCGATTTAGATTTCACCGCCTTTTTGGTCTTTTTTGCAGGCGCTTTCCTTTTTGTTTTCAAAGCTATCGCCATTAAGCTTCCTCCCCGGTTGCTTTCGCCCAATCGATCTTAATGCGTTTGCCCGCCTGATAGAACATCCATGCGCCCAGAAGCGCCGTCAGCGAAACAATCGTTAGCGACATACGCAACGCAAGTTCTTCACCGAAAGCCCCGGTCAACGCACTGGAAATAAACCCGGCCATTGTCGGTCCAAAACCTAGGGCGATCATATTCAGAATAAAAAAGAACACAGCTGTCGACAATGCTCTCACAGAGATCGGCGCCAGCGTTTGCGCCAGAGCAAACGCCGGACCAAGATAAAACCCAATCGCCAGTTGCACGGGAACCTGAAATATCAATGAAACAACCGGATTGGGATGCCAAATCACAACAAAGAAGGCCGGTACGTTCAAGAGCAACGCAATCGCTGGAATATACCCGTAGAATTTCTTATCTCTAGCAGCGAATTTATCGACGAGATAGCCGCCAAGAAACGTCCCGGCCGCATAGGCCGTGCCGGAAATCACGCCAAGCCAGAGATATATCTGCAGGATTGGAAAATCGCTGTGCGATCGAACGTAGAAATCGACAATCCACGTACCGTTTGCATAGGTCGAAAATGATATTGCCGTCGTGCCGATTACGATGGCTCGGTAAGTTGGTATGGCGAGAAGATGTTTGGCGGCCCGCCAGATCGTAGCAGTCTCACTGAAAGCTATGGCGCGCATGCTTGTTGGAAGCAACTTGAAAACAGACTGCATCAGGCGCTCAAATGCTCCTGTTGGCTCCGTCACCCGTAATGCCTGGAAACCATCGCTATCAGTTTTTGCATCAAGCGCGCCTCTCGGCGGCTCGCGAACCGTCAGCTTCAAAAGTACGGCCATGAGAAGTCCCGGCAAACCGACAACGACAAATGCAACACGCCAGGAAAATGTCTGCGTCAGCCAGCCGCCGGCCAGAAAGGCGAACGCAACGCCGATGGGTATGCCCATCGCGTACACAGCCAAAGCGCCAGCGCGTTCTTCTTTGGGAAAATAATCGGATATGAGCGAATGGGCTGGCGGTGAACCACCCGCTTCGCCGATGCCAACACCGACCCGCGCGAGCGCTAGTTGAGTAAAGTTCATCGCCGCGCCGGAAATCGCCGTAAACCCGGACCACAATGCAAGAGCAATAGAAATGATGGTGACGCGGTTCTTGCGGTCCGCAAGGCGCGCAATCGGGATGCCCAGCGTGGTGTAGAGCACCGCGAAAGCGAACCCTTTCAAAACGCCCAACTGCCAGTCGGCCAGTCCCAGATCGGCTTTAATCGCGGGCGAAAGAATACCAATGATCTGACGGTCAATAAAATTGAACGTGTAAACGCCCGTCAGCAAAAACAGCACGTAAGTGCGGTAAGCGCGGCCCGGCGTCGACTTTGAGGTTGGCGCCTCAGCATTCACATCCCTCATAAGGCGAAGCCTGTGACGCAGGTTACGGCAGAGCGCCCGACAGCAGTGACAGCGCGCGGGTTATCTATCGTCATGAGCGAACGTACAGCGCCAAAAGTCGAATCCGACCGTGATAACTGAAATGTATAGCGCGCCAGATCCTGAAGATCTTCATCGGATAATCGCTCATCCACCTCATCAACCATACAGTCGGCGGTTCCGTCGGGAATACCTATGGCTCGGAACCTGTCTTGCAGCGTATAGCGCGCCGCCGTCGCACAACCCGTGATGACGAGCATCGCCGCCAGCGTCATTATTGCCTTACGCTGCCTCATCCCTGTTCCCTCACGATTTTTATGTCATTGATCATTTATGGGTCGCGCCACAATGCGTAAGATGGCGCCCAAGAGCAAGGATGAAGGGTAGTACAACCATGCAAGCGATGATGAGCCATGAGCCCGGCGGGCCGGAAACCTTGAAACTGACAGAGGTAGCGACGCCTGATCCCGGTCCCGGACAGCTTCGGATCGCCGTAAAGGCGGCTGGCGTCAACTTCCCTGATACGCTGATTATCCGCGACCTCTATCAGTTCAAACCGCCCCGCCCGTTTGCGCCCGGCGGCGAGATTGCAGGCGTGGTGGAAGCGGTCGGTGACAATGTAACCGACTTTGCCCGTGGCGACAGGGTTCTCTCAGGCGGGATTAATGGCGGTTTCGCCACCCATTTCATCGCAGATGCGGCGCGCACCAATAAAATTCCTGACGCCATGCCTTTCGATGAAGCGGCAGGCTTCATGCTAACTTATGGGACTTCCCATTATGCACTTAAAGATCGCGCCAATCTGCAACCGGGTGAAGCGCTCTTTATTCTTGGCGCTGCAGGCGGCGTCGGCGCTGCGGCCATAGAGCTTGGCAAAGCCTTCGGCGCGAAAGCTATCGCGGGTGTATCGTCGGAGGAAAAAGCAGCATTTTGTAAAGAACTCGGCGCAGATGAGACCCTTGTTTACCCGACCGGCGAACTCGACCGAGGCGCACAAAAAGAACTCTCCGGTCAGATCAAGGCGCTGTGCGGCGGAGAAGGCGCCAATGTTGTTTATGACGCCGTCGGCGGTGATTATGCAGAACCCGCGGTGCGCGCTCTTGCCTGGGAAGGACGGTTCCTGGTGGTTGGCTTTCCTGCAGGCATCCCGAAGATTCCACTGAACCTGACACTCTTGAAAAGCTGTCAGATCGTCGGCGTCTTCTGGGGCGCTTTCACCATGCGTAACCCAGCGAAGAACGCCGAGTATGTGGCTGAGCTTTTCAAATTTTATGAAGAGGGCAAAATTCAGCCCCGTATCACAGCCTCCTTCCCGCTGGAAGACGCGGCCAAGGCGCTGCAGTTGCTCGAGAATCGAAAAGCGACGGGAAAAGTAGTTTTAACCGTTTAATAGGGATGCAGTGTGCATCGAAAAAACGAAACAACACTTTCTTTCGGCTTGCGGCTGCGGCCCTTACCGCCGCTATTGTAACGTTACAAGCCCACGCCGAAACGCCAGCACAGCATGTCCTGTCATCAATTCAGGAAATCACCGGCGTTCCCGGGATATCTGCTGCTGTCTCCAAGGAAGGAAAAATCATCTGGTCCGGAACTGCCGGCCACATGGATACTAAGGAAAAGAAACCGCTTGATGCGCAAACAAAGTTTCGTATCGCCAGCGTATCAAAGCTTTTCACGGTGGCGCTTATTCTCAAACTTGCTGAGGAAGAGATTCTTGATCTTGACACGGACATAAAAACTTATGTGCCTGACTGGCCGGATCAAGATGGCGCAGTCATTACACTCCGGCAATTGGCGGCGCATATATCCGGTATCGGCCATTACAGCGCCGGCGATCGATATGATTCATTGAGGCAGTATGAATCGCTATCGGAAGCGCTGACCGTTTACGCCCACAAGCCTTTGCAATCAGCGCCGGGCGAGACTTATTTTTATAGCTCTTACGGATATGCGCTTATGGGCGCCGCCATAGAAAACGTAACAGGCGCTTCATTTGCTGACAATCTTTATGCGTTTTTATTGCAGCCACTCGGCCTGAATAACACATTTGTTGAAAACATCGGCGCCCTTCCGGAAAACAGCTCCGAACTATTCTCAGCAACCGGTTCGTCAATCGCTCGAAATAACCAGCACCATGTCGTTGGCGCAACCGGCATCCTCAGCACGCCAGGCGACCTCGTAAAATTCGCGAACGCTTATTCCGCCGGAACCATTGTCTCCCCGGAACTTGTCGCCATGTCCTGGACGCCAACACTATTGAACGGCGGCCAGCCGACGGAGACAGAGCGTTATCAAGTTGGCTTTGGCTGGCGCATCGGAAAAGATTGGGACGGTCGAAGCGTCTTCCACCATGCCGGTACGACGCCGGGCGCTCGCTCAATCCTGAGTATCAATCAAGATGAAGGGACTGCCGTCGCTTTGTTATCAAACGCGCAGTGGGTCTCACGCATTGAAACAACCGGCGAGCTAATTGCGACGGCGGCGAGCGAAGGCGCAGACTTATCACAAGTTGATTGTTCTCAAGGCCAGTGGAGTTATGAAGGCGTTTTTATTCTGGACGCTGGCAAGCCGCTCCCTGGCAACAACACTCTTGGCGACATTACGATCACCTACTCAGATGGCGTCTGTCATGGAATGCTCAAACCTGATGGCGCAATGGCCGTCTGGCTTCAGGGCCGAAATGCACAAATCGATCATATTCCTGTCACGCTCATCGCGAACAGAGGCGACAATACAATGATATTCGCTATGGCGACGCCATGGGGCGCTTTTCCCCTGAAGTGGACAACCACAGATGATGAAAGCCTGATTGGAGATATCGCCGGCAGATCGATTCGCCTGACGGTTACAGCTTCAAACCCGGATCAATAACCCTCTCCCCAGATGCTTCAAACTCCGCTATCGTCTTTTCGAGAATGATTGAGAGGGCGACTGCGATGACGGCCAAGCAATTGGTGGGCGGCATCTCACCAGGCGGCGCGCACCAGACCGATGTCATCATTATTGGCGCCGGCCCTTGCGGTCTCTTCGCCGTTTTTGAGCTCGGCCTTCTCGGCGTCAAAGCTCATCTCGTCGATATTCTGGATAAGCCTGGCGGTCAGTGTGCAGAGTTATATCCAGAAAAACCAATTCTCGACATACCGGCAATCAAGAGCATTACAGGTGATCAACTGACCAAACAACTCCTGGAACAGATAGAGCCCTTTGAGCCCCAGTTTCACCTCAATGAAATGGCGGTGTCGCTGGAAAAAACGCCTGGAGGTCAATGGCGTATCCTAACCGATATGGAAACTACTATTGAAGCTCCCGTTATCTGCATCGCGGCAGGCGGTGGTTCTTTCCAGGCAAAGAAACCGCCAATTCCCGGAATTGCCCCCTATGAAGACAAGTCAGTCTTTTATGCTGTCCGGCGAAAAGAGTTTTTCAAAGATAAAAATATCCTCATAGCTGGCGGCGGCGATTCCGCAATAGACTGGACACTCGCTCTACACCCTGTCGCCAAACATATTGGGTTGGTGCATCGTCGCAGCGATTTTCGCGCAAGCCCTGACAGCGTCAGCAAGATGAAAGCCCTTGCCGAAGCGGGGGAAATTGACCTCCACGTTGCGGACATCAAAAACCTCAACGGCGCTGACGGTCAGATTGAAAGTGTTTCAGTGGAAGCAAAGTCTGACGGTAAAGAATATGACATTCCTTGCGATACGCTACTCGCATTTTACGGCCTCACCATGAAGCTTGGACCGATTGCCGATTTTGGCCTGAATATTACTGAAAACAGAATCTCAGTTGATACCGAAAAGTTTGAAACTTCAGTGCCGGGCATCTTTTGCATAGGAGACATGGCGCATTATCCCGGCAAGCTGAAACTAATTCTGTCCGGATTTCATGAAGCGGCGTTAATGGCTCATGGCGCGTTTCACTATGTTTTTCCTGACAAGAAGCTAAAATTTCAGCACACTACGTCATCAAGGGCGTTGCAGGCGCAGATCGCAGGCGACTAGTTCTTTCTGCTTAATTCTCGATGATAAAAAGCAATATAAAATTCGGGGTGCGACAAGCCGCGCGATGGCGCCACTGGCGATCAGTCTGTGATATGAAGCGGCTATGACAGACTTTAACATCTCCACATTAATGCGTTTCGGCGATGCGCCTTACTTCGTTTTCTGCGACCACGCGTCGAATATGACGCCGCCTGACCTGCATTGCCTCGGGATGCCTGAGGATATGATGCAGACTCACATCGCATGGGATATCGGCGCTGGCGCCGTTGCTGAAGCGCTCGCTCGGAAGTTGAACGCCACCTATTTTCGCTGTGAGTTCTCACGCTTGCTGATCGATCCCAACCGTGACCTGACGGTTCCCGACCTCATTCCATCACAAAGCGACCGCATACCTGTACCGGGAAATCAAGAACTGTCCGAAGAAGAAAAGCAGCAGCGCATTGACGCCTATCATGCGCCCTACCACGATCAACTCGACAGCGCCCTTGAAGGCATCATGGAGCGGCATGAGAACCCATTTATTATTTCCGTGCACAGCTTCACCCACCGTCTGATGGGTGCGCAGCACGACCGGCCATGGCGTATCGGGCTGTTATGGCGCGAAGATGAAGCCAGCGCACACGCTATGATGGGCTATTTGCGCCGTGAGACCGGTTGGCGCATCGGCGATAACGAGCCATATGACGCCCGTGAGTTCAATTATTCTGTTGACCGACATATCGGACCGCGCAATCTTTCTCATGTAACAATTGAAGTGCGTCAGGACATCATTGCGGACGAGCGCGGTATTGAAGAGGTAGCGGGCCATATTGCGGACGGAGCGCAATTTATAATGTCCGGAACCACGCCTTAGAGGGCCGCGAAAGGCGGCTTAGCGAGGAAAGAATAACTCCATGATCCCACCGCTGACACTGGGCGTCGAAGAAGAATATCTTCTTGTTGATCCGAAAACTCGCGATCTCGTACCCGAGCCCTCACCCGACTTCATGGATGATTGCAAGAGCCGCCTCGGTGAACGGGTCACACCTGAATTTCTGAAATGCCAGGTCGAAATCGGCACACCTGTCTGCGCCGATATAAAAGAGGCGCGTCATCACCTGACCGCACTGCGCTCGGTTATCATCAACACTGCCGAGAAATATGGTATGAAGCTGATGGCGGCATCAACGCATCCATTTGCTCAATGGGGTCGTCAGAAGCACACTGCCGCACCGCGTTATGATCTTCTTGATGCGGACATGGGCGGCGCCATACGGCGCATGTTGATATGCGGCATGCATGTTCACGCCGGTATCGATGATCCAGATGATCGAATAGACCTTTTAAATCAGGCACGATATTTCCTGCCACATCTTTTGGCTTTGTCGACATCTTCACCATTCTGGGGCGGCCACGACATGGCGATGCGATGTTCGCGGCTTGGCATTTTTGACTCTATGCCGCGAACCGGCATTCCAGACCGGTATGAGAGCTGGTCCGATTACGAACGAATGATCGAAAGGTTCATCAGCGCCGGCGTCATGGAAGACGCAACGAAACTCTGGTGGGATATGCGGCCCAGCGCGAGGTTCCCGACAGTAGAAATGCGCATTACCGATGTCTGCACCCGCCTGGAAGACGCATTGTGTATCGCCGCGCTTTATCAATCGATCCTGCGTATGCTTTCACGCATCAAACAACGGAACATGCGCTGGCGAATTTACCCGCGCATCATGCTGGAAGAAAATCGATGGCGCGCCCAGCGCTATGGCTGCACCAAGAGCATGATCGATCTCGGTCGGGGCGAGTGCGTACCATTCGGTTCCCTTATCGAAGAAGTGATCGAGATGGTGACCGAAGATGCAACCGCCCTTGGATGCCTGAAAGAGGTTCAACACGCCCGGACGATCCTCAAGCGCGGCACCAGCGCATGTCGTCAGGTAGACACCTTCGCAAAAGCCAAAGCTGATGGCGCCGACGACGCCGAGGCGTTTATGCAGGTTGTCGATATGCTTGTCGTTGAAACCGCTGCGGATCTTCCGGAAGCTCCTTGAAAGATTTGAAAAACTTAAGTGATAGCCCTTGCGGGCGCTTCCCGGCTTCGCTATACGCGCTGTTCGCACCTGACTTGGGAAAGCTTTGGCGTTTTCCACAAAAAAGGTGAAGTTGGCGCGGGGTGGAGCAGCCCGGTAGCTCGTCAGGCTCATAACCTGAAGGTCAGAGGTTCAAATCCTCTCCCCGCACCCAACATATCCTGCGAATTAAAGTCTTGCCGTAGGTTATGTTGGGAGCAATCTCCCGCAACCAACATATCCTGCGAAATGCCGGACATAAGCGCAATAGCTGTGTCCTCTTGCATTTCCGCCAATTCGCTCACCGTATTTTCAAGATGAGACTTGACCTCTTTCTGCGCCCTCCCCGTCGCCATTGAAAGGATGCCCGCCAGATCGCCATGAAGATCAATGATGAGCGACTTTTCGTCGCTAGCGGGAGACAAAACGACCCTCTCAATGAGAGAACGTATTAGCTCGGCGGCCTCAGCACGATGGTCATCTTCATTGAGCGACTCAATAAGCCGCTGGACTTCCTCATGGTACCGAAGCGCCATATTCGGATGGAAAAGCGGCGGGGCTTCAGCCGTATTTTCAAGAATTTGTTCGAGTTCCGCTGTGCGCTTTTCGATATAAAGGCCATCTTCTTTTAAAACAGACCCTGGAACGCCATCCATGATGGATTGAACAAGCTTTTTGCGCTTACGTTCAATTTCCTCGCGTTCGCGGCGATAACCTTCCAATGAAGCGTTGTGACTCATCCGAATGCTATTCAGTTGGCTCGTATATTCCTGGCAAAATTCCTTGCATAAACCCGGGTTCATCAAATGCGCCCGCAATGTACCTAGGATTTTTTGCTCCAACTCATCCCGGCGCATGGTCCGCCGATTGTCACAATTGCCTTTGTTACGTGCACCAGAACAGCCGACGTGGGTAGCGGAGATCATGGAAAATCCTGAACCACACTGACCGCATTTCAAGAGATAGGAGAAAAGGTTGCGCGGGCGTTGCGTATTCCACAATCCCGGTTTTTTCTCATCCAGCTTTTTCTGACGAGCTTTTACCGCATTCCACAGCTCATCACTGACAATTCGAAGCTCGGGAATTTCCTGGCGCACCCACTCTTCTTCAGGGTTCAAGCGAGCAATGCGTTTGCCCGTATCCGGGTTTTTGACAAAACGCTGACGGTTGTAAACGATCCGACCAATGTAAAGCTCGTTATTGAGTATACCATTTCCCCGGCGGCGATTGCCGTTCAGTGTGCTCTGTGACCATGCTTTGCCACTCGGCCCTACAATGCCTTCCTGATTTAACCGGCGGCATATGGCTCTTGGGGAATGACCAGCGGCATATTCTTCCATCATCCGTATGACGATAAGGGCTTGATCAGCATCGATTTTCCGATCGCCACGCAACAGGTTACCTTCGCTATCGAGCTTTTTTACAACCGTATAGCCAAAGGAGTTGCCGCCGGGAATTTTTCCCGCTTCCACCCGCCCCCGTTGACCGCGGCGCACTTTCTGGCCGATCTGTTTGAGCTGAATGGCGTTCATTGTGGATTTTAACCCAACATGCAGATCGGTTATAAAGCCGTCGGCAAGAGTGAACATTTCAACTTCGGCGAATTGCATGCGTTTATAGACGCCTGCCGTGTCTTCCTGATCCCGTGAAATTCTGTCTAAATCTTCGGCGACAATAATGTCGAATTTACCTGATAAAGCATCTTGCACAAGCGATTGAATACCGGGACGTAAGAGATTTGATCCAGTTTCCGCGTGATCGGTGTAACTGCCAATATACGACCAGCCTTCCTTTTCAACGCGCTCTATACAAACGCGGATTTGATCTTCAATCGACTCATCACGCTGCAAATCTGAGGAATACCGTGCGTAAATGGCTGCTTTCATGTTTTGTCCTCGCTCGAGGAAATTATATCATACTCAGGATTATTTTTTAGCACTTCTAACAACTCTGCATAGTCATTTTCGGCAGCGCGCCGTGCAAGAAAACGCACCAGCGCCCTGATAGAGGGATGAAACTCCATCTCCACGTCATGAACTTCCACACGTTTCGCCAACGTTACTAAATCTAATTCACTTTCATCTGTCATTTCTCACTCTATCATATCTATTTTTCAGTATAAAGAACAATTATAGAACATTCATCTCATATAATGTTACAAATGTCTAGGATATTATTCCTATCTATGCCGATCATTGAGACTGGTCGTCGTCACGTTTGGACGCTGGCTGAAATGAATCAATCTCATCAACGTCGTCAACATCATGACTATCGCCAACGACCTGATCATTTCGGTTTTTATCAGAATCTTGTTCCATGGCTTCCTGATTAGCATAGAACTCAATCTGTTGACGATCTGCGGAATATCCATACTTCAAGCACAGCGCGTGAATATCGCCATGCAGCTTGTCCTGTACGCCTTTGTACATACTGCCCGTTAAGCTCTTAACATCTGCAAGTGGGTCTTGCGATCCATTTTCTTTCGCTTCTTCGATCAAACGCTCACGCTCATTATTAATGATTTTATTGACCTGAAACCGAGCCGTATTGGAATCATCAACAAGCTTGTGAAGCTCCGCTTTAAAGTGAACAGTCTTTTCCTGCGCCGTCATTTTCTCAATCTCCTTTTTGCTAAATGATTGACCTTGTAAATGCTCTCCACTGGCAACGCGCCAAATGGCGTCTTCCTCGTTCTCTAAAATAATCTCAATCTCTGCTGCGCGATCTTGTTCAACACGTTTTCGCGCCTCTTCCAGAATAGAGGTCTCAGATAAAACATGTGCACGGGCCTGAGGCGCGAGATACTCATGCTGGCGCGAACGTTCCATCCAGACTTCAACCGCCTTTCGCCCAATTCTGTTCTGGCGCTCTTCTTCAAAATTATCTTCCAAAGCACAAATTTCTTGATTGGTGTGGTCTGCAATTTCCTTGAGACGGTCTATATCTTTCGGCCGCCCCTGATATGCCGCCCAGTATTCCGGATTGCTTCGGTCAAATGCTGCTTTTAACTGCCCATGCATTTCATCGAAGTATTGTTGGTACGGTCTGCTCATATCACACTCCTAATGCAAAAAATTTGCGCGGAACGATGACGATCTGCTACACTCATCCGATGACTGAATATATAGAAGCCGCCAATGGCAATCGTTCGTTTTCGGAAGTAACCAGCGATAGCCGCCGTAGAACCGCTGAGGACGCTCTTGCCGCAACGCTTACCCTGCTGAAAAAAGCCAACGTTCCCACATCGATCATTGCGGACGTTTTGTTTGTATATACAAAATCGTTCGCCATGCCGCCAAAAGGGGCGCCGGACATTGACAATATTGCATGGTTTGCGCAGCTCCGGCGTTTTCAGGACGATCTCCGGAAACAAACCGATGCGATTCAGGAAGTTTTGGAAAACCGCAAACATTAGCGCCCTCCCTGCCTAATCCAGAGAGGGTGGCATTTGCCCTGAGATTTAATTGCCCGCACGCCGTAAAGGCCGATATACTCGCACCCCTTGTGGCTTTGCGCGAAATATACAAGCGGCTCCGGTTTTGAAAAGCTGTACCCACCCATTAAAATAATTGCGGCCCAGGCATAAAGCCAAAGAAAAGAAGACGCCCGCAAAATACGCTCCTTGCGCGGCGCTATATATTGAGGGTCCTTGAGCACTTTCTGCTTCCGCCACCACAACACCTTCACGCCGTTCTTTGATATTTTTAGGCCAAGCTTTGGCTGGGCCTTTGGCGGCGGACCTTCCAACGGGTTTTCCGAGATGAGTTGTTTAAGTCCGTCAACATCCCAATATGGAATTTTTAAACCTATATCAGCGCGGTGGCCTCGAATCTTGACAACTTGTTCATTGAGCGGAAGGGAAGACAGCATCTGGGGAGTAAAGATCGGCTCTTGATGATCCTGAAACCCGAACTCGACATCTTCAAAATTCGACCCGCGAATACTTCCAGTGGATCGCCTTATGGTTTGATTGCCAATAACTTCGCTTATGGTTTTTGCATCGTCATGCTCTATGCCTGAGATCTGCAAAATATCCGCCTGCCCATATATTGTCTTCGTCGCCGTTTCACCGATGCGCTCAATAAGCCCATTGAAACTCTGGATATAAAGCTCCGCCGACAGTCCTAGACCGCGAAGGGTCAACATCTCACGATGGAAGTTTGGAATGCTTTGCGTTGTGAATTCTTCAATCAGACCGTGAACCTTAATCCCTCTCGGGTACGCTTTCACGCTTTGAAAGAAGTTGTAGCTCATGATTGAAGTATGAATGCGAACGTCATCCATAGCATCAAGTGGGGTCATAACTGCGAACACCATCTTACGTTTCCGCAAGTCGGAAATTCGTGCTACCGCGTTTTCACCGTAATTCGCTAACGGCCCCGTGAGATCATAACATGCAAGGCCGTCGGTGACTTTTTCAATGAATTGAGAAAGGTACTTATCGACGCGCTCGTGCAAACGCAACAATGTCGATGCGGCCTTAATGCCGTCTTTCGCAACCGTATCACCATCGCGGGGCTTGCACCGTTTTAGTTTTACCAGGCACTTTAAGGCAAGTTCCTCTTCAGCCGCAATTTCGTATATTTTTGTAGGCGTTGCCTGTTCAGGCGTGAAGATGATCAGGTAAATCAAGATTGCGAAAAAAAACCGCCGCCCTCCCTTAATGAAGAACGCGCTATTTTGGCTTCCATCATCTTCTATAACAACTTTTGCATAACCTCTGACAAACGTCGTAGTCTTTTGATAAAAGAACTTGTCATCGGAAAAGTAAGCATCAATCGCCAATTCGAATGGCGGCGTTTCCACGCTTGGGCATTCTTCTTGAGCGCCAGAGCCGATATTCGAACACAGAACTTCGATACCAAGCTCTCTAAGCCCAGCGATCACACAGGGCATTATCTCTTTTTTCGGGTCACACACATATACGGATGCACCAGAGGACAACGGCGTTAAAACTGATGAGCACATAGCCGCTGTTGTTGTTTTTCCGGTACCCTGCCCGCCATGGATGATCTGAAATGCTGGTTTTATCTTTGTTGGCAGGAATAGAGGCTCGCCTTCCATTGATGCGCCAAGTAACCGGCCATCCGGTTCAAACATTCCCAATTCAAGTCGCTCTTCTCTCTCAAGCAAGCGATCATCTTTTCCTTGATAAGGGGTCTGCGAATACTCCCAGCTTTTTCGAAGGCGGTAATTGTCCCAAATCGCTTTTGCGCCAACTATAGCGCCGAAGCTTGCAGCAAATCCCATCCCGATAGGAAATGCCAATTCAGCAAGTCCAAAGTCTCCGCCCTCCGGAATTGCGCTCCAGCCAGTTACCGCCAACGTTATCGATCCGAAAAAAGCAAGGTTGCCATCATAATTTAGTTTCGGTTTCACCGGGCTATGAACGCTCACGTTCTCCTCCTTCCTGTTGGGGGTCTATTCCGAACAAGGAAGCAAGCAAACGAACAAAAAAAGCGAGAAACACCAACCACAGAAAAACCGAAAGAGGGTTCCATTCATCAAACGATCTTGGCGGACCGGCGTAATAGATGCCGATGTAACTCGTTATAGCTCCAACAAGAGGAAAGAAGACGCGCATTTATCTCCGCCTCGAAAACGGCAACTTTATCAATTTAATTGTGAAGCTGAGGCCGGAAGACGCCAGCAGGAGATGTAAAAAGAGCGAAAGCAAAAAATCGGGATTTTCCGGCTTCAAGGGACCTGTGTACTGAAGTCCCCAAACAGAGAGTGCAACGATGATCGCGGGGCCGATTAACTGAAGCATGATGCTCTCCATACTCGCGCAGATAATCCACTAATTATTTCGTGGAACTCTGGCATTATCCCTCTACTCCATACGGAAGCCGCGTTGTGACTACATGTTCGGCGCCGTTTCCTCTGTAGTAGTCCGGCCACCAGGTACGCATCTCCTCATCGCTGCAATAGGGGTAGATATCTGATGGTTTGGGGCCGAACTCCGCGAGGAGAAGGTGGACGCGTGTGCCGTCAAAACTTTCCGGACGCACATGTGCATATGCTGCGCGCTTTTTAAATGTTTCGAACGAGGGCATGTCGCCCTTTACGACGCAAAAACGAGCGATTTCGCTGTTTTGAACACCGTCTGTAACAACCGTAAGGCTACGGTTTGTGCTTGAGAAATATTTATGCCGTGAAATCACCTGCATTCGCTCAAGCAGTGTGCTATTTCGGGCGCGCTTTGCCTCATCGCGCGCATCGGCCAAAACAATTTTTAGTGCGTCAAGATATTCACTGCGCGCATCTTCGGCCTGCCGCTTAAGATAGGGTGCCGGTTTTGAAGGCGCGCCAAGTGCTTTCAGTTCAGCAAGTGTCGCTGCAGGTTTGCAGATCGTAAAAACAGGCTCTATGAGGGCCGCGTCGATATCACTGGCGCTGGTGAATACTGCGACACGCGCGTTAGCTGGAGCATCATCATAGGTAGCGATTGCACCATTTTCGATCCCGCGAAGCTGAGCATCCGATGTCTCGAAGATAAGAGAATTATCGAGCGAGATCACCGCTTGATGCTGATCGGTGCGCACAAAACAGTAGTCAGCGCCCGCACGCTCAATCTGTGTCTGTATCCGTAAGACTATGCCGCCAAGCAATAAGACGCTAGCAGGCACGCAGATCAAGAGCGCAAGTTTACGCTTTCGCGCGGAGTCTCTCCTCCCTCTGACATTATTGGAGCGACGTCGATCCGTATAGTTTTGTCTAGTCATCTAATCCTCCGAGTTCGGGGTAGAGTTCTAGGGTCGGCGTGTTAGTAAGATACTCCACATGCGCTGCGCTAATATCGGCAATAGCCGCATCGCGTGCAGAACTCAGGCGGTCTATCTGCGCTTGCAATTGAGGAACAAACGCGCTCTCAACACTGCTTGGCGACGGATCATCCGCGATGCGCTCGATTAGCAGCGCATCAAAAGCTGTCTCATTAACAGTGGGCGAACATCCGCAAGGTTTGCCGCTCAGCTTGGCTTTTAGTAGGCAGTCTTTTTCGACTTTCGTCTTATGTGCTTCTTTGCGTTCGGTAATCGCATCATTCAGCGCATCTATGTCCGCATTAATTGCAGCTACGATTTTGGGAGCGTTGTGTGCGTCATCCGAGATGTGATCGATGAGACCATAGAGCGTGCTGGTCCGATCATTTGCGGCTTTCTCAATCTCCGAACCGGCCTCTTCGACAACAGTTTCGGCTGCCTTATTCACAGTCGTTTCAGCATTCTCGCGCGCCTTGGAAAACCCGGGAATGAAATCAGAAAGGCCCGTCAGCCCCTCCCAGATTGCCAGTACGCTTGAGACCAAACCGATGATGCAGATGATTATCGTAATGCCGTCATCGAAGGTCTGCCAAAAACCAAGCTGATCAAAATTGAAAATGCCTTTATGCGTGCCCAGCGCCCGCACTCGCGCTGCGGAAAAAACCTGAAGGGCCAGAACGCCAACACAACCTGCAAACCCGCCTGCAGAAATCATGCGGATAATGCTATGGTGCCGAGCGGGTTCAGGAGACCGGATTTTATAAAACATCCACCGGCCCGGAAGAAAGCCACAAACGATCCCGGTCATTATATTGACGAAGGCGAAAATCAATCCGTAACTCATGCCTTCGATTTCAGTCATTTTACCTTCCGCAATCATCATTGCAGCGGTAATGCCTCCTTCAAGCATCAAAAAGCACATTACAATGATCAGTGTATCGAGCGGATCAGGCAAATCCGCTCCACGTGATACACCGTGTTCCCATTGCATCTTCCTGTATTGCTCAAAGCTTGTTTCACGGCTGGCGCCGATGGTTCGTAGTGCGCTGGTCGCCATATGGGCGCGCATTGAAATTTGTTTCTCCGCCGCCTCACTATCGCGTATGCCTGCTGCAACAGCATTTTCGTGACCGGGAACGCGATAGGCCATGCGCTTTGCATTCACCTCACGCCTTTCGTTTCGGAGCTCAGCAAGATCTTTTGCTTTGCGTTGATCGGGTGACAAACGCTTACTGTGAAATGAATCGTAAGCCATCAGTTCCGCGCTCCAAAAATTCGAAAGTCGAATAAAAACTCTTTCGTGAATTCCGTCTTCATGGACAAACCAGAATCCGCAAACGCGCCGGTTTCCACCGCGAGATCAGTCACATATTTTGTGAATACGGGCTTTCGAACTGCACGTAGAATCGCAATACGAAATGAAAATTCGACCAGAGAGCGTGGATGGAATCCGCGTCCTGATGGGGCAGGCCGGGCCCACCCAGCTCCCGGTCTAGCACCATGTCGAAATGTGGGAGACACATTTAACAAGGGCATTTGTGCTCGCTTTCCCCTAAACAGGGATTGCGACGTCACGCGGAAAAAACGTCAAATTTTCAAGAATGCCTGCCCCAAGGCCGATTTATGCATAATCACATGGGCTGCGTCAACACCGGTTACCGATTGGTATGCGTTATTTATCTAAATGCTTTGCGTCGGGGTGTTGCCAGCTCAATGGCCTGGAGCGCCGATAGGCCTCATCAAGTTCCTTCGCTTTTTTGACGAGATCCGGGTCTTGCTCGATTAACAACCACGCGCCACGTAGATAATTGGCCATATTTCCAAAACCGTCGGTTTTGGCCTTTTCAATTATCTTCGACTTTCTTTCTTCGGGGACTTTAAACCCCACTCGTACTAGGTCATCACCCAATTCATTTGGCGGTTGTTTATGCGGTTCCACCCCCGCAGCTGAATTATCTGCCGCAGAACCATAAGCGGCATTAGTCTTTATACACTGTTGTTTAGATGAGGCGCCAGAGCTTTTTGCTAAAGCATTATTATGTCGACGTTTTCTATCCTTTATTATTTTCGCTTGGATGAAACGCTTTTTCGCTTTGGGGGCGGCTGATGTTTTGGTTGGCATGGTCGCACTAAAGGGTGCGGCGTGTAAGCGCCGCCCTCTCCAAAATACTTAGATCAGGTGTAGGAACGAAATTTAGCGATATATTTGCTTAGAATAACGCTAATAGAAATTTTATGTAAAATAAGTGACAAGAGTCAAGTGACAACCTTCTCTGCGGATCGACGTATAGGCTATTTTGCTGGTTAATTGCTGTACTTCTGTTCCACTTTTTTAACGGCGTTACCCTAGTCCTTCTAGCATCGTACTAACTTGAGCATTTCAGGCTTTTTCTCAAAAGCCTGACAGTAATCTAAGCAATGCTCTCTTCGAATTCCCTTGGTTTCAAGAAAAACAGACCGGAATAATCCGGCCTGTTCCTTGGCTACGCAGAAGAGGGGTACGCAGCAAGTTCGTTACGAAGGCAAACTTGGATGAGCCATACGATGCATGACTTTTGCTGCATCAATAGTGGCCAGAATCCGACCAGCAGTAGTTTCTACGCTGGAGATAAATTCTGCTCGTAGTTCCCGGCCTATTTTGTCAGAAATCTCCCTTCGATCATCCTCGCTTAAATCTCGCGCAGAAATAATATTATCACCCGGGATGTAAGCACCCTCGTCTACTTTGACCAGCTCTACACCCTGCTCGCTATAATCAGAAATGTTCTCTATCGCATACTTGCATTTGCCGTCGGCGAGCTCAATCCGGGTTTGGTATGTATCAACATCCAGTTTTTCGTTCAGGTTAGAAAGGGATTCTCGGTCCCTGGCAGTGACTTCCCGAATGCGACGCACAGTATTCAATGGCAGTAAATCTCCGCTATTCACTCTCAAAAATTCGCTCATCATTATATACTCCTTTTATAATCTATGTTCATTAATTGTTCTTTATAAGGAATATATTCCTGCTTCGCAATAAACTTCTCGCTTGCAGTACAATGGTATGGCAACTGTTATTTCAGATTATTATTATGGAAAAACACGTCGATGTGTTAAGTGGGAACTTCAAGTGGAGGTAAATTTAATTTGGGAAAGCCAGCACGATTCCGAGGGGTTTTACCGCGTATTTCGATGTCCGGTAACTCAATTCCAACAAAAAATGAGTCACGCGGCGAGGATTGAGTTATCAGAAAATCAATTTCTCTAATCCAGGCTATCAAGACGTTATAGCGCCATGCCACAATAGCTAATTTTTGAGCATATCCATGAATAGAATTCGCACTGTCTCTATAGGGAACGGTGCGAAGCTCTGATTGCCTCAGGTCCATTTCGATATGACTACGATTGCGAGCGACATTCAAATGCGCCCTCTCCATTTCGATAGATCGTAAATCGTTACTCAATTGCCTGATATTCGAATCCATTAAATCTAGCAATTGAGTAATTCTAGTCTCGACATGCCGACGGTCTTTGATCCATCTAAGTAGAAATTTGACACGCTCGCGAGTCCACAGACCCAAAGGTATTCGAATAAACCCGGTGTAATCCCGCATACTACGGCTAAACGAACTTACGTAATTGCCTAAAAATGCCATGAGTTGAACTGAATCCGTTGCAGTAGGCGCTTCATTTACAAGGGGGATTTGCAATCGATCCCCGTGTTCGAGAGCATCCGCTTCAACAGGTACAAACTCAGCAAGGCATTTCCCGAGGGATGCAATAGCTTCTAGGGAACTTCGCAATGTCGTTCGAAGCTCTTGTCGTTGTTTGTCGCGCGCTATATCTGCTGCCCACGTTCTCGCAACCCCGATAAGGCCTGCTGTAAAAATCGCGGTCAAAATTGCGCCGCCAAATTCCGTGATGATATTGACAAAAAAATCCTGAGAGAGGCCAAGGGGTCCGCCCCGATCCAACAAACTCTCCAGCGGCCCCGCCATTTTTTATTGCCCCAGCTAACCACGAAAATGTTAGCAGTAAAACTCTCAGATTGGAACCTGCGGATATATGCGTCATCATTCCTGTCTAGTTTTTTACTACGCACAGCCAATGAATTTAGCGCACGCACACGATTAAACTCCAAACCGATGGCTTCTACTCCCAGGTCACACGACACCACCTTGGCGTTGCTTCATACGTCGCTGGAGCGTACGTTCCGAAACCCCGAGCTCCTTGGCTACGGTCGCAACAGTGGCGCCCGGTTGATTAAGCGATACTACAGCATGTTCAACGTCTGAGAGGGATAATTTTCGGGGACGCCCTAGTGTTTTACCTCTGCGCCGTGCTGCTTCCAGCCCTTGTTTGGTGCGCTCGGATAATGTGGCCCGCTCCCACTGCGCCAGCGCGGCGATCATCGTATAGACCAGCATGCCGTCGGGGGTTGCAGTGTCGATATTCAGGCTGACAATCTGAAAGCTAACACCGCGCTTATGTAGTTTTTCGACTTCAATAATGGCGTCAACGGTCGAGCGATAGGCACGATCCACTTGCCAGACCACAAGCGTATCGCCGGGCTGCAGCTTGTCGATCAGAGCTTCATAGACAGGCCGCGAACACGTGCAGGCCGACACCGTTTCAAGATGAAGCTCATCACACATAGAATCGAGACCAAAGACTTGCCGATCAAGCCTTTGCTCCTCGGTCGATACACGTAGATATCCTGCCTTCATCTTGCGGGCCGATACACAACCCCCGCTCATACCGCCGCAGGTTGACAGTAACGACCCTTATTGTCCGGACTTAGATTTTCCGGCGCGGGTCTTATGCGCAATAACTATACACAACAAATATGCGGACGTTCAACGAACATGACGAACCCGCAAGCCTCGCATGCGGACATTGACAATAAGGGTCGTTATTGGAGGTCTGCAAATGCTTGGTGGAAGCGGTTTTGGTGAAGATGGACAAGCCAACCACGATATACGCCTTTACATACAGATGGATTGCAGCGAGGCCGATGGGATCATTGCAGGAAAGCTCTTCAATGAATTTCGCAAGACATTGATCGCATCATTCCCGCGAGCCCGAATCAAAGACCGGCAGTACGACAAGACTTATGCCGAACGATCTAAGACCGCCGGGCAAGACACATGAGTGTACTACTTGCAGCGGCGGCGGGCGCATTGGCCCTAATGAGCACAGCGCTTTATGCAAGCGGTGCGACGGCCGAAGCCTTCACAGGCGAAGAATTCCTGAAATGGGAGCGCGCCAGTCAGGACTCGCTGATTCAGATTTCAGTTACGATGACGGGGATTGTCGCGACGCAGGGGCGCAAGGACATATCGCGCTGCATTGACGATTGGTATTCCGATAGCGAGGGTTTGCGGGCACAAAGACATGAAGAAATTTTGCAAGCGATTCAAGAAAACCCCGAATTCCACCCGCAGGGCGTGATATTGGCAGTTATTCAACAGCGCTGCGGTTCATTCAAGGAAAGTCCGCGCTAGCCACCAAGTTTTGGCAGATCTATATCGGCTGTAGACTCATAGCCCTGCTTAGGAGAAGGCGTTGCCTCGATTTCTTTTACAGCGGTTTTGTCGAGTCCGCTTTGGATATCTTTCTGCATCTGCTCCAGCTCATCTTTGTCCAGCGGATTATCTTCATCGCTTAACCGATCACGGGCACCGCCCAAAACTCCGACTTGGTATCGGCGCAACGCGTCAATGCTTTCGCGCTGGTCCAGAAAATCCTGATAAGTCGGCGCTTCGGTCGGCCATTGTATCTCAGCAACCAAGTCCTTATCGACGCTTTCGCCATATTGCGTGACGATATCACCATTCTTATCCCTGAATACTGCCCGGCCATCCGAGAGACGCGCAGCGTTTTCCAGCAGCACATTCAAATCCTGCTCAGCTGCCAACAGGTCTTTGTCAGTGGCGATTTCCGCTTGGCGCAATTGGCCGGAAACTTCGTTGTACAGTGCCTCATATTCTGGATCGGCCAGCATCATGGCTTCCAGCGCCGAAACTTGCGCCTGCTCGCGCTTCTTGCGATCTTTCTCGATACTTGCACCGTCGCGATCCCCTCCCAGAAACCGCTGCATCCGGCCCGTATCGCGTCCTGCAAGTTCGTTCTGCAGGTCGTCAAAATCCTGCGCCCGCGTTTCAGCGGCGCTCAACCTTGCTTCATTTCTTTGGAGTTCATCACTCAATACGCCCCGCTTTCATGCTCCGCTATGAGCCTTACACACTTTCCCATTGTACCAGATCAGAGATTCAGGTGTCAAAAACTACACCGTAAGCCGATGAATACATATACAGGCCGTTTTGTGCGTCTTATCCTTTCTGGTAGAATCAGGCGCCTTTACCAAGCGCGGTCCCAACGCCCGCTCTGCGCGCAAAAGCGGACAATAAGAATTTGACCCGCCCCTTCAGAAACAGGTGTAATTTCCGAGTGGAAAGATGTTAGCCATTTCCGGCGATTCTGCATGCCACAACGGTTGGCACCGCTAAATACGCTTTTGAGAACGAAGAGATTTCCGGTCGCTTCATTTATTTGGTCCGTTTTTTCAGATGCGATTGGTAGCTCTTCGATGTCTTCACAAGGTGGGCTCTTCCCTCTACAACAAAGCCATCCAGTTGATGCTCCAACGTATATCTCGAAAGGTCGCTCATTCTGTTGATGAATCCACGCCCATTGAAATTCAAAGAGGTGTTGCACAGCACCCCATAGCCTGTGTGATCCTTGAAGGCAGCTAGGAGCTCATGTAGCGCGCAATTGCTGTTGGATGATACAGTCTGAATTCGTGCGGTACCATTCACGTGCGTCACCGCTGCGAGTTTATTGGTTTGCGCTTGAAAAGTGTACAGCATAAACTCGCTAGGGCTGTTGCAGTTAAACCATCGTGATGCATCTTCTTCGATGCAGACTGGAGCAATTGGGCGAAACTGTTCTCGCTGCTTAATTTGATTGAGCCGAACTCTGGAGGTGTCGTCAAACGGAGCAGCTAGAACTGAACGGTTGCCTAGCGCGCGTGGACCCATTTCATATTTGCCGTTTACCCATCCCAGGATCAGATCATCAGCAAGCAGTTCGGCAACCTGTTCGGCGCTTGCCTCAAAAATATCATAATTTGTTGGATCGAAAGTGTCCCAGACGAACCGCCGGCCAGAGTAGACACTCCATTCGATTTTTGGTTCGTCCGTAAAGTATCTTTGCGCATCAATTGCAGCACCAATTGCCGACCCAGAGTCGTTTGCGACAGGGGGGACGAAAACGTCGGAAAAGAGGCCACTTTCCTTCCATTTAGTATTCCAATCACAATTTAGCCCACAGCCACCTGCGATGACCAAAGGCAATCCTCGCTTCAGAGTTGATCTCGCAAAGTTATAAAAAACGTTGAACAATGCATCGCTAAAAATGCCCGCAAAATTGCGGAACTCTTGATCTTCCAGACCGGCATCAAAGTGAGGAGAATGTTCTATTCCCTCATATCCGCTCCAGTCTTGGTAAGGGCCGTCCAGCAAAAAACTAAGTAACGTCTTCTCGTGAGCGGAAGGAACGCTTCGGTTTGAATAAGAAGCAAGCGCCATCAGCTTTCCTGCGTCCGAAGCACGTGGAAAAGGCCCGTTTTTAGGAAACGTAGGGTCAGCTAAACCGTAGGGTAATGCATAGCGATTTCCAGGTGCATCTAGTACATCCGCTATTAGCTTAATGTTCAATTCAGTATCAATCTCATAAAATGCTCCCAGCTTGCCTTCCCAGACTAGCGCATAGCAGGGCGTACCTTTAGGTAGATCAGACATGCCAAAAGCGCAGAGGAGATGTGACCGCTCGTGCGAAGACGAGAAATAGCGAACTGACTTGCCCAAAAGACACTGCTCGCTGACCATAACATCTGCTTTCGATACACCACGATAGCCAAAATTCACATTTGATCCGTGTTCGAATTCGTAGTGATCGCGCGCCCACCAACCTGCTGTACAGATTACGTCTGGGATTTCTTCTAGCTCTCCAAGGAAGTTTAATACGTCCGGGGCATAAATCGGGGCGTAGCGGGGATTGGAGTCTTTCTCGGCTTCAATTGAAAAAACCAAGCGACCGTTTTCAATGAAGGCGAGAGCGCCATCATGGCCGGGATTCAAAGATAGAATCTTCATTTGCCTGCCACCGCCGAACGAGTCACCGTAATAATTGCGATCAAAATATTGTCATGGTTTACGTGTGTCGGTCATCATCTTACATCAAAGCAACTTGTGGTATATGGTAAGCCGCAAGTAATTACACCGTGAAGTACTGATCGCTCGCAAGTAATGGTGAGAGCTAATGATGGTGGTTTAAATGCAGTCGCAGCTCGAAAAACACGGACACGACGCGCAGTGCTCCGAGTTCATAAGGCATTTGGTACAAAAGCAACCGAGCGACAATTCACTTAACAGACGGCACGAAAATGCGCCTCCGAAGATAATATTCCAGTATTGGCATGATCTAGAGGGAATACCCAACGATGTCCGAGAATGCATTGATTCGTGGACCCAATGGGAATCGGCGGGTTTCTCGCATATAATTTTCGACCGGCACGCCGCGAAGACGTTTATTGCCGACTCTCTAAGTGTGCGGCACGTTAAAGCTTTTGAACGTTGCTACCACCCAGCCATGCAGGCCGATTATTTCCGCCTTTGTTATCTTTGTACCAAGGGTGGCATCTATGTCGATGCGGACGATGTACGCAAATCTTCCGAAATCGAATGGCTTATGAATGACGACCGGCTCAAGGTTCAACCCCTTTGCTACGACATATCTTCAGGTGCTATGGTAAAGTCATCGGTATTTCTTTGTTCCGATGCCTACGATGCGAGCTGGATCTTTTACTTCAATAACAACCCGCTTGTTTCTGCGCCCAATCATCCGATTATTGTGCGCGCTCTTCGTGAAGCAACACGCCTTCTAGAGCTAACCGAAGAGGGCGCGCTTCCCGAGATTCAATCGACCACTGGTCCAGGAAATCTGACGAGGTGTGTGTTTGAACTAAGTAGAGAGGGATATGATATTGAAAGTGAGTTGTTAGTGTTAAGGGAATGGGAACAGCTTGCGGTTTCACGATGGCCGTTGAGTTACCGCGACGACGCCAGAAATTGGCGACACTCCAATCAACAGAGATTCGAATTCTGACGACGGACGGTTTGTAAGTGAATCTTTCAAAACCCCTTGGGTTGATGTCTCGAATACTACACTCACAATATTTGTCCCTCAGACGCGCCTTGCCTCCGCAACGTTGTTCGACATTCGGCACCGGACGAACCCACATTGGGCCGATTTACGTTATCAATCTAGACAGACAAAATCATCGCTGGATAGAGATGCGGCGTGAGCTCGATTGCATCTTGGATGATGCTGGCAAACCCCTTTCTGATCGGGTTATTCGTTTCTCTGCGTGTGATGCTCGGGAAGAGCGTGGTCAGCTTCGCGATTCCATGAACGTTATTCCGAATTACACACTTGGCGAACAATTGTTCGTTGAGCCGCAGCCCCTTGCGCTTCCAGACGCGTTTGATCTTGAACGCCCAATTAAAATGAGTGACGCCGAAATCGCCATCGCATCTTCTCATATAAGTGTTTGGGAGATGATTTCGCGCTCTGCTGCTCCGTACAGTCTAGTGCTTGAGGACGACGTCTGGTTTGAGCGTGGATTTGGACGAATCCTCGATCATGCCTGGCTCGAAATGCAGTCGGCTGATCAATCGTCGCCCAAGTTTGACTTGTTGTACACATCTTACGCGGAGGTGCGGCATGGCGCTCCCAAAGAGCTACTATCCAAGAATGTATTCCGTCCCGAGCGAGGGCTTTGGTTTTTGTCCGGTTATGTTCTATCGAGAAAAGGTGCTCAAGCGCTGCTCCGTCAGCTTCCGTGCCGCGGCCCTGTAGATCTTTGGATCAATCACAAGTTCCGGCATCTGGACGTGCGAGCGTTGCGCCGGTCGGCGATCAACCAACGCCGCGATGTAAAATCTGCAAACTCTTACTCAGTTTTGCCCTCCTTGGCTCGGATTGGGGTGCTCGATCACAGTGATGCTGCCTTATTTCACGGGCGCCCAACGCATGTGCCTGTATTTGCATTTGGAAAGCTGGGGTCAGGATTATCTTCGTTGGCAATGGCGCTGTCGATGCTTGGTTATCGTTGCTGCAGTGATTTTGACAACATTCCGGTGACGGAACTCAAAAATCTGTTGACTGATAGTAGGGACCGTGTGTTCGACGCGTATGTTAACATAGCAGCGTTAGAGACGAATGTAGAAACCATTACTATGCGTTTTCCAAGGGCGAAGTACATTGTAGTCGGGGAGCATAGTTCCGCGCTGCAAATAGCGTTGGAAGGATGTGATGTACTTCGGCTTCCGTTCGACCCTCCAGCTGACTGGAGGAAACTTTGTGAACACCTGGCGGTTGCGCCTCCTACCGCGAGATATCCAAGCCTCGTAGATCGAGGGTTGCGGGTGTATCGACACAAAACACCCAATAACGCGACCGGCCAGGCGGCGAAGTGGCTTCGTCACGATCCATCGCCATGGATTGCGAAGGCGGCTTTCGGCTGGAATGGTATGCAAAACCACGTGACCAAGTTCAAGGCACCGCCGAATTCTGTGCGAGCACAGTTCAATGATGAATTTCGTTATGTTGACGTGAATCGGTGGTTTTCACGTAACGACACTTTTCCGGGAAACTTAGCACTCTTTCAGCCTGAAAATTTGACATTACAGCAGGGTGGCGGCCTATCGCTAGTCGTCAAGGAGCAGTCGCTCGGAGTACGCAAATTCAGCGCCGCCGCAATTTCTAGCCGAGCGAGTTTTCTGTTTGGACGTTTCGAGACAACGCTGCAAGCAACGAGTACTCCTGGCCTCGTGACCGGTTTCTTCCTCCATCGAAATTCACCCCGACAAGAGATTGACATAGAGATATTGGGCAATCAACCAGACCGGTTACTCACCAATGTTTTTTACAATCCAGGCATAGAGGGCACAAAGTACGATTTCGGTTACCGGGGAACACCTGTCAGCATAGCCCTAGGATTTGATGCTTCAAAGGCCCCGCATCAATACGCTATAGAATGGGATGAGTGCGAGATTCGTTGGTTTGTTGACGGAAAGCTCATTCACTATCGCACGGTGTGGAATCCTACTCCAATTCCGCATTTGCCGATGACTGTGCATGTGAACACTTGGCCAACAAACTCCCGCAAACTTGCGGGTCCACTTGCTCTTCACGCACTACCAACATCGGCTAGGATTTTTCGAATCACGGTCAATGGGCACAGCATCGGAAAACCTGGACATCGACTGTGCTAATTTAACTGTCTTGAAACTAGTGCAGGCTAGCCAATACAATTGGACTAAAACGCACCATATGTGAGATTGTTCCTGCCAAGACAAATATCTGAAACGGGCGCAAATCTATCGTAGGCAGCGGCTAAAATGGAACTGGCGAATTATACTATTTGCGAACGTCCGGCCATAAACTTCTTACTTGGGTTTTGAACTCTGCTATTCACCAACGCTACCCTTTGTAACCACTCATTCACATATTTCGTCATTTGAAATACGGTTTTTGTTCGCTATAAATCCATCTCGCTGACTTCCAGACGAATTGTTGATAGCGAATTTCTCTATATCCAAAGCGAGATCCTTTTCGCTTATTCTGCTGTAAACACATGCAACCGTATCCGCAGTATTGGCATCTAATGGGTCGTCAGCCCAGGACGTTAAAGCCAACGTAAGCGCCAGCTTGATTTCCTCAACCGAGGATGATGGAAATGTCGCTACAAACCACGCGAAATTATTTTGAACGATAGGTAGTTTTGATCCTGCCTTTAAAGCCTCATGAAAAAGCTCGCGTTTCTTCATCAAATCGCGCTGTATCAGATCCGCAACAAAAATAAGATAGTAAGCCCGTGCCTCAGCAAAATCGAAACTTCGCAAATAAACGCCCCGCCGGACCGACGCCGCAAAGAAAGGCAAAAAACTGTAGTCACGGGCGTATTCAGAATCGTCTTCCGAACCCCAACGGGTCCAGTCCCAATTGACTTTTTCACCATTTGGCAAATGCCATCGAACAAAGTTGTGCTTGGGAACTTCAATAAGACGCACATCCCAACCTAAACGCTGCGCTGTGCTGATGATCAAGATCGCCGACATATCGCAATCAACATAATAAATGCTTTTACTTTTGTCGGTGTAGAAATTTCGTCTTTCATTATGAACTCCCGGCGTGTCATTTCGATAATACGAAAGCACGACCTGCAATTCGTCGGGAGAAAGGTTTTTCGGCGTAAACGCCTCTCCAAGCGTATCAGGCCAATCTTTTTCTCGTAGCGGCTGGAGAAAGTTATTCTTAGCAAATACCTGGGCCATTGCTTCTGACGCCTTTATAACTTCGTCCTTCGTTTTGGGTTGTTTTGGATCGGGGCCAAGGGCGGCAAGCGCTTCGTCTAAAACTTTTTTGAGAAGTTTACGCTTATCGGGCTCGTCTTTTACATAGGTGCTTTCAAGCTCCATCAACTCCCATGCCAGAGTTTGTTCGATTGGCAATATTTTCGCCTTCGATTGCGCTTTGCCGACGAATGATAATAAGAACACACATGCTGAAAGTACTACAATAAAAATTCGGTTTACCATCGCTGTGCTCCTATGATCCGATTTTTTCCAAGCAAGGAGACGCCTAATCAAGTGTCGCGCCGCGCGAACACTCTCCCGGTTCGTGAACGCAGTTCATGTCCGCATGATACCCACGCTTGGTGCTGACTTCATAAACCTCGCCGTCGCTCTCGATTACGATATCCGCCTGATATACCGCCACACGGTCACGGACCCCCTCGCCGATCTTTACTTCCGATGTGCCGAATGACGTTAAAATTGTTCGGTAGACATTGCCCGCAAACAAACGTTGCAGCGACCCATTGGTCGGGTGGTCATGGTCATTGCCATTTCCGGCAGAAACGACAGCGATATTTGGCTCAAGCTCGTTTACAAATTTCTTGGAAGAAGTGTTGTTCGCCCCATGATGGTTGACGTGCAACACATCAACCTGCCTGCCATCATCAGTGATCGCCTGCGCCACCGCTTGTTCAACTTTGGCGTCTTCTGCCCCCGACTTCCGGCCAATCAAATCGCCTGAAATCAAGAAATCAAAATCATCGAAGGTTACAAGAAACGAAAGCGATCTTTCATTTGCCGTCTCGACTTTATCAATAGGCACACCATCACCGCCTCGTACAAATCCATTTGCAGCGTAACTCTTCATCACGGCGTCATTGCCAAGATCAATTTCAAAATCGTCAACATCCTCCTGGCTGTTCAGCGTTATGCGTTTACCAATAGAGTTGGCGAGCGCATTATATTTTTTTGCAGCCTGTGAACCATGCATGTCAAAAAGGTCATTTCCGTAGTCGACCCAGTTATCGACTACAAGATCATCACAATTGCCTACTTCGTCCGGGTCCGGTATGAAATCCTTTTCACCGTCAAGCCAATCAGCTTCGCCATCGCCGTCATCATCACCCTCACAACCCACTGCATTGTCAAATCCCCACAACAGGCTTGTTCCATGAAAGCGCCCTGTAACAACTCCGCCAATATGGTCCGCATCGCTATGTGTCATGACCATGAAATCGATTTTATCGACATCATACTTGTTGAGGACAGCGCGTAGAATATTTCCGCCATCACGATTGCCGATATCGCCAGCGTCAACCAATACATTGATCCGGCGTTCGTCATCTTCCTGCGGCCCCTGTATCAATGTTGCATCGCCCTGCCCCACGCGAATATTCACAATCCGCAAAGGCTCTTCCGCGAACGCCGCAAAAGGAAAAAGCAAAATCAACGGTAGGAACAAACGCCACATAATATTCTCCGCGTCTGTGGTTTATTGAATATTGCTCGAATATAGTTGCATCTTGATTTTTTTTCAACTTAAACGATTATTCCGATCTTATTGATTTAACAGGTTTCTTTGATCAACTTTGTGACCAACCTCACACCATAAGGAGAAAACACAGCTCTGATTTGATCTATTCCCGCCGAAAGACGACACGTCTGACTTAAGCCTGAATGTCGCCTTTTTGCGAGTAACTGCTGATCCTTTTTTCCGGCTAGGATGACTGTTAAGCGCGCAGAACCGGACGCAATACGAAGAGCAAATTTTGGTCTGCTTTCAGCGATTTTCAGATTAAGTGCAAAAAACGTATCAAATAATCAGGGTTCGCATTCTACAACAAATACACAATTTTAGTAGAATTGCCGTTGACAATTGTGCTGGCATTTTTGTTCATCCCGAACTGGCCAATTCTTTCGCTTACAAACGAGATTGTACTTGCCTACGGAAAAAAACAAACAGTTATTACGTGACAAAGCTCGCATCACGCTAGCCAAGAACAGGGTGCGAGGCGTCTTTTCTAAGGCTCGCGACTCATCTTTCAAAACCTCTCAGAAGACCAATTTTTCAAACATTAGGTCCGGACTCAAATCGAGCCTGCTTTTGGCTAGATCAGAATTAGCCTCAGCCGAATACCAGGAGTTCTTAGAATGGTATTCACTCCTTCTTAGAACGATGCTCTCCAACGCGACTGCGCAGCCAGATGATTTCCAGTATTTGAGTGGTTTTTCAGCAAAGGCGCCTGAGATCTCACTGTGGAAAGAGTTACGCTGGACATCAATATTCATTAGCCTTCACACAGAAGTGCTATCAGAATTTTGCCGATATTTACTGAAGGTCGAAGACCATATTTTGGCGGGGCAGTACGAAGATGCTTTAGACGATATTTCCTTTCTCGATAACAAATACGGCCATTCTTTTTGGTCGTCACAGCTCAGGATTGCAATTGCACAGGAAAGTGGTGGTCTAGAGCTTCAGAAAAAGGTCGTCGCAAATCTGCGAGAAAAGCATAAACGCGGCGTGCTTGCGTACATCGCATACTTCACAGGCGTTCGTAATGAAGACAAAACGACTTGGTCGCATTTTTCTGAGATAATGGATATGCGGTTAAGCGAAACGCCTTACCCGCCTGAACTCAAAACGTACCTTAGATTTAAACTGCTCTACGAGTTCCCCCAAGAAGACGTCGGCATCGCCGATATCCTGCGACACGAGCTGAGTAATCATCCGTTTGATATTTATATGACTTTCATAGCTGTTCTTCAGCAAATGGCGAAGAATCCAAACTTCGTACATTTGAAAGATGAAATTTCCAATGCAATTCAGGCGTTACGACCGATTGAGGACTTTCGAATAAAGCGCCTTGCCCAAACCACTGAACTATCCACGATCAACATAAACCGTATAGAAGCGACGAAGGCTGTCGGAGCGTTCTTTTCCTCGACTGACGTAAAAGCTTTGCGGCGTGCCTGGAAAATGACCGCGTTGTCGGCAAATAAGTCACCTTGGGTATTGGCATGTAGAGCTGTCGTGCGCGCCTACGGTGGTAATTACCAACCACCGAAAAACCTACCAATTAAACAGAGCGAGAAATATCTTTCGTCTGTTATTAAGCGCGATAAATCCGCCCCTACCGCCATTGAACAGTGGAGAAAAAACTGCCGGAATTTTTCTGGATTGCCAGTATTTGATGGTTTGCGCGAAATTGAAAATGCACTTGGGATTGTTCGTCTAGCGCCGAGCAGTCAGAGCTTTAGAAAAATTGCTCTTAATTCTCAACGAGAAGGACCGGAGCTTCACTTCCTAACAATGGGATCTGAGCAGAAGGTCGATTCTAGCTTGCAAGAAGAGGTGTTTGTAAGCGCGTTGACCGGCGGTTCGCCCCTTTCCGAGACGCAAATCAAAAACCTAAACGCCTCGTCAAAGCGTATCTCGAAATGTCTGCATGCATATGTTACCAACGATTACGAGGGAGTCGTTTCTCTTGTTCAAAAAGTCCCTGCATCAGACTACGTTACCAGCAATCTGGCTGCTCCTTTTCATATGGAATGTTTACATCGTACAAGGAGTAAAAAAGAACTAGTCGAATTTGTCGCAAATCGCGTCGCAAGTCGAAGTTCGGACTATCTTTTCTTGCCCGTAGCAGAGGCGTTAGGAACATTTACGAAACGTGATTGGAAAGCGCTACGTGATGACCTATCTCCGCTGATTGCGCTGCATGCTGCATGGAGATTGACGGATAGCGATAGGTTGGCCGCAACATTGAGACATGAATTAAGCGCCTTTCTGCGTAAGCGCGACGCAGGTAAACCATCCGACTTGCTAAAATCTGACCATGGCCTGGAACATAAAAAGCTCGTCTATTTTTTACGACGAATTTGTCGGCCCACCTTCATGGACCTCATTAGGGGATTCCAATCGTCTCGTGAAGTATTGGAAGAGCGCCGGTCAATCGGCGGGCACCTTTTAGAATTGGATCCGGACCGCATGGAGGAATATACCGTAGAAGTCGTGCAGATTTCTAGCGACCTCAAAATTGATGAGGGGTTAGAAATGGTCGACTCTTCGCGAATTCATGTCGACGGCGACGCTTTTCGGCGTTGGGCGAGTAGAAATGTTCGCGAGGATTTTGAACGGTATACCGCCCTTGTGAACGCCGGCTTGGTTGCCCAGACAGATGTTGAACAAATGTTACGCGATCTCCTGAATGAACTCGCAACACGCCAGGCATTCTACACGCCGGATGATCAAGCAGATGCAATTCTGACAAACATTTACAAACGGCTTGGCGCGCAGTTTTTGGCTAATAGCGATTTTGGTTTGGACTACTTCCTGAGCAAACGCATTCGACACCAGTCCTTTATCGGTCTGATACGGGGGCCTTTGGAATTTGCGAGCCTCATAACGACTAGAGATAGTGAGTTTGGTTCCTATCGAGACAATGCCTTTCTGCAAAATAAACTTCAACTCAATGACGAGAATAATAGAGAGCTACAACGGATTTTGAGCGAATTTGCAGAACGTTTTGATAACGCACTGGTCTCGCTGAAGGATGAAATTTTACAGATCAAGTCAGAGGAAAAACCCAACGGTGTATTTCATATACCGATCAATCAGCGCTCACTATTTGTCATGCGAACATTGACGCAAGCAGGTATCGAGTTTGAGACGTTTTTGAATAGCACCTCTCAACTATTTTGGCAGTCCATGGAGCCGTGTTTAGATAGAGCCAAGCATGAGATCGGCGTTGTTCTAAAAAATCAACTTGCAGACCTGTTCACGAAACTTCGAGAAGACCTCCGAATAATTGCTGAACACTCTCCATCTTTCTCTGAACTGTCTACGCAGATCGTTGATACGTCAGTTGAGGTGCAAAGGATGTTGGACAGGGCGGCAGGTTGGTTTGTCAAACCGGATACGCAGCCGAAGGGCGGCATATACACGCTTGAAGAAGGCGTGGACATAGCGATAGCATCGGCTCTTACAATGCATCGCGCCTTTGATCCAAAGTTAGACGTAAATGTGGATGGACACGTGGACCTCCAGCCGCCCGATTTGTTGTTACTGTGGGAGACTATTTTCGTTGGCATGGATAACGTTAAAGCGCACAGTGGGGTTAAGGCGGGCGCAAAAGTGGAGTTATCGTGTGAGTATGACGCTGACAACGTTTTAAAAATTAGCATAACCTCCGAGCTTGCAAGCAAAGAGTTATCAGACATAGCTAAAGAAACACTGGAAACTATCTCAGGAATTATTGAGCGCGGAGAGATCGGCAAAGCATCGAAGAAAGAGGGAGGCTCAGGATTTGTTAAATTAGCATCTGTGCTGAAACACACTCCTGGGGGCAAACTGGAATACGGTCTGACGAAAGACAAACGGTTCAATTTAACCGTCTGGTTCAAACCGACCAAAGCAACCGTCGCAATTTTGAGGCTTATGGATGAAACTACTGATAGTTGAAGATGAGGAGCCCAAGCTCAGGCATATATCCAGTTATCTTTCAAAGTTGCTACCCGATGCACGTTTGATCGAGGCGCTGTCTGTAAGGTCGGCGATGGAGGCGCTGGATAAAGATATTTTCGATTTGATCATTTTAGACATGTCTCTGCCAACATTCGATATTAAGGGTGCCGAGTCAGGGGGACGCCCGCAAGGCTTTGGCGGGACTAATCTAATGAGGGAGATGGACCTTAATGATCAAACTATTCCAGTCATTGTTCTAACCGGTTATGAGGCATTTACGAAATCAGGTGGAGAAGTCGGTCTAAAGGCGATGAATAAGGAATTGACTGAAGAATTTCCTGATTTTTTTCGCGGCATTCTTCATTTTAATTCTGCTTATGGTGACTGGAAGATCCAACTTAATTTGATGTTGAAAGAAATTGGGATTGTTGAACAATGAAAATTTTAATCGTCGATGATGATCCCAAGAGGTATCAGCTTCTCTTTCAAAAGTTGACTTCTAACGGTGTGGACGAAAAGGACATCGCAATTGTCATAGATTGCATGGCCGCTCGTGAAAAACTGGAAGACGTCAAGTTCGAACTCTTGATTATCGACATTATTATCCCTTTGCGAACACAAGACGAGGCCGACTCAAAACATTCACGGGATCTTCTTGAAGAGCTGACTGATGAAGATGGATTGATAAAGCCAAACAAAATTCTTGGGCTTACCGCTGACATTTCTGCTGCGGATGGAATTTCTGATTTTTTTGAAGACCATACATGGCGGCTCATTCATTATGATCCAACGAGCGATAGTTGGTCAAATCAAATTATCAATTGTGTGAATTACCTGCAGAAATCTTCCAATGTCAGGAAGAAAAACGATTATCTATGCGATGTTGCCATCCTTTGTGCACTCAGAGATCCGGAACTCAATGCAATCCTGCGACTACCTTGGGGATGGTCTGAATTAAAGCCGTTAGCAGAAAACCTGTTTGGATATGAGGGGCGCTTCACCAGCAACAGCAAAGAATTTTCCGTATTCGCAAGTTATTGCACGAGAATGGGCATCGTTTCGTCGGCGCTGTCAGCGGCGCGCGTTATCGATGTTTGCCGGCCCCGACACATAATAATGTCAGGAATATGCGGAGGAATCCAAGGCAAAGTACCAATCGGCGCGGCAATCCTTGCCGATCCCACTTGGGATTGGCAAAGTGGTAAAATTGATTCAAGTAAAGAGGAGAACCGATTTGCCGTTGCACCACACCAACTTGCCGTCGATTATAGCGTGCGAACGGCGTTCGATTCACTTTCGAATGATCAAAAATTTTGTCGGGCCGTTCAAGATGGGTGGCAAGAAAAACCACCGTCGGAATTCAGATTGAGCGCTGGGCCGCTAGCATCAGGATCTGCTGTTCTCGCCGACTCTGATGTAGTTACTCAAATCAAAAATTCACACCGGGAACTCATCGGCATAGACATGGAGGTGTATGGTTTATATGCGGCCGCCACTATGGCTTGTTCTCCGAGGCCGACACCGTTCGCCGTCAAATCAGTTTGCGATTTTGCTAATTCTGATAAAAACGACAACTATCAAGCTTATGCTGCGTACACGAGTGCTCAAACAGTAAAAGAGCTTTTGGAGAAGTATTACTTCGGCTGGGTTTAACGAAAAAGGTGAGGTTACGTGAATAAATGTGTATTCGCTTATGTCTGCAGTGAGGATCGAGCAAGTCACTCTAAGAAATAGATACGAATGGCAAATCGGCCAAACATGGTCACCAGCCTGATAGTTCTTGTTACATATCATTGTTCGTTCTGTGCGGACGCGGCAAACAAAGCCTGACTGGAGCTTGGTTCGCAATGGCTTTCGGCCAAGGTCTGCCCCAACTGCACAATTCTTAAGTTAGTCGAATATGTTATACTCTATTCCTCTCTAGTGGATAGGTGCGTTCTTTTTGGGAAGCGCGCCTTGTGGTTCAGAACGCAGACTTCTGTTAACAAGCGACCATATGTGATTGCGCAATTCAGCGCCGTTTTTTGCTGTCGCGATTTGATGCTGAATGCAGCGTGCTCGTGCAGCCTCGCCGTGCTTGCTTCTAAGTTTCAAGGCCCACCAATCCGCGATCATTAAAATCCGGCGCCGATATTTCATCCGTAGCGGTATCGGAACATGAACAAGGATATCTGTAAGACGTCGCATTTTCGCCCTAAGTAGCAACTGGCTTAACGCCCTTTGCATCGGTACTCGTGTAACCGTCGTAAAAATAACTAATTTCGAGATTGAAAATTTCCGATAGTATGTAAATGGAGCTTGCCGTTAGCCGCGTAGCACCAGTTTCGTATTTTTGAATCTGGGGAATGGTGACGCCAAGCTTCTTCGCCAAGACCTCACGGCTGTATCCAGCGGTTATCCTGGCCTCGCGAAGCTTTTTCCCAATGTGTTCATCAAGATCGCTAATGGCGGGAGATGGCGAAATGTTTTTTATGGACAGTTTGCTAATCCTGAGTTGCTTTAAATTGGCAGAGATTCGAAGCCAGTCAGATTTAAAATATAGCCATTTCATCCGTAAAATGCCAATCGCTTCCTTGCGGCTTTTTGGGGTGAAGCCCGCGATACACGCCAGAAACGCAGTAATTAGAAGCAAGTTCAATATAAGCTGGTATTCGGCCGTTCGACCGAAGCTCACAAAGATTGCAGCAGCAATACTGACCAGAGCCATACTAACGTGAATCGCAGCAACAAATACTGCCCAGCGACTAGGTTCCAACCTGGTTGAACGTCTCGCAATTTCGAAAAATAAATAGGCCAATATAAAATCTAAGGTGATCAGACTGACAGCAAACTGATTGATAGTGAGCCATCCCAACACGAGTATGCTGTGCAGAATATTCGAAACAGGAATAGACGCCAGCAATAAGCCGGCGCCCATCAGTTTCGTTCTTCCTCCCCATAGAAATGCAAACAACGCTACAATTGCCGATGCCGCTACATAGAAGAAGAATATCGCATGCTCAGCGACAAAGTTCATCCCTGATCTTTTGAATGTCTGAAATGCTCATCTTTGGGCAAGCCGCCTGACATAACGATATTTCCAGCTGAACTTTTTTCCGCCATAGAGTGCGCAAGCTTGTGAAACTCACATAAATCATCGGAGACACCAACGATCTTCTCTATCATGTGAGGATACCGCTTCATCATTACGCGCGCTTTCGGATGAAGAATAGAGTATTTTGTTTTTCGCATAAACGATGCGAATGCGGCGCCCAAGTTGGAGCATTGCTCAAGCGCGTTTAGTGACGCGTCCTCCGCTTGATTGAGCGTGGACTGTTCTGAAGTGATGTCCACTTCGGGTTCGTTCTTTAATAAAGCAACATTATCCATCTTTATTCGCCCTCCCTAGAAGTTCCCCCACTGAATAAGCGCAAGAGTAATATTAAATACAACCGTAGGGCAATAAAAAAATCGCATATTTATCAAATTACTACTTATACGATTATCACGCCTTTGTGAAACCTTATTGGTGTAAACGGTTGCCCATACTCACTACATTCCTATGACTGCAAGCCTGAGTGGGCTTATCTTCCAAGCACCGAAAGATGCGTTAGTCCTTTGATCTCCTTCTCGACCTGCTCGACCTGATCTTAGATATCGTCCCGATCTTTGTGCGTACGTTTCAACTCCAGTTTGATCAACTCCATTTCCTTCCAGGCTTCGCTGATCGAGAAAGTATCGTTCGAGTTCGGTTCCTCTAAATCGCTGCCGCAACGTATTATCTATCCTTTCTTAGAATTAGCGCATATTCTAGGGGATAGTATTGAGAACAGTGTTGAAACGTTCACTGAACAATTAACCTGACATAATTTAAAATTGCGCCAAGTGACATTCTTTAATCTAGCGTGGGTTATCACAAGCGAGAACATTTCGTCCGGCGGTCAAGCATAAGCGATTGCCAGGCGCCTGCTAAGTCCCTTATCTATTGCTACCAAACCTTCGTGTTACTGCTCTTGTTTGACGTCAAATGTTATTGGCAAGGGCAAAGCTTAAAAAAAAGCTGGAAACCGTTAGTCCTGCAATTTGTAGATCTGGGTCATCAGGATACGCCCATGCCCTAGTATTTGTCAGCACCTCTAAATTGGAGTAAGAGGGTTTACCAATTGAATGCGAGGTCAATCATGTTTTCGAGACTGTTTGGAATCGCTGTCGTAGCCTGCACCCTCACCGCTTGCGCAACTCGACACCACGATGCTCGCCACGCTGAAATATTTAGCGCTGAAGCTAGTCAAGCCGTGCCGGAGAACACTGCCGCGCCTTTTGTTCGGACGGCCGCAGTTTCAAGCAGACTCCAATGCAGTCAGTTGACAGAGCAACAGGCTTCAGATGCGTTGGAGCTACATACTTACGGGGGGCTTCCGTCCGATAATGACGTTTATGTCCGGAGGGCTTATGTTACTGAGTATGATGAGGAGCATCGCGTACCGCGTTGGGCAGCGTGGTTCGCAGAGCCCGACTACCGATGGACTCCAACCCGGAAGTTCGAATGGAAGTCTTTTAGAAGAGACCCCGATGTACCCAATCCAGTAGTTACGACGGACTATAATGGTCTGTTTGCGTCAACGGATAATTTCGCCCGTGGGCATATTGTGCCTTACTTTATCGCCGGTGGTGATCGGGACGGCGACGGTCAATATGCAGTCGGTGATGACGGGTTGACGCTTGATGATATCTACGATGCCTGCACTGTGTATGAAGTGAACTACATGTCAAACATCGCACCTCAATATCATGAGGCGTTCAACGGTTTTGGGGGCCAGGGGGAGTCCGATGGCCTTTGGTATCAGCTAGAAACTCGCATCAGGCATTTGGTCGATGATGGTTACATATTCCATATTTTTGCAGGTACGGTCTTTGGTGATGACGTCCAGTTTGTCGGACCTGATGGCGATATTGGCGTGCCAGATATGTATTATAAGATAGTAATCACGCATGATGGCGCAGTGCCGTTCTTGTTCCAACACAGAACCAGCATTAACGGTCATGGCTGCGCTTTAGATTCATATCTCAGCGAATGCATAACAACCGTGAAGGTGATTGAGGAATTAACCGGGTTAGACTTTTTTAGTGGATTTGTTCGCGCCGACGAGCGGCTATTTGAGAATAGTGATGGGCGCCAGATTTGGAAAAAACTCATTCAGAGTCCAACATCTTAAGCATTTAACAAACGCTTCTTGTTTTGCATTAGCGATGAAAAAGATATTGAGAGTTTTCCAGTCTGGACGTTGGCATGCAAGCGCTACTAGTTGAGCGCGTATAGTTAGCAAACGAACGCAGAGAGTTGAATGCAAAAGCGCGTTATAAACCTCACTCAGACTCTGGGTTTACTCCAAATTCAAAAACTACCGTTGGATCATCAGGTCTAAAAAAATCGAACGCTTGCAGAGCCAATGTTAATGAAATTCCAAAAAGGGCGATGTAGATTGCCACTTTTCCGTACTCGGTTTGCATTCGATTTCCATAAATAGCATCGAAACGCTCGATTAGATTCTCACAGTGTTCGGACAATTCAATATATTTGGCGATTACTTGATTCCATTCAGATTTGATCAAGCTCCAATGTTCAACGCTTAGCTGATCGCTCTGATTCTTCTCTAGCTTTGTCTGAATGGAAATAACGGCTCGTTGAAAAGATTGCTCTGACTGTTGCAACTCGTTTAATTCTTTTGGGATGCTAACGATAGCTAAATTACGCCACTTCTTTCGAATTCGGGATTCAACAAAGCCAAGTGATTTCTTCAAATTTGAATGCATTTCAGATTCTGCATCTGAGAGCTTTTCAAACAACCGCGCTTCAATTTGCATCAACTGTGCGCGCAATTCATCGGATGAAGGAGTTTTGTTTTCGCTAACTGCATTATCAGAAAGCAAGAAAGGTACTTTCAGAAATTCAAAGAAAGGGCCTTTGTGAACTAATTCCCAATCCTCAATATTGATCGGTGTCAGCTGATCATAAGCCGAGTATGCTTTCGATATCTCGAGAGATATTTTTTCTAACTTCGCCTTTAATGCTTCGGCGTTTTGCGGCTGTAAATCCTGGCTCGTGATTGTTTCGCCTGTCATACATAGCCTCTTCGTCAGCCCAATCAGACTCTATCTTTGCAAGCCAACGCTTTTCGAATTCTTCGATTAGGAGCTTTTTTTTCTGAGGCTTGCGCGCAAGTAATATTCGGGCGCGAGTGGCGAATATATCTACCTGATCAGAAATTGATCCGATCACTTGATTTGCTTCTTGCTGAAACAACTCCGAGATGTGCTTTGTAGCAGCCATAATCCAATTAGATGTATAAAGGTTTGCCAGTTCTATTGTTCTGTACACTACCATTCATATCTTGATACCCAATTACAATCAAGCAAGAAACCACATCGAACTCAGTTTTTAGGATGTTTCCGTCAGCCATTTTCTTCATCGCATCCCAATCAATCCGGTGTGCATCAACCCAAACTTTTTGCGTATTCAATGTGTCCCGATTTGCTTCTGCAACGAGTCGGTGCTCAGTCGCAACAGAATGCCCAATAAGGGCAAGTTCGGTAAAGAAGTCTCTCAAATCTTGGCAACGCGTGCGTTTTCCCACTCGGCGGTGTGTCGTTCTGATCCGTCCGGCTATACCTGCATCTAACCTCAACCGGTTACGGTTCCAATTGAGTTTATGCGCAAGCAAAAATATGCGTCTTTCTTTCATAAGACCCCTCTGTTTTTGGTTAACAACCCGTTAACGGAAAAAGTGTTTTCGTTCAACTGTCATACTCTTCTCCCTTTTGTTGACATGTGAGCGAAAGAAATCCCCAGATTCTGATTCGCGAATCAGCAGATCATATACTTAGGATGTAGGTCTGCAGGGGCATGGCTGATCCAAGCAAAAGTCGCAATCGCTTGCGTTTTGCCACTTACAGATTTATGGCGCGCGCCGGCCATTGACAGGCCGTGGGAGTATCGGCGGCGCCAACGGCAAGCTTTCAAAGGACCGATGCCGGAAAGGCGCTTTTTTAGCCAATAAGGTAAGTTCAAATGTCAACAACACCCGAAATCAAGGACCGGATTGTGTGGGGCCAAACCCGGACTGCTATGCTCCTGATAGGCAATCCCCCTGCCCAACCCTAATCAATCAATCCTGGAGCGTTCAATATTCATGTGCAGGATTTTCACGACTATGTGTTCGATTAAACTACGCGCAAGATGTCCCCTTTGTACTACGTACGCCGGGCTATCTTGGCAAAGGAAACCCCTTCGGTTTCCCGTTGCATCCCTTCCCGCACATGGCCCGACAATCATATAAGTCGTACAGGAGGAACTCGATTATTACGAACAGAATGGCGACGGATTAGCGGTCGCGATTTCCTGATCGCTCGCATTAATGAATTTGCTAGGCGAGTAAGGTCGCTCTCGATCAGCGGCGACTGCCGCCTTGTTAGCTAATATTTGAAGATTTCGCGCACTAGAAGACGCTTTGATACGGCTTGCCGCATTATTTTTGTCCATACCAAGACCCTTGAGAGCACAATAGTTGATAATAGCCTCTTGAGCTGCTCCATATGCCGTGACGTAAGCCGCCTCAGCATCGAACGCATCATTTACTTCTTTTTCGATTGTTGCCGGATCAAGTGCTGACTTGAGCTTGCTATCAAGTACTGGTTTAGCGTTCTTATTGAAAACTGATGCCACAAACGCAAGAAACTCTTTTGTCGGCCTGGTTTCGATCACGGTCGTGGTGATTGTCACCGGAACGAAGATTTTTTCTATGCTTCCTCCTCCTTGAACGCTACCGATCGCGCCTAGATCAATGCCATCGCTCGGCACCGAGGGCGCTGGCGGAAGCGGAGTAATTTCATTCATTACTGCCTCTGCAGTTTCCAGCTTCGGCGGCGGGCTTTCTACAGCGTTGTCCCTTCCGCTATTTTCTTTCTTGTCATCACCTTCCAAATTGCCAGCCGCACCACCGGCTTTATCGGCGGCTAGCAACACGCCCTTAAACCAAGGTGACTCGTAAGGATGTCTAGAATTTTCTAGCGGCTTATAGGTATCGATTTGACCAATTTGACGGTTACCTATCAAAACAACACCGCCAGTCGGTTTATCCTTGTCAGGTCTTGCAAACTGAACAGCCACGGAAAGCTCTCTCGAACCTTTCTTGGAACCATCCATGGATTTCTTCACATAGGTAAGAACCGGGGCAAATGTGAAAGCCTCGTTATTTCTCGAATTGATTATTTGTAGTTGCAGCAAGTGGTGGAGATCTTTAACCATGGGCAACTTTGCTTTCTTGCCGCCACCTGCTGGTCGATAACTTCCATCGAATTTTGTGTTTGGAAGCCATTCCTTAATTTTGGAGGCATCGGGCGCGGGCTCCAAATCTCCCCTTACTATGATGAGGCATTTCGGAAAATATTTAGGAGTGACTTCTGTGTTTGAGGCAGCAATGCTTGACGGTAGCGCGCCTCCTTGCGCAGCATTTGACAGAGCATTTCCAAATCCTTCGAGTAAACTAGTTGCCGCTCCAACGGCTATTGCTGCAACGAGGGGGGCGAATTGCTCACCCTCCTGACTTGTATCAGGACAACCATCATAACTTACTAAAACTCTGGTTTCTGCGGGCTCTTTGTATGTAAGCGGTCGAGCGCCCGAAAATCCATTTGCGCATGATGAAACCATAAGAGCGGCAGTCGCCACCCATATATATTTTCCCATATCTAAACCCCCACATACTGTTGATTTCTTGCATGGTATTCCAAAGCCTCAATGATTTGTATCATTTGCCCATCATAGTATTCCGCTTGTCCAATATATTCGCCGGGTGTCGACCCCTGAACTAGCGCTGTGTGTATACCGAACACTTCCGGCATATTCCTGGTTAAGCTGAACACAGGAGCCCCACTATCTCCCTTATGCGACGGTATTAAATAGGAAAGGGTTTGGCCGTTCAGGTATAGTTTATTCGCACCCGCACTAAGTATCGGGTTTCCATAGTCGTCCCCAAACGCGTAACCGGCTAGAATGCCATCTACAGTGCTGCCTCCCGGCGGCACGAATGGGTTAATAGCGATATTTTCCGTTACAATGACGCCAACATCGCGATGTTGATACCAACTTTGTGAATATGCTGGAACGGTAACATGCGCTGGCGCGTTTACGTCAAAACCAAGAGTAATGCCAATTGCATCATATGGTGCGCTTAGAAAGAAATTATGCCGAGCAGTTACAAGTAAATCGCCTTTTGTAAAAAAACCTGTCGCCCGCGTCTTCAGAATATTTCCATTGTAAAACTCAAGCATCGCGACGGCGCGCCAAGGCGGTTGCTGCGGATTTTCAACTTGGGTTCTGGATTGAGCAAGGGAACGTGTTTCATCGAGTTTATCCGATGCTTCAAATCCATCGAAAGGCACAATGCTGTCTTTATAAGGCAATGACCTTTTTAAAGACCGCGATTGAATCGATGCTTCTTCAAATTCTATTTTGTCGCTCATCGCTCCCCGCGATCGCGTCACATTGCCTGGAAAATACACAACAATAATACTGAGAATAATTCTACCTAAGGTAGTTATTACCTTCATACACCACCTGGTCTGTCTCAGCAATACCGTACAAAGTTTCCGCCTCGGATTACCCAACCCGCGCAAATGGGGAAGCCTAAAATATCAATATAATCAATACCTTCATTGATAAAATATCCGGCTATTGGCTTTCTCAATAATATCTGTAGCGCCTTCTTGCGTTGCAAAAACAAACCGCGGGTCGCGGAAAAGCGCCAGCGCAATTACGGGCAGCAAAAACAAGGCTGACTTTGTTACGGAGTGCAGAAACGTTTTCAAACCTTCCACAACGGCATATTTACGAGCGTAGCGAGCGGCAATAAACATCAACCGGCTTGCTGTAGCCTGAGCTGAAATCGGCCACGGTCGGCGGGGAGACAATCAGACTGTTACCAATGCTAATCAATATAGAATGGCACTGGATCATTGTACCCAAGCTTGTCTTCCATCGTTTCCATATGTCCTGCAACAACAAAAAACTGTTTCTTTCCCGTATGAAAGATATATTTTTTTCGCTCTCATCATCCCATTCTATAGACGTGCAATGTAAGCTTGAAGGAAGATGAATCTCTTTAACATTTTTGAATACGATTGACCTACGCGTCTGATTATTGGCATTCTTGACTCCAAGAAGAACAAGCTGGCAATGACTCACCACATAATGCCACAATTGTAATTCTCGATCTATTTGAACATTCATAATCAAACACCTAGCGGAGACTATAAACCGCTAGGCACCAGCCGCTAGTTCACCGACGAAAAAGAGAGGTGCTAGTGGCCTGAGGTGCTATACAGTTACGAGCCCGTAACACTGAAGTTCTGAATATAAACCGAGCGGAGCCACGAAATTTCCTGAGTCATTGCCGAAATAGGCATAAAGTTCATGCCGGTAGCGTCCGGATGCAAAAACCGCCAAAGGCTGGGCTGATAAGCCCGCGCCTATTTTTTATAGAGGTTAAGCCCACTCTCAGAGAGCCGTAAGTCCGCAAAATACTAAGAATGACCGCACCCAGCGGAAGTAAAATTAGGCCAAGGATCGTCCTGTTTTCTTCAGATGCCTTTTAATGATTTTCTCAAGTTTCTTTTTTATCTTCCGGATCATTGATGGTGGGATCATCCCGTAACGCTATCAACGCATCAGTTGCTCTAGGGTCTTTTGAGTGTTCCAGTGGCCCAACCATTAACATTCTACTCGGCCCGAAATCGCTATTCCGGAAGATCTCCAACACATCGTTGATAACTTCGTCATCTGCAAGAGCCGACAACGCTACCGCCAATCCTTCTTTAGCTGAAGTCTTTCCGGGGACGCCAAGCGGGTTCGTTACGATAAATCTCCAACAGTTTTGGCCATAAGTGGCGCGCAGCCGGAACAGACAAGGCGCGGGCTATCCCCTCGCGAATTGAATCCGGATACTGTTTTTGAAGATGCTCAAACAAGACAGGAATTGCTTCAGGATAAGGGTCGTCCGTGTTGACAAAATCCCAAACCGATTGAACCTCTCGATAACCAAGCTGTTTTAAGTCATCTAGTATAGCGTGTTCTTCACCGCGTAATTCGGATTGCCGTTTTCGCCTGTCTTGTTCTTGCTGACGCTTGCGTTCGATATACGCATCATATCTGCCCTCAGCTTTTAGTTGAGCATGAAACTCATCAAGCGTCATTGATCCTTGTCTTTTTCTCGCCATCAAAACCCTTGGAATTTAATTATATTCACCACACCAGCGGCATCGGCTTCTAAGAGTGGTCCACTCAGTCTTGTACTTGGACGGACGTACAAGTCGAACCTGAGACCATTCGCTTTGGCGTAAGTGGCAAAATCGCGAAGTTGGCTTGTGTAGGATAATTTACCAACATTCTTCACTTCACTCAACACTGTGCTTGTAAGGCCATCCGGTCGGCGTGTTCTAAGCGCACCTACTCGAATGGTAGTCGCCGGTCCGATATTATGGGCACTGCGAACCGCAGCCTCTCCAGCCTTTCCCCTAGAGCATGAGCCGTTCGCGAGCGTTTCACCCCTAGAAATAGCGCACTTCCTAACTTGCCGGCGCCTAGCCCTGCTTTGCCAACAGTACCTGTACCTGGATACTCAAGGAGCCCTCCCACCAACTCCTCTCCAACACTAGAGAGATATTCCTCAAGACTGCCAGCCTTACCACCGCTAATCGCTCTGAAAAACGGGCTGTCTGAACCACTGTTAGCCCCAGAAGCGCCGCCATATTCTCCATTCAGCAGATTCAAGATAGTGACGTCTCTGACAACCCCGTCGTCGAACAGACGGTAATAGCCAGCATTAAGATTTGCCGCTATATTGCCTTGCGCCGCAATAACTGAACCTGATGACGCTGCTAACGGCCCCATTGTGGCAATTCCCATAGCGAACAATCCACTCGGGTCGGTCAAGTTCACCGGGTCATTTCCAACATACGCGTACATGTTCATGCCATCGCCATACCCTGCGGGATCGGGCTGTAGAAATCGCCCCAAGGTCGGATGATAAGCGCGTGCTTTAAAGTGATAGAGATCAAGCCCGCCTTCAGAGAGCCGCATCTGACCGGTAAACTGGAACCGGCCTATATTGCTTGCGCTCGGCACGCCGTATACGTCGTAAGTGTTGACATCCGTTACAACGCCGACAGCGTTTGATATCGCCACGACACTACCACGTGCATCACTAAGCAGCCAACGCCGGTCAGACGTTCCCGTCCCTTCCAGCCAGGTCAAAGGCTCGTCAACACCAGGCCCATGCACAAAGCGGCGCTGGAGGTTTCCTGCCGCATCATACTCGGCAATCACATCAGCCCCATCGTACAGGAAACGCGCCGTTGTTCCTGCACCTGCAGACTGTGACAGACGGCCCGTTGGTCCATATTGCAGCGTGGCGCCGCCGGACGTTGAGGTCAGGCGGTTTAGGTCATCATAAACATAAGTGTTGGCGCCATCACTTGTGAGCCCGCCGTTCGGACCGTAGCTCAATGTAGAACTGTCAATCGCCGTATACTGGTCAAGGCCGTTGACGCCATATGAGTTGGTGAAATTCGGCCCCGGCAACCAGTCATAGATCGGGTTTGACGTCGTCTCTGCGGTGATTTGTGACGCTTCGTTATAGCTGAAGCCATAGCTTTGATCATGAGTTGTCCCCGGCGCATCATGCACAAGGCTCGCCAACCGGGAAGCACCATCATAGCTATAGCTTGTTGAGATCCCGTTGCCGCGAATGATTGATGTTCGTCGCCCAAGGTCGTCATACGAAAATGCTGCAAGCACCCCAACTCCAGATGACGCACCATTTTCACGGATAGCGGTTACGGCGCCAACATCATTATAATCATACTCAACAAAATAGGCGGAACTGCCAGGCCACGTCATTCGCGTTCGCCGGCCCGCCTCATCATATTGATAACTCACAGCCCCAAGCGTCTGTGTTTCGGTTAGCAGCCGCGATAGCTGGTCATAAGCGTAACTGACCGAAGCACCATTCCGGCTGACAGATTGCGTTCGCCCGAAATTGTCGTAAGCATATGTCTCATCAAGCGCTGTTCCAGGACCATTGCTGGAAACCATGCGCGATAAATTGTCATAAGTGAAACTGAATTGAGCGCTGTTACGCAGCCGATGCGTGAGCACATTCGACCCGGCATCATAGGTGAATTGTTCATAGTCTGTTGTTGACGAAGCGCCAGCAGTCGCCGGATTGGGGTAGCGAACCTTTTTCAGTCGATCATGGCCGTCATATTCATATGTTGTTTTGTTACCCTTTGCATCGGTAACGGTTAGCGCCAGCCCATTAGGCGAATAGGTTGTCGTTCGCGTATTTTGTTGAAGTCCCGACACGCCAAATGCGCTTATAGTCTGCGTAACCTGGCCAGCGTCATCGTATGCGGTTTTGATTATTCGGTCGGCACCAAACGCACCTGCCGAACCTAAAGCACATGCCGATGAGGGTAATGCAGTAAAGACGTTCCTGTTCATGCGCGTCACTACGCAGTTAGGCCGCCCCACACTATCGTAACTAATCTGGTTGGTCGTATACCCAATCGACCCCTGATCTAGTGTCGATCGCACGATACGGCCATAGTCATCATAAAAGGTCCGCGTTTGTTGTAAGGCTGAAAACCCACTTAGCGCACTATCCGATTGACTCGTAACCGTTCCGCTTTCAACGCGCGCGGCAAGGCCATCGGAATTATATGTAGTTTTAACAGCGCGGTGTTTAAGAACGCCGCCGCCGTCCGGATCTGGCCCGGCGACACCAGTTTGTTGGCGTACGGCGTTATAATAATATCGAGTCTTGTCTGATATGCCTGAAAGTGGCCCGTCAATCGTTTTCAGATTGCCGATATCATCATAGCTCATAGTAAAAATAGAAGACACCGCTCCATTGCCAGCCGCGTTTGTCACCGAAATAGGCAAAAGATTGTTTGGACCGGAAGAGGACGGATAAACCGTCGTCGATTTGGTTTCATCCGCCGTTCCGTTGCATGAAGAGGCGGTCGCGCAGGACGAAACCTTGGTCAGACGATAAACCGGGCTGCCGGTTACAAAGCTGGCGAGCCCATTCTTGTAACGAGCGTTCTTTTGAGCGTATGTATACCGGGTTTGTGGTCTGACGCCGCCTGCGGTTGGGGCTGTGACAGTCAGCACTCCGCCATGCGCGGAAGCGTAAGTGTAATTTGTTACTTTCCCTCGCGGGTCTGTGGTCGATGTCGGCTTATTGCACGTTTTCTGGTTTGAGCAGCTTGCCGGATAAGTCGCTGAAGTAACGATATTGGTCTCGCTAAAACCTGGCCGCGCTACTGCAGAGCTTTGCGTAAGATTCCCTCGCCCATCATAGCTATAGGATACGGAGTTCCCTTCCGGCCTTGTAACTTTTTTGATGCGGTCTTCTAAGTCATATTCATATGTCGTAATATGTCCGAGTTCATCTTTTACCGATTCAACCAAACGCTCGGCAACATCAGACTTCACCTCGGTCGATTTTCCTGCAGGGTCGGTAACGGTAACAGTGCGTTTCCAGTTCGTCTGGCTAACAAACACATCGCTATATGTATAAGTCCACGCCCCAAATCCGCGATTGTATGAACTCACACGATTTGCATCATACGCAATTGAGATTGTGTTTATCGTCCCGTTTGGAAAGCTTATGGAATTTGGGGGTGATTTAACCGGCTGGGACGTATCATAACCAATGTCAATCTTTTTGCCCTCGGCATCTGTAATGGAATTCACCGATAACTCGCCTGGGACAAAGACGACAAAAATGATCTCACCGAGCGACAAATCGTAAGTTAAAAAAGGCCAGTCGCTGCTGGCCGCCGCCGTACAACTCGTCGCGGTAGGCCCACAGAAATCTACTGTGTTATTGATTCCGGTCACTCTGGTTATGGTCGACCAGCGCTCAACATCAACCGCGTCATTGCTTTCAAATGTAAAGTAGAGTTGATAGCCGAAGTTGTTGGTGATCGATTGAAGGCGCCGGTCAAATTTCGGCGTTATATCGGTGCTGTTATAACAATATGTATCGCCAAGGGTACGGGTTACGTAGTGATAAGTGTTTGTTTGGCCATTTGGCAGGACAGCCGATTTGATAACGGCCTTTTCCTGATAGACGCTGCCAATACAGCTTGCGTCTCTGGTGGCGGAGTATGCGTCATCAAAATTAAATACCGTACCGTCTGCAGCGGTAAATCGATATTCTTCTGGCCACGACGCATTGTATTCTAAAGAAGACCCGTCGATATTGACGGGTATAAATGTTGACCCGCTTTTGACGAATAGTTTGGATTGCCCCGCAATCTGGACTGCGTAGCTATTGCCTGAAGCAATAATCTGCCCGTCATGATTGCTGCGCCAGCCAATAATCTCATCTGAATTCGCCGGGTTTCCAGGCACATAGTTATACGTCCATGTAAGCCCTCCGGCCCCCGGCTTGCCCAATCGCCAGAACCGGCGTGGAGAGGTTGATGCCGCCAAAGACGAGATCAACGCCGTTTTCATCAACAAACTGCTTTTCGGCCGGGGGCTCGGGCGTTTGCGCATAGACCAATCCAACCGAGAAGATCGAAATTAAAATCGCAGATATGATCTTTGACATCATCATTGGCACCGTTGATTTCCTGACCACGAAATGTTGAAGGGGATTGAGGTTGTCCTGGCGGCTTTCAAAAACGCGCCGATATGCTCGATTACACTGCTGCATTAGTCGTCATCCAGAATTGTCACGACCCCTTGGCCATCACTGATGGTCGCATCGCCGCTAGGATTACTAAGATTGACGAAAAACTGTTCCGTGCTTTCAGCAGTGCTATCGCCCAGGATAGTCACTTCGAGCGTCAGCTGCTGATCGTCGTCCCTAAAGACGAGACGGTCACTTTCAGACTCATAGTCGCTTCCATCAAGAGCGGTTCCGTCCGCTGTGTCTATATCGACACGCCTTGTGTTATCCGTCGTTCCGTTTTTTGTGACGGTGATAATTGCGGTGCTATTTTCTGTAACCGTTACGTCAGCCACTGAAAAGGAGACCGGCCCTACAGTTGCGTCGTCGATTTGTCCAACACCCAGACCATCCGAAATCGTTGCGCCGTTCGTTGGATTGCTCAGCACGACCTCAAAAAACTCTGCAGGCTCCGAAATGGTGTCCGTGTCGGTGCTGATGCTAATCGTTTTTGACGTATCGTTTATGAAGAAGGCAAGCGACCCGGACTTCGCGGTATAATCGCTACCTGCAATAGCGGTATCGTTTGCAGTTGTGTAATCAAGATTGTGAACTTGTGATGCTGTGCCGGTCTTGGTCACCGTAAACACAGCGTTCCCTCCCTCACTTATCACCGCATCACTGATTGCAAAGGATGGCGCAACCGTATCGTTAGCGTTGATCACACCAACGCCTTGCGAGTCTGCAAGCGTCGCACCACCCGAAGGGCTGCTTAGATTTACAAAGAATTGCTCAGCCTGTTCTTCAGTGGAATCGTCTGTGGTGGGCACTGATATAGTCTTGCTTGTTTCTGTGTCCAGAAAAGTCAGTGTACCACTTTGGACGGTATAATCACTTCCAGAAAGCGCTGTATCATTTTGCGTTGAATAGCTGACTGTGAAGCTTTCTGATGTTTGCCCGGTTTTCGTGACTGTAAATGTTGCAAGCGCCCCCTCATCAACAGTTACATCATTGACTGAGAAAGAAGGGGGGGCCAAAACATCATCATCTTGAATGGTAATGTCCCCGCGCCCATCAAATATCGACGCCCCATTAGTCGGGTTACTGAGATCCACATAAAACACTTCGGTATTCTCTACATCCGTGTCTTGCAGCGTGTTGATTGATAGCGACGCGCTCGTATCGCCAATCAGGAAGGTAAGCGTTCCGCTTTTTGAGGTATAATCGCTTCCCCCAATCGCCGTTCCGTTTGCTGTTGTATAGTCGACAGCCTGAACCTGCGACGTGTCGCCGGCTCGCGATATCGTAAGCACAACGGTTTGGCCTTCAGTGTCGCTCAAACTATTGATTGAAAACTCAGCCGCGGCGCTGGCGTCATCGTCAGTAATTGTGGCGCGGCCTTCAACATCGGAGATCGTTGCTCCATTTGTCGGATTGCTTAAATTCACCCTGAAGAACTCACTTGGCTCAGGCGTTGCATCATCCACTACAGCAATCGATATCGTCTTGGTTGTGTCAGTAGCCGCAAATGTCAACGATCCGCTTTGAGCGGTATAATCATCTACTGCAATTGCGCTGCCGTCCGCCGTGCTGAAACTGATACTCGCGCCCTGAGGCGCCTGGCCGGTCATTGTGACGGTGAATGCCGCTGCGACGCCTTCATCGACGGTTACATCGCTGATTGAGAAGGACGCCGTTACCGCATCATTATCATTGATAATGCCGATGCCCTGAGCATCACTGATCGTCGCGTCGCCTGTTGGGTTCGTTAAATTGACACGAAATTGCTCGGATGGCTCTTCAATCGCATCATCGGTTGTTGCGATCAATATCTGCTTTGTCGTTTCGGCCGCACTAAAAGTCAGGGTGCCGTTTTGGGAGATAAAATCATCACTGTCAGTGGCCGTATCATTCGCCGTCGCAAAATTGACGCTCAAAATCTGCGTGGTTTGGCCGGTCTTGGTTACGGTAAACGCGGCGGTTCCGCCTTCATTGATCGTTGCATCGCTAATAGAAAATGACGGTGCGGGGGCCGCCTCGTTGTCATTTATCGTGCTTATGCCAATTGCATCGCTAATTGTTGAACCAAAAGTCGGGTTCGTTAGTTCTACCCGAAAGAACTCTTCTCCTTCAACGTCAGTATCATCGACCGTAGTGATGGTCACAGTTTTTGTGACATCACTTTCCTCAAATCTTAGCGTTCCGTTATCATCGATGTAATCGCTACCTTCAATGGCCGTCCCATCAAGAGTCGCGAATCTCACATTGTATCTCCGATCTGCCAGGCCGGTTTTTGTCACTGTGAAAACGGCATTGTCGCCTTCGTTGATCGTAACGTCGTTAATTGAGAAAACCGGCGGAGGGGGATTTTCAATAATCGATCCAACGGCTTGTCCATCCAAAATTACAGCGTCACCATCGACACTCGTTAAATTGACACTGAAAAACTCGTCGCCCTCCCCTAAACCACCGCTTGATGTGTTGACCTCGATAGTCTTGGTCGTATCGCCAATGAAGAATACCAAGCCACCGCTAAACGGCGTGTAGTCGTCCCCTCCAATTGCCGTGCCATCGACGGTGGTAAAGTTGACAATGTGGGTTTGGGTTGCTGTGCCAGTCTTGGTAACGACAAAAGTCGCGCGTTGGCCCTCGGCAACCTGTGTGTCACTAATTGAAAATGACAAAGGCTGCGGACCATCATCATCGCCAATGGTGCCGATACCTTGATTGTCAACAATAAGAGCATCTCCACTTGGCGCGCTTAGATTGACGAAGAAGTTCTCGGCAGCCTCTTCATTACTGTCATTGATTGTCGTGACTGAAACTGTCTTTACCGTTTCACTCTGGGCAAACGTAAGGACGCCACTTTGACTGGTAAAATCGCTACCGCTCACTGCCGTCCCGTCAGCAGTTGCGAAACTCACGCTATAACTCTGTGTAGCAGTGCCGGTCTTGGTGACAGAGAATACAGCGCTCGCACCTTCGTCAACATTGACATCGCTTATTGAGAAGCGCACGAGGTCTGCTACTGCATCCTGCTCGACAGAAACCCTGTTGCCTTCTGCGTCAAAGGTGAATTGCTGCTCATAAAGAGTGCGAGTGTTAGAAATCGACTTCAAGCGCCCAAGCTCATCATACTCATATATTATCTGAGCGCCGC
>CBDDKD010000059.1:0-9615 GCA_965230025.1 Hyphococcus sp.
ATTACTGGCGTGGGCTTGGCGACGACTGGAAAGCATCGCCGCCCATGTCAATCTTTGGATGTGAGGCGTCGCCGGACAAAGCGGCAACCAAAAGCACGCGCATCACTATTGAACTTGGTGAGAAACGGACGGCGGCGCTGTCCCGCCTTGTCGGCGAGCCGCCTTATCGAGGGCTCAATAAAGACCTGACGCAGTTCCAGTTCTTTGCGACAGTGCTGTTTGCGCTTCTTTATCATGCAGCTGGACGTGAGACACTCTATACTGGCGCTGCGTCCGCGAATCGCGCGTCCGTTGATCACCGGTCCATCATTGGTCTATTGATGGAAATCTATGCGCTTCGCGTTGAAGCGTCTCCCGACGATACGCTGACTGATCTTTTTGATAAGGCCCATGTTGAGTCGCTGAATTTTCTGCGTCACGCCTTGCCGGGCGCAAGCAATCCGGAAATCGTGCAGGCGAGTGAGGTTTTGCTTAATTTTCTTACACTTTCTTTCCCAGGATTTGCTGGTGCGCAGGTTTCAACGCGCCTGTTGCACTCCGGCGCCAGCGAACCTCACCATCTTTTGCGTATCCAAATTCGTGATTTTGATGACGCAGGAAACATCCATGTTGATTTTGATTTCAACGATGCGGCTTTTGATGAGCGTTTGTCGCGAGACTTTGCGAATGGGTATCTGCGTATTCTCGACGCATTCCTTGAAGGCGGCGAACAGAAACTAAAAGACCTTGATCTCCTTGATGAACATACGCGCGCATTCCTGCTCACGGAATTGAACAATACTAAAGCTGACTATTCCAGTAAAAAGCCTTTGCATGCGCTTTTTGAAGCGCAGGCGCATACATCGCCAGACCGCCCGGCGGTGGTCGATGAAGGAGGGGTTTTAACCTATCGGGCGCTCAATATTCGTGCGGACAAGCTGGCGCGCGTCCTGAAAGGAAAGGGCGTTAGCCAAGGCGACATCGTCGCCGTCATCGCGCCGCCCGGCGCCGGGTTCGTAGTAGCAATGCTCGGCGTGTTGAAAAGCGGCGGCGCTTATGCGCCTGTCGATCCGGACTGGCCGGCGCAGCGGCAGGCGCTGATCCTCAAGCGTCTTTCGCCGAAAGTTATCATTACTCACAATGATGTAGCGTTGCACACAGATTTTCCTGCAGATTCCGTCATCTCACTTCAACACATACAACGCGATGATGCACCGCTTGCTGATGGTGTGGACGTTAGCGATGCAACGATAGATGACATTGCTTATATTCTCTTTACGTCCGGTTCTACGGGCGAGCCCAAAGGCGTGCGGTGTCGGCATCGTGGCGTGATTAATCTGTTGCTCGATTTTGAACAAAGGGCGCCCGTTGCAAGCGATGCTCGTGTGAGCTGGTGGACAAATACCGGCTTTGACGTTTCTGTTTTTGAAGTCTTTTCAGCGTTGGCGTTTGGGCGCGCGCTGCACGTCCCGCCCGCGCATATCCGGACGGATGCGAAACTTTTTTATGACTGGCTGGGGCAAAGCAACATACACAGCGCATATGTCCCGCCATTCATGCTCGACGTCTTTGCCGGTTTGAGCGCCGGCGATAAGGAGCGCTTTTGCCTCCAGCGTATGCTGGTCGGCGTCGAACCTATCGCTGAAGCAACATTGCGCGCGCTACAGGCGTCTGTGGATGGCCTCCAGATTGTCAACGGCTATGGTCCGACCGAGGCGACGATATGCGCTACACTTTATAATGTTCCAACCGGCAGTGTCGAACCGCGCCGTACGCCGATTGGAAAGCCGGTTCGGAACATGCGCGTTTATGTTTTGAATGAATATGGAAAACCGGTTCCGTTCGGCGCGCCCGGCGAGCTCTACATTGCCGGTGACGGTCTTGCCGCAGGCTATCTGCACGATACAGCGCTTACAGATGAAAAGTTTGTGTATGACCCTTATTCCGACGCATCTGGCGCTCGCATGTATCGAACTGGTGATCGCGTGCGTTATCTTGAAGACGGTAACCTGAAATTTTTGGGGCGCGTCGATCATCAGCTAAAAATTCGCGGACATCGTGTTGAGCCTTTAGAGATTGAAACGGTTCTTTGTTCGCAACCGGATGTATGTGAAGCGTTGGTGACCGTTGATGGCGAAGGCGGCGAAAAACGTCTCATCGCCTACGTGGTTTCCAACGACGCAACGGAAACAACTGCATCGGAATGGTTTGAAAGGCTTCGTCCGGTATTGCCGCGGCATATGATCCCAGCGGATTACGTAACCCTGAAGTCATTTCCCCTGACCGCAAGCGGCAAGATTGATCGCAACGCATTGCCGAAGCCGAAAAAGAAGGAAGCGCCGCAGAAACCAGCTTGGAGTCCCGGCAGTGATCTGGAAAAAGTCATTTTTTATGTATGGCGTGAGGCGCTTGGCGTCGAGACTATCAGAGGCGATGATCACTTTATCGACCTGGGCGGCGATTCGATGAAAGCACTGCAAATTTGCGCCCGTCTTCATGAAAAAGGGGTCAAACTTTCGCCGAGGCAGTTGTTCGATGCGCCTACGATTTCCGCCCTGGCGGATCGACTGCAAGGGCGATAACCAATGCCCCGGACGCGGTAAAGCAAAAGCTTGAACCCTCCGTCAGTAGGAGAACCCATGTCTATTGCGAATATTGATATCTGGTTCGCAGAAGTTCCTTCGTCTGTTCCGCGAGAGCTTATGGAGCGCTGCGAATCGATCATATCCGCGAGTGAAATGGAATCGGTGAAACGGTTCAGGTTTGAGGAGCGCCAGCGCGAGGCATTGCTGACGCGCGCGCTCGCGCGAGTTGCGTTGTCAAAATGCATTGGCTGTGACCCACATGAATGCCGCTTCAATATGAGTTCCGAGGGGCGTCCATTCCTCGAAAACGCTCCCCAAAGGGTCGATTTCAATATTTCGCACAGCGCGGGCTGCGTCGTCATTGCGTTCTCGAAATACGCGCAAGTCGGTATAGATACGGAGTCTTATGCGCGTGCGGATGAGATTGCAGAAATTGCGCCCAGAGTATTAACCGGAAAAGAGACAGCGGCGGCGGATGCGCTGAAAAACGAGGCGCGTAATCGACGGCTTGTTGAATTGTGGGCGCTTAAGGAAGCTTGGTCCAAGGCAAGCGGTGACGGCGTCGGCGCTGATTTTCTGAGTATTGAGTTTGAGATTCCCTCGGCGAAGAAAGAAGCGGTCACCTCTAACGCGGGTAGCGGTTGGCGTTTCGCATTAGTTGATGTGTTTAAGACTCATGCAACGGCGCTCGCTGTTTGGACGACGGCGGATACACTTTCTGTCAATACCGTTGACGGCCTCGAATTGATTACCGCCTAGCGGCGGAAAAGGCTCTTGAATTTCCGCATAACATTAATTTTGCCGGACGGCGCCGCTTGCATTCCTGGCGGCTCTGCAGTTTCTGACGAATCGTTCCTGACGGCTTGAAGCGCGCGTTTGACGGCCTTTGTCAGTGCGCCCACGCGCAGACGGTCAAAATATGTTCCATGCCGGCCTGGAATTATATCGACAGTATATTGGTCGAATAAGCGCTTCCACTCGCTATCAGGATCACGGTGAACGGTATACGGATTAAAAATACTATCTTTACCGAAGATTAAAGCTACGTTTCCCGTAAAAGCTTCTTCCGGAACAGCTTCCATCAGGATCACAAGAGGAACCGTTCGGCCAAGTCCTTGCAAGGCCAGCGCAAGCTCCATCGCGATCGCTGCGCCTTGGCAGTTTCCACCCAGATAAAAAGGTCCGTCGGGCAGAATACGCAGCAATTCCGGCAACGCATGAAGCGCGACACGGCGATTACTTTGCCGGTGGTTTTCCGGCGTTATATCAAGCACGAGATTGCCGGAACGCAAACTGTAGACCGGTTGATTGGCGCCAAGGCGACCGGCGAGGCGGCCGAATTCATGTCCATTGTTAAAGCACCAAACAAGCGGCGGAGCTTTGCCATTCTCATTCAAGATGCGGAACAGCGATCCCTCAAAGGCGGGTTTGCCAGGCCAACTGTCTGTGTAAGACCGCAGCATTGCAGCTTCTTCATTACTCAGTTGTGTGGACGGATCGCTGTCCATGTTCGCCGCTGGGGCGGCAATCGAGGAGCCGTCTGTGCCGCTCGCATGGTCTTCAATCTGCCGCGCCTGTTTTTCGATGGTGGAGATTTGACCTATGATCGAGAAAGGAAACTTCTCGTCGAGCGCCTTCTCAATTGCGTTCAGTAACCGCATAGCGGCGAGCGAGTTACCGCCGAGATCAAAGAAGTTTTCCCTTGCGCCGATATCACGCTCGAGCTTAAGCGCCTGCTTCCAGATTTCAGCGAGTGTTTTTTCCAGCGGCGCCCGCGGTTCGGTATATTCTTTTTCAGGAGCAACATCCGGCGCCAAGAGTGCGGTGCGGTTCACCTTTCCGGTTGCAGTGCGCGGCAGCTCACCGAGAGTGACGAACTGGTCCGGCCGCATCCATGACGGCAGCGCCTCTTGCGCGTATTGTTTCAGATCTTCGATACTTATCTTTTGATCTTCACAAAGCGCGATATAGGCGACGAGATGTTTATTCGCACCTTCTCCAAAGGCTTTGACGGCGGCTTCGCGAACCTCTGCGCGCTCCAGCAATATTGCTTCGATCTCGCTCGGTTCAATGCGGTGACCACGAATTTTCAGTTGGCCGTCAGCGCGGCCAAGAAAATCGATCTGTCCGTCAGGCCGTCGCCGGACGAGATCGCCTGTTGCATAAAAGCGCATGGCTGGCGCTTCGTCATCGATCAGAAACTGCTGCGCGGTCGCCGGTTCATTGTTGATATAACCTTGCGCAACGCCCGGCCCGCCAACAAGCAGCTCCCCGGGCAAGCCGTCGGGAACGGTCCGGCCATGTACGTCACGAATGTGAATAACGGCGCCCGGTATCGGAGAGCCTATGGGTATGGCGCCGTCCTGATCGTCAGTCGCTTCATATGCTAGACACCATACGGTCGCCTCAGTCGGCCCGTATTCATTATAAATGCGCGCTTGCGGCATAGCGGATTTTATTTGTGCAACCGCAGATGCGTTCAGCGTCTCGCCAGCGGTGATGACGGTGCGCATTGATGTAAGCGCTTCTCGCGGCGCCAGCTCTGCGATCAGGGCGAGCAGTGACGGCAGGCCAAGTGCATGCGTGACATTATTGTGTTTGATGAGCCGCGCGAGCGCGTCTACGTCGGTTTCCCTGCCTGGCTGCGGCAGCACAAGCGCACCACCGGTGGCGAGCGTCCAGAACAGCCCGGCGACTGAGCTGTCGAAAACGATTGGCGATAACAGCAAAAACGATTGCGGCGCCTCATCGTAAAACTGCATGCGCGCGGCGGTGGAATAAGAAAGGTTGGCGTGGCTGACGGCGACGCCTTTGGGCGTTCCCGTCGAGCCGGACGTGTAAATAATGTAGGCTGTATCGTTCGGCGCCGGAGGGCGAATGGGGTCAAGCTTTTCTTTAGCCGCTGGTGGCTCGCAGTTCATTGTAACGGCGAGGCGTGCATAATCTCCAAGCGACGATACATGCTTGTTCTTGGTAAAAATGAGCGACGCACCACAATCCTCTAATAGTCGGGCAAGCCTCTCCGGCGGGTTTTTCGGATCGATGGGAACATAGGCGCAGCCCGCCTTAAGCGTCGCAAAAATAGCGATGATCGCGTTAAAGCTACGTTCCATCACAATTGCGATGCGGTCATCGGGGCCCAGTTCCCGGTTGATCAATTCTTGGGCCCAGGCGTCTGACTGCTGGTCCAGCGCTCCATAATCAAGTGTTGCATCATCTGTAATCAGCGCCGGCGCGCTCGGATTTTCTTTTGCGCAAGTCCTGAAGGCTTCGTAAACGAACGCGCCGCCATGCGGGAGTGATGGCGCCGGGCCGTCTGGGGTCGGTTTCGCTTGTGGGCGTGAGACTGGAAGGTCGAAAGGGGATCGGTCGATATAGTCAGGGAGCGCTTCAAGGGCGGTTGTCAGCATCGATAGCGCCAATTGCGCCGACGCGTCCGAATAGCGCGCTTCATCATATTGCATGCGTATAGATAACCGCGCGCCTGGCGCGATCAGAATAGCCATCGGATAATGGCTTCTGTCGCGCGCGGACAGGTTGGAAAAGAGCGAACCGTTATCATCTGAAGAAAATCGCGACGCCCAGGCCGATTCCATCGACAGTACCGTATCAAACAGCATTTCGTCTCGCGGCAAGCCGCTGATTTCCTGCAAACGATTTAATGGAACAAGAGAGTATTCTATGGCGTCGAAGGCGTCGCCCGCTTGCGACAGAATAAGCGTTTTGATGTCTGCTGCCGTGTTTAGCTGCGCGCGTGCTGGAACGACTGTCACGAAATTTCCGACAGCGGAGTGAATGCCTGCGATCTCCGGCGGTCGTTGCGTCACCGCAAGCCCGAACATTACATCGTCCTGCGCAGACAGCCGGTGGAGAACGATGCTCCAGCCGGAGGTCATCAGCGGCGCCAGCGTCACGCGCAGCGATTTGGCGGTCTCTGTAAGACGGGTTGTCGCCGCTTCAGATAACGTGATTTCAATAGAATTGTGCGCAGTGCGGTGTTCTCCCCGCGTTTCGAGGCGGGGTAACTGCGGTGTTGAAGGCGTCTTAAAGTCACCGGTCTTTTCGCGCCAGTATTGTTCAGCAGCCGTCAAATCCTGCGCTGCCTGCCATTTGACGAAGGCCGAGAACGGCAATGGCTTGCTTGCTTCATCAATGGCGCTGTTCCGATAGAACGCATCGACCTCATGCAGAACAGCGACTGCCGACCAGTCATCGACCAGCGCATGGTGACTGGCCCATACGAACCATAGTCGCCCGCTTTTTTCTCTGAGCAGATAAAGCCCAAGCGCCGGCGCATGTTCGAAATCAACCGGAAGGGAATGAATATCGTTCAGACGTGACGGCACGGACTGATTCGTCAGCAATTCCTCATGCCATATATTGCATGGCAGGCTTTTCAAGATGACCTGGACGGGGCCGTCGGGATGGGCCGTTTGAATGGTTGTGCGAAGCGCTGGGTGCCGCTCCACCATTCTCCGCCACGCCGCCTTGAAGCGGGCGATGTCGACATCCTCAGGCAACTCGGCGTGGAATAGACCAGTGTAAATCCCGCATGACGGGTTCGCCAGCGTTTCAAAAACCATACCCCGCTGAACGGGGGTCAGCGCCAGAATTTCTTCAATATTGTCTTCGGTTCGACGCTGCAGCATACCGCCTGACTTTCACCTATCGATCTACGGCCACGGCGCGGCGCCAGATCCATGAAAGACTGCATAAACCCTATTCAATCTCCAACAAAGCATTCTGAGATCTATAGCAGACTACATATCGGTTTTGGAAAAGCTGGCGTAGCAAGTGCGCCGTTACAGCCAGGCCTTACGAGTGCGCGCGACACAGGCTATCAATGGTGCGTTGTGGGATAAGCCTGAGATGACCGATTCAAACGATTTAGTTAATGGCACAATCCCCGCCGATGCAGGGCGGGGCGGCGCCGTAGCGCCGTCGCTGCGCCAGCGCGTGCTCACGGGCGGCGCCGCGGTGGCGATTGGATTCGGTATTCAAAATATGCTGCGGCTCGCCTCGAACCTGGTGTTGACGCGATTGCTCGCGCCGGAAGCATTCGGTCTTATGTCCGTTGCGATTTCCTTCAATGTGTGGGCGCTGATGCTGACGGAAATCGGCATTGGTCAAAGCATCATCCGCAGCAAAAACAGCGACGATCCGGATTTTCTGCATACGGCCTGGGTAATGCAGATTGTCCGAAACCTTCTGATTGCAAGCTTTATTTTTGTGTCCGCTCTAACCGTCTTTGCAATGCGAAAGACAGGCGCAGTGAACGCCGACACGATTTTCGCCGATCCGCAGCTGCCGTGGATCATGGCGGCCATGGCTGCGCAGATCATGTTTACTGGCGTTGTTTCTCTCAAGCCTGCACTGGCGTCGCGACGGCTGACTTTAAACCGCGTCGTTGGAATCGAAATTGCGATGCAACTCGTCACCATGACATGTTCTGTTGTGCTCGCCCTGAACGGTTTTGGCGTTTGGTCTCTGGTTATTGGCGTGAATGTCGGCGGGCTGTTCTTTTGTGCGGCGAGCTATCTCTTTTTTTCTGGCCCTTCCATGCGCTTTCATTTTTATCGAAAGCATTTCGACGAGATATTTCATTTCGGAAAATGGCTCATCATATCCTCGTTTTTCGGATTCATTATAAATCGTGGCGACCATGTAATTCTCGGCTGGTTGATGCCGGGCGAACGTTTCAGCCTCTACGCGGTCGCCATGATCTGGATTGGTGCGGCGCTTGGCTTTATTCAGACTGCGATATCAAGGATTTTTTACCCGTCTTTCAGCGAGGTTTACCGCGAAAACCCTGAACGGCTGACACGTCAATATCAGAAAGTGCGAAATGTTGTAGATGGGCTGGTTATCGCTGTTGTTGTCGGCGTTTTTTTCTTCGCTGAACCGTTCCTGAAATTTATTTATACGGATGAATTTCATGATGTTGGTTTTTATGTGCGGTTGCTTACGCCCATGCTCTTGTTCCTGCCCTATAGGGTCGCACACGCAGCCATGCTGGCTGCTGGAGACAGCAGGTCTTTTTCATTTATGACGATTGCGCCGGGCACTATCCTTGCCGTCGGCATGCCGCTTATGTTCAATTATTTTGGCGAGACGTCGGCAATATTATTCTTCGCCTGTATTTCGGCGGCAGGGTTGCCGATCCAGTGGCGCGCCAGCGCCCGTTATTTGAAGCTCAATGCCTTCACCGAAGGGCGGATGCTTGCTGTCGCCGTCATTTTGATTGCCGGGCTCAGTAACTCCTATCTGTAATATTTACCGTAGGTGAGAGCGGGTATTTCAAAATTGTACGACGCAAGTGTTTTTGGTGTTGAGCTGACATTTCTTATCCATCCGAACGACTAATATTAGTCGCATGTCTATTAGAAATCTGCCTGCAACTTTCTCATGATGCAGTTCGTTCTTGCTTGTGTCGGCGTTATTCGCCGTGAGGTCGTTTGTCGGCCACATCAACAGAACCAGGAGTTTACTATGAAATCCAGAATGCTACTGGCTGCGGTTGCGGCCGGTTTGGCTGTGGCTGCGCCGATTTCGGCGAGCGCTTCCAGTCACATGGACGCACCGCTCATCACCTTCGATGACGCTGCGAACACCACCGATGTCTATGCGTTTTTGAGCGAAGACGAAAGGGGTCAGCTTTATCTGACGACTGCTCTTTCAGTTTTTCCGTTTGAAGAACCGGGCATCGGACCGAACGCTTACCGTTTTGACGATCGCGTTCGTTATTCGATCCACGTTGCTCTGGGTGATAACGCAACAAAAGGACGTGCAGACTTAACCTACAATTTTGATTTTTCCACACAATACGCCAACCAGAATACTATTCTGCAAGCGTTTCAGGGGATCGTTGCGCCTAATGGCGACAACCAAAATCTCCAGCAAACCTATCGCGTTATGAAAGTTGATAGAACTGCAAAACGTCCGCGCGATCGGGAGGTATTGCTCGGTGTCGGGCAACGCGATGGTCTGATCGTACCGCCAAATAATCAGGGCCTGCTGACGCCGTTATACAATCAGGGTAATGACGGAGACC
>CBDDKD010000060.1:0-59280 GCA_965230025.1 Hyphococcus sp.
CGGGCTCTTGGCTGTCGCCATCATGGCCGGTTATGGTGCGATCAACGGTACGATGCAGGCAGGAGACGTAACCGCTATTATCCTGATGCTGCTCAATATCTACCGGCCACTGAACATTCTTGGGTGGGCGTGGCGCGAGATAAAACAGGGCTCCGTTGATATCGAGAAACTATTCGGCCTGATGGACCGTCGCTCTGAAGTTATTGACGCGCCCGATGCTATCGATTTCTCACCGAAGGTTGGTGAGATCAAATTCGAAAATGTCAGTTTTGCTCATGAAGGGCGCTCAAGCGGTTTGGATGGCGTTACTTTCTCCGCGCCGGGTGGTTCTTTCATCGGCGTTGTTGGACCGTCTGGCGCAGGCAAGTCGACAATTCTGAAACTGCTCTTTCGATTTTATGACCCTGACGAGGGGCGCATTATGATAGACAATCAAAACGTCGATGCGGTTACCCAGGACTCTCTACGGGCGTCTTTAGGGCTGGTGCCGCAGGAAGTTGTGCTCTTTAACGACACACTGCGCTTCAACCTTGCCTATGCGGAGCCGGACGCAGGCGATAAGGAGATCATGGAAGCGGCCTATCGGGCGCAGTTGGGCGCCTTCATTGAAAGCTTGCCCGAAGGTCTGGACACGAGGGTTGGCGAGCGCGGACTCAAGCTCTCCGGCGGCGAGAAACAGCGTGTTGGCGTTGCGCGCGCAATCTTAAGAAATCCGCCGATCCTTATTCTTGACGAAGCGACATCGTCACTAGATTCAAGTACGGAAGAGGAAGTTCAGTCCGCACTCAGAGAAGCGGCGCGCGGGCGTACGACAATTGCGGTGGCGCACCGCCTGTCTACGATTGCCAGCGCAGATATCATCCTTGTGCTTGATAAGGGAAAAATTGTCGAGCGTGGGCGGCACGATGATCTGATCAATGGCGGCGGATTATACGCTGAACTGTGGCGAATGCAGACAAGCGGCAAGGAATTGGCTCCGATGGATACTGGTCTTGAGGGTACGCCGCGTGTCGCCGAATAAAGATGATGATTAGGACGCGTTCTGGCTGATTTTAGTCTGCATCCATTTTCTTAAAATAGCGTCCAGAGCATCCTGCTTAACAGGTTTGGGCAGATAGTCATCCATGCCAGCATCCAGGCAGCGTTGACGGTCCTCGCGCAAGGCATGGGCTGTGACGCCGATAATCGGTACATAAGAGTTTGTTTTTTTCTGTTGCGCGCGGATAATAGCGGTTGCTTCGACGCCACTTACTTCCGGCATCGACAAATCCATCAGGATGATATCAACCGTGTTTCTCTCATAGACTTCGACAGCGCGTTGTCCGTTTTCTGCGATCAATACATTGCACCCGAGCTTTTCCAGAATTGCTTTCACGACAAGCTGGTTGACGGTGTTATCTTCGGCGACGAGGACCTTCAGTCCTAACCCTTCGGCAAGCGGCTGCGTTTCGCTTTGATCTGACGACAATGCAGATTCTTCACTAGCATTTTTTAGCGTTAGAACATTGCCATCGCTCGCCGCCGTTAGAAGCGAGTCTAGCAACATGGATGCTCGAGCCGGTTTAACGAGATAAGCGGAAAACAGATTATTGACAATGGCTGTTGGGTCGCCTTTGCGTCCAGCCGATGTAAGCAAAATTAGCTGGGTTTCATTAAAACGTTCATTCTTTCTAATGGCTTCAGCAAGCTCAATGCCATCCATATCAGGCATTTGGAAATCCAGAATAGCGATGTGATACGGCGCTGATTCATTCGCACTCTTTAAGGCTGACATCGCCTCATCAGCGTTGGCGGCGCAATGGCAGCGTATTCCCCAGGCAAATAGCTGTTCTGAAAGAATATCCCGATTGACAGCATTATCGTCAACGACCAAGACGCGAAGATTTTCAAGCGAGTTGTCGGGCGGGAGAACACTCGATATTTGCGCTTCGTCAATGGCGAGCGGCACCCGGACTGTGAATATCGACCCTTGTCCAATTTCACTGCTTACGGATATATCGCCGCCCATGGCGTCAATCATACGCTTACTGATGGTCAGGCCAAGGCCAGCTCCATCGTGTCGTCGTGCTGCTGAGCCATCGACTTGCTCAAATTTCTCAAAAACTGAGTCGAGCTTATGGGTGGGAATTCCGCATCCCGTGTCTTTTACAGATATAACGACATCGGCGATTTCGCCGCGCCGTTTTCCCGATATTTCTACGAGTACATGACCTTTATCGGTAAACTTAACGGCGTTTCCGATAAGATTCGTAATCACCTGGCGCAGGCGCCCCGGGTCTCCGATGAAATGCGAACCAAGCTCCGGCTGATAGCGGAACATCAATTCAAGACCTTTTTCTTCGACACGCATCGCGAGAAGGCTGGTGACGTCTTCGCTGATGGAGCGTAAGTCGAAGGGCTCTTTAACAAGCCTCAGCTTACCCGCCTCAAGTCGTGAGAAGTCGAGAATGTCATTGATGATACTCAACAATGCATCGCCGGAGCTGACAATAACTTTCGCCATTTCCTTTTGCTTGTTGTCAAGTTCACTGTCGAGCAATAACGACGCCATGCCCACGACTCCATTCATGGGCGTGCGGATTTCATGGCTCATATTTGCAAGAAACTCAGACTTGGCGCGATTAGCAGCTTCCGCCTCATCTCGGGATAAAGTCAACTCTTCTGAGAGTGTTCGCAACTCATCTTCGCGATGCTGCGCCTCCGAAACATCACTATACGTGACAACGGCGCCGCCGCTTGGCCGGGAGCGAACATTCTCCTCAATAATCTGTCCGTCCTTTTGTCGGCGCAGCGCTCGAAATACTTTTCCGGCCTTGAGGGCGGCCCAACATTCCTCAAAATAATGATCGGAGGAATCAAACTGGTACAGATTATGCCGGATGCCGATGTCCAGAACAGACCGAATATTGCTTCCAATGGCCCATGCCTTCTTTGGCAGGCCCGACATGCGCCAGGCTTTCTCATTCAAATCGAGAATATTGAATTGCTCATCAAGAACAACGACGCCTTGCTCCATTGATTCCAGCACCTCAGCCATCATTTGCGACTTGGTTTGGATATCAGCCGTTCGATTGCGAATTATCTCTTCAAGTTTTTCGTTATTTTTCTCCAGCTGACGGCGCGCTTCATCGGCGTCATGAATGGCGGTAATCCTTTGGGTGACATCGCGAGCAACGCCACGATAGCCAAGGAAATTTCCATGCTCGTCGAGGACAGGTTTGGCGCTGCGCTCAAGCCAGCATGCTTTGCCATCGGGCAGTTCAATGTGAGACAGGAATGCGAGGAGAGGGCCGCGCTCTTCGATTTTTGCGCATACTTCTCGCCAAACTTCGTCCGATAGGCCCTTGTTGCTGAAGGCCATTTTTTGACCGATGAACTGAGTATGATCAATGCCGGTGATATGGCTCGCACGCTCTGAAATGTAAGTGTAGCGCATCTCCGCATCGACTTCCCAAACCCAGTCGGCGGCGCTTTCAGCAAAGTCTCGATGGCGTTCTTCGCTTTCCTTGACGCGGTTTTCAGCTTCCACCTGCTCGGTAATATTTCTTGTCCAACCGATAAATCCTGAAAATTCTTGATTGACGTCTAACTGAGGGACGCCGCTTGTTGCAAAATGCAGGACCGAACCATCCTCTAGTTCCGCATGGTATTTTAAGTCCTTAAACGGTTTTTGTGCTGCGAGAGTTGCGCTAAATTCATGCTTTGCGCTATTCGGCCCAAAAATATGGGCCAACGACGAAGGCGTCTGGCCCATAAAGTCTTCAACAGTTCGCCCGATCGATTCCGCAAATTGTGGAGACATATACGTAATACGCCCTTCGGCATCGCGTTCCCAGGCGCAGTCGACAGCAGTTTCAATAAACTGGCGCAATCTGGCTGTAGCGTGTTCTGCGGTGTTTCTATTTTCGCTATCGCTGATGGAAAACTCTGCAATAAGGTTTCCAATATGGCGAATTTGGGCCTGAGCCACCGCGCCAGTAAGGAGGATAAACGCGGCGATAATGAAAAGCGTTTGATCGCCCATAATCATCATGAATGCGCTAAATGGCATAGTACACAGGCTCAGGGCAACCATAGCGAGGCGAGGAGACGGGGCCAGGGAGATACCGGCCCCGATGCCGCAAAACGCACAGAATAATCCAAGAATAATCCACTGTTCCTGGCTGGCGTATTGAGAAAAATACATCGCGGCGCCGGAGCATGCGATACAAAGCCCAATCGTGCTTGGCATCACATTGTTCAACCGGCTTCGCTTTTGGGCCGTCGTTAACTTATCGACGTCAAGCAACCACCATGAGCGCACACGGAACACTAAAAATGAAATGAAAATCAGGTTTGTGAAGATAATTGCGTTGAGTGCATGTTCCCAGAAAAGAGAGCCGACAAGAACTCCGCCCACGGCGATGCCAATCAGGTTCCGCGGCACCTGACGTTGCAACTCGCGCAATTGACGGTCCACGACAACATCAGTCGTCATGTCGGAGACGGCTTTTGGCAACAGTAGCCACGACGATTCTGGAGAACGCATGTGGGCGTTGATCCTCGATAAAAGTTTCGAGATGATCGTAAAATATGGTTAAAGCGACGTTCACTCCAGAGGTTTAGGCTGATCTGCAAACATCGTTAGTTAAGACTTGGTTTCTATGGTTTGCACAGGTGCTTTGGGAACATGCCGATGACGATTGCTCCGCCTTCTGGCCGGGAAGACTATCAAGGCCTTAATTCTTATTACGAAGACGAAATTGTCCCGTTTTTACAGTCGCAAGAGATGCGGCGACGATCAGCGGTGATGCAGAGCGGTGTTGTCTTCATCTTTACAGTAATGGTTGCTATCGCCGCGTACGTATTAGCTCCCTTAGGCGAGGCAAATCTGCACATCGCGTTTATTATTGGCGCGCTTGGACTGTCTTTCGCCGGCGCAACGCTGACAAAGGCGCGTTCAAATATCACGGCCGGCTTGTTGAAACGAGTGTGTAGTTTTCTTGGCTTTGCGTACAGACGTGAACCATCACGCCCTTCCTTCACATCTGAACTCGACCGGTTACGGCTTTTGCCGGACTATAACAGGCAATCCTGGGAGGATGAGGTTATCGGATCGCGTCATGGGGCTGACTTTGTTCTGTGTGAGGCGCATCTGAAAAAAGTGACGCGGGGTAAACGCAAGCGAGTGCGCACAGTTTTTCATGGCCAGCTTCTCTTGATCGACTACCATAAGCAGTTTTTCGGAGAGACCGTTATAAAGCGCGATGCAGGTGTTTTTAACCGCCTGATGAAGCCAGGAAAGGAATTTCAGAATGTCGGGCTTGTCGCATCCAGGTTCGAAAAAGCTTTTGAAGCATGGTCGACAGATCAGGTAGAGGCGAGAGAACTTTTGGACCCCCTGGTGCTGGAGCGCTTCGAAGAACTCGAAAGACTCTTTGACGGCGCCAAATTCCGCGCCGCCTTTTCTAAGGGAAAGCTTTATGTCGTTCTGGAAACAGGTGATAAGTTGAATATGGGCAGCATGTTCAACTCTCTGGAACGTTCGGACCGTGTTGAGGCTATCTTGAAAGAGTTCGACCTGATCTTTGATCTAATCGATGTTTTGCTGAAGCGGATCGACGGTCCGCTTGACGCCGCTGTTTCGGTGGGCGCATTGCGCGCTTAAGGGCCGCCGCGTCGGCTCGCCACAGGTTTTTCAGCAGAAAACATCCTATGTCCGATTATGCATTACAATGACATCTGCTTTCGCGATGCAGACAGAGGTTTATAATGATCCGGACGCTTTATCAGACCTTGCTTGGACCTGCGTTCGACAGGCTGCCTGATCCGATCAGATCAATGCATGCTAGCGCCCGCCGGGCGGAGGGGCGTGCTGATATTGTTCGTGGAACGTCGCTCCTTGCTCGCCTTATTTGCCTGATTGCGCGCGTACCGCAGACAGGCAGGGATGTAAGTATTGTTACTCATTTCGAACAGATTGAAGGCGGAGAACGCTGGACGCGGATTTTTAATGGCGAAGCTTTTCGTACTGATATGCTGGTTGATAGATCGTCAACGCCGCCGCGCCTCACCGAGAGATTCGGACCATTCATATTCCACCTGAAGATGATCGCTCATCAGGACGGAATTGATCTTATCCCCGACAGCGTTTCCCTATGGGGCTTTTCCCTGCCGAAAATGTTCTGCCCCGAGGCGATGGGCCTGGAGCGGGTCAAGGACGGACGCTATCATTTCGACGTATCCGTCCGATTCCCGCTTGCTGGCGAGATTCTTAGCTATTCGGGTACGATTGAACCTGCTGCTTAAGCAACAGGTTGTAGTGGTCCTTCGCCATACTGGTTCGGGCCATCTGAATCTTTAATGAAGAAAAAGATCATTGCAATAAAGCCAACCAACGGAATGATAAAGATTAAACACCACCAGCCGGATTTGCCAATGTCATGGAAGCGTCTGACGCTAAGCGCAATATTCGGAATCAACAGGCCGAGTGCGAGAAGCCCAGCCAGCAATTCACCAGCGCCGACAAGGCCGCCAACAAAGTAAGCGCCAACATAGGCGACTATGTAGACCAGGAACCACCACCAGAACTCACCCTTACCGGATCGATCATTGAAATTGGCGTAGTTCGCCAGAACAGTTTTTGCCGCGCTCATGAAATCCATGGCGTCTCTCCCTAAGTAATGCGAGTGGAAACCTAGCCCTATTCGGGGCGGGTTCAATGATCTTTTTAACGAACGAGAATCAGCTTTTCAGCGGCCCGCGTAACGCCAGTATAGAGCCAGCGGGCTGAATGCTCGCGGAACATGTAACTTTCATCAAACAAAACTACATTATCCCACTGGCTGCCTTGCGATTTGTGGACAGTCAGCGCGTATCCGTAGTCAAATTCATCCGCTCCTTTTCGCTGGGTCCACGGAACGGATTCCGGACCCTCAATGAAAAACGGGCGCGGCACGGAAACATTGATCGCTTTCCCGCCTTCCTCTGGACGCACGGAAAACCGCACACGCGCACCCCGCGGCGACATGCGCCGGTCAACGGTCCAGATGCCGCCATTGAGGAGGCCCTTTTTCTTGTTATTGCGCAGGCAAACCAGCTTCTCTCCGGCTTCCGGCGTTTGTTCTGTATGTCCGTGCAGTTCACGCAAACGATCATTGTAGCGTTTGCGCGTGCGGTTGGCGCCGACAAGAATTTGGTCGGCCTGCATGATCTGATCGGTGCTGATGTCCCGCTTGGAAAGAAGCAGGCACTCATCCGATTGTTCATCGAAAGGCGCGCCTTCGCGAATCGCCATGGAAAGACGGATGATCGGATTGTCCGCTGCCTGACGATGAATCTCCGTCAACATGAAATCCGGCCCACCTTCGGTGAAAAAGCCGCCGCCCTTGACCGGCGGTAATTGCGCCGGATCGCCCAGCACCAGAACCGGTTTTCCAAAAGACAGGAGGTCACGGCCGAGATCCTCATCGACCATGGAACACTCATCGATAATGATGAGATCGGCTTTTGAGGCCGGCGCATCGTGGCGCAGGGTGAAGGCGGGCTCGCCGTCTTCTTCCGCCGTTGCGGGACGATAGATCAGGGCGTGGATTGTTGACGCATCCGTGCAGCCTTTTTGGCGCATGACATGGGCGGCCTTGCCCGTGAAGGCGGCGAAGGCGACATCGCCGCCGGCGTTTTCCGCAATGTGACGCGCCAGCGTGGTCTTGCCTGCGCCGGCATATCCGAACAACCGAAATAGCTGGCTGTCGCCTGCCTTGCGCCAGCGCTCCACGGCGAGAAGAGCGTTATCCTGTTCGGGAGACCAGTTCATTAAAAACGCCTACTTACTTTTTTGGGCTGCGATCCATTCATCAGCAATGTCTTCAAGCACAGCAATCGCAAGAGAACCATTGCCAACAATCATGTCGTGGAAAGCCCGCAGATCAAATTTATCGCCAAGCTCTTTTTCTGCTTTCGCGCGCAACGCTTTGATGCGCAGCTCGCCGATTTTGTAGGAAAGCGCCTGCGCAGGCCAGGTGATATAGCGATCCACCTCGCTAACGACCTCAGCTTCAGAAAGCGCCGTATTCTCCAGCAGAAAATCAATAGCCTGCTGCCGTGACCATCCTAGGGCGTGCATGCCGGTGTCAACGATGAGGCGATTGGCGCGCCACATTTCATATGTCAGGCGGCCAAAGTCACTATAGGGGTCTTTATAAAAGCCTGCTTCCTTGCCGAGACTTTCTGAATACAGTCCCCAGCCTTCACCGAAAGCAGCATGATACAACGTCTTTCTGAATTCAGGCACGTCGAGTTCGAGTGCGATCGCGGACTGGTGATGATGGCCCGGCACAGCTTCATGAAGGCTGAGCGCTTCAAGATTATATAGCGGTTGCGCTTTTAAATTACCGGTGCTGATGAAATATGCGCCTGGCGTGCGTCCGTCAGCGCCGCCGGCCACATAATAGGCGCCACGCCCTTCCGTGCCGCGGATTTCATATGTATTTCGCGCGAGCCTTCCAAAAAATCGCGGCATCTGGCCGTCCATTTTCTTTGTAATGAAGGCGGTTTTCTCCAGAAGGTCCTGACCATTCTCGGCATAAAACTGCGGATCGTCTCTGAGGTAAGCCAGAAACTCGCTGAATGTTCCCTTGAAGCCCACGCGATCAATGATCGCCTCCATCTCGGCGCGAATGCGCCTTTGCTCGCTTAGGCCGAGCTCGTGAATTTCCTCAGGAGACATATCGGTCGTTGTGAAATAACGGATCAGATATGCGTAATAGTCATCACCGCCTTCAAGACTGGTAATGCCGATTTCATTCCTGCAATTGGGGGCGTATTCATCGACAAAAAAATCATAGAATTCGCGATAGCCAGGGATGATGGCGCTCTTAACAAGCCGTTCCCCTTTTTTCCCGAAGTCAGACCGCGCTTTGGCGGGAATGGTATCTGGAAATTGTTTGAATGGCGCGTAGAGGCTGCTGTCTTCCGGAGCGTCAACAATCAACTCGCTGATCGTCTTTTCATACCCTTCGATAGATTGGCAATAATGCGTGTACCCCTTTGTTATGGCTTCACGTAGAAGCGCGATATTCTCGCGATTGTAACGCGGGAAATCCGCCAGACTGACAAGATACCGTTCATAGTCATCAGCATTGGAGAAAGACATGTTGAACGGCGCGTTGGCGAAATAGGTGTGATATCCAAACAGGCTGGTGATGGGAAACAGGTGGTCGGGTTGTTCATAGCTGTCGCGCTCAGTTGCGCGTTCATAAGAAAACAGCTTGAAACTGATCTTGTCCTGACCTTCCAGCTCGTCCGCATCGATCTCTTCAAGTCTTGCGATGATGGTCTCATTGAATTGTTGTCGGCGTCTACGTGCTTCTTCGGTGAATTCGGGCAGTTTCCCATTCATACGGAAAGCGTCAGGGTCGGTTCTAAAAAACACGCGCTCTTTCGAGGCTTCCGCCCAATGGTCGTCGAGAATAGCGTGAAAATCTTCCGCCATGTCGGCATGGGCGAACGTCATGACACTCAGATTTAAACAGACGGCGATAAAAGCGATATTTCGCATCGTTGCTTCCCGTTTTGTGATTATTCAGACCAGTTCGACCCATACCGGCACATGATCCGATGGTTTCTCTTTGTCACGCTCCTTGCGGTCAACGCCTGCATCCTTGAAGCGATCTGCAGCCTGCGGAGACATCAGCAGGTGATCGATGCGAATTCCGTTGTCTTTTTCCCAGGCGCCGCGCTGGTAGTCCCAGAAGGTATAACGCACACCCATCGGGTCGGCTTGCCTTAGCGCATCGGTGAGGCCCAGATTTACGATTTCGCGAAAGGCGGCGCGGGTTTCCGGTCGATACAGCGCATCACCTTCCCAAGCGGCTGGATCATGCACATCCTCCGCCTGAGGAATGACATTATAGTCCCCGGCCAGCACGAACGCCTCTTCGTTTTGCAGCAATGCTTTGGCGTGCGCTTTCAACCGCTTCATCCATCCGAGTTTGTAATCATATTTTGGTCCGGGCGCCGGGTTGCCGTTTGGCAGGTAAAGCCCGCCGATCCGAACAGGCTCTCCCTTATCCGGCATTACCAGCGCTTCGATATAACGGGCCTGTTCGTCGCTATCGTCGCCGGGCAGACCTTTGACAACATCGTCAATTGGATGTTTCGACAGAAACGCGACGCCATTATAAGTTTTCTGACCATGGACCTCGACATTGTAACCACGGTCTTCAAATTCCAAAGCGGGAAATTTTTCATCAACGCATTTGATTTCCTGCAAGACGGCGACGTCGGGTTTTGCTGCATCGAACCATTCCAGAATCCTTGGCAGGCGAGCGTTGATTGAGTTGACGTTAAAAGTGGTGATTTTCATGAGAGTTGACTTTCAGCGCGTTCCTGAACGCGGGTGAGGGCGCTTTTCAGATAGCCAGGCCAGAAGATTTTAACTAGAAACCAAACGACCGGTTCTGCAATCGGCCCGTTAGGTTTGAAGATGTAAGTCCAGTCAATCTGTGTGCTTGTTTTACCTGTTGTGGTGAAATGCCATTCTGCGCGCGCTTCACTGACGAGTGACGCCAGCGCGCCAGTGAAGTCCGAAAGCTGGTATGCGAATGTCTGGTTTGGCGTAAAGCCGACGAGTTCTTCGCGTACTGACGAATTATCGGATAATTTATGAACGCGCGTCTGGCCAATGGCGCTCCATGGCGCGTCATGGCCGGCGACATCGACAATGGCCGGCAAGGGCCCGTGTTTACGGATAAGGTCGCGGGCGTCGATATCGACAGCCGCGCGAAAAGCGTCCTGCATTGACGCCGTCACGGATTGCGAAATGGAAATCTGGACTGGCATAAACGCTTATTCTTTTATGAACGTGGTAAATTCATCAACGCTTGCGCGCGAGGACCTCAACGAGTTCACCGGAGCGCTCTCATCCGCATAGCCTAAAGCCATGCCGCAATAAAGCTGTTGGTCTTCGCTAAGTTCCAAAAACGCTGAAACCGTTTTCGCTCGCGCCGCCCAGGCTTCCTGCATACAAGTGGCGAGGCCAATTTCTGCGGCGGCTAGTGCAATCGATTGCATGAACATGCCCAGATGCGCCCATTGCCCCTTATCGAACTGACGGTCGAGGGAAAAGAACAAGCCCGCCGGCGCGCCAAAGAACTCATAGTTTCGCATCAGGTGCGCGATGCGGGCGGGCTTGTCTTCTCTCGGGATGCCGAGTTTTTCATACATCGCCTCACCAACCTCAAAGCGCCGGGCGCGCCAGGGGTCTTGAAGCTTTGGCGGATAGATCTGTAATTCGGACTCGTCGCCAAGCGGGTTTGCTGCGATTGCCTGTTTAACGGCTTCGACAAGCCGGTCTCGTGCGAGGCCGGTGACCACGTGAACTTTCCAGGGTTGAAGGTTCCCCCCGGACGGCGCCCATCGGGCCGTGTCGAGGATATCATGCACATCCGTCTCACTGACGGGTTTGTCAAGAAAAGCGCGTGTTGATATGCGAGAACGCAAGGCGTCAGCGATATTCATGTTTATACTTTTCTGTCCAAGTTTTGATGGTGCGCCTTGTCTGGGCGTTTGCGCATAAGCATTTAGACGTCATAATCGGGATCGCAGTCAGATAAAAGGCGTCGCTGCAGGGAGCGGAGAGTAGATTGATCAGGCACAACGTATCTTGTCCTGGTGGTGAGAGATGACACAGCGTCAACGATCCAGATTAATGCTTATGACGACGCTGTTGATGCTCGCAATGACCGCGCTGATGATCACTCGCAACGAGCAATTTATCTTCCGCGATGAAGGCCGACTGGTGGTGGAGCGTGATTCAGCCGATTCGGATACTGTGATCTTTTATTGGCGTAGCGATGTTGATACGCCAATGGCGCGTCGCTTCGCTGAGGGGTTTGAGGAATGGCGTGACAGGTCGGGCCGTATCATCATTGATCTCAATTCACCTGGCGGCGCTATCCGCGAAGGCGAGGCCGTCATTCGCGAGATCGAAAAGATGAAGCGTACGCACATTATCGATACCCGCGTGCGCAACCGGCGCGCATGCTATTCAATGTGCGTACCGATTTTTTTGCAAGGAGAGCAACGGTCCGCCGCCGCCAATGCGCGCTTCATGTTCCATGAACCGACGGCTTATGATTATTTTACCGGTGAAAAAGTTGATGAGCCCGAGTTTGAGCGTGAGCTGACAAGTCGTCGGTTCTTTAACCGCTATTTTGTCGATTCAGAAATGGACCCGGTCTGGCGCGACAACCTTGCTGAGGAATGGCGCGGTAAGGATGTATTTCGCACGGCGCAGGAACTGGTCGACGAAGGATCAAACATCGTGACTATGCTTGAGTAACGCCGCTTAAGGCCATTTCGCTTCAGGCGGCAGTGATGACAGGATCGAGTCCACATTGCCGCCGGTTTTCAGACCGAACGTTGTACCACGGTCATAGAGCAGATTATACTCCGCATACCGACCGCGCTGGATGAGTTGCTTTTCCCTGTCATCATCCGACCACGGCTGATCCATGCGTTTTTCCACTAATGCGGGATAGGCATTTAAAAATGCTCGTCCGACATCCTGCGTAAAAGCGAAGTCCTTATCCCAGTCGCCGGAATTCAAGCGATCGTAAAAAATGCCGCCAACGCCGCGCGGTTCCTTGCGGTGCGCCAGCCAGAAATAGTCGTCACACCATTTTTTGAATTTCGGGAAATATGCTTCGTCGTGAGGATCGCAAGCAGCCTTCATCGCGGCGTGGAATGCGATGGTGTCTTCATGTGTTTCGTTACGATAGGCGGGGTGCATCGGATTTAGATCGCCGCCGCCGCCGAACCAGCTTTTTGTCGTGACGATCATGCGCGTGTTCATATGCGCGGCCGGGGCATGAGGGTTTCGGGTATGGGCGATCAGTGAAACGCCTGAAGCCCAGAAACGCGGATCTTCTTCCGCGCCTGGAATTTGCTTGCGGAATTCTTCGGAAAATTCACCATGGACTGTCGATGTGTGGATGCCGGCTTTTTCAAAGACGCGCCCATGCAGCATGCCCATTACGCCGCCGCCCTGGTCTTGCGATCCATCGCCCCGTTTCCATGCGGTCTTTTCGAACCGGCCTGCCGGCATATCGGCGTAAAGCTCGCCAGCGGCGTCTTCCAACCGTTCGAAAGCAGCGCAAATCTGATCTCGCAAGTCTTCGAACCAGGCCTTGGCTGTTTGTTTATGCTCTTCCATATCCGTCATGATGTTTCCCAGCCCAATTGCCGTCTTGCTTCAGCCAGCGCCACCGCGGCGGCGACGGTGATATTGAGGGAGCGCGCTTCGGGCGCCAATGGGATGCGAAGTCGCGCATCGGCCGCCTCATGAACACCTTCTGGCGCGCCGGCGCTTTCCCGGCCCATGAGGAAGATATCGTCGTCCTGAAATGAGAAGTCCCAGATGGTCTCACTAGCCTTGGTGGTGAGTAGAATCAGTCGGGCCGGGCGGCTGGCGTCACAAAAGGAGCGCCAACCATCATGCACCGTGGGAGTAGCGATGTTTCCATAATCCATTGCCACCCGCCCGATTTTTCTCGAATCGAGGGGGAATCCGCAGGGCGCGATAATATCGAGCGCTGCGCCAAAGCAGGCGGCGGCGCGAATCGCCGCCCCTACATTCTGAGGAATATCGGGTTGATAAAGAGCCAGCCGCATGATGGGGACTTTATAGGATATTCAGGTTTTGTCGCGTCCACGCTCGCGACGCTAGGCCGCAGCTCCACGCGGCCTAGACTTCGTACATAAGGTGCGCTTAAAACTCGCGCAAACTCAATAAGGTGAGCTTTATGACGACTGCCGACCTCAATGAAGACAGCGAACCCACCCGGCGTGATTTCATCCATATTTTTGGTATCGCAACGGCGGCCGTCGGGGCCGGCGCCGTCGCCTGGCCGCTGGTCAGCCAGATGAACCCGGATGCATCGGTTCTCGCTCTTTCGACAAAGGAAGTTGACCTCTCCGCCGTTCCGGCGGGCCAGGCGATTAAAATCATGTGGCAGGGCAAGCCGGTCTTCATTCGTCACCGCACAGAAGAAGAAATCAATGAGGCGCGGGCGACAGCTCTCAGCGCTCTGAAAGATCCGGTGGCGCGCAACGACAACCTGCCCGGCGGCGCCGAAGCGACCGATGCGGCGCTTGTAACCGACGCCGATGGCGTTGAACGTCCGGAGTGGCTCATTCTTGTCGGCGTGTGCACACACCTTGGCTGTATCCCGCTTGGCACGACATCGGGTGAAAATCGCGGCGATTATAATGGCTGGTTCTGTCCATGCCACGGATCGCACTACGATCTCGCGGGACGCATTCGTAAAGGTCCGGCGCCGGAAAACCTTCTGGTGCCGCCATATCAGTTCATCACCGACTCTGTTGTGAAGATCGGCTAGGAGAGACAATCCCAATGAGCCATGCATCTACCTATAAGCCCGGCAACGGTTTCGAAAAATGGTTGGACGACCGTCTGCCGTTAGTGCGTCTTGCGCATGACAGCTTTGTTGATTTTCCGACGCCGAAGAACCTGAACTACTGGTACACATTTGGCGGTATTTTGACGGTGTGCCTAGTCGTTCAGATCATTACCGGCGTTGTGCTGGCGATGCACTACACCCCTCACACGGATATGGCTTTCGCCAGCGTCGAGCACATCATGCGAGACGTGAATTATGGCTGGCTGATGCGTTACGTCCACGCCAATGGTGCGTCGATGTTCTTCATTGCCGTCTATATCCACATGTTCCGTGGGATTTATTATGGCTCGTATAAAGCGCCGCGCGAAATTTTGTGGATGCTGGGCGTTGTGATCTATCTCCTAATGATGGCGACGGCGTTTATGGGATATGTGCTGCCATGGGGACAGATGTCCTATTGGGGTGCGACGGTTATCACCAACCTGTTTTCGGCGATTCCGCTGATTGGCGACGATATCCGCACATTGCTGTGGGGCGGTTTCTCTGTTGATAACCCGACCTTGAATCGCTTCTTCTCGCTGCACTATCTGCTGCCGTTCGCGATCTTTGGCGTTGTCGTGCTGCATGTCTGGGCGCTGCACGTCCCTGGTAACAACAACCCGGCCGGGGTTGAGGTCAAAGACGTTAAGAAAGACACGGTGCCGTTCCATCCGTATTATACGGTTAAGGATAGCTTCGCGATTGTTGTCTTCCTGATCCTGTTTGCGGCTTTTGTGTTTTTCAATCCGAACGCGCTTGGCCATGCTGACAACTACATTGAAGCGAATCCGCTTTCGACGCCGGCTTCCATCGTGCCTGAATGGTATTACCTGCCATTCTATGCGATCCTGCGCGCCGTAACGTTCGATATCGGTCCGATCTCATCGAAACTCGGCGGCGTGATCGCGATGTTTGGCTCCATCTTGATCCTGTTTGTTCTGCCATGGCTCGACACTTCCAAAGTGCGTTCCATGCGGTACCGCCCGGTTGCGCGGATGTGGTTCTTCCTGTTCGTGATCTCATGCATCGCGCTTGGCTACCTTGGCGGCAAGCCGGCTGAGGGCACCTATGTGATGTTCGCGCAGATTTTCACCGCATACTATTTCGCCTTCTTCCTGATTATCCTGCCGTTGTTGGGGATTATGGAGACGCCGAAGCCATTGCCGCGTTCAATTGCAGAATCGGTTGTGAAAAGTAAATCGCCCGATGCGCCGCCAGGCGCACAACCGGCGCCGGCGGAGTAGGGACCAGAGATGAACATGACCATGATTTTCCGCACTCTCATCATCACCGTCCTTGCCTGTCTCACAGGCGTCACTGCTGGCCATGCGGCTGGCGGCAAGGCCAAAAAGCTTGAGCATCAGCACTGGCACTTCTCCGGTCCGTTCGGGACTTATGATCAGGAAGCCTTGCAACGCGGGTTTCAGGTTTATGAGACTGTCTGCTCCAGCTGCCACGGTCTTGAATTACTTTCGTTCCGAAACCTCGGCCAAAAAGGCGGTCCGTTCTATCTGGCGAGTTGCCCCGCCGGCGTGCCGGAGGGTATTGATTGCTCAAATCCGAATGATAACCCGGTCGTTAAAGCGATTGCGGAGAACTATAAGTTCCAGATTACCGACGGACCGGATGACTATGGAGACATGTTCCAGCGTGCGGCATTGCCGTCTGATAGCTTCCCCGGGCCGTTTGCTAATGATTCGATTGCACGCCTTGCAAACAATAATGCGCTGCCGCCTGATCTCTCACTGATCGCGAAGGCTCGTCATGGCGGCGCGGATTATATTTATTCGCTATTGGTTGGCTATGTGGATCCGCCATCGACTGTCGAAGTCTCGCCGGGCCAGTACTATAATCCGTATTTCCCGGGCGATATGTCCCAGGCCCTGAAGCCTGAATATATCGACGAAGAAGGTCATGCGCGCGAAGGCGTAGAGGTGCCGTTAGGCGGCGTTCTGGCCATGGCTCCGCCGCTTCAGGATGGCGTCATTGAATATGCGGATGGCTCGCCCCAAACGGTTGAGCAATACGCCAAGGACGTTTCCGAGTTTCTGATGTGGGCGGCTGAACCGAAAATGGAGGCGCGCAAGTCGCTGGGCGTCATGTCCCTCATCTATCTCGTCATTCTGGCGGCGCTTCTTTACTGGTCGAACCGCAAGATCTGGTCGAACGTCAAAAAATAATCCACAGGGTATCCGCCCGTGAGTGATGCGAAACGTATTATCGGCGTCATTGGCGGATCGGGCGTCTACCAGATGGCGGCGCTCAAAAGCGCCAAGCGCGTCGAGATGGAAACTCCTTGGGGGGCGCCGTCCGATGCGTTTGTTTACGGCCAGCTAGGCGGCGTTGAGGCCGTTTTTATCGCACGCCATGGGGCAGGGCATCGATTGCCGCCGGGCGATATCAATTACCGGGCCAATATTGACGCTTTGAAACGTGCAGGCGTCACGGATTTAATCTCACTCTCCGCTTGCGGATCGTTTCGGGAAGAGCTTGCTCCTGGAACTTTCGTGATTGTCGATCAATTCATCGACCGAACAACCACTCGGGAGAAAAGCTTCTTTGGGCCCGGTTTCGTGGCGCATGTGTCTATGGCGCATCCCGTGTGCTCGGCGCTTGGCGATGCGCTGGAGGCGTCATGCGCAGCGCTCGATATCGACCATGCGCGGGATGGAACCTATCTTGCGATTGATGGCCCGCAATTTTCTTCATTGGCGGAGTCCAATCTCTATCGCTCCTGGGGCTGTGATGTGATCGGTATGACTAACATGCCGGAAGCGAAACTCGCCCGAGAAGCGGAGCTTCCTTACGCCAGCGTCGCCATGGTAACGGATTATGATTGCTGGCGTGAAGGGGAAGGGGCTGTTGAAGTCGGCCTCATTCTTGAGACACTGAAGAAGAATACTGAGAATGCAGCGCGCCTTGTCGCCGATGTTGCCGTTCGTCTTGGCCCTGTCAGGACGCCATCGCCGCAGGGTATTGAAACAACTCTCGATCAGGCGGTGATTACCGCGCCCGGCGCGCGTGACCCGGAAATGATCAGGAAGCTTGATGCGGTCGCCGGGCGTTTTTTGAATTCATAAAGCAAGCAATAGACTTAGCTTTTGGCGAACACCCGCTTCCTAATTATTAAACCGGAAGTGCATCACGTCACCGTCCTTGACGAGGTAATCTTTCCCTTCAAGGCGGGTTTTACCGGCTTCCTTCGCGCCTTGCTCGCCGTTGAATGTCACATAGTCATCAAATGAGATGGTTTCGGCCCGGATGAAGCCTTTTTCGAAGTCTGTATGGATGACGCCAGCAGCCTGCGGGGCTGTAGCGCCAACCCGTACGGTCCAGGCGCGCGCCTCTTTTGGGCCGGCGGTAAAATAGGTTTGCAAATCAAGAAGATCGTAACCGGTTCTGATGAGGCGGTTTAGACCAGGTTCGCTAAGGCCAAGGGTCTCCAGATATTCCGCCTGTTCGTCGTCATCGAGTTGCGCGAGTTCCGATTCAATCTTGGCGGAGATAACCACCGCGGCGGCGTTTTCTTTGCCCGCGCGCTCTTCGACTGATCTTGAATAGGCGTTGCCGTCTGCGGCGGCGCCTTCATCAACATTGGCGACAAATAGCACCGGCTTTGACGTCAGCAGCTGCAGACCAAGCCAGTCTTTCTTTTCGTCATCACTGATCTCGACGCTGCGGGCGGGTTTGCCTTCACGCAAAACCTCAAGCGCTTTGTCGACAAGCACCAGCGTTGCTTTCGCTTCCTTATCCTGACCCTTAGCTTTCTTTTCCAAATTGACGCGCCGCTTTTCAAGGCTCTCAAGATCAGCCAGCATCAACTCGGTTTCGACGACCTCAAAATCCGCAATCGGATCAATCTTATCCGAAACATGGGTGATGTCGTCATCGTCGAAACAACGCAGCACATAAACGATTGCATCAACCTCGCGGATATTGGCGAGAAATTGATTACCAAGCCCTTCGCCTTTCGACGCGCCTTTAACTAGCCCCGCGATATCGACAAACTGCATGCGAGCAGGAATGATTTCCGCAGATCCTGCGATTTCAGCGAGCTTGTTTAAACGCGGCTCCGGTACGGCCACGTCGCCGACATTCGGCTCAATCGTACAAAACGGGTAGTTCGCCGCTTGCGCAGCCGCCGTCTTGGTCAGGGCGTTAAAGAGCGTCGATTTACCGACATTGGGCAGCCCAACGATGCCGCATTGAAATCCCATATTTCACATACTTTCCGATTAGTCTTTGCGCCCCAGAATCTTCTGAAAAGCGTCAGTAAAAGGGTTTTGGGTGGAAGATTTTTCAGCCTTGGCCGGCTCGGCCGGTTTTTTTGGCGCGGACGTTTCCGCCGGTTTGGACTGCCTGGCGGCGGCGGGCGCCAGGCGCTGCGCCACAGCCGTCGCAAAGCGATTATTGTCATCGGCCAACAGAAACGGCGCTGCAGCCGCGATTGCATCCAGCATCGGCGTCAGCCAGCCCTGATCGGCTTTGGCGAAATTGCCGAGAACATGATTTGTGACCCGCGACTTGTCGCCGGGATGACCGATCCCGATACGCACGCGCCGGAAATTATTGCCGACATGCGCGTCGATTGAACGAATGCCATTGTGACCCGCTGCGCCGCCGCCGGTCTTCACTCTGAGCTTGCCGGGCGCGAGGTCAAGCTCGTCATAGAACACGATAATGTCCGACTGCTGCAGCTTGTAAAACTGCATCGCCTTTTGAACGGCGCGTCCGGAGTCGTTCATATAGGTCAATGGCTTTAGCGCCAGCGCTTTTTCACGGCCGTTTGGGCCATCGAGCAAGCCTTCGCGGATTTCCGCATCGAATTTCTGACGCGCCTGTCCGAATCCATGGGCGTCGGCGATAGCGTCGACAGCCATGAACCCGATATTATGTCGGTGATGAGCGTATTTCTCCCCGGGATTGCCGAGGCCTGCAAGGATAATCATGAGGCGCGCTCCCGCAAAAAGCGGCGCGGACGCCGAAAGCGACGTTACTCTTCTTTCGCGTCCTCAGCTTCGGTTTCGCCTTCCGCTGCACTATCTTCTTCGGCTGCTTCGGCTTCATCCGTCTCTTCGCCGTCGTCAGAAGAGCGCAGAGCCGACGGCGCCGCAATAGTAGCGATTGTATAGTCGCGGTCAGTGGTCACGAGGGTGACGCGGTCGGGTAGATTAATCGCGGAAACGTGGATTGCATCTCCGACATCAAGGCCCGTGACGTCAATCTCGAATACTTCCGGAATAGATGTGGCCGGCGCATAAACCGGCACAACGTGACGCACGACGTTAAGGACGCCGCCTTTTTTGAGACCCGGTGAATCATCCTCGTTAAGGAAGCGAACGGGGATTTCGACGTCGATACGGGTTTTCTCGTCAACGCGCATCAGATCCACATGCATCGGCATGTCCTTGACCGGGTGCAGCTGGACGTCGCGGGCGATCACGGACTGCTGGCCTTCCTCGCCGGGCACGTCGATTTTCGCCAGATGGGCTTTCATACGGCCAGCCAGATAGGCCTTGAGCACTTCATTCTGCTTCAGGCGAATAGCGACCGGCTCTTCGCCGCCACCATAGATGACGCCTGGAATCCAGCCATCGCGGCGGGTCGACCGCGCGCCACCGGTGCCGGTTCTGTCGCGGACCTCGCAATGAAAAATGTCAATATCGGCCATAGTTCCAAGCGTCCTCACGCAAAAGAGCCACGGCAGCGGGCGTGTCCGGCCCCTGCGGCGGCTCGAAATTCCTGAATAAGCCGCGGTCTATAGAGGAAAGGAAGGACCAGCGCAAGCATATAGGGGCCCCTCAATTTCAGGCTTTTCCAGCATGCTATTTGATCGAAAAAGCCTCTTCAATCGCTCTTTAATTCACGCGCCGGTGAAAACACGCTAAGAAGCCCGGATATCCGTTTCAGGGGAATGTTTCAATGACACCTTTCTTGCGTTTTCAAGGATGGCTCGCCGCCGTTATGTCCGCCATTCTTTTGAGCGGGATCGCCAGCGTCGGGATCGCGGCCGAATACGAAGTACCGGTCAGCTATCACACGCTCGACAACGGTTTGAAGGTCGTGCTTTCCGAGGACAGCACTGTGCCGACGGCGACCATTGCTGTTTATTACGGCATCGGCTTCCGGGTTGAGCCCCGTGACCGGACCGGCTTTGCGCATCTTTTTGAGCACATGATGTTTCAAGGCTCGGACAATCTTGGCAAGGGGGAGTTTATTGCGCTGGTCAACTCCAATGGCGGCGTTCTGAACGGCTCGACCCGGTTCGATTTCACCAATTATTTCGAGGTTGTACCATCCCATAAAACGGAGACATTCATCTGGGCTGAGGCGGACCGCATGCGCGGCCTCAACATTACGCAAGCCAATCTCACCAATCAGCAAGGCGTTGTGAAGAACGAGGTCAAGGTGAATGTCCTCAACCAGCCCTATGGCGGCTTCCCATGGCTGGATCTGCCGCAACTGGCGAATGAAAACTGGTTCAACGCACACAATTTCTATGGCGACCTTGAAGACCTTGATGCGGCGACGCTTGAGGACGTGCAGCAGTTCTTCAAGGATTTTTACGCCCCGAATAATGCTGTCGTCGTTGTCGCCGGCGATATCGATCCGGCGGAAACGCTAGCGTGGGTCGAGCAATATTTCGGCGATATTCTGGCATCGGATAATTTATTCTCGCCGGATATTTCCGAGCCCCGTCAGGAAGCCGAAAAGCGCATCGAGAAGACCGATCCGCTGGCGCCGCGTCCGGCCTTGGCCTGGGGCTATCATGTGCCGGAACGCGGCACGCCTGAATGGTATGCGATGGTGGTGATCGATGCGATCCTCACCACTGGCGAGGACAGCCGGCTGCATCAAAAGCTGGTACAGGAAAAAGGCTATGCCGGCACTGTCCCCGGCGGCATCAACTGGCCGCTCGGCAATATCTACAACTATAATGGACCAATGATCTGGTCGGCCTATCTGGTGCATGACGCAGAAACGCCGCCAGATGACATCCTCGCCGACATTGATGCGATTGTTGAGGATCTTCAAACCAATCTCATCAGTGAAGATGAGATGAGCCGCGCCATGACCAAGCTGCGGTCGCAAATTTACGATTATATCGGGGACGGAAATCGCGTCAGTTTTGTTGATCTGCTGGCCGCTTTCGCCTTGTTCGATGACGATCCCGAACGGATCAACCGTCTTGAAAGCGAGTTCGATGTGGTCACGCCGGAGCTTATCCGAACCACAGCGCAGGAATATCTGCGTCCGACCAATCGTTCCATTATCACGTTAGTACCAGGCGCTGCTGACGGTCAGGGAGAGTAATTATGAAAACCATTTCAAAACTGACCGCCGCTCTTTTCGCCACACTCGCTCAATTGACGCCCTGCCTAGCGCAGGAGAAGGAGCAACCGCCGGTTGGTGCTGAGCCGCGCGGCTTTACGCTGCCAAGGATTGAAACCTACAGTTTGCGTAATGGCGTTGATGTGACGCTTGTTCCCTATGGCCGCGCGCCGAAAGTCGCCATTCGCGCCGTTGTGCGTGTCGGGAATTTGAATGATGGCGACACGCCGTGGATCGCTGATCTCACCGCCCAGATGATGGGCGAGGGGGCGGCCGGCAGGTCAGCCTCAGAACTTGCGCTGGCGGCCGCTCGTATGGGCGGAGATCTCAATATCGGCGTCGGCCTTGATGAGACATTCGTCACCATGGATGTTCTCAGCGAAAGCGCGCCGGATGCAATCGGATTGATTGCAGATGTCGTCCAACGACCGGATATGCCGGAAAGCGAATTCGACCGGATACAGCAAAATCTTCTGCGCAATATTTCCGTCGCGTCAACCCGGCCGCAAACAATCGCCCAGAACGCCTTTATGAAGTCCATTTACCCCGGGCATCCTTACAGTAACGCCGTTCTTCCTGATGCGGATGAGTTCGCAGGGCTTACGCTTGATCAGGTTCGTGATTTTCATGCAGCTAATTTTGGCGGCGCGCGCACCCACATCTACGTTGTCGGCGAGTTTGACCGCCGCAAAGTGCGCAGCGCCATCGCAAAAGCCTTCCGCAAATGGGATGAGGGGCCTGCGCCGTTGGTCCTGGCGCCGGAAACCCCGGATGCGCCGGAAGTCTTACTGATTGATCGTCCGGGCGCCGTTCAATCGACAATCCGTCTCGGGAAACGTGTTCCGCCGCTTGACGCCAGCCTTGATCTGGAAGCCGCGGATACAGTGCTTGGCGGATATTTTTCATCACGCATCACCCGCAACATCCGCGAAGACAAGGGATATACCTATTCGCCGAATTCAGCCGTCAGCGTTGAATACAAGGCGGCGTACTGGCGCCAGAACGCGGATATCACATCAGAGGCGACCGGTCCGGCGATCGCTGAGATCGTTAAGGAGATACGCGGTCTTCAGGATGCGCCGCCCCCTGCCGATGAATTGACCGGCGTCAAAAACTACATGAACGGTGTTTTCGTTATTCGTCTCGCGTCGCGCGGCGGGATGGCGAGCCAGTTAGCCTATGTGAATCTTCATGAACTCGGCATCGATTATCTCGAGAACTATGTGGACACGGTTCAGGCGCTTACGGCGGAGGATGTACAAAACGCCGCTAAGGCGCATCTGCCGATTGACCAGATGAGCCTTACAGTCGTTGGCGATCTGGAATCGGTGACGCCTCAGCTTGAGGCGCTGCCAGAGTTTGCTGACCTGCTACCGGGTGACGGTTAGCAGCCGGATTGAATGATCATAGTTCCCGATAAGGCGAGATGGCGGTAAGACACGATTGCATTTTGCCGTGAGACGCAGGCCGTTTTGCTGGCGGCGCCGCGATGCCGTCTGACTTTTTCGTGAACCTTTATTTTCGTGAAGTTGGCGCGCCTGTGAGGCCGTAGTCTGTTGACACTCTCTGTTTACACTGTATTAGCGTATTAATACAGTGTTTAGTGTATTTCCTTGGCGGTCCGATTGTTATCGGACAGTCTCTGAAGCAGGATGGATAAGGTGCGCGGACCGCCGAAAACACAATCAAAAGAGCAACTCGCCAGAGACGAAAAGGCGCTTTTCGATGCTTTTGCGAAACTGAAAAGCGGCGCCGAGGCGGCGCGGTTTCTGCGTGACCTGGCGACACCCGGAGAGCTTGAAGCTTTTGCAGAACGCTGGCGCATCGCGCGTCTGCTTGATGAGGGTGGTCACTCCTATCGCGATATTGCGGCGGCGGCGAACGCTTCGACCACCACGGTTGCGCGGGTCGCCCGTTTTTTGCGTGAAGAAAATCACCGGGGCTATCGTCTTGTCCTGGATCGCCTCTAACCCGGAGTTATCGATGAGTGAAGAGCGGTTGCGGATCGCCATTCAAAAGTCTGGCCGTCTTTCTGAAGGCAGTTTTGAGCTTTTGAAAAATTGCGGTTTGAAGATATCCCGTGGCAAGGACAAGCTTTACGGGCGAGTGCGCGAATTGCCGATTGATGTCCTGTTGTTGCGTGACGACGATATTCCTGCATTCGTTGCGGATAATGCCTGCGATATTGGCATTGTCGGACAAAATGTTTTTGAGGAAGAGCGCCTTAATGAAACTCATGACAATCCTGCGGTTGAAATCATGCCGCTCGGTTTTGCGCGCTGTAAACTGATGCTTGCGGCGCCCAAGGAATGGACGTTCAACGGGCCTTCAATGATGGAGGGGAAGCGCATTGCGACATCCTATCCGGGACTGACGCAGGCGTGGCTTCAACGGGAAGATGTCAGTGCGCGTCCCGTGATGATGAAGGGCTCCGTCGAAGTGGCGCCGCGATTGAAAATCGCCGATGCGGTCTGTGATATTGTCTCGACCGGGGCGACCCTTGACGCCAACGGATTGAAGCCAGTCGCGACTGTCTTCGAATCCGAAGCGTTGCTGATCCGAAATGCGAAAACATTTTCTAAGGAAAAGCAGACTGTCTTTGATGCGCTGATGAAACGCGTAAACGGTGTTCTGACCTCTCGTGACGCTAAATATGTCATGATGAATGCACCGCGTGATGCGGTCGATGCAATCACAGAATTCCTGCCTGGCGCGGAAGCGCCAACGATATTGGAGCTTGCCGGCAATCCGGAAAAGGTGGCTATCCATGCAGTGTGCCGCGAAAGTGTTTTCTGGGACACGCTTGAGGAATTGAAGAAGCTTGGCGCCAGTGCGATTCTGGTGCTGCCTATTGAAAAAATGATGTCTTAGACGAATCAAAATCCCGGCAAAATTTTCAGCGCAGGCTAATGATGCGCATTTAATGCGCACACAAAACATTATACGTGCGCATCGATTGCGCATTTTTGAAAAATTTTCCACAAGTCTAAATATTTTTAGCGCTGATGTGCGCGTCTGTCACATAAGTGATACTCATCTCTCTTACTTTCGTAAGTGCTGAATCTTCCATCAGTGTACAAATTAAAATACGCATCATGCGTGCCGCGTTCATGATGTGAACGGGAAAGGGATTTTATGGCCTACGACAATCATTTTGGTATGAATCGCAGAGATATGTTGAAGAGCGGCGTCGCACTGGCGGGTGCTGCTGCTATAGCGACGCCGTTGCGCGGCCTTGCGCAGTTTCAAAGCTCTGTATCTGCTTTCGCCGCACCGATTGCGAGCCCTTATGGGGTAATCTCGCCAAAACTGGATTTGGAAACGGGTCTGCCCTTGCTGCAATTGCCGGAAGGGTTTTCTTATCGCTCATTCGGGTGGACCGGCGACATCATGAATAATGGCCAGGCGACGCCGCCGCGTCATGACGGCATGGCGGTCGTTGAAGAGCGCGGTCCGTTGACCATGCTGATCCGCAATCATGAAAACGGTACAGCGACTGACCTCGAAGGAAACACATTCGGTTTAATCGGTTCGCGTGCGGTTTATGACGACGTGGTGAGTGCAGCGCTCGGCGCCCCGGAAGGCGTTTCCGGCGGCACAACGACTGTGATTTTGCGTAATGGCGAGTACTATAAGACGATCCCAAGCCTTGGCGGCACAATCGTTAACTGTGCTGGCGGGCCGACGCCTTGGGGCACGTGGCTGACTTGCGAGGAAACAACAACGGATCTGACCGAAATTGGCGGCAAGAAGCACGGTTACGTTTTTGAAGTTACCTGGAATGGCAACAAGCGCGCCGCGAAACCGATCGTCAATATGGGGCGCATGGCGCATGAAGCCGTTGCTGTGAACCCGCAAAACGGCGACGTCTATCTCACCGAAGATCGCCGCAATCGCGCTGGCCTTTATAAATATGTGCCGGACTTCCCACAGTTCCGTTTTGGCGCGCTTGAAAAGGGTGGTTCCCTTTACGCCGCAAAAGTCGCAGGTGAAGACAATGTCGATATCAATGCGCCTGCAATCGGCGACACATACCAGATTGAGTGGGTGAGAATTGATGAGCCTGATGCTGATCCGGGTCAGTTTACTGACGATACTGTCGACGGCGAAGCGAGTGGGCCTTTTCTGGAGGCTTATTCAAAGGGCGGCCTGCGCATGAGCCGCGGCGAGGGCTGCTGGTATTCCCCGAAAGATGGCTTGATCTACTTTGTTGATACGGGCGCAGGTCTGGCCAGTGACGGACGGCGTGGCCGCGGAGAAGGCGCCGTCTGGGCGTTCGATACCGTGCGCAATGTGCTGACCTGTATTTATGTTTCCGAGAACCCGCTTGCCGGCAATAACCCGGATAACCTCACGGTCAGCCCGCGAGGCGGCATCGTCCTCTGTGAAGATGGCGGCGGCGTTGAAGATGATTTCGGGTTCGGCGAGCGTTTGCTAGGTCTGACGCCAACAGGCCAGCCGTTCATCTTTGGCAAGAACAATATTCAGCTGGAACAATCCGACATTCTCGCCGCCGGCAGATCACTGCGCTTTATTGCGGAAGATGACTATCGCAATAGGGAGTGGTGCGGCGCCTGTTTCAATTCTTCCGGGGATACGCTGTTTGTGAACGTACAGACGCCTGGCGTCACCTTTGCAATTACGGGGCCCTGGGCCAACGGGCCGATTTAGGTTTTACGATTGTTGTGTAAAGTTTTGTCGCGTAAATGCAGCCCGCTGGTTACCCCCCGATGCCAGCGGGCGTTTTTTGCCAGATTGGATTTTCAGTCACGGCTATTCACTGTCCCTGCGAAAAGGTAACGCCGTCAGGCGTTTTGGCATTGCTGGCTTTTTTAGGGTCGCAGGATTTGGCGCTTCGTCATGGTCATCAGCGAGAACGTCGATCATGTGCTTGATCTCGTGGGCGTAATCACGGGCAATGCGAAGCTCTTTTAAAAACCTGTCCAACGTATCCTGTGAAGCCGCGAAGGGCAGGGCGTCGCCGCGACGATCAATCTTGATAATTTCGTCGAGATAGGCGCCCGATGCTGTCAGCGCCGGCACGCCATGCTCGACGACATTCCGGTTTCCGCGCAGGCGGTTATACAGCTTCAGAAAATGGTCGAGATGCCCGCGCGTCGCGGCGTCCGGCTCAAATTTTTCAACCAGATAGCGAATGAAGTCGGCTTTGGTGACGTTTCCCATGAAGGCGAAAATGTGTGCGGCGACGTCCGCATCGACAGTGAGATAGTTATTGCCGAGCTGCTGGAGGTCGTGCTCCAGATAGTTCCATTCAATCGCAATATGGCCGACCGCCAGGGCGTATCGGTTCTTGTCATGATGATGCGCCACTTCTGGTTCTCCCCAACCTGAATTCATGAAAGGTGGTGCTGCCGGAGAGATTCGAACTCTCGGCCTCTCCCTTACCAAGGGAGTGCTCTACCCCTGAGCTACGGCAGCGTCATTCCAGAATTTTGGCTTCTAGCCCCCGACTCGCGATTTGGCAAGCTGGTCCGGTTTAGGGCATAGAGGCCAGAATTCATGGTTAGTGAATTATTGTGAAAACGGAGTGCAATTCTTTGCAAAAATTGACAGCAGAGTGGGTTTGGCGCAAATGCGGCCGTCTTTGGCGGCGTCTGCTGGATCGCGACTTTATTCGTAGGCGTCCTAAAAAAATCTGGCCTTTTCCGGGCGCGGATATCGGCGCCTTTGCAATTGCCTATAATGAGTATGGCGCTTATTGCGTGCCCTTGCTGGCGGCGCATCGTCCCGCAACGCGGTACATTATGGCTGGCCGCGTTTGGGAGAATGAGACACTCGAAGTTATGCGCGAAAACATTGGCGATGGAGATGTTGTTCACGCTGGCGCATCGTTTGGCGATTTTTTTCCGTTACTTTCGAAATCTATGAGTCCGGGAGCCCATATCTGGACGTTTGAACCGAACCTGCTGAACTACAAGGCGGCAATGCTGACGCTTCAAATAAATGAGATTGATAACGTCACGCTTAAACGCGCGGGTCTGGGCGCGGAAGAAAAATCCGGGTCGCTAGTTGTTGAAAATAGTCGCGGCATCGCGCTTGGCGGGGCAAGTTATGTCAGCGAAGACGCCTCGCTTGGACAGGAAACTGAGGAAATCAGTATCGTCGTACTTGATAAGATCATTCCCGCGGAACGTCACATCGATCTCATTCAGCTTGACGTAGAGGGATATGAGGAACAGGCGTTGAACGGAGCGCTGAACATCATCAATCGCTGCCGGCCTGTCCTGATTGTTGAGACCCGACCGTCGGACGAGTGGATTCGGGCGAATCTCAGAGAACTAGGCTACGAATTCGCCGGGCAGGTAGATGAAAACTATATCTACAAACCTTCGTCCTGATCCGGCTCATTCGATGCCGAATGGGCCGAAAATTTCCACACCGACGCGTTTGGGTTTTCGGGTCGCGGCGTTCACCAGGCACCAGTCCGTCAGGACGCTGGCGGAAAAGCGCTTTGAACCAGGTTTGCGAATATCCACATGCCGGGCATAGCGCGGCCCCGCCGCTCGTCCCAGCCACGTCCGTATTTCGACAGTATCTCCAGCTAGAACCTGATCCCGGTAGTCGATCTCGTGGCGCAGGGCGACCCAGACATAGCTGTCGGTTAGGGCCGCGTCGGCCACCGCCCGCCAGTGCGCGGTGGCAATGTCCTGCGCCCATATAAGATAGACAGCGTTATTGACGTGTCCGAGTTCGTCGATGTCATCTGCGTTCGCGATGCGCGTCATCAGCGCAGCCGTATCAAAAGACTGGGCTCCAATCAGGTTGCCGCCAAGGACGCCATGGTCGCTCATGCGCCTCATGTACCTAAATCTCAGGGTCTGGAAAACCGATGAATGCAGTCGAAACCCAGCGCTTGACCCGTACGCGCCCGCGTCTATGGTCCGCCGCCATGCCAAGAAAAGATGCCGATCTGGAAAAACCACAAGGCGGCCCCGGAAGCGCCCGGAAAAAGCCCGGTGACGCGAAGACAAAAGATGTGGGTGGCGACCGCGAGGCGCGGCTCGCGGAGGCGCTGCGCGCTAATCTTCGCCGGCGAAAATCCGGCGCGGGCGAAATTGATAAGAAAGAAGACTGAATGGACAAGTTGGCGATCATCGGCGGGCGGCCTCTTTATGGGGTGATCCCCATTAGCGGAGCCAAAAACTCAGCGTTGAAAGTCATGGCGGCGTCACTGCTGACAGAAAAGCCGCTGACTCTGACCAATGTGCCTCGGCTCGCTGATGTGGAGATGTTGCTGCGCCTTCTGGAACAGCACGGCGTTTCCTGCGAATTTGAGGGGTCGACGCTGAAGCTTCACGCGCAGACAATTGCCTCTACTGAGGCGCCATATGACCTTGTTCGGAAAATGCGGGCGAGTTTCAATGTCTTGGGCCCGCTTCTTGCGCGAGAGCGCAAAGCCAAGGTGTCGCTTCCAGGCGGCTGCGCGATTGGCGCCCGCCCGGTGGATTTGCATCTGAAGGCACTGACCGCGATGGGCGCGAATATTGACCTTGATGAAGGCTACGTCATCGCCGAGGCGCCCGACGGATTGCATGGTGCGGAGATATCCTTCCCGTTTGTTTCTGTTGGCGCGACCGAGCACGCGATGCTGGCCGCCGTGTTGGCGAAGGGCGAAACGATACTCGATAACGCAGCGCGCGAGCCCGAGATCACCGATCTTGCAGAGTGCCTGAACGCCATGGGTGCAAACGTCAGTGACGCAGGCTCGTCGACCATCCGGATTGAAGGCGTCGCTCATCTTAAGGAAGCCGAGCACGCAGTGCTGCCCGACCGGATTGAGACAGGCGCCTATGCGATGGCGGTTGGCGCGACGGGCGGCGAATTGACCCTTGCCGGCGCACGCAGCGATCTTCTCGGCGCGGCATGGTCAGTATTGGAAGAGGCCGGTCTCGACATCGAAGACGTTGATGACGGCGTCCGCGTGAAACGTAATGGCGGCCCGTGCAAGGCGGTTGATATCGTCACGCAACCATTCCCCGGATTTCCAACTGACCTGCAGGCGCAGTTCATGGCGTTAATGACAACCGCTGAAGGGGTTTCCACCATCAAGGAAACGATTTTCGAAAACCGGTTCATGCATGCGCCTGAATTGTCGCGAATGGGCGCCAATATTTCCGTTGACGGACAAACAGCCACGGTGCGCGGCGTCAAGCGCATGAAAGGCGCGCCGGTGATGGCGACGGATTTGCGCGCGTCAATGTCGCTTGTGATTGCAGGGCTCGCGGCTGAAGGACAAACTATGATCAACCGGGTTTATCATCTTGACCGCGGCTTTGAACGGCTCGAAGAAAAGCTTCAAAATTGCGGTGCGCTTATAGAGCGCGTCAAAGAATAGGAAAACCAAGTGGCCTCGCTAAACGATTATAAACCACTCCGGTTAATGGCTGGCGACAAGGAGGATCTGGGCGTGATTTCCGCCTGTCTTCAGGACGCTGTCGCCAAGCTGGGCGATTTCGCCTGGCTTCCTGATGAGCGGCGTTTCGTTATGGTCGCAAACCGGTTCGTTTGGGAATGCGCCGGTCGGGGCCGGGCGGGCCCTTTCGCGCGGGTGCGTGCAGGGGCGCATTTTGATGACGTCAAAGCGGCGCGGTTCCAGCATTTGCGCACCGATGCAAAAGACGCAGTGGTCGAACTGTTATCGATCCGGTTTGAGGCCGGTGAAGATGGCGCTGGCGAGATCATTCTGGACTTCGCCGGCGGCGGCGCGGTCAGCCTGGATGTTGAAAGCATCAACGCCTACATGTCGGATATATCCGATCCCTGGCGGACCCGTGCAAAGCCCAGGCACGGGCAATAGGCGACCATCATCCGGCTCGCGGTGTTGTGCGTATCGCATATCTATCGTGACGATTAGGTGATAAGCCGCGCGAGGCGGCATTGAAGGCGAAGAATGGTTCTGCGACTTAACCAGACGTCCGCTGATTTTGACGCCCGGTTTGGCGACTTTATCGGTAAGGATCGAAATGACGGTGCAGACGTGCATGACGTTGTGCGGCGGGTCATTGATGACGTTCGCCAGCGCGGTGTTCAGGCGCTCGTAGACTACACTTCGAAGTTCGACAATTTTGATCTGGCCGACAACAATATTGCGGTGAGCGTGGAAGAAATTGACGACGCCATTGAGTCCTGCAATGCCGGTGACCTTGATGCGCTCAGATTTGCCGCCGATCGCATACGCATCTACCATGAAAAGCAATTGCCATCTGATGTGCGTTATACGGATGATGCAGGCGTCACGCTTGGCTGGCGCTGGACAAGTGTAGATGCGGCGGGGCTTTATGCGCCGGGCGGGCGCGCGGTCTATCCGTCCAGTGTTTTGATGAATGCGATCCCGGCGAAGGTCGCCGGTGTCAGCCGGTTGGCGCTCGTAACGCCGGCGCCGGGTGGCGAGATGAACCCCCTGGTGCTTGCAGCAGCAAAGCAGGCCGGTATCGACGAAATTTATCGCATCGGCGGTGCGCAGGCGATTGCAGCATTGGCCTTCGGCGCGGGGCCTATTGCACCGGTTGATGTGATTGTCGGACCGGGCAACGCTTTCGTCGCGGAAGCCAAACGCCAGGTCTTCGGCCATGTCGGCATCGACAGCGTGGCGGGCCCTTCGGAAATTCTGGTGGTGGCGGACGGCAAGAACGATCCCGACTGGATTGCCGCTGATCTGCTTTCCCAGGCGGAGCACGACCCTTCGTCTCAGAGTGTTTTGATCACGGATGATAGCGGCTTTGCCGATAAGGTTATTGTTTGCGTTGAGGCGCAGCTTGAAGACAGTGTGCGGCGTGAGGTTGCGAAAGTCGCGTGGGAAAAGAACTCAGCTGTCATCATTGTCAAAGACTTGGACGAGGCGTCGGCGATCATCGACAAAATTGCACCGGAGCATCTTGAGCTTGCTGTAGACAATCCTGATGTGCTGCTCACAAAAATTCGTCACGCGGGCGCCATCTTCCTTGGCCGCTATACACCGGAAGCGGTCGGTGATTATGTCGCCGGGCCAGATCACGTTTTGCCTACGGCGCAGGCCGCACGTTACGGCCTCTGGCCTTTCGGTGCTGGATTTCATGAAGCGCACGTCGATTATCGGTTGTGACGAGAAAGCGCTTGGCCGCATTGGCCCCGCTGCGGCCCGCCTTGCCGATGCGGAAGGCCTGCCAAGCCATGCAATGTCAGTTCGGGTGCGCCTGAAAAAGCAACAGCCAGAGTAATAACGATCACTCTGGCTGTTCTCGATTTTTGATAGCCGTTGCCGTCAGTTTTCATCAGCGTATTTCTCAAACCATCCCAAGATGTGTTCCACCTTGCCGATCAGGCGGGACGGTCGCCCGGCGATGCCGTGGCTTGCGCCGGGCACACGCACTAACGCTGTATCGACGCCACGCAGTTTCAGCGCCTGATAGAATTGTTCAGATTCTGAAATCGGCGTGCGGTAGTCTTCCTCGCCGGTCATCAGCATGGTTGGCGTCGATACATTTCCGACGAGCGACAGCGGCGAACGCTCCCAGTAATGCTCGAACTCTTCCCAGGGCGTTCCCGGAAATTGATGCTTGATCTGATAGGTATAGATATCGCCGGTCAGCACTTTACTGGTCCAGTTGATGATTGGTTTCGCCGCGACAGCGGCGCGGAAGCGGTCAGTCAGACCGACAAGGTAAGCGGTTGATACGCCGCCCGCCGAGCCGCCGGTAACGTAAAGCTGATCCTCGTCAATAAAGCCTTTGGCGATCATTGCATCGACGCCGGACATATGGTCGGCGAAATCGTCCCGGCTCGGATATTTGTACTGAAGGAGCAGTCCGAAGTCTTCGCCATAAGAGCTGCTGCCGCGATGGTTATCGTAGAAGACAACATAACCTTCAGCCGCATACCGCTGCGCTTCAAGGGAAAAGTGCGGGCCATAGGCGGCGTGAGGGCCACCGTGAATCTCCAGGACGAGCGGATATTTCTTGCTGGGATCGAAATCCGGCGGGGTTACATACCAGCCCTGAATTTCGACATCGCCGACCGATGATGTGTAGATAATCTCATTCACTTCACCGAGTTTTTTTGCGCCCAACACGTCTTCATTCAAAGCCGTCAGGGTGCGAACACGGCCATTACGACTGACTGCGAGATCGGCGGGCCGGTCAGCTGCGCCTTTGGTAAAAGCGATGGCGCCGTTGCCGGCGACGGAAAAACCGCCGCTCGTATAAGGCCGCGAATTTGCCGTACCGCCAACCTTGTCAACAACGGTTTGCGGCGCGCCGTTTAGACGTACATAACCGACTTTTCTCTCGCCGCGATCGTCATATTGGTAATAAAGGCCGCGACCATTTGCATCCCAAACCGGGCTTTCTACGGAACGGTCGAGGTTTCCCGTCAGAACCCTTACATTGCCGCCGTCTTTTCCCATCACATAGAGGCGATAAATACGAAACGCGAGGCCGTTGTTGTCAGCACCGACATAGGCAATCTGATTGCCGGAAGGCGAAACAACAGGCTCTGATTCCGAGCCGCCTTTTTCAGTGAGTTGCGTCAGTTCTCCGTCAAGGGAAACGGAAAAAACATCAGATTCGACCGTTTCAAGCTGCCATTCGGCATGTCTGTTTGAGGAGAAAACAACGCTCTTTGAATCCGGCGCCCAGGAGAGCGGGCCTTGATGATTAAAGTCGCCACTGGTCAGGCGCCGGGGCGTACCGCCATCGGAGGGAGTGACAAAGATATGCTCATACGCGGGTTCCAGATACCCCTCGCCGTCAAATCGATAACGGACCTCGTCGATATAGTTGAAAGGCTCAGCCCATTCGGCGCCTTCGGGTTTTTCCGGCGATTTCACAAAAGGTTTGTTGTCAGTTTTGACACGCATTACGAAGGCGATGAGGCGCCCGTCCGGCGACCATGTGAGATCGCTAGGCGCTTCGGTCAGATTTGTGATCAGCGCTTCGTCACCTGTCGAAAGCCACTTTACATAGAGTTGCGGCGACCCCTCCACGGAGGAGATATAAGCGATGCGCGTACCGTCCGGTGACCATCGGGGGAAGCTGTAATCGGCGCGGCCGGAGAGAAGCGGACGGTGATTTGCGCCATTAGCATTGACGATCCAGATATTGGATCGCGTCTTGTCGGTCATAATGTCGTTAGAGCGTCGCACATACGCAACTTGAGACCCATTCGGCGCAATCTGCGGATCGTCGGCATACTCAATATTGAATACATCGATAGGTTGCAGGCGGTTTGACTCTTCCGCCTCATCGGCGCTCGCAGACCCCATCGCTGAGGCGATCATTGCAACGACGCCAAGCCAAGCCAACCATACTGCACGCATGGAACCCTCCCGTTATAATTTAAGCACAGCCAGGAAACGGTAACTCAGTTATCCGGCCTTCACAACAAACAGCCCTCAGTCAGCACATGGCGACGGTTGTTCGGGCTGGAATTTTCATTGACAGCTTTGTTAATCAGGCTTGCATTCGGGAAAGGCAAATTCTTCGCCGCTCTCTTTCCAGACCGGATATTTCTGCATGACGGAGGTAAAAAGATCGGACGACATCAACTGCGTCAGCCACTTGTGCACATGCGGTATTGGCGCGACGTCAAACCAGGCCGTGTCGGCGATGCGGAACTGACGAACGAAGGGAAAAATGGCGATGTCGGTAAAGCCGCGCTTGCCGCCATTTAGAAAGCTATTGTTTGCCAGACGGTCTTCCAATGCTTTAAGAAACTTAAATCCGGCTTCCCGATGTTCCTCCGGATCGACGTCTTCGTAGCGCGTTGCGTATTTGTAGCGATCCAGATGATGTTTGAACGGGCCATCGTTTTTGGCGATCAGTTCATCGTCGACTGCCGACAGCCAGTCTTCCGGATCTCGCGCCATTAGCGCCCAACGCATAACGTCTATACTCTCATCAATGATTTCGTCGTCGTCGATGAGCACGGGTACGGTGCCTTTTGTTGACGCCGCGATCATCTCATCCGGCTTGTCCCGTAATAACACTTCTCTGAGGCGCACTGGCGTTTCGCTGATCGCGATGGCCATGCGCGCCCGCATGGCGTACGGACAGCGTCGAAACGAATAGAGGATGGGAGCGTTGCTTTCCGTCATTGCAGATCGCGTTCATCCCGGATGATTTTCAGAACACCGAAATCATGCCTTTCGGCATGCTCTGGTTTTTGATCCAGCTTCGCGCCGATATGCTGTTCGCCGCGCTCTTTGGCGAGTTTGATTTGTTTTTGCCGTTCCGCGAAGGCGCGTTTTCTTTCCTCTGAATGCTCATTAAAGCAAGCCGGGCAGGAGACGCCCTCGTGATATTGCGGCGAAGCCTTGTCGTCGTCGGTAATCGGCCTGCGGCAGGCAAAGCACTGGTCATAGGAGCCGGGGGCAAGGTCGTGGCCAACCGACACACGCTGGTCGAACACGAAGCATTCCCCGCGCCACAAACTTTCGTCCTCTGGAACAGTCTCAAGATATTTCAGGATGCCGCCTTTGAGGTGCACGACAGCGTCAACACCTTCGCTGCGAAGGAAGGCAGTGGATTTCTCACATCGAATGCCGCCGGTGCAGAACATGGCGACTTTCTTGATGTCGTGTTCTTCTCGGAATTTTCGGAACCATGCGGGGAAGTCACGAAACGACCTTGTTTCCGGATTAATGGCGCCTTCAAAGGTGCCGATCGAGACTTCGTAGTCGTTGCGCGTATCGATGACGAGCGTTTCCGGATCGGAAATCACGTTGTTCCAGTCACTCGGCTCAACATATCGTTCATGGCTCTTGTGCGGTTCGATGTCATGCACGCCCATCGTCACGATTTCTTTTTTGAGGCGGACTTTCAGGCGGTGAAATGGATTTTTATCCGTATAGGATTCTTTCCATTCCAGATTCGCACAACCCGGAAGGGTTTTGATTTCCGCTATTACGGCGTCTATGCCGCTGCGTGGTCCGGCGATCGTGCCGTTCACACCCTCATGAGCAAGAAGGATTGTCCCGCACACATCGTTTTTACCGGCGACATCCTGCAATGGAGCCTGATACTGCGCGAAATCGGGCAGGGCGGAGAACTTATAAAAAGCGGCGACAACAATCTGAGACATAACGATGCGCTTTTACGCGAGCGTCGATCCCGGCTCAACCGTTTAAGCTCTGGTTAAAATCCGTAGCTGACAGCGGCTTTGGCGATCGTGTCGGTATTTTCCCGGCCTGCCGGCGGATTTGTCTCGCGCCGATATTCAAAGGAAACGCCGGTTGAAATCGAACCCCAGAGCTTGGTTGAAAGAGAGGACACAGACTGTAGTGTCGTTGTGATATCAGTGTAGGTGACGGCGAAATCCTGTTCGAAAAGGACGCCTTCGCGGATGACCCAATCGGTTTCGCTGGCTGCGTAAGCGGCGAATTGCTGGTCAATTTGCCGCGTATCGTCAATTGGCGAATAACGAAAACCGGGGCCGCCCTCGACCTTCCATGTGAATGGATCTGACTTGAACAGGAAGTGGCCAAGACCGGCGCCAGCGAAGAGGCGGTAGTCAAAGCCCGAGAACTCGTCTTCTTCATAGGAGAAGCGGCCATAAGCATAGGTTCGCTTGCCAAAATTGTAATCAAGCTTGTAAGCGGCGCCCCATCGCTTTTGGTTCAATATGCCCTCCGACGCGCCAAGATTAAAAAAGGCGTCGAAATTGTGCACGAATTTTCCGTCCTTGCGGGCTGCGTCAATAAGAACGCCGACAGCACTGTTGTCCGAGTTACCGGAGGAGAAGAGCGCTGACGTTTCAATCTTCCCATCCCACGGCGACAGCGCGAAGACGCCGCCATTGCTTTCCTCATCCGGCGCAGATGTGGCGTCCTCCTCAGTTTCCACCTCAACGGGCGTCAGCGCTGCTATTTGCTTTTTCGATTGCGCCTCGACAGCGATCTCATAGTCCGGGAAAACCGCCTTGACGGCTTTTGTGACAGCCTCGATTTCGCTGGCGTCTCCTGTCGCGTAGGCGGCGTCGAGCAGCGCTTGAGCAATATCGGGAATAGGCGCGGCGCCTTGAGCGGCGGCGGACGTGGCCGCCAGCATAGCGGTCCCCAAAAAGGCGGCTGCGGGGTGCTTCATGAACTGTACTCGCTTGTCTTTGTCATTCTTTCAGGCGTTTGATCTAATGATTCGGGACCCGTCAGGAATCTGGAGGCCCGCCCCTAGCGTGACGAGCACGATCCGTCTCGTTAAAAGAAAGCAACTGATTCGGAGAGGCTATGCCTGAAGGCGCCGCCAGCACATCGAATTTTCGGATCGTCAAGATCGACCTTGACGAGCGATCGCTCGCGCCTGCGACCGCGGATATTGAGCATGAGCGTAAAGTCGCAATCTACGATCTGATTGAAGAGAACCACTTCCAGCCGATCGGGGCCGGCGAGGGGCCGTTCGAACTCTATCTGTCGAATGTAGAGCGGCGTCTAGTGTTTGATGTGCGCCGGGAAGGCGGCGAGGCGCTGGGTCAGGTGCATCTTTCGATGTCGCCTTTCCGCAAGATTATTCGCGATTATTTCATGCTGTGCGAAAGCTATTACGACGCCATCCGGAATGCGGCTCCCGCCCAGATCGAAACCATCGATATGGCGCGCCGCGGCATGCATAATGAGGGGTCGGAGATTTTACGCGAGCGCCTGAAGGACAAGATTGAGATCGATTTCGACACGGCGCGACGGTTATTCACGCTGATTTGCAGCTTTCACATGCGATGAGGAGACTATCATGACCCAATCGATCCTCTTTGCATGCAATATGAACTCTGTGCGCTCTCCGATGGCGGCGGCTTTGCTGCGCCTTCACGGCAAGCCGGATATTCATGTTGATTCGGCGGGCGTCTACGAGGGTGGGCTTGATCCTTTCGTTGAAATGGTGATGCAGGAGCTTGGCGTTTCCATGGAGAACCATGAGCCTAAAGCGCTGAGCGAAGTAAAGCTCGATGGATTTGATGTGATCGTGGCCTTGACGCCGGAGGCGGCGGTTGAGGCGAGGCGTTATCTGCCGCGTGATAAAATCGAGTTCTGGGATATTGAAAATCCCTCCCAGGAACGCGGCGGGCGCGAGGCGATTCTGGAGGCTTATCGGGGGGTGCGCGATGATCTGGCCAGACGCCTTCGTGAGCGGTTCCCCGAACTTCACGAAAAGCCTTGATTTTCCTAGCGTTCGCCACCATGTTCGCGCCCCTAAAACAGATTATCGTTGGATGGCTTAATGGCGCCGACACTGAGGAGCGAATGGCGAAAGAAGAATTACTCGAGTTTGAAGGTACGGTAGAGGAGCTGCTGCCGAACGCGACGTTCCGCGTAAAGCTTGAAAATGATCACGAGATTATTGCGCATACAGCTGGTAAAATGCGCAAGAACCGCATTCGCGTTCTGGCGGGCGACAAAGTGCTCGTCGAGATGACGCCTTACGACCTGACCAAAGGCCGTATCACGTATCGCTTTAAATAATCCGAGCTGGCGATGACGGCCGCGCCGCTCATTCTCGCCAGCGCCAGTCCCCGGCGCAAAGCGCTGCTCGAACTGATTGGCGTCCATCCCGATAAAATTATCGCCGCCGATATTGATGAGACGCCGCGCAAAGGCGAACTTCCGCGCGATCTTGCGCTGCGGTTGGCGAAGGAAAAGGCGGCTGCGGTCGCTGAGACCAATGCGGGCGCATTTGTTCTGGGGTCTGATACGGTCGTCGGCTGCGGCAGGCGTATCCTGCCAAAGGCTGAAGATGCGCAAACGGCGCGGGAATGCCTGGCGCTGCTTTCGGGTCGCGCCCACCGGGTTTTTTCCGGCGTTGCGCTTGTGCGTCCTGACGGGTCGGTTTCCGCACGGATTGTTGAAACCCGGGTCAAGGTTCGCCGCCTTACGTTTGCCGCCATCGAAGAGTACATCGCCAGCGATGAATGGAACGGCAAGGCTGGCGGCTATGCGATACAAGGGTTGTTCGCAAAGCATATCGTTATGATTGTAGGCTCACACCCGAATGTGGTCGGGTTGCCGGTTTATGAAACAGCAAATCTCTTGATAGGCGCAGGTCTTTGCAAGTGACGCAAGCGCGGAATGAAACCAAACAACTCATCATTGAATGCGGGGTTGCGCAAACGCGCGGCGCCCTTATCGAGAACGACCGCATAGTAAAATTTTGGTTTGGGCCTGCGCGGGGGGAGGAACATCTCGATCAAACGCCGCGCGCCGGGCGGCGCTATAAAGGCCGTGTTAAATCAATAAGCTCATCGTTGAATGCCGCTTTTGTCGACCTTGGGGATGGGCGCGACGCTTATCTTGCGCTCAGTAAAAAAATTGAGCCGCATATTTGTGATGGCGCGTTGATAGGTGTTGAGGTGAAATCGCCGCCGCGTCAAGGCAAAGGCGCGGTTGTTAAATATTGCAGTGATATTGAACTCGTACGCGATGCGCCCGGTCGGTGTCCGCCTTTTGCAGATGCTGTACTGGACGCGGTGACGATGATTGGCGGCGGTAGTGGGGTGATCTTGACGGATGACGGCGCCGCTGCGGCGCTTCTGAAATCAAAAGGCGCCAAAACTGACATCAGGCACGAAGCGCGTGCGAACGCATTATTTGAAGTGTTTGGCGCCGAACAAGCGCTTGAGGACGCCTTTGACCGATGTGCGCCATTAGAAGGCGGTGGGCGATTGATCATTGATGAAGCCCAAGCGGTCAGCGCAATTGATGTAGATACGGCAGGCCTGACGGCGTCGTCTCCTGAGCGGCTGCGTGAGAAAATCGCTTTGTCTGCAGCCTATGAAGCCGCGCATCAAATTGTGTTGCGCAATATAGGCGGCCACATTGTGATTGATTTTCCCGCACTGAAAGGCGATGCGTCTCGTAAGCGATTTAATGAGAACTTGCGGATCGCAATGAGTACTATTGACGGCGCCGGCGCTTTCAGTTTTTCCAAATCCGGTTTGTTTTCCATGACCGCTCCGCATCATATGCAGTCCCTTATGGAGCGTTTTACCGAAGATAATGGGGAATACCCCGCGCCAGGGAGGCGCTTTACAGTCGACTGGCAGGCGCAGTCTGCAATTCGCAAACTGGAGCATAGTCTTCGCGCGGCCCCCGCGGCGAGATTTCTTCTTAGCTTGGGGGAGGCGCTGAATGCATATATAAATGACCGAAGCGAATGGCTTGAGCTATTGCGTGAGCGGTTCGGCGCCCGCTTTGAACTGGTTGCATGCGAGACAATGATGGAGCGGAGTTTTGAACTCTCCGAGCAATGATAATTCGACAATGAAAACCGATTCAACAAAATGCCCGATTTGCGATCAGGCAATCGATAGCAAATACGCGCCGTTTTGCTCCAAACGCTGTGCTGACGTGGATTTGCATCGCTGGCTATCGGGGAATTACGCTATCTCTGCTGTGGAGGACGACAGCGACGGAACGAGGTCCGACGCCGACGAAGCGTGATGCGCCTCTCTGGACATGATTTCGCCATTGTGAGATTGTAACAGTCTGTGCTGCCATTTCAGGCCGTTCAAGCGGGGCGTTGATGTCAAAAATGACGTTAACAGGAAGTAAAAACTGGAAAACAGTCGCCAGCGTGCTGGCGGCGGCCGTTTTTGTTATCGCCCAAATATTCATCGTGGCCCATGCCGCTAAATATGGCGACGGACCGCATGATCACGGCGGGCAAGCCTGCGTTCTGTCATTGGCGGCGCCTGCCGGTGACAAATTCATCGCCAGCGCAACAATCTTTACCGTTGCGGTTTTCATGCTGTGGCGGATTTCAAACCACGTCGCACAAACCGAACGCGCTCATATTCTAGTGCGTGCGTCGCGTCCTCGTGGTCCGCCTAACCGGTAATTTCACAACATCATCGATCTTGGAAATTCAGTCGCCGCGCATGATGAAACTTGCGCAGGCGTTTACCGGTTAAGGAATAAAGCAGTGAATAGAAACAGATTATTTGCGGGCGCCGCTGCCATCGCAATCGTCACTCCGTTGGGCGCGCAAGCGCAAGATGAAAGTTTTGAAGTTGAAGGGGATGAAATCATCGTTACGGCCTCGCCGATCGAGAGAACGGTTGGCGAGACCATTTTGAATACGTCGATCATTTCCGGCGAAGAACTTCAGCGTCGCGTTGAAAACTCTATTGGCGAAACCTTGCGGCGCGAACCTGGCGTTTCGTCGACCTTTTTTGGCCCCGGAGCAAGCCGGCCTGTTATTCGCGGCCTTGCCGGCGATCGCATTCGCGTTCTCGACGCTGGGATCGGGTCAATTGACGCATCGGCGACCAGCCCCGATCACGCCGTGGCGGTTGAGCCGGCGACTGCACAGAAAATTGAAATTGTGCGCGGTCCGAGCACCCTACTCTATGGATCTTCGGCGGCTGGCGGGGTCGTTAATGTTTTTAATGGCCGTATTCCTTCGGTGGTTCCGGAAGACGGTATAGATGGTTCCGTACGCGTCGGGACGTCGACTGTCGATAATGGTTTTGAAACCTCTGGTGGTTTTGACGCGGCCTTGGGCGAGATTGGCGGCGCGACGGTCGTTTTTCATGGCGATGGTTTTTATCGCGATGCTGAGGATTACGATATTCCGGGCTTTGCAGAATCGGCAAGATTGAGAGCATTAGAAGAAGCGGAAGAAGGGCCCGAAGAAGAAGGGCATGAAGAGGAAGAAGAGGTTTTCGGTACCGCTGAGAATTCTGCATTCGAAACTAAGGGGGGCTCTGCTGGGCTGTCTTTTGTCTTTGACAACGGATTTTTTGGCGTTTCGGCGACTGCGATCGATACAACCTACGGCATCCCTGGCGGCCACGCACATGAAGAAGGCGAGGAAGAGGGTGAAGAAGAGGGGGAAGAAGAAGGCGGCGTCACTATTGACCTTGAGCAACGTCGCCTTGATGTAAATGGCGAGGTTGAAGGGGACTTCGGGCTATTTCAGAAGGCAAAACTTCGCCTGGGTTATGCAGACTATGAGCATGTCGAAATCGAGCCAAGTGGCGAAGTTGGCACAAATTTCTCCAACGTAGGCTGGGAAGGACGCCTTGAGCTTGTCAGCAAAACGCGCAATCTCTTTGGTGGAGAATTGAACGGCGCTACCGGTCTCCAGTATCGAAAACGCGATTTCTCTGCGATCGGCGAGGAGGCGTTTGTCCCGCCGACCGAAACTGATCAGTTTGGCGTTTTCGCTCTAAAAGAACTTTCGACAGGGCCTTGGCGTCTCGAACTTGGCGGTCGTTATGAGCATACGAGCCATGAAGTTCAGGAAACAGGCGTGGAGCGCGATTTCGATGGGTTTTCCGTTTCCGGCGGCGCTGGGTTCCAGGCCAATGATAATGTCTTTTTTGGCGTGACAGGCTTTCGGACTGAGCGTGCGCCTTCAACTGAAGAGCTCTTCTCTAACGGTCCGCACCTTGCAACCAATGCATTCGAGATTGGCGATCCTAATCTCAATGAAGAAGTGGCGCGCGGCGTAGAAGCGACGGCGCGCTTCACGACTGAGCGTTTCAGCGGATCTATCAGCGGCTATTATACATCGTATAAAGATTTCATCTTTGAAGCGGCGACGGGAGAGGAGGAAGACGGTTTGCCGGTATTTCAGTTCTTCGCCGAAGATGCGCAATTCCGCGGGTTCGAAGCGCAGGTGACCGGCGAGCTTTTCCGCGCCAGCATGTTTGATATTCACGGGGATGCGTCAGTTGATTATGTGCGTGCGACAACAGACGTCGGCGGCAACAATAATCTGCCGCGCATTCCGCCACTGTCCGGCATTGTCGGGCTGGAAGCGCGATCAAGGCATGTCGATTTGCGGGCTGAACTTGAATACGCCGCAGATCAGGATGATGTCACTGAATTCGAGTTGCCAACCGACGGTTACGAGGTGTTCAACGCTTTCGTGACGGTGCGTCCTTTTACAGGTACTCCGGGATTAGCCTTGCGGCTCTCAGCCAATAACCTGACTGACGAAGATGTGCGGCTGCATACATCTTTCCTGAAGGACCTCGCACCGTTGCCGGGTCGGAACTTCAGGATATCACTTCAGACTACGTTCTGATCGGTTCCCGAATGCTGCCAACCGTTGCCGGCCGAATCCGGCGACGGTTGGCATTCGCCTTGGCTTTAATTACGGCGCTCGTCAGAAGCAGACGAACAACGCGATGTTCGTTTGATCCTGCTTGGTGGATTTAGAGATCGCACGCAGGCCTCAAGCCGGGCTTGCAGGCTTTCGTATTTCGTCGTCTGCGGCGAACATTTCCTGAAGATTGACCGACGAGCATTTTCCGATCTTGTCGAAATTCGTCTCCAGCCAGGTATCGGCAATGTCACGGCCCTTTTCTTTCAAGGCTGACAAAAACGCCCATTCCGTACGGAATTTGCTTGAGATGTCATAATCTTTCATCGCCTCATCTGAGCGAATGGAATGAATGTGTATATCGCGGAGGCGATCTTTGTACTCGTCCTTGATCCACCCGTCATCGAGCAGTCTATGGACGAAACTGATGGCGCGCAGCTCGCGTAACAACGAAGAATTAAAGCTGATCTCGTTGATGCGATTCATGATTTCGGTCGCCGTCTTCGGAACATCGTCACGCTCGATTGGATTAACATGTACGATCACGACATCCGATGTTTCTGCTTCATAGAAGAACGGATAGAGGACAGGATTCCCCATATAGCCGCCATCCCAATAGTGTTCGCCATCAACCTCGACGGCTTTGAACAGGAATGGCAGGCATGTTGACGCGCAAACAACGTCCGTTGAAACGTCTCTTGTTTCGAAAACATGGACTTTGCCTGATCGCACATTGGTTGCGGCGACGAAGAGTTTCGTTACCTCGCAATTGCGCAGGCTTTCAAAATCGATGGTGTCGTTGAGAATGTCCCGGAGCGGATTGATATCAAAAGGATTGAACTGATATGGCGATAGCGCGCGCGTCATCATATCGAACATTTGATAAGAAAATGCATTCACAAGATCTGCTGCGCCGGCGTTCAGCGGAAACGGGTGTCCTTTAACCGGGCTGTAGACTTCGCCGGCCTCGCTAATCCGCTTCCACAGGTGGTCGAGTGTTTCGCGAGCGCCTTCGCAGCCGCCCTTATGCAACCCATAGGCGACGGCGGCGGCGTTGACCGCGCCTGCGCTGGAGCCTGAAATGGAATCAATTTCGATACGCTCATCCTCCAGCAGGCGATCTGCAACGCCCCAGGTGACCGCGCCATGAGCCCCGCCGCCCTGAAAGGCGAGGTTGATTTTCCTTGTGTTGGTTTTCGCCATTACTGCGCCACCCAGCCGCCGTCGATCTGGTGCGCGGCGCCGGTGATTTGCGCGGCGTTTTCTGAACACAAGAAGACGGCAAGCGCGCCGACCTGTTCCACCGTTACGAACTGTTTTGTCGGTTGAGCATCAAGAATAACTTTCTGGACAACTTCTTCTTCGCTCATGCCGCGCGCTTTGGCGGTATCGGGGATCTGTTTTTCCACCAGGGGCGTTTTCACATAGCCGGGGCAGATGGCGTTGCAGGTAACGCCGTATTCTGCGCCCTCAAGTCCAATTGTTTTGGTCAGCCCGACAATGCCGTGCTTGGCCGCCACGTAGGCTGACTTGAATGGAGAGGCGACAAGGCCATGCGCCGAGGCGACGTTAATGATGCGCCCGAAACCACGATCTTTCATGCCGGCGAAAACAGCCTTTGTCGTATGAAACGCTGAAACGAGATTGATGGCGATGATGGCGTCGAGTTTTCCTTCCGGAAATTCTTCAATCGGCGCCACATGCTGGATGCCGGCATTGTTGACGAGAACATCGACCTGCCCGAATTTTTCCTGCGCCGTGTCTATCATGGCGCGGATTTCTTCCGGCTTTGTCATATCGGCGCCGCTGTAGAGAACGGAGACCTTATGCTGTTCTTCAAGATTGGCGCGCGTCTTTTCGATTGCGTCGGCGTCGCCAAACCCGTTCAGCATGACATTCCAGCCTTCGGCGGCGAAGGCGGTCGCGATCCCAAGGCCAATGCCGGAGGTTGATCCGGTAATGACAGCATTCAGGGTTCTGGCCATGAGATCATCCTTTCATTCATATGAGAGAGCGAGTGTATTTGCTGCGCTGCACAATAGCAAATCACGACTTGTTGTCACGGGCCCCGCCAAGATTTGCGGAAGCATGTTGATCTGATAGGGAACCTGCATGGTGAGATTTATTTTTCTGGGAATGGTGTTTGCGCTGACGGCATTGCCCGTTCATGCGCAGCTATCCGTGACTACGATTGGCGCGACGGATGCGGCGGCTTGTTACCGCAGCGCCAACGACCAACTTTCCAGTGATGCCAATGCATGTGACCGGGCGCTCCGCGATCAGCAAACGACGCGCGGCGACAGGCTGAAAACCCTGATCAATCGCGGCATCATTCATAACAGGAATAATGCCGTGCAGGCGGCGATTGATGACTTTAATGCGGCGCTGGAAATCGATGATGCGTCGGCGGAGGCGTATCTCAATCGCGGCAATAGCTGGTTTCGCGCAGGGCGGTACGAAGACGCGCTGACAGATTATGAACGCGCGCTGGCGCTCGAAGTTAGCGAGCCCTGGGCGGCCTGGTACAATATCGGCCTTGTCCACGATGCGCGAGGCGACAGCGACAAGGCCCAACAAGCCTACCAGACAGCACTTGATCTCAATTCTAACTTTTCACTTGCACAGCAAAAACTGGCCCCAAAAAAACAGGAAGGACGCCAATGAGTTTCGTCACGCACTTAGAATGTTCCTATACCGGAGAGCGCTATGAAGCGGGCAAGCCGCACGGGTTATCGTCCGCCGGAAAGCCGATCCTCGTGCGGTACGACCTTGATGCGATCAAAGGCGCGGTGACGAAAGAAGATATGGCGAAACGCACCGATGGTTTCTGGCGCTATCACGAGTTTTTACCCGTTGAAAACCCACAAAACAGAGTTTCACTTGGCGAAGTGGTGACGCCGTTGGTCAGGTTAACGCATACGGAGGAACATCTCGGCGTCAATGGTCAGATCATCGTAAAGGATGAAGGACGCCTGCCGACAGGCTCTTTCAAAGCGCGGGGGCTTGCGCTCGCGGTTTCCATGGCGAAGGAATTCGGCATCAAACATCTTGCGATGCCGACCAATGGCAATGCAGGCGCGGCGATGGCCGCTTATTCCTCAGCGGCGCACATTCGAACGACGATTTTCTGTCCGGACGACACGCCGGCGGTGAATGTCGAAGAAATCGCGCTTCAGGGCGCAGATGTTTACCGGGTCAACGGGCTGATCAATGATTGCGGCAAGATTGTCGGTGAAGGCAAGGAAGCAGTCGGTTGGTTCGATGTTTCAACCTTGAAAGAACCCTATCGTATTGAAGGCAAGAAAACGATGGGGCTGGAGCTTGCCGAACAATTGGGTTGGGAACTTCCTGACGCGATCTTCTATCCAACCGGCGGCGGGACCGGCCTGATCGGCATGTGGAAAGCGTTCAACGAGTTGGAAGCCATTGGCTGGATCGGTTCGAAAAGACCGAAAATGATCGCGGTTCAAGCAACTGGCTGTGCGCCCATTGTCAAAGCCTGGGAGGCTGGCGAAGAGCATGCTCCGGTCTGGGAGAACGCCTGGACAGCGGCGGCTGGCATTCGCGTTCCTGTTGCGGTCGGCGACTTCCTGATTATTCGTGCGGTGCGTGAATCCGATGGCTTCGCCGTTGCGGTTGACGAGGATGATATTTTTAAAGCCCGTGACGATATTGCGCGCGAAGAAGGGTTCCTGCTTTGCCCGGAAGGCGCCGCGACATATGCCGCCTATAAACAGTCTCTGGAAAACGGGCGCGTTTCAAAATCTGATCGGGTCGTTTTGTATAACTGTGCAACAGGTCTGAAATATCCGATGCCGGCGGTGGATAAGTCTATCGATCGTACAAAGCCGATTGACTACAGCCAATTTTGATTTGCGAGGGAGAAAATGAAAATACTCGCTGCAATCGCCGTTCTTGTCGTCGCCATGTTGCATGGCGGGTTTCTGGCGCTCGAAATGTTCTTCTGGGATCATGAGATCGGTCGCAAGATATTCTCCATGACACCGGAGCAGTCGGCGGAAACGGCGCTGCTCGCAGCCAATCAGGGGCTTTATAACGGCTTTCTCGCCGCTGGATTGCTCTGGGGGCTTATTGCCGGCAAGCGCGATGTGACAATCTTTTTTCTCCTTTGCGTCATCGTCGCCGGCGTCTTCGGCGCGATAACGGTAAAGCCAACCATCTTCTTTACGCAGGCGACGCCGGCGATCATCGCATTAGCGCTGACGCTGCTGACGCGGACAAAAACTCCGTGATGATGCGTAATATAGTTGTCGGGTTGATCGCCATTATCCTCTTGGGAGTTGGCGTATTTTTTTTGATATCCCGGAATGACTATGTCTTTCGATTTTCAGAAGCGGATCTGCGCGAACGCGTTGATCAACGCCTGCCATGGACGAAGCGTTATCTCTACATATTCGATGTAACTGTAGACAATCCACGCATAGACCTCGTTGAGGGTAGCGACCGGGTCGCAGGCGGTGTTGATATTCTGCTGAACATTACGCTTGGCGGCAGCGAATTGCCCCTTGGGGGCGCCGTCGATGTTTCCGGCGGCGTTCTCTATCAATCAGATGATGGCGAGTTTTTCCTGACGGACCCGGAGATTGAAAATGTTCGCGTCCAGGGCGTGCCGAAGCGACTTTCAAATCAGGCCAATGAGGCAATTTCAATGGCGCTAAGAGAATTTTACCGTACGCGACCGATCTATTCACTTCAGGGAACGGACGCCTCCCATGTGGCGGCGCGATTGGTGCTCAAAGACGTTGTCGTTGAGGATGAGCATTTAGTCGTGACGCTTGGCTTGCGAGACAATCCTCGCGGCGATCAGTAATTTCAAAAAGGTTTCTTAATCCATGGCGTCAAAACACTGGCTGATGCTTGGCCTGATTATCTTTCTCGCGATTGTCGGCGTCATTTTGATCGTGGCGTATACTTAAGTGGGTATTCGCAACGTGGCGCGCTTTCCCGGCGAAGCGGCGCGTGCGGTGCTTCTCGGGGTTTATCGGCTTTCGGGCTGGAAAGTCGAAGGCGAGCTGCCGGAAGGTAAAAAGTTCGTCGTTATCGCGGCGCCCCATACGAGCAATTGGGACCTTCCATTCATGCTCGGGGTCGCGCTGTATTTTCGAACACGGCTTCACTGGATGGGCAAGGACACATTGTTTAAACCGCCCTTCGGGTGGCTGATGCGTGCGCTTGGCGGCATTCCCATTGATCGTTCAAAGGCGAATGACGTTGTTTCGCAAATGGTGACGGTTTTTAACGACGCGGACAGACTCGCCGTCGCTATCCCGCCGGAAGGCACACGGTCAAAAACCCGCTACTGGAAAACCGGCTTTTACAATATCGCCCACGGCGCCGGGGTGCCGATCGCCTTCGGGTTTCTCGATTACGCCCGCAAGGTTGGCGGCATCGGCATGACGATAAAGACGACAGGCGATTATGATGCAGACCTTGAGATCGTAAAGGCTTTCTACGCGACGGTGACGCCGAAATTTCCGGAGCGCGTGGGCGAGGAAGAAAAGGCTGACGTTAAGTCTTCGGAAACAGAAAGGCGACCGTAATCAAACTGTCACAACTTGCCGCTTTAAGACGCTCAGTAATGACTTGATAAATGAGGCTTGGAAATGAAGAAGGCTACCTGCATTTTTTTCAGCGGATTGATGCTTGCCGCTTGCGGTGGCGCGGGAGATCAAAACAGCGACAAGGCGGTCGACCCGGCGCTTCAGGCCAGGGCCGATAGTTTTGTTGAAGCATGTGCAGGCGCGGCGGAGAATTTCGGGTCGAAGGTGCTGAGACCGGAATGCGAGTGTATTGCCGCCTCCGTTGTTGAATATATCGAGCCGGAAAGCGCGTCGAAGTTTTTTGACGATCTGACCCCCCTATATGAAATTGAGGACGACAAGCGCCGCGAAGACAGTCAGGACCGGTATTGGCGCGATCTTATTCTTGGTCTTTCAACGAAGGAACGCCCCCAATGGAACGCCATGCTGACTGAGGCGTTTCCCGTTTGCAGGGGTGAAGGCGAGGATGATGCGTAGTGGCGTTTGAAATTCTTGCAGTACTGTTTAAAACTAATGCAAATAGGAGCGCCCAGTAAGTGAACAACTAATCAGATCCGAAATCTAGCTGGCATCACGCCGGTCATCCGGCGGCTGTCGTCCGCTTATAGATATCTTCAGGAGTCTGATTATGCCTGCCTCTCTTACAGGGCCAAATCCCAATAATAGCTACCCTTTGGAAGCCACGCGCCAGGTAGCGTTTTTGAAGCCTGTCGTCGATCACCCGATGATCGAGATTGGAGACTATACCTATTACGACGATCCGGATGGGCCGGAAAAGTTCGTCGAAACCTGCGTCCGGTATCATTTCCCGCACATGAATGACCGGCTGATTATTGGCCGATACTGCGCTATTGCCGCGAAAGTTCAGTTCATTATGAATGGCGCCAATCATTTACTGGACGGATTTTCCACCTATCCGTTTTCGATTTTTGGCGCCGGCTGGAAGGGTGAACCCGTCGATTGGGCGAAGAACGGCCGCGGCGACACGCAAGTCGGCAATGATGCTTGGATCGGAACGGGTGCAGTCATCATGCCGGGCGTCACTATTGGCGATGGCGCTATTATCGGCGCCAAGGCTGTCGTTGCGAAGGATGTTCCGCCCTATGGCGTTGTCGCTGGCAACCCGGCGCAGCTTGTCAAAAGCCGCTTCGCGCCGGATATTATCCACCGTCTGTTGGCGGTCGCCTGGTGGGACTGGCCGCCCGAAAAAGTCACCGCAAATCTTAACGCGATTTGCGGCGCGGACATTGCAGTCCTTGAGGCCGCCGGGCGGTGCTGATCTCAATTAGGCGCCAATGGCGCTGATGGCGCGCTCCCCGGGTCTGCGAATGGTTAAGGCGCCTTGGGGAAGGCGGATCTATGAACAAAGCCTTTTCTGTCTATCTCGATGCCGTGCGCTTCCTCGCGGCGATGGGCGTTGTGGCGTCACATTTCGTCTATGTGCGCTGGACCGGCGGGGCTTTCCCTGCGCCGTTGGTCGACGCCGTCTTCCTGACCGGCGCTGATTTCGTCATGGTTTTCTTCGTCCTGTCGGGCTTTGTAATCGCCTATACGGTTGACGCCAAAGATAATAAATGGCGCAGCTATGCGTTCAACCGGGCGACGCGGATTTATTCCGTCGTCATTCCCGCTATCTTGCTGACATTCGCGCTCGACCGGATCGGGCTTTCTTTCAATGCCGCCGACTATGATGGATGGTGGTACGCAGATCATTCCCTATGGGAATTATTGGCGCGGGGATTAACATTTTCCAACGAATTCTGGCGATGGCCGTTCAGGCTTGGTTCGAACGGGCCTTATTGGTCGCTTGGCTATGAGGTCTGGTATTACGTTTTATTCGGGGTTTTTGTATTCGCCCGCGGCTGGGCGCGCATTGCAGTGCTGGCGCTCATCGCCGCAATGGTCGGGCCGGGCGTTTTAATGCTGGCGCCGATCTGGGTTTTGGGCGTCATTTTGTTTCATGGCTGCCGGCGCGGCTGGTTTTCTCCAGGCGCCAAGAGTTCGTCGGCGATCATCGGCGCGACCGCCGCGATTGCGCCAATAGCGATTTATTTCGGATTGCGCGGTTCCGGGGCGGATGAGGCGCTTAGCGCCGCCTCGCACGCCCTGTTATCGCGGGTCCGGTATCTCGGCGGGGTCGGCGACGCCGCTAGGTTTTTGTGGTTCTGGGCGGTTGGCGCGCTCGTGGTCATTCATTTCGCAGGTGTCGCGATGCTGGCCGAGCGTTTCAAGATTGGCGTGAGCAAGGCGGTTTCAACGCCTGTTCGCTGGCTCGCAGGCGCATCCTTCTCAATCTACATCATCCACTATCCGGTGATGCAGGCGCTTGACGCAATTTGGGGCGGTGATACCGACAGTGGACTGCGCGCGGCTGTGTTGGCTGTTTCCACGATTGGGTTTTGCGTTCTTTTCGCAGCGCTGTTCGAGCGTCGTTTGCCGGCTTTTCGTTCTGGGATCAGGGCGCTGTCGGGTTCAGCGACGTCGCCGAAGAGAACCGCTGATAGGGAACGGCGGGCAATTGCGCCGAAAACAGCAAAGCCAAAAGGCAGGCTGCCGAACAATTGAACCAAAAAAATTTACTTGCGGAAAGAACAAATAGGGAATAAAGAACAAAAATAGAACATTAATTATGGAGCGGATTATGGAAAACGAAAGCTTGCGTGACGTCGTCGGACTCGGCGTATTGATGCTGATTATCGGCGCGACGCAAATGTGGGGCGCGCTTCTCGGGGCCTAACGCTCTGTTTGGCTGTTTCGACGCATCCTCCATGGAGCAGTTTTTCAGTGACCGCGTCCTTCATTCACCTCCACCTTCACTCGGCTTATTCCCTCTCGGAAGGGGCGATCCCTGTATCGCGTCTGAAAGACCTTTGCCTTGAGGCGAAGATGCCGGCGGTCGCGGTTACCGACACAAATAATCTTTTCGGGGCCCTGGAAGTCTCGACAACGCTCGCCGGGGCGGGCGTTCAGCCTATTATCGGCATACAGCAGTCGTTTGAAGCCGGCGGGTTTTCCCTGCCGCTGGCGCGGAGCGCGCGTCACCCGTCGCTCGTGCTTCTCGCGCAATCCAAAGCCGGCTATGAAAATCTTTTAAAGATCACCAGCGATGCGTTTTTGCAGTCCGCCGCCGAGGAAGGCGCCTGCTCGACGCTGGACCGGCTGGAAGGCTTGACGGGTGGGTTGATTTGCCTGACCGGAGGCTTTGACGGACCAATTGACCGCTTGCTTCGGGAAAGCCGTTCGGATGATGCGCAAGTAGCGCTGCAAAGGCTTAATGGCCTTTTCCCCGGGCGGCTTTATATTGAAATTCAGCGTCATGAAGACCGTGAGAGCGCTGAGGCGGACCTGATCGACCTTGCCTATGCGCTTGAGTTGCCTCTGGTCGCGACCAATCAGCCGTATTTCCCAACGCCTGCGGATTATGAAGCCCATGATGCGCTGATGTGTATCGCTGACGGCGCCTATGTGCATCAGGATGATCGCCGCCGTGTCACTGCTGATCATTATTTCAAATCTGCGGACGAGATGACGGCGCTCTTTAGCGACCTTCCTGAAGCCATTGAGAATACGCTGGAGATTGCGCGGCGCTGTGCATTCAGGCCGCGCTTTCACGATCCAATCCTGCCTAATTTTGTGGAGCAGGCGGCGGGCGCTGACGTCGCCGAGGGATCAAAAGCCGAGGCGATGGAGCTTGAACGTCAGGCGCGCGAAGGTCTGAAGGATCGTTTGCGGACAATTGAGCTCGCGGCGCCGGAAGACGACTACTGGGCGCGCCTGAAGCGCGAACTCGACATTATCAATACGATGGGCTTTCCCGGTTACTTCTTGATCGTCTCCGACTTTATCAAATGGTCGAAAGCCGAAGGCATTCCGGTGGGGCCGGGCCGTGGTTCGGGGGCCGGCTCGGTAGTGGCCTGGGCGCTGACGATTACCGACCTTGATCCGTTACGCTTTGGTCTGCTCTTTGAACGGTTCTTGAATCCGGAACGAGTGTCGATGCCCGACTTCGATATCGACTTCTGTCAGGATCGCCGTGACGAAGTGATCCGCTATGTTCAGGAAAAATATGGCCGTGATCGGGTCGCGCAGATCATCACTTTCGGAAAACTGCAGGCGCGGGCGGTCCTGCGCGACGTCGGGCGTGTTCTGAATATGCCTTTCATGCAGGTTGACCGGATATGCAAGCTTGTCCCGAACAATCCGGCGAACCCGGTGACCCTTGGCGAAGCGCTGCAAACCGAACCCCGTCTTAAGGAGCAGCAGAAAGAAGACGAGGCGGTGGCGGCGCTTTTGGAAAAAGCCTTGAAGCTCGAAGGTCTTTACCGGCACGCCTCGACTCATGCGGCTGGTGTTGTGATTGGCGACCGGCCGCTGGATGAACTTGTCCCGCTTTATCGCGATCCGCGTTCTGACATGCCGGCGACCCAGTTCAATATGAAATGGGTCGAACCGGCGGGTCTCGTGAAATTCGATTTTCTTGGCCTCAAGACACTTACTGTGATTGATCGAGCGGTCAGCCTGGCGGCGAACCGCGGCGTCACGCTCGATATGAGCGCCGTTCCCCTGGATGACCGGGCGACATTTGAAATGTTGGGAGAAGGCGCTGCGGTCGGCGTGTTCCAGCTTGAAAGCGCCGGCATGCGTTCGACCCTGCGCTCAATGAAGCCCGACACGCTTGAGGATATCATCGCGCTGGTCTCGCTTTACCGGCCGGGGCCAATGGAAAATATCCCGACTTATATTGAACGCAAGCAGGGTCATCAGGAACCGGATTATCTGCATCCAATGCTCGAGGGTGTCCTGAAAGAGACTTATGGCGTCATCATCTATCAGGAACAGGTGATGCAGATTGCGCAGATCCTGTCCGGCTATTCTCTCGGCGAGGCTGATCTTCTTCGTCGCGCCATGGGCAAGAAGAAAAAAGAGGAGATGGACAAACAGCGTAAGCGGTTTGTTGAGGGCGCTGCTGAAAAGGGCGTTGATAAAGCTAAGGCGTCTTCCATCTTCGACCTTGTTCAAAAATTTGCGGGCTACGGTTTCAATAAGTCCCATGCCGCCGCCTATGCCTATATCGCCTATCAGACCGGTTGGCTGAAAGCGAATTATCCGGCTGAGTTCCTGGCGGCGTCTATGTCGCTCGACCGTGCCAATACCGATAAGCTTTCCGTATTCCTGAAAGAGGCTCGGCGGATCGGAGTTGATGTGCTGCCTCCGCATATTAATCATTCGCATGCGGATTTTACTGTTAAGGACGGTGCGATTGTTTATGCGCTGTCTGCGGTCAAGAATGTCGGTGAAGCAGCGATGGCGCTTATTGTTGGCGCGCGCGAGGCTGGCGGCGCCTTTGTTGATCTGATCGACTTCGCTGAGCGGGTCGATCTGAAATCCGTCGGCAAGCGGGCGATTGAGAATCTGGCGCGCGCCGGCGCTTTTGACGGGCTTTGCGCATCGCGAGCGCAGGCGCTTGGCGCCGCCGATCTGTTGATCCGCATTTCTGCACAAGCCGCTGAGGAGCGTGACAGTGAACAAGTCGGTCTTTTCGCGATGGAGGCGGCGCCGGTGCTCGCCAAACCTAAATTACCAAGCGCGGATGAATGGATCGCGCAACTGCTCCTCGATGAAGAGCGTGCCGCAGTCGGGTTTTATTTCAGCGGGCATCCTCTTGATGATTACGAGAAGGAGCTGACCCGGCTTAATGTTGTGACCTATCTGGATGCAATTGAGCGGGCGAAGTCCGGACGGTCCGGATTTCAAATGGCCGGCGTTATTCGCACGGTCAGGATGCGCCGCTCCAAGACAGGAAAGCCTTTCGCCTGGATCGAACTTTCAGACGCCACTGGCGAGTTTGAAGTGACGGCCTTTTCCGAAACGCTCAACACTTCCAGAGATATTATGGAGGCTGGCGCGCTTGTTCTGGTCTCTGCAACGGCGGAGGAGCGCGATGGTGAAGTGCGGTTCACGTGCGAAGGCATGCGCAGTCTCGACAAAGCCGCCGCCGCTGCGGCCTCGCAATTGCGGGTTTCGATCGTCAACGAGGATGCGCTAGACGGCATTCGTCGCCGCCTTGATGCGGTCAAACCGGCCTCTCCCCGAGAAGGCGGTCAAGTTGTTATCGCCCTTCGTCTGTCTGACAGCGGGCGTGAAGTGGAAATCCAGCTGCCTGGCGTCGCCGCCTGCACGCCAGCCATGCGCGGCGCATTGAAAGGCGTTGCGGGCGTTTCCGACGTTGAACTCATCTGATTTTGGCTTTTTACCTGGGGTTCAGGCGCTTTTGGCGTTGCAATATCGGCAAAGACCGCGTATAGGCCGCGCCATCTCACACGCGGCGCCTTCCTTAAGTGGCCGTCCGGGCTTTGTTCAGGGCGGTTGATCAGCGTCGCGGCGGAAAAACTTAAAGGAGTACTGCAGATGGCGCTGCCAGAATTTTCTATGCGCCAGCTTTTGGAAGCTGGCGTGCATTTCGGACACCAAACCCATCGCTGGGATCCGAAGATGAAATCTTACATCTTTGGCGACCGCAATGGCATTCACATTATCGATCTTTCACAGACGGTGCCCTTGTTGCACCAGGCCCTCGTCAAGGTTCGCGACGTCGTCGCCGGCGGCGGTCGCATTCTTTTTGTCGGTACAAAGCGTCAGGCTCAGGCGCCGGTCGCTGAAGCGGCCAGTCGCTGTGCGCAGTATTACATGAATACACGCTGGCTTGGCGGCACGTTGACCAATTGGGAAACGATTTCGAATTCCATTCGCCGCCTGAAGGAAATGGAAGAGCTTCTCGCCGGCGGCGCCATGGGGCTGACTAAAAAAGAACAGCTGCAGTTGACGCGTGAGCGGAACAAACTGGAAGCCTCCCTTGGCGGTATTCGCGAGATGGGCGGCCTGCCGGACCTGATGTTTGTTGTCGATGTTAAAAAAGAAGCGATCGCAATTCAGGAAGCCAAAAAGCTCGGCATTCCCGTGATTGCCGTCGTTGACACAAATTGCAGCCCGGGCAATGTCGATTTCGTTATTCCGGGTAATGACGATGCATCCCGCGCAATCAGTCTTTACTGCAACCTTGTCGCTGATGCGGTTATCGACGGTATCGGTGAAAGCCAGGCGGCGCTGGGCGTTGATATTGGCGAGCTCGAAGAGGCGCCTGCGGAACCGGCGCTCACCGAAGAAACGCCCGCAAGCGAGCCTGAAGCCGGCGCTGCAGCGGATACCAATGCTGACGCCGCACAGCAGGCGACAGCTTAGTCAGACCCATGCCTGGCGTGACTGTCTCAGGACTGTCACGCAGCGAGATTAAGGCCGGTCTGGCGATAACAATATAGAATGACATAGCGTGCGCCCGCTGGTTCTCGGGCCACGCGCAGATTATAGCAAGGAGCATCCAAATGGCTGGCATCACAGCAGCAATGGTGAAGGAACTACGCGACGTCACGGGCGCAGGCATGATGGACTGCAAGGCCGCGCTCAACGAAACCGATGGCGATATGGAAGCCGCAGTTGACTGGCTGCGCAAGAAAGGGCTTTCGAAAGCCGCCAAGAAGGCAGGGCGCACCGCTGCCGAAGGCCTTGTCGCCGTGGGACTTGAAGCAGACGCAAAAGGTGAAGTTGGCGTTTTGGTTGAGGTGAACTCCGAAACCGATTTCGTCGCGCGCAATGAAATTTTCCAGAAAATGGTCAGCGATATTGCACAGACGGCGCTCAGCGTTGATGGCGACCTTGCGAAACTTCGCGCTGAGACATTTCCGGGCGCCGGGAAGTCCGTAGACGAACATGTCGCGGAAATGGTCGGTAAAATCGGTGAAAATATGAGCTTGCGCCGGGCAGCCGGCATTCGTGTCGAAGAAGGTGTTGTTGCGGCCTATATTCACGGCCAGGTCACTGAAGGCGCCGGAAAAATCGGGGTTATCGTTGGGCTGAAATCATCCGGTGACAAAGCCAAACTGAAAGCGCTGGGCAAACAGGTTGCGATGCATGTCGCCGCCGCACGGCCTCTATCAGCGCGCATCGAAGATCTGGATGCCGCTGTTGTCGAGCGTGAAAAGAGCGTTCTGGCCGAACAGGCGCGGGCTTCCGGCAAGCCGGAAAACATAATCGAAAAAATGGTCGAGGGCCGGCTGCGCAAGTTTTACGAGGAAAGCGTTCTGCTGGAGCAGATTTTTGTGATCGACGGCGAGACAAAAGTCGGCAAATTCATTGAAAATGCTTCGAAAGATGTCGGAGCGCCGGTTGAGTTTGCCGGGGTTCGCCCGACTTGAGCTGGGTGAAGGCGTCGAGAAATCTGAAGACGACGATTAAGGCTCAGCCGCCCGAGTTTGACCCCGGTCGCAAAAAGCCTCAAAAGCGCTGCGTAATCTTATTGCGCGGCGTTTTTTCATGCCGGACCTGGCGATTGCAGTGTTCCAATTTTAACGAGACAGCGTAATCTGGCGTCAGCGCGACTCGAAAGTATGGCTCATGACAAATCCCTCTGAGGCTCCCGATCCATCACGCGCGAACTATAAGCGCGTTTTGTTGAAGGTTTCCGGCGAGGCGCTCATGGGCCCCGGCCAATACGGCATCGACAACGACACCGTTGAACGAATCGCCGGCGAGGTTCGGGACGCCAAGGAGCTTGGCGTTCAGATGGGGCTGGTCATCGGCGGCGGCAATATTTTCCGAGGCGTTTCTCCGGCCGCTCAGGGCATGGAGCGCGCCAGCGCTGATTATATGGGCATGCTGGCGACGGTCATGAATGCGCTGGCGGTGCAAAATGCGCTGGAGCGGATTGGCGTTTACACACGCGTTCTGTCCGCCATAGAGATGACAGCGATTTGCGAGCCTTATATTCGCCGGCGCGCGCTCCGGCATATGCAAAAAGGGCGCATCGTCATATTCGCCGCCGGCACTGGCAATCCTTTCTTCACAACCGATACGGCGGCGGCGCTGCGCGCGGCGGAAATGGGCTGTGACGCTTTGCTGAAGGGCACGCAGGTTGACGGGGTCTATACTGCTGACCCGAAGAAAGACCCGAAGGCTGAACGTTTCGAGCGGCTGACCTATCACGAAGTGCTGATGCGCGACTTGAAAGTCATGGACCAGGCGGCCATCTCCCTGACCCGGGAGAGCGGCATTCCCATTGTTGTCTTTCCAATCGGTCAGAGCGGCGGTGTTGTCGGCGCGCTGACTGGCGAGGGCCCATCCACGATCATTTGCGACTGATTATTGCATTTTGTCGGGACAACGCCCGGATTTCGCCGTAAAAACAAGGAATAATGATAAACAGGAGCGACATGGCATGAGTTCGAACGGTGTTGATATGAAGGATCTTCGCAAGCGCATGGACGGCGCGATCGCCGCGCTGAAATCGGAATTTGGCGGTTTGCGCACAGGCCGGGCGTCCGCCAATCTTGTCGAGCCTATCAATGTTGATGCTTATGGGTCGAAAATGCCGATGAATCAGGTCGGCACCATTGGTGTTCCCGAGCCGCGCATGATCAACATTCAGGTATGGGACAAAGGGCTCGTTGGTGCTGTGGAGAAAGCGGTCCGTGAAGCCGGACTTGGAATTAATCCCGTCGTGGACGGCCAGAATGTGCGTATTCCAATCCCGCCATTGACCGAAGAACGCCGCGCAGAGCTTGCCAAGGTCGCCTCAAAATACGCTGAGCAAACCAAGATTGCTATTCGCAATGTACGCCGCGAAGGCATGGAAGCGATTAAGAAAGCTGAAGGCGTTGGCGAGGATGATCAAAAGAAGCTTTCTGAAGATGTTCAGAAGTTGACGGATGAAATGGTGAAAAAAGTTGACGAAACTCTAGCCGTCAAAGAAGCCGAAATTATGCAGGTTTAATCGATTGCCCATTACGCACTGTTTTTATTCTGATACGGAGCATGGTGATACGCTTGTCATGAGCTTGCGAGCAGTTTCCAGCGTGATGGCGGTATAATGGCTGTTTCTCAACCAACGTCCAGCGAGCCTGCGCCTACACTGGCCGGCTTTGAAACGCCCAAACACGTCGCCATCATCATGGACGGAAATGGCCGTTGGGCGAAAGCGCGGGGATTGCGACGCACAGACGGTCACCGTGAGGGCGTTGAAGCGGCGCGCCGGGCGGTTGAGGCGGCCCGCGATCTCGGCATCAAATACCTGACCCTTTATTCTTTTTCGACAGAGAACTGGCGTCGCCCTGCGGGTGAGGTGCGTGATCTCATGGGGCTGCTCAAGCAGTTTATTGTTGATGACCTGCCGCGCCTTAAGAACGAAGATGTGCGGGTGCGCATCATTGGCGATAAGGTCAACCTGACGCCAGACCTTAAAGCGCTTGCCCGCCGCGCTGAGAATGAAACGAAAGACAACAAAACCTTTGTGTTGCAGATCGCTTTTAATTATGGCGGACGCGACGAAATTCTGCGCGCTGCAAGGGCTGCAGCTGAAGCCGTTCGAAAGGGCGATCTTAACACAAAAGAAATCGATGAGGCGGCTTTCTCCGCCATGCTTGATACGCAAGGCGTGCCGGACCCTGACCTTATTATCAGGACAAGTGGTGAAAAGCGCATTTCAAACTTTTTGATCTGGCAGGCGGCTTATGCGGAATATGTCTTCATTGATGTGTTGTGGCCTGATTTTAATGCCGCTGCTTTTGCAGGCGCCATAGAAGAATATTGCAATCGTGAGCGCCGCTATGGCGGCGTCGGTGGAACGGCCGGATAGAGCGAAGGTGGTTCCCAATATTGAAAAGCTTGATACGGCGAAACCGCCCTCGACGCGATCGCTGCTGGCGAGACTCGGCTCTGCGGCGGTTCTGATCCCAGTTGTGTTGTCGGCCGTCCATTACGGCGGACGCTGGTTTTCTGCAGTTGTCGCTTTTGCCTGCATTGTCATGATTTTCGAGTGGACGCGCATGGTTGAGCGTAAGGAATGCAGCGCCAGCTTTTATGTGCTGT
>CBDDKD010000061.1:0-114806 GCA_965230025.1 Hyphococcus sp.
TCCGTATTTCGCGTCATAGGTGTAGTCCGCGTGGCCGGGGCGGTATGAGTCGCGAATGTCGGAATAGTCTTTCGAGCGCTGATCCACATTCTCGATTTCGAGGCTGATCGGCGCGCCGGTGGTGCGCGGACCGCCAAACCCTTCTTTTGGGCGTTCGTCCTCAAAGACGCCGGAAAGGATTTTCACCGCATCCGGTTCTTTACGCTGGGTGACGAATTTCGACGTGCCGGGCTTTCGTTTATCGAGCGCGATCTGTATTTCTTCAGGCCGCAGCACGATCCCCGGCGGGCAGCCGTCGATGACGACGCCAAGCGCCGGCCCGTGACTTTCGGCCCCATGTAGTGATCCGAAAAATGCGCCCGAAGGTATTGAAAGACATAATGCATTCCGGTTTGACGTAAAACTGCCGCGGCGTCAAAACCTATCATGCGGCATGAACTGCGAATACTGGTTAATTCCGTTTACAAAAATCAGGGAACGTCATGGCCGAAGACAAACTAATTCCGCCAAGCCCCAGCGAAGAAGCCTACGCCGTTGATGAAGATCAGGGCGAGGTCTTCACCGTTAACGATCCGATCGCGCTGTTTGCCGACTGGCTGGCGCTTGCAAAAAAGAAAGAGCCAAATGACCCGAACGCCATGGCGCTGGCGACGGTCGACGCCGACGGGATGCCGGATCTGCGCATGGTGCTGTTGAAGGACATCGATGCTTCGGGGGTTGACCTTTTACACCAATACCGAGAGCGCCAAGGGCGTGCAGCTGGGCGTTAATGCAAAAGCCGCCGTCTGTTTTCACTGGAAGTCGATCCGCCGCCAGGTGCGCTTCCGGGGGGAGGTTGCGCGGTGAGCGCTGAAGAGGCCGACGCCTATTTCGCCACTCGCGCGCGCGGCGCGCGCATCGGCGCCCACGCTTCTGCGCAGTCGCGCCCGCTTGAAAGTCGGTTCGCGCTGGAAAAACAGGTCGCCGCCAAAGCCGCGAAATTCGGCTTGGCGATATTCCGCGCCCCGATCATTGGTCCGGCTACAGAATAACGCCGCTGCAGATCGAGTTCTGGGTCAACCGCCCGTTCCGCTTGCACGACCGACTGGCCTATCGCCGCGATACGGCGACCAGCGATTGGCGTACGGAAAAGCTTTATCCTTAATACGAAATTGCAGTTCCGCCCGAATAGGCGTCGGCTTCGCAGTTTTGCATGAGTTTGGTAGCATTTTGCGCCGTCGCGCTTCGTTTATTTTTTATCCAATAGCTGCACAGGGGCGTTTCTTGGCGCACACATCTTGACAAATTGAGTCTGAGTACGTATGTATACTTTTGTAAACATATGTGATGATATGAAAACAATACCGCTTTCCGTCAGGGTTGACGACGACGACGCCGCATTTCTGGCTGCATTAGAGATAGGGATGCGCGAACGCCCTCCGAGAAGCTGCGCGCGCTGCTACATGCCGAGCGCCGCCGACAGGAGGGCGTCGACGATCCGCTTGAAGCCGCCGATATATTTCGCGACTTGCTTCAGCCAACCAAACGCCGCATTCGGCGACAAGAAACGAAAACGGGCGCAAGGTCGGATTTTTTGATGAAGCTGTACGATCGGTTGCCGGAAATTGCGGGCGCTGCTTTTTCGGGGCCCGACGAAAAGATCAAAGATTCATCAAAAGCGTTGACGGCGTTTGAAAATGATGTGCTCGATAATGTTTTTGCTCTTGTTCAAGAGACGCTTGAGTTGGGGCTGACCACGCGAAATCGTTGTTACGATGCAACCGGTATCGAAAAAAGATTGGCGCCGGTCTTGGAAATCCTTGAACTGATCAACATGTCTAAACAAAGACGAAAGGGAGGCGAATAATGGCTGAGGGTTTAATGAACCGCGTAAAGCGGCTGGTGTCAGGCAGTGTCAACTCGATTGTCGACGCCGTTGAGAATGCAGCGCCTGAAGCGGTGATGAAAGAAGCAATTCGCGAAATTGACGGCGCCATCGATGACGTCAGGGATCAGCTTGGACGTGTGATTGCGAATAAGCATCACGCTAACAAGCGGCTTATGGAAGCAAATGCAAAACATGAAGATCTCGCTGAAAACTGCGCCTCGCGGTTGATCAGGATAGAGATGATCTCGCCGAAGCCGCCATCGCGCGTCAGCTTGACCTGGAGGCGCAAATGCCCGTGCTGGAGGATGCGCTGAAAGACACATCCGCCGAAGAGGCGGAACTTGAAGCTTATATTTCGGCGCTTGCCGGGCGAAGACGAGAAATGGAGGAAGATCTCCAGACCTATCTCGCCTCCCCGCCCGACCGCATCCGAAAGCGCGCCGGCCGCCGCCAGGGACAGCCAACCGGACCGCAAGGTTGAAAATGCTGAAACAGCTTTTAACCGGGTGCTGCGCGGCGCCACGGGTGTTCCCGGCACGGCGAACGCCGATCGCGATACCGCCGCGAAGCTCGCCGAACTCGAAACAGTTTCGCGCGAGAACCGCATCAAGGAGCGTCTCGCCGCGCTTAAAGCCGTTAAGTCGGCCGATTAATGATCGAGACATTTTTTTCACCCGCGACGACGCCCTTCGCAATCGCTTTGAGCCTGATGCTGATTATCGCAGCTGTTGAGCTTGTCGGCGCGCTTATGGGCATGCCCGCTTCCGCGATGCTTGACAGTCTGCTGCCGGAAATAGACGCAGACATAGATCTTGATTTTGAGGCGGATTATTCAGGCGGGCCGCTCGATGCTGATGCGCCAAGCGTTCCGAATGGGCCGAGCCCGGGTGCGCTCAGTCAAATTCTCGGATGGCTCTGTGTCGGCAAGGTGCCGGTCCTGGTGCTGTTGATTGTTTTCCTGACGGCTTTTGGCCTGGTGGGTTTCATCATTCAGGGGCTTGTCAGCGGTATCATCGGTGTATCTTTGCCTGCTGTCATTGCGGTCGTCCCGGCGCTTTTCGCAGCGATCCCGTCGACGCGGGTCGCAGGGCTGACGCTCGCGAAAATTATGCCAAAGGAGCAAACGGAAGCAGTCAGTCAGAAGCACTTTATCGGCAAGGTCGCCACAATTGTGCGCGGCGAGGCGCGCAAGGGCGCGCCGGCGGAGGCGAAACTGACGGACAGTTTCGGACAGACACATTATGTGCTGGTCGAACCCGATGATGACACGGAGAGTTTTCGGCAAGGCGCCGGCGTCATCATCGTCAGGCAATCGGGGAGTATCTACCAGGCTATCGTCAACACGAGCGCTGTGATGTCGGACAGCGCGTTAACCGGTCAAACAAAAGGGAATGGAGGGGATAATGCTTAGTAATATTCTTGATATCGGCGGTGTCGCAATTTTTGTTTTCATCGCGCTCCTGGCAATCGGACTGATCTTCGCTCGTCTTTACAAGCGGTCCTCAAAAGAGATCTCTTTTGTGCGAACGGGCTTTGGCGGGCAAAAGGTCATCATGAATGGCGGCGCGCTGGTGTTTCCGGTGCTTCATGAAGTGATCCCGGTCAATATGAATACGCTGCGCCTTGAGGTTCGCCGCTCCAACGAGCAGGCGCTGATCACCAGAGACAGAATGCGTGTCGACGTTCAGGCGGAATTTTATGTGCGCGTACAGCCAACCATCGAGTCAATCGCCAATGCGGCGCAAACTTTGGGTCGCAGAACAATCCGCCCTGACGCGCTGAAAGAACTGGTGGAAGGCAAGTTCGTTGACGCGCTCCGTTCCGTTGCGGCGGAAATGGGCATGGAAGAATTGCATGAGCAGCGCGTCGATTTTGTTCAGAAAGTGCAGGCGGCCGTCTCTGAAGACATCCTGAAAAACGGTCTTGAGCTGGAATCTGTTTCTCTCACAGGTCTCGACCAGACCAACAAGGAGTTTTTCAATCCTGATAACGCTTTTGACGCCGAGGGCCTTACAAAGTTGACGCAGGAAATCGAAGAACGGCGCAAAAAGCGCAACGACATCGAGCAGGAAACGGAAGTCCTGATCCAGCGCAAGAACCTGGAAGCGGAACAGCAGAAATTCACCATCGGTCGCGATCAGGAATATGCGCGACTGGAACAGGAGCGTGAAATCCAGGTGCGCGCCGCCGAACAGGCCGCCCAGATTAAACGCGAACAGGCCGATCGCGAGCGCGAAGCCGAGCAGGCCCGGATTCTTGCGGAGCAGCAGGTTCGCGAATCCGACATCGAGAAAGAACGTGTCGTCCAGGAAAAGGACATTGAAAAGCAGCAGGCGATTGAGGCGGCCGCAGTTGAAAAGGCGAAACAGATCCGCCTTGCGGAGCAATCAAAGGATATCGCGATTGCTGAGAAGTCCCGGGAGAAATCAGAGGCGGACGCCGAAGCCGACAAGGCGCGTGCAATTGCAGCGAAAGCAGCCGAAGAAGTTGTGACGTCGCGTGAGACCGAAATTGCCGAGCGCGACAAGCAGATCGAACTCATCGAGGCGCGCAAAGCGGCCGAGCAAAAAGCCATCGCCCTCACTGTTGCTGCTGAAGCAGAGAAAAGAGCGTCCACGGATCATGCGGAAGCGATCCGTATTGCCGCAGAAGGCATGGCGCAAAAACAACGCACCGAAGCGGAGGGCGCCGCTGACGCTGAGAAGTTACGCGCAACAGCGCTTGAGGCGACCTATAAGGTTGAGGCGGACGGAAAGCGCGCCGTCAACGAAGCGGCGAATACGCTGTCGGTCGAACAGATCGCCATGCAGGTCAAAGTTGAATTGATTAAGGCGTTGCCGGAGATTATCGAGCAGTCCGTCAAGCCGATTGAGAATATTGACGGCATCAAGATCCTGCATGTTGACGGCCTGAACGGCGCATCCGGCTCCGGCGGGGAAGGCGCGAACGGTTCCGGCGGCGGCGTCGCCGACCAGGCGGTGGCGGCGGCGCTCCGCTATCGCAGCCAGGCGCCGCTGATCGATGCGCTGATGAACGAGCTTGGCCTGAACGGCGCAGATCTTGAGGGTCTGACAGGCGCTGTCGCCAGTAACGACTAAGGACTTGTAAGGGTTCAAGAGCGGCGCCCTGTGGCGCCGCTCACGCAATTAGCTTTCCAGTGAGGCGGACGAATGCCATCCAAAGTCGAAACGCTGATATCGCCGGATGTAATGGAGCCCATCGGACCCTATAGTCACATTGCTAAAGCTAAAGGGATTATCACGATCAGCGCGATTGCCGGTGTTGATCCGTCTACGGGCGAGCTGGTGGGCGACGATATCGCAAGTCAGACAACACAGATCATCAAATCGTTTAAATTCATGCTGGCGTCGGTCAATTCCGATCTTGCGCATGTGCTGCATATAAATGTTTTCCTCACGGACATGGCGGATTTCGAAGCGATGAATGAGGCTTACGTCGCGGCGATGGCCGAGCATCGCCCGGCGCGCACGGCCGTTGCGGTAACTGCGCTGCCCAAGCCCGGCGCCTTGGTAACGATGAATCTGACGGCGGTTGAGAAGTAACCGCCGATCTCCGAGCCGTAATGATGCGTCTGACGGCGACGATCCGCATGCAAAAGCAAAGCGTCGCTTTCATTGCACAGTAACAAAAAACTGTATTACTCTGACTAGGAACAGAGAGGCCCGAACCCATGCACATTCTTCTGGCGATTCTTGGCGCGGCGGCGGCGGCATTCTGGGCGTTCCGGCATTTCATGAACGCCGCGAATGAAGGACGTGAAGCGATCGGCGAAGTCAAAGGCGTCATTCGTCGGGGCAACTGGAGCCGGCGGGTTGATCAACGCCTCATTGAAAACCTTTCCGATCCGCGTGAGGCGGCTGCAATACTGATGTATCAGATCGCCGCCTATGATGGCGATGTCACCGACCACCAGAAGCGTATGATGGTTGATGCTATGCGCAACGCGTTTGAGGCGGACGAGGAAACGGCGGAAGGGCTTTATGCATTCGCGCGCATGGCGGTGGGCGAGATCAATGACGCCGGTAATTCCGTGCGCAAGATTTTGCGCCCCGTCGCCGAGGTCTGTACGGCGGATGAGAAGCAACAATTGATCGACCTTCTCGACCGGACTGCGGAAGTTGAAGGCTCCCCCAGCGACGTACAGCGCCGCCTGATCGCCGAAGCGCGGCGCGTATTGCTGGAGGGGTGACGGGCCCCATCACCCAAACACAAAATCGTCCTGATGAAGGTTTGCGGTTGTGACGCCCTGTAGGGTGATCTGATCGCCGCCGCCGAAATCGATGACCGCGTCGCCGCCGACATCGCTGGTCGCCGCCAGAACCTCCGCAAACGTATCGAATGCAGGGCCGAGGTTGAACAGCCGGATCGCGTCGTCGCTTCCGGCGCCCGCCTCAAAGTCTGCAATCACATCCGCGTTGTCTCCCGCGAAGTAAAGAAACGTGTCGTTCCCGGCGCCGCCAATGAGCAAATCGTCGCCGCGGTCGCCGATCAGCTGGTCGTCGCCGTCAAGGCCCTGGATGATGTCGTCGCCGCCATTGCCATCAATCCGATTGCCGCCGGCGTCGCCGGCAAGAGAGTCGTTAAATGCCGACCCCGCCAGGTTTTCGATCTCGAGCAGGGTGTCGCCGAGCGCGTCGCCCGCCGTCCCATCGCCGTTCCACAGCCGAACCTGCACGCCCGCGCCGGCGTTCGCGTAGGAGGCGACATCCGCCCCGCCGCTATTGCCGCCGACCAGCCGGTCGGCGCCGGTCCCGCCTTCCAGCGTGTCGCGCCCATTGCCGCCGAGGAGCGTGTCGTTTCCTCCGTCCCCGAACAATCGGTCGTTGCCGTTGGAGCCGAGCATGAGATCGTCGCCGTCGCCGCCGCGCAAGAGATCGCTGCGGTTCGAGGCCCCAAGCGTGTCGTTGTCGGCCCCGCCCAGCAGCGTGTCCTTGCCTGGCCCTGTCCGGATCAAATCCGCGCCGTCTCCGCCATCCGCCCGATCATCGCCGAACCCTGAAAACAGCTGATCATTACCGCCGTCGCCCCGCAGCGTGTCGTCGCCAGCGCCGCCGATTAACGTATCACGTCCTTCAAGCCCTGAGACTGAGTCATTTCCACCAAGCGCATCGATTTCGTCATCACCTGTCGTCCCTACGATATTATCATTGCCTTGGGTTGGCTCGGTTGATTCGATAAAGCCAAAATCGGTGATAAAAAAAGTCGGGTTAGCAAGCACAGGAGGCACTGTTGCGCCACCTATTGACCCCGATGTTCCGCCGAATGCAAAGAGATCACCAAGACGCACTTCGAAATGGAGATGAGGCTCTTCGCCGGAGTAAAATCCAATTGTCCCAATTTGCTGACCTTTCGCTACAATATCACCAACGTCTACAAGATGATTGCCGTTTTCTTCGAGGTCAGCGTAAAATGTTGTAATTATCGATGTTGTAATCCCATTGACCGTAACGGGTTGAGGCAAGTCGTGTTCTATGATGACATATGTCCCGCCAATAGAATCAGAGCCGACAGCAACAACACGACCGTTTGAAGCAGCAAATACGGGACGACCAACCGCAGAGCCGTTATCGGCAGCCCAGTCTTCGCCCACATGCACTCCAAATTGCGTGACGGCGCCAAAACCAAAATTTATATACCATCCGTCACCGTCAAAACTTGCTGTGGGAATCTGTGCAGCGAGTGGATGACGAAAACCATCTGAAACTGTAGTGTTCATGAAATGCCCACTTCATGTCGCAAATAATATGGTTGCATCGTAGTTTTCCTATTGTAATCAATGTTCACCCAAACACAAAATCGTCCTGGTGGAGGGTTGCAGTTGAGACGCCCTGTAGGGTGATCTGATCGCCGCCGCCGAAGTCGATGACGGCGTCGCCGCTGACATCGCTGGCCGCCGCCAGAACTTCCGCAAAGGTATCGAATACAGGGCCGAGGTTGAACAGGCGGATCGCGTCGTCGCTTCCGGCGCCGGCCTGGAAGTCGGTAATCACATCCGCGCCGTCGCCCGCGAAGTAAAGAAATGTATCGTTCCCGGCGCCGCCGATGAGCAGGTCGTCGCCGCGGTCGCCGATCAACTGGTCGTCGCCGTCAAGGCCCTGGATGATGTCGTCGCCTGCATTGCCGTCGATGCGGTTGGCGCCGGCGTCCCCGGTCAGCGTGTCGTCATGAGCCGACCCCGCCAGGTTTTCGATCTCGAGCAGGGTGTCGTCAAGCGCGTCGCCCGCCGTCCCATCGCCGTTCCACAGCCGAACCTGAACGCCCGCGCCCGCGTTCGCGTAGGATGCCGTATCGGTTCCCGCATCACCATCCAGAAAATCGCCGCCCGCGCCGCCTTCCAGAACGTCATTACCGTCCTGACCGCGCAGCCGGTCAAAGCCGCTTTCGCCGCTGAGCGTGTCGCGACCATTGCCGCCGAGAAGGGTGTCAGCGCTGGCTCCGCCGAACAACCGGTCGTTGCCGTTCGATCCCAGCAGCAAATCGCGCCCGGCTTCGCCGCGCAGAAGATCGCTTTTGTTCGATGCGCCCAGCGTATCATTCCCGGCGCCGCCCAGCAGCGTATCCCGGCCCGGCCCTGTACGGACTAAATCATCACCACCGCCACCTTCAGCGCGGTCGTCGCCAAAACCTGAAAACAACTGATCATCATCGGCTTCACCGCGCAAAGTATCGTCGCCGGCGGCGCCTATCAGTGTATCCTGACCCAAGCCGCCAACAAGAAGATCCATGCCTGAGCTACCTGTTAGAAGGTCACTTTGTCCTCCGCCGTCTAGCATGAGCCGATAAGGCGCAGCGAAGGAGTCGCCAGTCAGCGTATCGGCGCCGTCACCTCCGAAGACATTAAAAAAACGCCCGCCCGCACCAAGATTCGGCAACCCTCCGGTAATGCTTAAATTGTCAGCGTTAGCGGTTCCGTCGAAAATGATGGTTTCAACAAAATGCGCATTAATCGCTCCATCAACGCCGCCGTCAATTAACAGCGCAATCGACCCGCCGGCGCCTGTAGACACATCAAGTGCGGACGCGACGCCAAGGGAATGAATGACGAGGCCATCTGCGCCCAGACCTCCATAAAAGTCTTCATCATCGTCACCTGCGGAAAATTGAAAATTCTGGATCGTAGCGCGCGCTGATCCCACCGTGGCGCGCCAGCGCCCATCTTGACCTGCGGCATTCAGCGAACCGCGCGTATCCGCAAACTGATTAAAAAACCAGAATGTTGTTTCATCGAAAGGGTCGACGGCGACGCCTGAAAAATCACCCCAGCGATTAGTCGTTTGAGGACTAATACCCTCGCCCGCCCTATTCCTGAAATACCAGTCGACGCCAGGGCTCAACGTTTGCGCGGGACCAAACTGTCCGACTGGATCGTCCGCCGCACGAAGCGCGTAATAAGCGCCGGGAAAAACTGTCGGCCCTGACGCAGAAAAATTGATAAGGACAGTTCCGTCTTTGTTAACATTAATCGAAGATTCAAACGTATGCGTGTTAGGCGCAATATCCTCACCGCCTATATCGCCCTGTTGTATCAGTGACAGCGCGTTAGGGTTACTCGCATCAATCTCCACCCAATGCGTCGTTGTCTGACCAGCATTTGGGCCAGCCTTAGGTGAGACTGAAAAAGTAAAGTAAAGTTTGTCTTCAAACCAAACCGCTGCACCGCTGTTCACGCGAGCGTCGCCAGATCCAAGCGTTTGCGTTGTACCTGGTTGCGACGCTTGAGGAAGAAAGTTCAGATTCTCGTTGCTGATATCACCAAGCAGAACAGACTGGGCCGTGAAGTCAGGCGTTCCCAAAGGATCAGTGACGCGGATGAACTGCGCAATCTCGCTGGCTCCGCTCGACAGACCGCTTGTTGAAACTAGATAGATTCCTGATCCGCCTTGCGGACTCGCTAACCGCGCCGGCATCAGCGTAGCATTTGCTACTCCTAGCCCGGAGAGATCTGTCGCCGAGGCAACCGGATCATGAACAGAAAAGTTGATGGCTCCGCCATCGTATAAACCGCTGTTTCCCTCACCTTTATCGATAATCCAAAGCCGATTGCCTTTAAAATCCCTAGCTCCGTCCGGGCCGGCGTCAAAGTCAAACATGTTTGCGGTAATATAGATCGCTTCGCCGTCTATAGCGACGCCGGGATAATCGCTCCAGGTGTTTTGGCCGCCAATGAAAGTCTTTGCGTCAATGGAGGAAACATGCCAGCCATCAGTTGGGTCGCTGGTTTTGGAAACCGCGACGTTCAACCTCACCTGATCATCAGTCGGGTTGATCGGTCCGCCGGTTGTCCCCAGGACTTCAAAGGAAACGTAAACGAACCGTCCTGACTCTGCGTCATATAAAATATTAGGATCAACCGGGAGCGTCGCCGCGCCGGCAACGACGCCAAAGAGACCTTCTAATGTCTGTGTGCTGATGAGGTTCCCACTCTTATCATAGATCTGCATAACATGGTTCAGCAGAGAGATAACGTGATCTGGCCCAACGGCGCCGTTATGATCAGGCGGCACGCGGTTAAAACCAATAATAGACGCCTGTTCTGAAATGCCGATGCCATCGATGCCTTGCAGTAATGTCGGCGCTAGAAAATCGCTGCGCATATTCGTGAAACTCATATCTGCCCCCTTGCCCTGCGATTTCTTTCACTCTTCCGCAGCCTTGGTGAGATTCTGCGATCTTATGATATGACAGCGTGACTGCGGCAGCCCTCATAGCCATGTGGGTAACTAATTTCGCTTTTGTTCCTTCTTTGTTCTATTTTTCGATCTCAACACTGTCGCTAGCGCCTTAACCGCGGAGATCGAAAGTGCGCCCAGCGACGTACAGCGCCGCCTGATCGCCGAAGCGCGGCGCGTATTGCTGGAGGGGTGATGGCCCCATCACCCAAACACAAAATCGTCCTGATGAAGGTTTGCGGTTGTGACGCCCTGTAGGGTGATCTGATCGCCGCCGCCGAAATCGATGACCGCGTCGCCGCCGACATCGCTGGTCGCCGCCAGAACCTCCGCAAACGTATCGAATGCTGGGCCAAGGTTGAACAGCCGGATCGCGTCGTCGCTTCCGGCGCCGGCCTGGAAGTCGGTAATGACGTCCGCGCCGTCGCCTGCGAAGTAAAGGAAGGTATCGTTTCCGGCGCCGCCAACGAGCAAATCGTCGCCGCGGTCGCCGATCAGCTGGTCGTCGCCGTCAAGGCCCTGGATGATGTCGTCGCCGCCATTACCGTCGATGCGGTTGGCGTTAGCGTCCCCGGTCAGCGTGTCGTCATGAGACGACCCCGCCAGGTTTTCGATCTCGAGCAGCGCATCGCCAGCTGCGTCGCCCGCCGTCCCGTCGCCGTTCCACAGCCGAACCTGCACGCCTGCGCCCGCACCCGCGTAAGAGGCGACATCCGCCCCGCCGCTATTGCCGCCGACCAGCCGGTCGGCGCCGGTCCCGCCTTCCAGCGTGTCGCGCCCATTGCCGCCGAGGAGCGTGTCGTTTCCTCCGTCCCCGAACAATCGGTCGTTGCCGTTGGAGCCTAAAAGCAGATCGTCGCCGTCGCCGCCGCGCAGCAAGTCGCTGCGGTTCGAGGCCCCAAGCGTGTCGTTGTCGGCCCCGCCAAGCAGCGTGTCCTTGCCCGGTCCCGTCCGGATGAAATCCGCGCCGTTCCCGCCATTCGCCCGGTCGTCGCCAAAGCCGGCGAACAGTTGATCATCGCCGTTCTCGCCGAGAAGCGTGTCGTCGCCTGCGTCGCCGACGAGCATGTCATTACCAAATGCTCCGTCAATTAGGTCGTTGTCGTCGCCGCCCTCAATAGCGTCGTCGCCAGATCCGCCGACTAGCCTGTCAGCACCGTCACCGCCAAGGATTTGGTCATTACCGTTCTCGCCATTAATATTGTCCCTTCCGCCGCCGCCTTCGATCGTGTCGTTACCGCTGCTGCCGTTCAGGAGGTTATCTTCTGCGTCGCCGATCAACACATCGTCAAACTGAGACCCAAAAATTATCTCAATTTCTGAAAGCATGTCGCCATCGATCTCGCCGCCGCCGCCGCTGGCTATGCCTGTCATCAAATTAATCGAAACGGCGCCGCCTACGAATTGGTAGCTCACAATATCACGACCTTCGCCGCCTATGAGCGTATCGGCGCCATTACCGCCATTAAGTAGATCGTCGCCATCGCCGCCATTCAATTCATCGTCGCCGTTTTCTCCCAATAGCGTATCGTTGCCTGCTCGTCCGGCTAGCGTGTCTTGCCCTTCGCCGCCTCGAACATCGTCGTCGCCGTCGCCGCCGCCGGCTATGTCATTGCCAGCGCCAGCATCGATAAAGTCGTTACCCTCACGCGCATCAATATCGTCGTCGCCGTCGCCGCCATCGATGAAGTCATTTTGATCGCCTCCATCAATGGTGTCGTTGTCAAGCCCGCCCGATAATGTGCCGCCGCCTATTAATAGGTCATTGCCGCTTTCACCGTGAAAAACCCCGCCGCCAGTTATGGTGTCGGCGCCGTCGCCGCCGAAGACTTCCTCGCCTCCAGCAGCGACAAAATTATCGTTGCCGCCCAGGAGGGAAATGCTGGGTTGGCCGATCAGACCGTAAAGCCTGTCATTTCCCTCCGTCGGCAGAAGAAAAGGCAGGCCGATGTCGCGCATCATCCACATTTCGCGTGCGGTTATGAATTGTCGGTCGCCAAGGTTGAGCTCTTCTGAAAGAAGTGAGTTACTATTCAAAACATGACTTGGGTCAGGAGAGGTGAGGTCGATTAGTCCAAAACTCGCTGACGTGATCGGGCCGTCAAACCTCAAGCCGCTTCCCGGCGCGCCAACAACAAAACTGTCGAAAACAGTGCTTTCTGGCCGGTCGAAAAGCGATAAGAACCCAAAGCCATGAGCGATTTCATGCAGAAGGACGGTGAATAAATCTAATTTGTCGGCTGGCGGCGGGCTATTCAGTCCGCCAAAATGAAATGCGTCGAGCTCATATCCAAGCGTGTTGACTTCAATGAAAATTTCTTCAGCGCCGCCGTTTGGATCAACGCCGGTTTGCAGCTCGATTATCGAGTCGGCTTGAAACAGACTTCCGCCGGTTTGGCGAAATGTTGAGCCCGCTTGCGCAATGACGGTATCGTCAAGTTCTATGAACTCAATTTTCACATCAATATTAGCGGTTCCGAAGTCGATGTATCGTCCCCAGTAGTTCAGCGCCGCATCCAGGACGTTGAGAGACCGATTGACGTCAATAGCTGAAAGCCCTGTGGTTTGTCCGACAGATACATTCCACATATGTGCGTTACACCCTGGTTGTCGAAGCTATAATTTTCAGGATGGCAAACTTTTTTTTATAGCGAAACCGTTTTGGCCAAATATTTATACAGAAACGCAAAATATCACCGGTCGAGGGAAGGCGCACATATCTGCAGATAGGCTGCCCCCATGTCGCTTAGAGCCTAAATACTTGCTTTGCAAAAAAGTACTTCAACGCCGAAACTCTCTCCGGGGCATACGCATCGCCAGCGTGACGCCTAGAACAGGCATGGGTTAAATCAGCGCAGGATCGCGTATGATTTCTTCAGCGTGCGCCGTTACGCGGGGCTTTGCGACAGGTAAAAGAAAATGCTCCCTATGGGGCGCTTATTTCAACTGATATTCCGTTTTCATCCCCGGCTCGCCATCGCACTGTACTGTGCCAATGCGCACCAGTCGGATGAGATGCGCCAGAACGTTCAGCGCCGCTGCGCCGTGAAGGCGTTTGTCGACATCCTGGTACATGGCGGCGGTAATGTCTTTGATCCGGGTGCGTCCCTTTTTAACCTGTTCGATGATCTGTGCATCGCGCATCAGGCGATGGGTTCTGACCGCCCGTACGAAGCGTGAGGGATTTTCAATCGGCGCGCCGTGGGTGGGGTAATAGACGGTGTCATCGCGCGCCAGCAACAGATCGAGACTGTCGAGATAGGCGCCCATGTCGCCGTCGGGCGGCGCGACAACGGTTGTCGCCCAGCCCATGATATGATCGCCGGTAAAAAGCGCTTTGTGTTGCGGGCTCGCGAAACACAAATGGTTTGATAAGTGACCCGGCGTGTGCAGCGTTTCGATGCGCCAATCCGGCCCTTCCAGAATGTCGCCATCTTTCAGGAGAATGTCCGGCGTGTAAGAACGGTCGGCGCCTTCGTCGAGGTCGGGGGCGTCATGTTCCTTCTCGCGGATCGGGTGGGGCCCGTAGCCGTAAAGCGTCGCGCCGGTTCGTTTCGCGAACTTCATCGCCAGCCCGCTATGGTCGGAATGAGTATGGGTGATCAGGATGTGCGTCACCGTCTCGCCATTTAGTTCAGTGAGAAGCGCGTCCATATGCGCATCGCGATCGGGGCCGGGATCGATAACCGCAACCTTGCCGCTGCCGATGATGTAGGTGCCGGTGCCGGTATATGTGAACGGTCCGGAATTATTGGCGATCACCCGGCGAATGCCGGGCGCGAGCAAGTCGGCGACGCCATGCGTGAAGTCAACGTCTTTGACAAAAGGAATGCCGGCCAAATCTTGCGCCTTATGCTTTCAGGGCGTCGTCGACCATGGCGGCGAACGCATCGGCGAGGCCGCGCATGGCTTTCAGCTTGTTCTGCGCCGACAGCGCCGAGGGCGGCCCCATATCGGTTTTGTTGGCGTCGACAATATAAATGCGTCCGTCGCCACGATCGCGCAGCACGTCAAGTCCGCCAAAGTCAAGGCGCATCGACTGCGCAAAGCGAACGATGTTTTCCTGTTCCTGTGCAGACAACATCGTGTCCGTGTCGGCCAGATCGACGCGGTGATTATCATTGGTGAACCGAAGATCGCGGGACCGCCGCTTCACATAGACAAAGGGAATTTTGCCGCCGACGATGGGCGTTCTGATATCCACATGGTCGCGCCCGTCAAAAGTGTTGTCGACGAGGCGCTGATAAACCCGTTCGCGCGACGGGACCTCAAGCGGGCAAGCAACGATACGGCCGTCATGTTTGCCGTTGCCTTCGGACTTTTCAACCGCAGGGCCCCGATGGGTTTGCGGATCAACGGTCAGGCTATAGCCAAAGGTTTCTTCAAAGACGCGGGCGACAACGCTCTTGCGAATATCATAACAGCCAATATTGAACGCCGTGCGGTTAGACGGGGCGTCTCGCTGTGCGGTCAGAAACTCCCGGTCCTCAAAATAGAAATGCAGGTCCGCTTCCGCCGGGTTGTCGGTGATTTTCACATCGGCGAGTTGGCACACCGGCCAGATCGCATAATAGGAGCGCGGTTTTTTCGGAAAGAAGGAAATGCGCGCTCTCGGTTCGCGGCCGCGCACCACGCGCGTTGCGCGCACGCCGTTGATCAGCCAGACAAAGCTCGCGATCCGCAACACCTCTTTGGCGAAACCGGGCGTTAAGGGAATCGCCGCGCCGGTTTCAGTTGCTACCAGCTGATTGCCGTTAATCTTAAACTCGCCGAAATAAGACATTCACACCTCAGGCGCCGCCACTCGCCGGCAAAACACTCACCCCGCGCTAATGAACATGGGCTTTGTGGCGATGACAAGGAAATAAACAAGCTGTGAGGCCCAAAAATGGCGGGTCGCGGCCTTTCGGCGCGGCTTTTGCGACGGCGGGGCCATGTGTGCCGATCGTAAACAAAGTCTTAACGCCGCCGCCGGCATTTTATCGGCTCTGTTGGTCATGCCGGGGGTTTGTCTGGGGGCCGATACGCCGCGCGAGACCGCTGGCGGCGTCGCCATCGGCGAGGCGGCCGGAGGCGTCACGGACCGGGCCTATGTGACGGCGCCGCCAAATTACATTTTCGTCGTGGAGCGTGAGCGGGGAAGCTTCCTCGACTGTGGCGCGGGGCAGGACGCCCGCGCCACTGACGAGGACGGGCGCGACATGACTGTCCTGCGCTGCGGGGTCACGCTGACGGAGACAATCGTCATTCCTGCTGCGGCGGCGAGCGCACGCATCATCGTGCATTACTGATTACGCTATTCGCCAAATTCGGATCGCCTAAGCGAGCGTGACATAGACTTCCGTTCTCAGCTTTTCTTCCGGCGTTGTTTGCGGATCGTCAACATAGACCTCCCATGTCGGCGCGCCGACCGTGAGGTTCTTCTCCTCAAGATATTTCATCATCTCGCCGTAGCTGTCGCGCAGTTTGGCGTAGGGTCCGACATGGATGAAATGCAGCACCTGGCCCGCCGGGAGCGTTCCCGCCTTGATATCGCCGTCAGCTTTGCTCGCGTCGTCCGCCGATACGCCGAAGCCGGCACGGAACGTCATCTTTTGCGGGTCGTAAGTGGAATAGACTGACATCGGACGGTGCGCCGACTTGATTTTCCTGTCTGCAACGAATGCAAACACGTTCTGAAAAACCTCGCCCATCGCCGCGCTGATATCTTGCGGATCCATACTGCATGTCCGCTCCTGATAGAGATAGGAAGTCTCGTCCATATCGACCATTTTATATTCGGTCATGCTGGCCTCCTCAGGCATGTGACACTCAAATATTGAGAATGTAATCCGATAAAGTCGGTCATGGTTTGATGCAGCTCAAGACAGGAGCATCTTTAAAGCAGCAAATCTGCGGCAAAGAAAGCAAAGAACCCGCCGACCACATAGGCGCCAACAGCAATGGCGAGAATGATGGTTCCGGCGCGGCGTTCTTGCGCCTTGGATTTGGTCTCGTCTCTCATGGGGGTATACCCTGTAGGGGTATAATGGCCTGTCAAGGAGATTTGATCGTCAGCCCGCCGGGAGTTTTTCGATCATCGGCGAGATAAACGGCGCGTATTCTCGCCACGCTTCGGAGCTTCCCTGATAAATCGGCTGCCTGACCTGATGCGCGGACGCGGTTGCGACGGCGCGTTCGGTCTTGTCAAAAGCGAGACACGCATCTTCCCAGTCCAGCCCGACATGGGTCAGGAGCGCGCGCGTTTCCGCTTCCTGACTGACGGTCAGTTTTTCGTAATCGAGATGATGGATGACGCCGGGGAAGTGCTCTTCCCAGAACGCCATCAATTCTTGGTAGAGATGATAATAGTCAGTGATGTCTTTTAAGTCATAGGCGTAACCGTTGCCGCCCGTGGCGAAAGAGCGCCTGAAGATCGACCAGCACGTCGCGCGCGGATCGCGTTTCACATGAACGATTTTCGCGTCCGGCAGCGCTGCGCGGATCAATCCGATCCAGCGAAAGTTAAGCGGCATCTTGTCAGTGATGTGGGAAGCGTCGTTGGCGCGGGTGTTGAGCGTATGCCTGTAGTCGTGGGCGAGATCCGCCAGCAATGAACAGGGATTGCCTGCATCAAGAACGCCAAGTGTCTTGATGCTGTTTTCAAGCGTTGCAAGTTCGCCGGCGCCGTGAATTTTTGAATGGCTGGCGAGGATCTGTTCCACTAGCGACGTGCCTGAGCGCGGCATGCCGAGGATAAAGATCGGCGTTGCGCCTTTGCTTTCATTGTCCGAAGGGGTGATCGTTTCCTGCACCGCCCTGATGCGCGAGAAAAGCTCGCGGTCATCGGCGATATCATATCCGATCAGCTTCTTGCGCAGGCGGTTGCCCTCTGCAAAGTGCATGAACGCGTCTTCATACTGCGCGAGGTCGTCATACGCTTTACCTAAACCGAAATGCAGTAGTGTTTTTTCTGTGTCCGTTACGCCGTCTTGCGTGACAAGGTCCGCCATCTGATCGATTTGCGGATCACTATCATCAAACTTTTTGACGAAACTCAGATTATGATGCGCGCGTGCGAAGCCGGGCCAGGCGGCGATAGCTTTTTCGTAACTCGCGACGGCGTCATCACTCCTGCCGAGATCGCTGAGCGCCGTACCCAGACTATTATAAGCCTCGGCGAAATCAGGTTTAAGGCGAACGGCTTTTTGACAAAAGGCGATCGCCTCATTGTGGCGGTGCAGGCGGAGATGGGCGTTGCCGAGATTGTTGAGGGCCTCGACGTATTCCGGCTTGACCTTAAGCGCGGATTCATAGGCGGTTTTGGCGTCCTTCATACGGCGCAGATGGAGATAGGCGTTACCGAGATTGTTGTGGGCCTCGGCAAAATCCGGCTTGATTTTGAGGGTTTTGTTCAGCGTTGCCGCGGCGTCTTCAAAATGGCCAAGCTCAATGAGCGTATAGCCGAGATTGTTCAAGGCTTCCAAGCAGCCCGGTTTAACGTCGAGCGCGGATTCATAGGCGGCTTTGGCGTCTTTCAGACGGCGCAGGTGGAGATAGGCGTCGCCGAGATTTTTGTGCGCCTCGGCGCGGTGCGGCGCGATCAGGCGCGCTTTTTCATAACAGACGAGAGCGTCTTCTCCGCGTCCCTGTCGTTTAAGCGCGCTTCCGAGATTCCACAGCGCTTCAACGCAATCGGAGTCAATGGCGAGCGCCTTGCCGAACGCGGCGACGGCATCATCGAGGAGACCCAGTTTCAAACTGGCGACGCCGATGACGTTGAAGAGTTCGAGCGACTTTGGGAATTGTTGCGATAGCGCCCACGCGCCCTGCAGCGCGGCCTTCGCATCGCCTCGGTCGGAAAGGGCGACAAGCGCGTCAATCTTGTCGCGCGGCGCCGGAGCGTTCATGGACGCCGCAGGCTTGCGCCGGTCGAGCGCGCTGAGGCCCTGCGATGCGCGTTTGTTTCCGGGGTATTTTTCAAGAACGGATCGATAAAGCGCCGCAGCATGCTGGATCTCTCCCGCATTGGCGTAGCGCTTGGCTTTCCGGATCGATTTGTCGACGGACAGAGGCATCGGCGTGCGTTGACCTGGTTACGAAAGTCTTAAATCAACGCGCATCTTATCGGGGTTTTTATTCACGAAGCGTTAATTCTGCTGCTCGGCGCAGTACATTTGGCCTGCTGCTATTCAGCGGTCCGTATGCTGCGCATCAGGCATTCGTCCGTTTCAAGCGCGCCGTTTTCGGTCCGGCGCACTGCAACCGAATATTGCAGGCCATAATCAAAGGTTAAGCCGCAGGACGCCGGGTTGGTCGAATGCCAGATCTTTGTGCGGCCTCTGGCGTTAAGCGCGTTGGCGGCGCTGACATCAAAGATCGTCGCCTGGCGTTCGTTTGGCGAGCGGCCGTCTTCGGCGAGGGTAAGCTCCGCATCCACCACAAGCCCGCTCAGCACCAGCACGCCATCGGGCGTCTCATCGGTACAGGTGCATTCAGGCGCCTTGCGAATTTGAATTGGCGGGGCGGCGAGGTCGCTGGCGCTTTGCGCCAGCGTCACAACGCTCAACAGGGATATCAGCATCGATCATTGTCTCCGTTGGGGAGGAAGCAGGAAAGACTTAGTCGCCGCCGTTCAAGGCTTCAAGCGCCGGCGCGTGTCCGGCGATGTCATAGCCGGCGGCGTCCGCCTCGGCGATGATCTCCGCAACCGGCTGTCCTGCGCGCGCGGCCGCATAAGATCTTACGATGATTGAACGTGTGCCGGACCGGCAAAAGGCCAGCGCCTTTCCGCCATCGGCTCCGGCGCGCGCCTTGTCGAAGGCGTCCAGATGATCCAGCGAAATGCCGCGCTGATCGACCGGGATATGCGCATAAGCGACGCCGGCGGCTGTCGCCGCCGCTTCAATCTCTGCGCTGGTCGGCTGGCCGATCATTTCCCCGTCCGGGCGGTTGTTGATGATCAGTGTGACGCCGCGCGCCGCCGCCGCTTTTACGTCGGCAATGGAGATTTGCGGCGAGACGAAAAAGTCATCGGTGACCTGGCGGGCTTGATCGGACAAGGGGCTCTCCTGTGAGGCGCTGACAGCGTTCGGCGTGGAATGCGTGCAGCCGGTCACGAGACCGGCGGCGAGCGCAGCAAAAATTGCGGTTTGAAATTTCATCAGCGTATTGTTCCAGCTGTTTTTGAGGGATGCAAGTCGGCCATGTGATAGGAATATGACTGATATGTCGAACGGGAGAGCGCTGACGCGTCTTGTGCTTGTCAGCGATATTGGATCGCATTGCGAACAGGAGAGAGACATGCCGAAATTTTTATTTGTATATCACGGCGGTAAGAAACCCGAGACGCCGGAAGAGGGCGAACAGGTAATGGCGAAGTGGGGCGCCTGGTTTGGCGAGATGGGCGCGGCTGTCGTTGATGGCGGCAATCCCGTGGGAATGTCAAAAACCGTTTCCAGCGGGTCGGTCGCCGATAATGGCGGCGCCAATCCGACATCCGGTTACAGTATTGTCAGCGCCGGATCGATTGATGAGGCGGTGGCGCACGCCAAAGGATGCCCCATCCTTGAAAGTGACGGTTCGGTTGAAGTCGCCGAAGTCATGGAAATGTAGCGAAAGCCGCAAACCGCGCCCTCCCTTTGTAATGGGGGGGTGGCGGTCGCTGTCAGCTTTTACTGATCGGTGTCAGCATTCTCAGTTTTTGGCAGTTTGATATTGTAGAATTTTTCAACCAGCTGCCGGTAATATCCGGCAAGTTCCGGGTAGTCGCCGATCAGCCCTAAAATCCGTGTCGTTACAAAAATGCCGTTGCCGCCATTCGCCAGAATGACTGCGCCATTACCGGTTTCGGGCTCATAGACGACAAGCGCGTTTTCGCCGGCGTCGTTGCCGCCATGATTTACGGTTGTCTTTTCGTCATACTTATAGACCATCCAGCCGATTCCATGCCCGTAATCATTTGCGCAGACAACGCCGGGCGTTGGATTGCAGTTCCAGATGGCGTCGCCCTCCAGGTTGGTCAAAATGCGTGTGCGATCTGTAACCGAGTCTTCGTGAAGCCAGTTGCTGTCGATGGCGGCGACAAGGAGTTTTGCATATGCGTCGACGGTGGTGAGAAGGTCGTCGGCAGCGCTCCACGCGCCGCTCGAATTCTTGGAAAGGCGTATGCTGAATTCGTCTGGGGTTGCGTAGTCGCCATCGGCGGTCATAGGCTTCGCCAGTCTTCCATCCATCCAGGGCTTAATTCGCCCCAGTGACATTTCATCAATGCCGAGCGGCGCTAACAGATGATCGAAGGCGAGCGTTTCGAAGTCTGTCGCCAGCTTGTTTTCCGCATATTGTGCAGCGAGCTCAACGCCCATGCCGGAATAGCTGAACGCCGTGCCCGGTTCGTTGATGAACGTCGCCCGTCCGTCTTCATACTCGTATGGCCAGTTCCGCAATCCTGCGCGGTGAGACATGAGCAGGCGCGGGGTTAATTTGCGATAGCGCGGATCGCCGGAAAGATCAGGGTGCGTTACATATTTATGTATCGGCTCGTCGAGTGAAATGAGTCCCTTGTCATCGAGCGCGATCAGCGTTTCTGCGGCGACCGTCTTTGCGACAGACGCTGTGTTGAAAACGGTTCTTTCGTTTGTCGGCGCTCCCGGACCCTGTTCGCCGTAATAGCCTGTCCAGATGACATCGCCGTTCCTGATAATTGCAATCCCGACGCCTGCTGCTTTGTGCTCGGAAAGCATAAGCGGAACCGCTTCGTCGAACCGGGCAGCGTCGAAAGCCTCGCCCGGTTTGACCCTGCTCAAGTCTTCAGCCTGCGATGACGTAAAAACAGATAGTGTCAAAACGACTGCTGCAAAAGCAGATGAAATGCGCATAATCGCCCCTTAAACTCTGCAACCAGCGCCCGCTAATACGGCTGCAGCTTTGCCTGAATGATGCAAGGGCTATGATGAAAACAGGATTTCAGCAATGCGTTTTCGATCAATGGCTGTTGGTGTGCGGTAATTGGTTTAACTGTGGCGGCTTTAATTTTAAGCGCCATGAAAGGAAGAATAAGCAATGCATATTCCAGAAGGTTTCGCGCAGGTCGCGCCCTATATATTCGCAACAGATGCGGACGACTACATGAATCACCTGCTCGCGGCGCTTGACGGCAGGGATACAGGGCGAACGGTGCGCGAGGATGGAAAGTTGGCCAACGGACAAATCCGTTTTGGCGATGCGAGCGTGATGGTCAGCGAAGCGGGCCGTGGCTTTCCGCCATCGCAGTCGACATTTTATCTTTACGTTGAAAACGCTGACGCCGCGATGAAACGCGCGCTTGATAACGCCATGACCAAAATCATGGATGTCGCGGATATGCCTTATGGAGATCGTCAAGGCGGCGTCAAAGACAAGGCCGGCAATATCTGGTGGATTTCACAACGGCTGACAGACGCGCCATATTAATAAGGCGGCGTCTTGGCCAATGGCCAATATGTCAGTCAGTCGTCGTCGCCGATATCGCCAAGGGAGCGGATGGCGATCCAGATATTCCAGAAGACGAAGACGACCAGCAGGAAGAAAATCAGAAACTGCCAGAATGTCATGATGTACAGATGGTGATGCGCGACGCCGCCGCCAATAGGGCGCCCATAAAGTTATCATGCGCACGAAATTCACATTCTTGTTGACAGCACTAAAGATCGTATATACGTTGTATATACAAATTGGGGTCGCGTAGTTGGGCAGCGAGTGACAGGTAAAAAGAGCAAGAAGAATAATAAAAAGGATAGCCAGCTTGTCATCCGCATCAGCGCCGATGAACGCGACGCTTTTGTATCTCTTTGCGAGGCGCTCGATTCGAGCGCCTCTCGCGAAATTCGCCGCTTCATGAAGCGGTTCGTCGCCTCAAAGGGCGCGGAGCGCGGAGCGGAGAAAAGGGACTGAACCGGCTCGCAGAAAGCCGGAAAAGCTGTTGTTGGCGCCGTTGTCTCCCCCATTCACGGCGCAAGGGACGGCGGATGAAGGCGGCGCCCGCTATTGATTGATAGCGTATCTGGCGCATGGCGAACTCAAAAAAGACCGGCCCCATTCTCCCCCCGGGCCGGTCTTTTATTATCTGGCTTCACGCAGTCAGCTCGGTCCATTTAAAAATATTGGTAAAATGTCCAAAATCGTCGGGTAAACGACCTGACGGACATTGCGTTGCTGTGGCATAGCTTCGGTTATGACGCGCAGAAAACGACATCGCATCGGCTATCTCGTCTTTGACGGCGTACAGGCGCTTGATCTGTTCGGGCCGCTGGACGCCTTCGCGGAAGCCAACAGTCAGATTGACGGCGCCCATTATGAGAATGTTGTTATTTCTGAAACCGGCGGGCCGGTTTTAACGTCGAGCGGCGTGGCTCTAAACGCTCATGCGTCGATCCGCAATTGCGCGCCGATTGACACGCTCATTATTGCCGGCGGGTCGGGCGCGCGCGCAATTGGCTTTTCGAACGACGTGATTGACTGGGTTTTGGATATTGCGCCGGGGCTTCGGCGTCTGGGCAGTATCTGCACCGGCCTTTTCATCCTTGCGCAGACAGGTTTGCTTGCCGGTCGTCAGGTAACGACACACTGGCATCATACGCGGGAAGCGCAGGAGCGTTTTCCCGATCTTGAGATCGTCGATGATGCATTGTTTCTGCGTGAGGGAAAAATCTTCACCGCCGCCGGCGTTACCGCCGGCATCGACATGGCGCTGGCTTTGATTGAGGATGACTTCGGACCGAGCGCCGCGTCGCTGGTTGCGCGCCATCTCGTCGTTTTTGTGAAGCGGCCTGGCGATCAGCGGCAATATTCGTCGATCCTGCGCCATCAAACTCAAGCCGCCGGAGAGTTCGCAGATCTCACCGCCTGGATCGCCGACCACATTGCTGACGATATCTCGTCGGAAGACCTGGCCCACCGGGTCAGTCTAAGTGAACGCCAGTTCCGGCGAAGATTCACCCAGGCCTTTGGCGAAACGCCGACGCGCTATATAGAGCGCGTGCGCATTGAAACCGCCTGTGACTGGTTGACCAGGGAAACGCAACCGATTGATGCGATTGCAAGACAGGCGGGCTTTTCCAGCGCCGATACGTTCCGGCGAACATTCGAGCGGCTTCGCGGCGTCACGCCGTCGGAATATCGCAATCGTTTTTGTGGAGTAGCGACATGAATATCTGGACTGCCGTTAAATTGACGCTCGCGACTTTGCTGTTGGCGCTTGCGTGGTGTCTTTGGCCTGTATACGGATTTTTTTCTCATTCCGGCGACGCGCCGCTTCCACCCTTTGGCTGGGTAAAGATGGCCGAGAGTGCGCCGGTTGCGCAAGAAGCGCCAGACCCAGCTTTCGCCGAGGCGGGCGAAAAAGTCATCGCATTGCTTGACGAGCGCCGGAAGGCGATCGGCGCGCCGGTCTTTTCCGCAGCGGTTGCTATTGATGGGGACGTCGTCTGGCGCGGCGCCGTCGGCTGGGCCGATGTCGCCTCCGACAAGGCGGCCAGCCCGGAGACGCAATTCCGTATCGGCAGCACGTCGAAGGCTGTGACGGCGACAGCGCTCGCGCGCATGGTCGATAAAGGTCTCATCAATCTCGATTTGCCGATTACGGAGTATCTTGTCGACCTCCCAAACCCGGACTGGGCGACGATTACGCCGCGCATGCTCTCCTCGCATATGGCGGGCATGCCCCACTACAAAGAAAATGGCGAACCGGGCGGCCTCTATCATTCGATGGCGCTGCGCAAGCAGTTTAAAGACGTGCGCGATGCGGTCCGGCTTTTTGATGAAAGCCCGCTACTGTCAGAGCCGGGGACGGCGTTTTATTATTCGTCGCTTGGCACTGTCCTTCTCGGCGCCGTCATGAGCGAAGCGGCGGGCAAGCCGTATCGGCAGATCATCGAGGAGGAGGTGCTTGAGCCCGCAGGCATGACCTCGACGATCGTCGCGCCCAAACGCCGTGGCGCCTACGACAATCTCGCGACTTTCTATCTTCTCAAGGACGGCAGACAGCGCGCCTGGCGTCCGGTGGATTTGAGCCATCGTCTGCCCGGCGGCGGCTGGGCGTCAACGCCGACGGACCTTGTCCGGATGGGTTCGCTCGTTCTTGATACGGATTATATATCCGAACAAACGAGAGAAGCGTTCTGGACGCCACAGCGCCTGAGTAATGGCGAGGTCAACGAACAGGACTACGCCATCGGCTGGCGCTGGCGCGAGTGGGAGGTCGACGGCGTCGGGCTGGCCCGCAACGCCAATCATGGCGGCGTCTCCCGCGGATCGCAAAGCTGGCTCCTGGTCTTTCCGGACTACGACATGGCCATTGCTTTCAACATCAATTCACGCACCGACGAGTTTCGCGACTTCGGCATGGCGTGGGAGGATATCTTCCGTGAGTTCGCCCTGGCGCTGCGCGCCAAACAGTCCGCCTCGTCTGTCGGTGCGCCGGCAGGTGAGGGGGCAACGCCTGAGCGCCCGGATGAGATGAAAGAAGCGCTAGTTCGTAAACCGCGCCTTGAAATGATGGATGGTCCAACGTTCTCCATCATCGCGTTTTGACGCGCACATGATGGTGTCTCCGTCGGTTCGGACGTTGACAAGGCCGTAGACATTTTTCTCCATCACCCGCGAGCGCCAGACGGGCTTTAGCGGATAGGTGACGCCGACAGCGCCGGTCGGTCTGCGACCGTAAAGCGTTGCGCGCGTGCGAAACTGCGCCTCGTCTATTTCAAGTTGTTCAAGACGGGGCTCAACGCGGTCTGTTCCTTCATCGATAATGTCTTCGACGCGAGACTTGCGTTCTGCTTTGGTCAGATTGTCCGGCAGCGCGTCCAGCGCATTCCATGCCTGCTTGTCGATCCACTCGCGTCCGGAATATTCCCGCAACGGTTTGGCGAGAATGGTTGCGTTTGCATTTGCTGCGCCAAGATTGGCGACTTCAATGCGGTTGACGGTCGATAGCATCACGCTGCGTTCAATCTCGGTCATATAGACAAGCGGCGTGATGACGCGGTCTTCATCGTCCGATAATTGTTCGTGTCCTGACATAGCGCTGGCGGCGACGATCTCGGGGCGCGGGTGGGCGTGGCCTTCATTGTCGCCGGACGAGATAACCGTTGCGGCGGCTTTGATGGCTTTCAGAAATTTGAACGAGATATCGTCGCTGCCATGATGACAGGCTTTGGCGACGTCGCATTCCCATTCATCCATGTGGCCGTCAAAGTTTTCCGCAAGCCAATGCATGGCTTTGGTGTTGAGATCGCCGGTCATCAAGATGCGCGCGTTTTTATAATCGATCCTGAGGCAAGCGCTGTGACCGTTGGAGTTCTTGCCCGTGTCGCCGAGGTCCAGAAGGGCGGGGCCGGTCGGTTTATCGACCGTGACGGGCGCCAGCACTTTGACTGAATAGTCAGCCGTTGAGTCATAGACCGGCAGGTCGCCGTTTTTCGCATCGGCGCTGTCGATGCCGATCCGCTCGAACGTGGTTGCGGCGTCACTTTCCAGGACCGCCTTGATAAAGCTGCGCCAGGGTCCGCTCAGCTTCAAACCGTTGGCGCCGGCGCCATCGACCAATCCTTGCGCATCCGTCCGGTCGCCCATCAGCCGTGTGAAAAAGCCTTTGCCGCGCGCAGGGCCTTCGCGGGGGCCAAGCTTATCGCTGTGTATGCTCTTTGGAAATCGGGACAGTCCCGGATGGCCGAACCGTCCGACGCCGACTTCAAGGCAGTCAAGCTCGTCGAGTGCGATGGCGTCCTTTTCGATGAGGTCGTGCAGGCCGCCGAAATGATCCGTATCGCTATGTGATGCGATCATGTCATCGATGGCGATGCGCCAGTCGCCATAATCGGCGAAGAATTTCCAGTCGACAAAATCGGCGGCGTTTTTGCCGGTCATCTGCTGGCTGCGCTCCAGCCCGCCGTCAATCATCATATGCTTGCCGTCGGGATAGCGGATAAGAACGCCGTCGCCCTGGCCCACATCGATGAAATAAACTTCGAGGAGAGGGGCGCCGGTAATCTCATCCGCATCGATCTCGCCATGCAGACCGCGCGCTTTTACGCGGGCGACGCCATTGTCCTTGCGCTGAATGATCTGAACGAGATCGCCCCACAGCAGATCGGCGTCTTCGCCGTTTGAGCGGCGCAGTTCGGCCTTAAAACGTTTCTCCTGTTCTCTTTTGCTGACTTCATCCTCACCCTTAAGGCGGACATAGGCGATCTCGGCCAGATGCGCCGTTTTAATGAAGCCTGGATCGCCGCTCGCGATAACGGCGGTCCACTCGCCGTCGCCGAGCCCGCTCGGCAGATCGACCGGCGCGGACCAGCGCAATGTATCAATGCTGTTCGCGGTGTCGGTCGGCGCGTCTTTCAGTTCGGTCGTGAAGTCTTTGCGGAAAAACGCCTGGGCGCGCTTGGCCGCCGAATAGCCTTTGCTGGCGCGCGTTGTCTGAAAAAGCTGAAAGTCTTCGTCCCAGGCCCGGACCCATCCCTGCGCCATTGTATCTCTCCCCAATACAGTTGCGTTGGGGACAAGCATAACACGTAAAACGGGAAGTTGCGTAACGGGTTTTCCCCGCAATCACCGGACCGCCGTTCAGGCATTCACCGCTGCTGTCCGGCTGTTTGCAGCCGCCGTGCGGAATGCACGCGGCGTCATGCCGACCTCTTGCTTGAACGCGCGGTTAAAGGGGCCGATCGAGTTGAATCCACAATCGAACGCAATCGACAAGATCGCGCGGCGGTCATTGCAAGGATCGGCCAGCGCTTGTTTCGCTTGATCGATGCGGCGTGCGTTGATCAGGTGATTGAAGTTGCGATAGCCCAAAAACCCCGTAATGCATTGGGTCACTTTATAATCCTGTTCGCCAAGGCTCGCCGCCAGGTCTGCGACTTTCAGATCCGGCGTTGTAAACCGCTTTTCCTGTTCAAGGGCGTGGAGAATGCGCTGCGCCAGGTCTTTGTCATTTGCTGCGGGCGATGGCGCCGCCTTGCGGGTTTTTGTCACCGGCAGCGGATGGCGCTTGCGGAATGAGACAGCCGCCCGTGCGCCGACGACGCCTGTGAACGCGCAAACAGCAAGCGCCGCGTCCGCCCATTCGCCGCCGAAGCTGTTCTCGGTCGCATTCATCGCCCAGAGGAGCGCTATGGCGATGGTCGCGCCAAAAACCAGCGTAAACGTCTGGCGAAACCGCCTTTCATGTTTAGGGAGGGCTGAACTATATCCCGACAGCACTTCCACAAAAACCATGACGATCGCGCCGATGCAGATGAACGACGCCGCGTTGGCGGCGATGCGGCGGATATCGCCTGAGGCGGCGGATGCGCTCGTGATCTCCCAATAGGCTTCGACTGCGATGATCGCGCCGATCGCAACATAGTTCCATCGCGCAATTGGCTTTTCAGTGCGAAAGAGGGTGCGCGCCAGCAGCCATAGCCAGCCGCATCCTGCCGACCCGCCGATCGCCAGGACATAGGAGAGGGGAGCCGCGACCTCGTCGAGATATCGCGATGCCGTGGAGATCGCGACGCAGGCGGTGAAGATCCACCAGAGAATGTCGCAAGGTTCGACCGGACCCATCTTCGGCGAGACACGCCGCGCCAGCAAAGCCGAGGCGTCGGCGAACGCATCCAGAAATCCGTTTTGTCGAAGCAGTCTTTCCATGGCCGCGTCCCTTGGCCCTTTCCTTAGCCCCGCAGTTCTCGCCCCATTGTTGTCACCTTGGCCCTCTCGCCAATCGGCCCGACGCAAAAACTCGCCAAAGTCCGCAAAAAAACTGGCCGTTTTCCAAATCGGCGAGAACGCGCAGCGCGCACTCCCTTTTTATCAAATCTCGGCAAGCGCCGAAAGCGCGAAAGCGGCGAAGCGATGCGCCGGAAAGGCCAAAGCCCCGGATTTCGGGGCGCCGGAACGCAAGCAAGAAAAGGAATCCCTCGTTGTGACGACTGTATCAGAGACTTCCCCAACCATGCAGATATCGGCCCATCAATCCCGCCCCCGCAAATCGGGACACTGGCCCGACCGAATTCTCGCTTGCTCTGGCGTCTTGTGGTTTCTCGCCGCTGCGGCGGGACAATGGATGTTCGTCTACTACGTTGCGGCCTACTATATCCCGGTGCTCGCTTTTAAAGGCCTGCCCGGGCTCGGCGAGACCACTCTGCCGGAAGGGTATGTGGCCGGCGACCTCATCGGCAATCTCGCCATCGCGTTTCACGTACTGGTGGCGATCATCATCATCGGCGGCGGGCCGCTGCAGCTCATCCCTCAGATTCGCTACCGGTTTCCCAAGTTCCACCGCTATCTTGGACGCATCTATATGACGACCGCGGTGCTGACGAGCATTGCCGGGCTCTACCTCGTCTGGTCCCGCGGCGTTCCCGGCGGCATGGTCGGACATGTCGCCATCACGATCGACGCGATCCTCATCATGGTCTTCGCCGCCATTGCGATCCGGTTCGCGATGCTCCGACAGATCGACCGGCACCGCCGTTGGGCCATGCGCCTTTTCATGGTGGTGAGCGCCGTCTGGTTCTTCCGCATCGGCATCATGTTCTGGTTCATGACCACGGGCGGGATCGGCATCAACCCTGAGACCTTTGAGGGACCGTTCCTGACTTTCCTGTATTTCGGTCAGATGGCCATTCCGCTGCTGGTCCTCCAGCTTTATTTCTGGGCGCAGGACGTTGAACGCGCGGGGCCAAAGTTCTTCGCCGCAACAGTTGTGCTGGTCGCAACCGGGGTGACGGCGGTGGGTTCGTTTGCCGCAACGATGGGCATGTGGCTGCCGCGGCTTTGAGGGGGCGGGCAAGTCTGCATTGTCATGGCTTGCCCAGTATCTCGCGCTCGTAGACATCGCGGTCGTGCCTCTGGTCGGAATGTGGGGAAACACAAAACATGGATTCCATTTGGCCTGATCTGCGCGCTGCTGCGTGGCGCGCTTTTTGTTTGATGGCGGATTACTTGCGTAGTTTGCACCTCAATCAACAAGGTGAAAATGCCGAGGAGCCAATCCTGAAATTACTGAGTACAACTTGGATTGTTGAAAACTACGGGCGTCTTGGTTTTATACCATAATCAAAACGGCAATCTTGCCGGGCGTAAAGCTGCGGAACTAAACCATATTCAGATATATTATAGACACCGAGCATATCTACGCCTGCAACGTAAACTATATTATTTTCGCCGACGAATAGGTCCTGCGCTCGTTGAATGGCGTTTGAGGAACTCTCATAATTCGGCCAATTATATTGGACAATTTTCTCTGAACTAACAACGACTAGTCCATGGCTTGTTAATCCAACAATCATTCCATTTCGCGCCGCCACTTTTTTGACAGCAGATGCCGCTGTGTAGAATTCTCGAAACCCTTGCCAACGAGGAGCAGGATCAAAAAATATCTCACCAGATTCTTTATCGTAGGTGCGATAGCCTTGTTGGTCCCGCCGTATGGCCCTTATGCCACCCTCGGTAAGCGATAAATGGTCGAGCCCTTCTGCGGCATAAACTACATCGCCAACCTGCTGTAGGTCTTGCGTATTATTGTTTGAGATGAAGTAACTGTCGCCATCTTTTGGAAGCCAAATCAAGGCTCCTCCAAATTCGCCAGCATCATATGCGATCAACCAACCATCATCATACGAAATAAAGTCCGCGAGACCCAGCGGTGGCCAATCCTTTGCTTCCAACAACTGCAAGCTTTTTATCGCGTCTCGGTCAGAGGCGTTTGAGCGGTCGGTGAACACTTTGGCCAGGTCTTCCGGAAATGTTGAAGGATTGAATTGCTTTAGGTGGCTTGGTTTGTCGTTTGAGATCAGGTTTGGCGGTTCAGAAATGCCGCCTCTAGCAAATTCAAAATATTCTTGCTCACGTCCCTCGCATTTATAAGTAAGGTTCCCATGACCGACTGTAAAAATTCTTCCATCTTTTCCCTGTCGGTTCTCGTAATAAATACCGTCTGAATGGCCTACAAATTCGGGTGAAAGGTCCGAGATCAGCTTAAATTCCGCTCCCCAAGGCGACTCCTCTGTTGAGGGAGTAGATGAGCAAGCAGAAAGAAAGAGAACGAAGCAGAGTGACAAGGATGTGAAATGATTTTGCGCTGACATACCCTTTGTCCCCAATCTCATTGTTATGCTTAATTGAGGGCACAAAATCTGTCAGGTCAATCGCCCTCTTATACCCCACCTCCCTGACAAAATAGAAACCTCGCCCGTTGCATAACTCACGAGACACGCAACTTACTCAAAGCCAAGGAAAACCAATTGGTCAGCCATTGCGCTTCTGAGTTGTGCATTGCCGAGCTAGAGTTGTGTTTCAACAGTCCGCCTTGAACCTATTTCGGACTCTAATAGCGTATGCCCCTCTACTTATCGCTTCGAAACACAATCTCGCCATCGATCACGGTCATGACCGGTTTGGCGGAAAGAATCTCGTCTTCCGGGACGGTCATGATGTCTTTGGAAAAGATGGTGAAGTCGGCGCGCTTGCCGGGCTCAATGGTGCCGAGAAGGTCTTCCTGGAACGAGGCGTGGGCCGGCCATAGCGTAAACATCTTCAGTGCTTCTTCGCGGGTGACAGCCTGGGCGGGGCGCCAGTCGTCTGTTTGTGTGCCGTCAAGGCCGCGCCGTGCGACGGCGGCGTAGAACTCGATCAGCGGGTCGCCGCGTTCGACCGGCGCGTCGGAGCCGCCGGCGATGATGGCGCCGGCGTCAATCAGCGCCCGCCAGGCATAGGCGCCGTCGAGGCGGTCCTGCCCAAGCCGGTCCGGTGCAAAGAAGAGATCGCCGATGGCGTGGCTCGGCTGCATTGACGGGATGACGCCGAGCGCCGCAAAGCGCGGAATATCGTCCGTATCGAGAATTTGTGCATGCTCGATGCGCCATCGCAAATCGGCGGCATCCTGGTTTCGGGCGAAGGTGTCCTCATACCAGTCAAGGACAAGCGTGTTGCCCTTGTCGCCAATGGCGTGGGTCACGATCTGAACGCCGGCCGGGATCGCGCGATTGAAATAGTCCTTTGCCTGATCCTCCGGCAACAGGAGAAGCCCGCTTGTGTCCGGCGCATCGGAATAGGGATCGGCGAGAAGGGCGCCGCGGGAGCCGAGCGCGCCGTCCGCATAAAGCTTGATCGTGCGCGTAATGATTTTCACATTGTTGCTGGCGCGCGGGCCGGAGGCCTCCAGCATGTCGAAACCGGCGCGATCAAGCGCATTGTAAACGCGAATGTCGAGGGCGCCGTCAGCGGACAGGTCTTCCATGATGGAAACATCGGCCGGGTCGACGGACATATTGTGTAGGCCGGTCCAGCCATAGGCGGCGTAGACGTCGGAGCCCTTTTCATAGGCTTCGCGCTTTTGCGCGTCAGACGGCGCCTCGATCAGTCCGGCGACCAGCCCCATGGCCTTGTCGATGAGGATGCCGGTGGCGCGGCCATATTGATCCCGGTCGATGCGTCCGCCATCCGGGTCGGGCGTTGCGTCATTAATGCCTGCAGCATCCAGCGCCGCCGAGTTGACGACCGCTGCATGTCCGTCGGCGCGATAGAGCACGACCGGATTGTTGCGGCTGACCGGGTCAAGGTCGATGCGGTTCGGCATCCGCTCTTCCGGCCAGCCGGTTTCGATCCAGCCGCGTCCGTAAACGGTCTGGCCGTCGCTGGCGCTCTGCGCATTCTCGGCGACAATGGAAACCAGCTCGGCGATAGATCCGACATTTTCGAGATTAAGCGTCAGCTCGCGCATGCCGATGCCGATCAGATGTGCATGGGCGTCGGTGAAGCCCGGATACATCGCCGCGCCATCAAGATCGACAATGGCGACGTCGCCGCTCGCCCCGCGCTCGACGATGTCTCTCGTCCCGACCGCGACAATGGCGCCGCCCGAAACGGCGACAGCCTCAACGGTCGGGTTTCCCTCGTCGCCGGTATAAATCGGCCCGCCGGTGAAAATCGTTATATCCGCTTGCGCCGGTGAAAGACCGGCGTTTGTATCCGGAAGCTTGTCTGAGGCGCAGCTGACGGCAAACAGCGTGGCGGCGGCGAAGCAAAAGCGGCGTATCGACATGGAAATCCCCTGGGCTGGCGGTTGCTCAGCCTCTACAGCCCCTTGCGCCCTTCGGCAAACGATGTATTGAGACATAGTGCATCGCACTATTTTTTGACCGATTTGGGCGTTTATTAACTTTTTGCCACAAAAAGGCCCCAAATTCCGGCAATTCCTGTTGACATGGTTAACAAAACGCTGAAAATGATTCTGAGAGTCATTATCAGTGGGGCGCGCCGCGCTCGCCAGTAACAGTAAGTGGGGACATTATGTCTAATAGGACTTCTCTTTTCGCGGCCGCAGCGGCCGCTTTTTCAATTTTTGCTGCGGGCGCCGCAGCAAATGCGACGACCTTTGTTTTTAAAGGCGATGGCCTGAACGTAACGCCGGAAGGCGTTGAAAATGTCGATTTCGTGCGCGATTGCGGCACTGTTGGCGTTGATTACTGCTCGCTTCCTGATCACTCAGCGGGTCTTGAGTATTCGCGTGACGGCATTGACCTGACCGTTCGCGCTTATGAGAATATGGATCCGACGCGTCTTATTCAGGATATCGCGCCAGGCGATTCCGGTCTCGGCGCCTTTTCCGAAGACACCACCAGCGATGATCAGACACAGTTCGATGCCGGCGAATCAATCGAGTTCGATTTCGGCATGAACTCGCTGACGATCGTTGACGTTGAATTCAACGCCGGCGGCGACGTCAATTGTACGACGAATTCAGGCGGCGGCGGCGAAGGCAGCTGTGGACGCTTCCTGCTCGAGATTTTCGATGTCAGCGATATGATGATCCTTTCGACCATCATCGACATTACGAATATCGATGTGCTGCCATCGCTTGGCACGGGCGCGCGCTTCCTGTTGACCGCACTTGATCAGGGCTCAGGCTTTGTTGTCGCGCAGTTCACCGTCAGCGAAGTGCCGATCCCGGGCGCTATTCCGCTTCTGCTTTCCGGTCTTGCCGGGCTGGGCTTTGCGGCTCGTCGCAAGAAAGCAGCCTAAGCTAAACCTGAAATCATCACGGTGCATGATTTTAAGAGCCGGCCCTTCGGGGCCGGTTTTCTTTTGTGCTGGTTTTTGTGAGCGGCTTCGCGGCGCGGGCGCATGCATTATAGTTAATTCGCGTACTGAGTGTGTGCGTTAACCATACAGTGTGATATTTACGCCGCATACAGCCCGGTCGCCAAAGAAAACGAAGCCTTAACCATAACAATTCGTTGACAAAATTCATCGCAATCTATGAAAAGTCCTCCGTGGGCTTTCGCCTGCATAGTTGTGTTCATGGATGTCCTGTGAACCTTAGTTGAGTAATTGGGGGTTCCCATGAGAAAGATTCTACTAGTCGCGGCGATGTCCATGGCGGCAACGGCTGCGAATGCGACGACCTTTGTTTTTAAAGGAGACGGCCTGAACGTAACGCCGGAAGGCGTTCTGAATACGGATTTCGTTCAGGATTGCGGTACTGTTGGCGTGGACTTCTGTTCAGTGCCTGACCACAGCGCCGGCCTTGAGTATTCTCGTAACGGCATCGACGTCACTGTACGTGCTTTTGCCGATAATGAGCCGACGCGCCTGATCCAGGATGTGTCACCGACCGATTCCGGTCTTGGCGCCTTTTCGGAAAGCAACAGCAGCGACGACCAGACACAGTTCGACGCTGGCGAATCAATCGAGTTCGATTTCGGCATGCAGTCATTGACAGTTGTTGACGTTGAGTTCAACGCCGGCGGCGACACTAACTGCACGAATAATGCAGGCGGCGGCGGCGAAGGCAGCTGCGGACGCTTCCTGCTCGAAATCTTCGATGTCAGCGACATGATGATCCTGTCGACGATCATCGACATCACCAATGTTGACGTTCTGCCGGTTCTCGGCACGGGCGCGCGCTTCCTGTTAACCGCGCTTGATGAAGGCTCAGGCTTTGTTGTTGCGCAGTTCACCGTCAGCGAAGTGCCGATCCCGGGCGCCATTCCGCTTCTGCTTTCCGGCATTGCGGGCCTTGGCTTCGCGTCACGGAAAAAGAAGACTGCCTAAAAGAATAACCTGAAATCATCATGGTCCATGATTTTGGGAGCCGGCCCTTCGGGGCCGGTTTTTCTTTTTGTGCGTCACTTTTGAGCTTTGACGTTTTCCCGGCGCCGGGCGCCTCTATTGAAAATACTCCTGCCCGAAAATCGCCGCCTGTGTGCGGTTGGCGGCGTTCAGTGCAATCAGAACAGAGGAGACGTAGCCGCGAACAGTGTTGATGGATATGCCCATATCTCTGGCGATTTCGGAATTTGTTTTTCCACTGACAATATGACCAAGGGTCTCGATCTGTCTTGGCGGCAGGTAAGCTTTGCATTGCCGAGGGCTTGTCGCCGCGTGACCGGAGATCCCGCGCCATTGTCCTCGTGGTTGTCTGTTGCGGACGTCGCGCTCAAAGAATTGCCGGCAGCTTGCGGAAGTTTCCGAAACCGATGCGTAGCGGTTAATGGTCCTGTGAAAGTTCGCTGGACTCCCGGCGTCGGGCGCCACCGGCTTTCTGTAATTCGAGAGAATGACGCAGACCGGGAGATCATGCCGGAGACCTTCGAGAAGCGTTAAAGGCCCGCCCAGGCAAGCGTCTTCCGGCAGGCTGATAAAAGCAGCGCGAATATAGATGTGTTCATTAAGCTGATTAATTGTGGAGACCGTATCCGCAAATACGGCATCGGGTTCGATTTCCCGTATAAGATTTCTTAGGCCGAACGCAAAGAGCGGTTCCCTGTCAAGAACGGCAATATGCATGTCGCCCCCCTGTCTTACGGGATTTCAACGCAGTGCGTGTCGTCCGACGCCTACCAACAGCGCAATTCTCTCACTGTCGCGTATAGGATGCGCCGCGAACAGCACTGCGATCATCGGCTCCGTACGAAACGCTCAGTTGAGGGAAGTGTTGATCGAAAATCAAAAAATTCACCAACGATATATTCTCAATATATTCAGAATATATCGTGGGGCAAATCTCTTCCCGTCTCGTGGAGGGCGCCGCGTCCACCGGCCGCGTAGCTGTTAGTCGGTCAGCGTCACGAATAAATTCGCATAACCGGCGCCGTAGTTAAAGTTATCCAATGTGCAATCACCGGACACGCTGTAAAAATCGCTGATCAAATTATAATTGATCGTACAGTTTTCGTATCTGGCGGTTCCGTAGACATCCTGAGGGATGGGCCAGGTATGCCAGCATGCGCCTGCGTCCGTATCGGCGACGGCGATCGGGTCCTTCATGAAACCGCCGGAAGCGCTGGAACAGGTGTGAGAAACGAAGTTTCTACTGTTCGAACTTCCATTTGTCAGAAAGATAGTCGCCTGACCGGCGAAGCTCGCAGTCGCGCCGGCGAGCCAGAATCCTGCGCCGAGGAAAAAATACCTTGTGAACCTGGGATGCATAAATTCCTCCAATATTAAAGTGTGCTTCAAAGCGCAGCAGTCTAAATGAGGAGAGTGTTTTTCGTAGCGATGGACGGACGGGTTCACCAGGACGGGTCCGACTTTCGGTATTGACAATGCGGACGCCGGACTAATTTCCCGGCCTGGTGGGCGGCCCTTCGCTTCCGGCGGACAGGCGCGGGCGTTCAATTTAATGTGAGCTAAGGTGCGGCCACGGCGGCGGTTCGCATTAACCAACACACAGATGCGCCGCGAAGGGCTAACGTATTGATTTGATGGTCGGAGTGGCGAGATTCGAACTCACGACCCCTGCCTCCCGAAGACAGTGCTCTACCAGGCTGAGCTACACTCCGACATAGAATCGGAAAAGCTGCGAGGCTTTCCGAAGGGCCGTTCCTATACCGGCGGATTTGAGGGCGCGCAACGGCTGTTTTTTGCTCCTCTGATCGGTGTTGCCGCGATTGCGCAATTTTGCGCTAATAACCCCATTGCAACGCCGCGCCGAAAGCGCTATCTCCGCCGCTTCCAATGGGTGCAAATCCGCTGGAACCCTTGACGGCGGCGGGCTGCCAACGGTTTCGTCGTCTTTCGGACAGTCTTCCGAAAGCAGCATTGCTGCGGTAAGTTGGGGCGTCGCCAAGTGGTAAGGCATCGGTTTTTGGTATCGACATTCCCAGGTTCGAATCCTGGCGCCCCAGCCAATCCATCATTTGACCGACTTGGAACTATCTTGCGCGCCCTTGGAGAAATGCGCGCGTTTACTTTAATCTTTCGTTGCACACGGTCTCTACAATTGTTACAAACTAACGAAGCCGTTCAGGGGCGGTCGTCTAAGGGATCATTCGATTGTGGCGTTTTGCGACTTCGATCAGGTGTTTGGAGCTGTCATCAAAACGCCATTGCATTATCAGCTCAATTGTTTCATTTCTTAACGGCTAAGGGGCAAGTCAGGGGTCGACATTCTAAGTGTGTGTAAAGATCGAATTTGTTTTTGGGGCGCGTTGCGTGTCCTTCGTTGGCGCGGAGACGCGCCTCAGTCTGTCGGCCATGGCGCCGTCTTAAATTCAGCCGTAACAATCCGGTAGGTGAGGCAACTATGAAAAGAGTAGCGATTTTGGGTTCAGCAGCGGTACTGCTCGCTGGTTTAAGCGCGCCCGCCCAGGCGCAGTTTAATTCTGCGCTTGATGTAAGCGAACGCACCGCACGCGATACCGAAACGTCGCAGCAAAGAATTGATCAGCTTGATGATCAAACAGCTGCTTTGCTCAATGATTATCGCGCAAATCTCAAACAACTCGAGGCGGCGCGTCGCTATAATGCTTCGCTTAATCGAAATATCGAGGCGCAGAATCGGGAAATCGCGCGGCTTCAGGAAGACATTGAAAATGTCGAAGGCCTGCAGCGCGCCATGCAGCCCCTGATGGAAGACATGGTTGAGCGGTTTGGTCAGCTGGTTGATGCGGACATCCCGTTCCGTGTTGAGGAGCGCTCGGCGCGCGCGACGCGGCTCGCCTCCATTCTCGATAATCCTTCGATGTCTGCGGCGCAGCGTTACCGGCTGATTGTCGAGGCCTATCAGATCGAAGACGAAGCCGGTCGCACGATCGGTTTTTATGACGGCACAATCGGCGAGGGGGGAAAACACGCTTTCCGGCGAGTTCCTTCAGATCGGCCGGATCGCGCTGATTTTCAAAACGCCTGATGATTCGGTTCTGCGCATCTGGGACAATGACCAGCGCGACTGGGTCAATCTTGAGCGCAGCTATCTGCAGGACGTGAAGTTCGCCCTGCGCATGGCGAAAGAACAAACCGCACCTGATATTTTCTTCGCACCCGTCAAACCGCCTGTGGCGGCTCAGTAACGGCAACGATAGTTAAGGGAAAACAAGTCATGAAATTCTTCAAACTTGCAGGTCTTTCTCTGGTTGCCGGCGTCGCCGCACTGGGCATGGACATTTCGAATGGTAATCTGGTTTCAGGCGCGAGCGCGCAAGATACCGCCATCACGCTTGATCAGGTGCTGCAGGCGGTTCGCCGTGAGCGCACCGAAGTCAGTCAGGAAAACCAGGAGCGCGAAGCGCGCTTCCTGCAACAGCGCAATCAGCAGCAATCCTTGCTCAATCAGGCGCGCGCCCAGGTGGCGGCGGCTGAAGCTGAATCCACGCGTCTTGAAGGCGTGATGGAGACGAACCAGGTCACAATTGACGAGCTTGATGCTGAGCTTGCTTCAAAGCAGGGCGAGTTTCAGGAACTGTTCGGCGCGGCGCGTACAGCCGCGGCAGACCTGAACGCTCAGCTTCAGGGTTCAATCATTTCCGCCCAGTTCCCTGGCCGCGGCGAAACGCTTCGTGAATTGGCGCAGACAGAAAAACTTCCGTCTGAAGATCAGCTTCGCGATTTGTGGGAGATCATGCTTCAGCAGATCGCAGAGCAGGGTAAGACTGTCGCGTTCCCGGCGCGGATCGTTCAGGCGAACGGTCAGGCGGCTGACGCCACTGTGACTCGCATCGGTCCTTATGTGGCGTTCGAAAATGGCCGCTATCTCACCTATGATGGCGACAACCTTCAGTTCCTTGCGCGCCAACCGCGCAGCGACGTCACCGGCGCCGCGAGCCGTGTTGAAAACGCTTCCGGCGATGGTTTCGTGCGTGGCGCGATTGATCCGTCACTCGGCGTCCTGCTTGGTCTCGTTGTTGAAACACCGACGGTTACAGAGCGTATCGATCAGGGCCGCTTCATCGGTAAGGTGATCATTGGCGCCGCATTGTTCGGTATTGCGCTCGGCATCTACAAGTGGGTGACGCTGACCATGACGGCTGGCGCTGTGCGCGGCCAGGTTCGCAAGAAGAAAGCCTCGAAGTCTAATCCGCTTGGCCGCGTCATGCTCGCCTATGAGAATACCGCGTCCAACGATGTGGAGACAGTGGCGCTCAAGCTTGACGACGCCATCCTCAAAGAGGTGCCGAAACTGGAAAGCGGGTTGAACCTCGTGAAAGTGCTCGCCGCAACGGCGCCGCTCTTGGGTCTTCTCGGTACGGTTATCGGCATGATCAACACCTTTCAGGCGATCACGCTCTTCGGCACCGGCGACCCGCAGATCATGGCGGGCGGTATTTCCGAAGCCCTGGTCACCACGGTGCTTGGTCTGATCGCGGCCATTCCGCTTCTGCTCCTTCACTCATTTGCTTCCGGCGCCGCAAAGCGTGTGTCGCAGATTCTTGAAGAGCAGGCAGCCGGCATCATCGCCGAACATGCGGAAGGCGGCCGGGCCTAAGGCCCGGCCCTTAAAAGGGACCCCTCGAGTATGCTCGAGTTTTTGAACCCAACGATCGCCTTCGATGCGCTGAGGGACTTTCTGTCAGCGGGCGGCAACGTTCTTGTCGTCATCATGGTCACAACGTTTTTTATGTGGGCCCTGATCATTGAACGGCTAATGTACTGGACCGGCGCTCATAGCGGCGTCGTAAAGCGCGCCAAGCGCGCCTGGGCCGCGCGTACGGATCATAAGTCCTGGTACGCCCACGCCATTCGCGACCGCCTCATCTCGGAAGCGATGCAGGAAGCGTCGCGGTTTAACGGCGTTATCCGCGCGCTTGTCGCCGTGACCCCGCTGCTTGGTCTTCTCGGCACGGTGACGGGCATGGTCGAGGTGTTCGACGTGATGGCGGTGACCGGCTCATCAAATGCGCGCCTGATGGCGGCGGGCATTTCAAAAGCGACAATCCCGACCATGTCCGGACTTGTCGCATCGCTCTCGGGACTGATTTTCATCAACGCGTTCGACCGCAATGTTGAAAAAGCGTCCCATGGCATTTCAGACGATTTGTTGATCGAGTAGGGCCCATGAGAAAAAGAGCAACTTCAAGTGCGGAAGCGGCCGATGTTAACATCACGCCTTTGCTCGATATCGTCTTTATTCTGCTGATCTTCTTTATCGTGACGGCGACGTTCCTGCGCGAAAAAGGCATTGAGGTGAATACGCCCGATGACAGTGAGCAGGATGATCAAAGCGTGCCGCCGCCCGCCCTTTTGCTGTCGGTGCAGGAAGACGGGTTTGTGCGCATCAACAATATTCGCACGATTGATCCGGCGTCGGTGACCCCGGTGGTTCAGGAATTCATCGCGCGCGAACCGCAAGGGGTTGTGCTTGTCAGCGCGGCGCCGGAATCAGCGGCGGGTGTTGCCGTTCAGGTTATGGACCAGGCGAAAGCGGGCAAGGCGTCATCGGTTGCGTTGACGCTGCAGCAGGAACAATAGCGACGGTGATGTCACCGTTTCAATATTGGGTATAGGCGGACGAAGTATGGCCAGACGCAGTTTTATAAAGGATCAGGACGAGGAAGACGTCAATGTGACGCCGCTTCTCGATATCGTCTTCATTATGCTGATCTTCTTTATTGTGACCTCAACCTTCGTGAAGGAGCCGGGCGTAGAAGTGGAGCGCCCGGAAGCGGCGACCACGGAAGACCGGAAATTCGCCAAGATTATTGTGGCGATTGCCGCAGACGACCAGATCTGGATCAACAGCGAACAGGTGACCCTCGAAGAAGTGCGCGTGCGGGTGGAGGAGCTGCGGCTTGAAAATCCAAAGAGTACAGCGGTCATCCAGGCGGATGTTGAAGCCCGGTCACGCATGCTGGTTGAGGTTGCGAACCAGATTCGCGACGGCGGCGTTAGTGAAATCGCTGTTTCCACAGAAGAAGCTTAAAGGAGATACGCCATGGGATCGCTGGCTCGTTTGATACTCGGCGTCCCCGGTGCGGTTTTTGTCACCGGGTTTCTATTTCTGTTTATGGCGGCAATGATCAGTCAGGAGCTTCGCCTCGAAGAAGAGCAGGACGCAATCGATCTGAACATCACGGCGCAGATCGATGAGACCGATCTTGGCGCTGCGAATAAAGAGTTCAAGCGGCCAACGCTCGATGCGCCGCCGCCGCCGCCGCCAGCAGTGAACGACCCGTCAAACCGCCCTGCTCTTGATGGCGTGCGCGCGCAGATCCCGACCATTGACGCCAATCTTAATATCGGATCGGGCTTTAACCCGGACCGTGACGCGCAACCGCTGGTGCGTATTCCTCCGCAGTTTCCTGATCGTTGTCAGGGGCGCGCGAGCGGCAGTGAATCCGTTGTGCTTCAGTTCGATGTGACCCCTGATGGTCAGACGACGAATATTACAGTGTCGGATACAACCAACAGCTGCTTCAACAGCTCTGCGCGCCGGTCGGTCGAACGCTGGAAGTATCAGCCCAAGATTGTTGACAATAAAGCGGAATGGCGGCGCGGCGTCGTAACGACGATCACCTTTGTTCTTGAGGAAGGTTAGAACGGGTGTAGCCCGGTTTCAAAGCGGTCGATAGGCCAGGTTAATTGTAAGGCGAACACATGATTGAGATGCGCTGGAAAAGAAAAGTGAACCTTCTCGCCGCTGTCGCGGCGGCGGCGCTATGCGTAGCGCCGACGGGCGCCATGGCGCAGGCGGCGCAATGCGAGGAAGAGAACGGGCCATCCAAGACGTTGAGCACCGCAGTTGCGCGTGTCCTGCAGGAAGTGTTCACGCAGATGCAGGCGGAGGAATATCAGCCGGCGCTGGCAGCGCTGAACGAGTTGGTTGCAAGTCGTGGCGGCTCCATGCCCGCCTACGACGCGGCGACGACTTATGAATTGCGCGGTTCCGTAAAGGCCAGCCTTGAGGATTTTCCCGGCGCGCTGGCGGATTTCCAAAGGGCTTTGAAATCTCAATGCGCTGCCGCAAACACGTAACAATCAGCTGCGTTACTTCATTGCGCAGCTGCAGTTTCAGGGAAGAACGATATCAGGCGGCCATTACCGGTCTCAATCAATGGATTCAATCGGCGCGTACTTGTGGCCAGAATGTTGATCCGAACGCGTATTATCTTCTGGCCGCCGCTTATACTCAGATAACGCCGCCAAATTATCGCTCGGCGCTTGATCCCGCCCGGCGGGCGATCGAAGCAACCAAGGCTCAGGGCGAGCCGCGTAAGTCGCATTACGATCTTTTGAATCTGGTTTATTCCGAGCTTGGCGACAATACCAACAGGCCGATCTTGCTCGAAGAGATGATCAATCTGTGGCCAGGCACCAAAGGCTACTGGACCCAGCTTTCCGGCGCCTATTCCCAGACCGGTAAAGACCGTGAAGCCTTCTCGGTTCTGGAGGTCGCTTATCGCGCCGGGCTGCTTACGTCCGAGTCGGAATTGTTGACCCTTATTCAGTATTACTCCTTTTTCAATAATCCCTATCGCGGCGCCGTGATGCTTGACCGCGAAATGTCGGCCGGGAATATCGACCGCGATCAGGACAACCTTATCCTTCTCTCGCAGCTTTGGAGTCAGGCGCGCGAACACAAACGCTCGATCCCGATCTTGCGCGAAGCGGCTAGTGGCGCTTCGAATGGCGAGCTTTACTATCGTCTTGGTCAGGTGTTGCTGGCGGACGAACAATATGCAGCGTCTCAGCGGGCGCTGGAAAACGCCGTTAATCGTGGCGGCATGGATCGAAGCGACACTGGGCGACGCCTGGCTGCTGCTGGGCACTGCACGCTTTAATCAGGCGGGTCCTGAAGATACGGCGATCTGGGCCAGCGCCCGACAGGCTTTTGTCAACGCGCAACGCTACGACAATGTGCGCGGGCGTGCGGCCCAGTGGGTCAGCTATATCGATGCTGTCGCCCAGACGTATCGTGACGGCAAGCGCCTTGAACAGTTGCAGCAACAAGAACGCTGTCGTGATGAGTTGCAGCGGCTCGAGCAACAGCAACGTATTCGCGATCTGCAAAACCGTGAGCCTACGGCGGAAGAATTAGCTGCGGAAGCTCAGACACGTAGTGAGTGCGAGGTCATTCTTGCTGGTGGCGAAGCGCCAAGTGAAGACGCCGATGATAGCGACAGCGACGAAGGCTGATAGGGCGTCGCTGTAACAAGCTGAGAATTAACGAATTCAATTTTGTTGGACAAAAAACGGCCCCATCAAGGGGCCGTTTTTATTTGTGCATCACGTAATGTAACGCGCCGCGTCCGTTAATGCTTGGTTAAAACTGGTCGCGCTCGCCGAGCACGCGCCCGCCATTATTTTGCTCCGGACTGCGGCTTTGACATTCAATATAGCCTTGCCGCCAGCCCGCCCGATACGCCGGATCTTCTTCAAAGGCGTATGCGTCCCGCGCGTTTTCGGTGGAAAAGCTCTTATCTTCCTCCGTCGAGGTCAGGCAGCCATCGCCATAACCCGCCTGGAATCCGGGCGATTCCCGCAGCGCCTCGATATTTGGATTGGTGACGCAGCCTCCCAGCATGACGAGGCCGGCGGCGAGCAAGAGTGTTCGGGTCACGAGGGCTGGTCCTTCCTGCAACTGTTATAAAGCGACCATAGCAAGAAGCCGGGCCGAGGTCTTTGAAAACCGGCGCCAAAAGTGAAATCCCCCGTTAACGGTGTTCCGGTTACAACGGTCCGGTGAAATAACCGGAATTTACCCGAGCATGTCCGAATTCGACGCGGCGGAGCGGCCGCCCACGAAAGCCACTGATACGCTGCTGACGCCAATGGACAGCGTCGGGGCCAGCGCACGCGCGCTGATGGTTCGCAAGCTCTCCGATATCGTGGTGTTGCCCACAGGCCGGATTTCGTCGAATGAGCGTTCGCTGGTCGCGGACATTCTTCTGCAAGTCGTTGAAAAGGTTGAACCGGCAATACGCAAAGAACTGGCGCGTCGTATCGCGCAAGTCTCGGAATGCCCGCCGGCGCTCTTGCGCATGTTGATTCTGGATGAGCCGGAGGTCGCCCGGGAAATTCTTGAAGGTGCGGATACCGTGCCCACCGCTCTACTTATCGAAGCCGCCCATGAGGGCAAGCTGGCGCACCGGAAAATGATCGCCGCCCGCAAGGACCTGACATCCGCCGTTGCGGACGCGGTTCTCCAATTTGATGAGATCGACGTCTGCAAGCTGGTTTTGAAGCGTCAGGAATGCACGATTTCACCGATTACGGTGAACAAGCTTGTCGCGCAGAGCGCGTCTGCGCCGGATTTGCAGCCCTTGCTGTTGAGACGAACCGAACTTGAACCCGCCCACGGGTTTTTGATGTTCTGGTGGGTCGACGCCGAACGCCGCCGCCGGATTCTGGCGCGGTTTTCTCTTGATCGCGGGACAATTCAGGATGCTCTTGCGGATCTTTATGCGCGGGTGTTTCGCGCTAATGAACCGGACCCGCTGGTGCGTGAGATTTTGCTGCTTGCAGAGCGCCGCCATCGTCCGCGCGGCGTTGATGGCGAGCCTGTATCCGCCGGCGTGATCATGAAGACGCTCGCGGCGGCGCGCCGTCATGCGCCTGAGGAAATTATCGAAGCGGTTGCGATGATCGCCGGCGTTTCACGCGACCTTGCCGCACGCATTTTACGCGACCCTGGCGGCGAGCCTCTGGCGATCATGTGCAAAAGTCTTGGCGTGCCGCGCGATGATTTTTTTGAGATCTATTATGTGCCCGCCGAAGACGAGGGCCAGGCGCGCGAAAAAGCAGAATACCTGCTCGGGGTTTTTGATTCCATGGCGCGCGATTTCTGTCGCGCGGTTCTTCATTACTGGGACTGGGACGGCAATCCGCGCATCGCCCATATCACGCGATTGCTGGCGATGGCCGAAGACGGCATCGACGACACGGCGTTTTAAGTCTCGCTTAATTGCTTTGTGCCATAAGGCTCATCGCGTCGGCGGCGGTCTTGCGTATCTAGGCTGCTTCCGGCGTCCAATTTACAGTTACCGTTCAGTTTCCAATTTGCGTAAAATTATCGCCGCGCATTCTCGCGTCGTTAACGTGGCGTACTGCATACTATGCAAGGAATGTCCGCGTAAGAAGTTTCTGGAGGGCGCATGCTTTCATCGATGCGTGTTATCGTCTTCGCATCGCAAAAGGGTGGTTCTGGCAAAACAACTTTGTCCGGGCATATTGCGGTGGAGGCTGAGCGCCAGGGCGCTGGGCCGGTTGCGTTGATTGATACCGACCCGCAAGGCTCGCTGGCGAAATGGTGGAATGTCCGGAAAGATCCGGCTCCGGCGTTTATTCAGTCAGTTTTTTCAAACCTGTTTTACGACCTCGATAGCGCCCGCAATGAAGGGTTCCGTCTGGTTGTCGTCGATACCCCGCCGGCGGTGACGCGCGCGATCTCCGAGGTCGTCAGTTTCGCCGATATCGTTGTCGCGCCGACCCGGCCAAGTCCGCATGATTTGCGCGCTGTCGGGCCGACCGTGGATATCGCCGAGGCGCGCGGCAAGCCGCTGATTTTTGTTGTGAACGCTGCAACGCCGCGTGCTCGCATTACGTCTGAGGCTGCGATCGCGCTCTCCCAGCACGGCACAGTCGCGCCGGTAACTGTCCATCACCGTGTCGATTTCGCCGCGTCCATGATTGACGGCGCACCGTGATGGAGATCGATCCTTTCTGCCCGTCCGCGCAGGAAGTTTCGGCTCTCTGGAAATATCTCCATGAACGCCTGCAACGGGCGGATGGTTCCTATAGCGGACAGGACGACGCCATGGGCGCCATGGCCAATCCTCACAGTCGCGTCTTTGGGCGCCGGGCGGTGTAATGTCGGGATATGCGCCCAATCCCTCCTCCTCCTCTGAAACCGGTTATGCTTCCCTGACAGCGGGATTGCTGGCCAGGAAAGGCGAGGCGATGCCGGCCGTCGATGCGGATGCGCATGCGGGCGTCGATATCGATATGCGCCCCGTGACGCCTGCGGGCGGCGGCAAGGACGTCGGTCAGGAAACTATTCAGAGTCTTTATCCGCCAAACCCGAAAGGCGCCGACGATCATCCGGTGACTGAGATTGAACCACCGCGGACGGAGGCTGCGCCGGATATCTGGACGATTTCGCCGCCGCGCAGTCCGCGCCCGATGCGTCGCCGTCCGTTCCTGCGATCTCCAGACTCAGGGGATCACCAGCGTAAGGCGACAGTCACCTTCCGGATGCCGGCGAAAGATTTCATCCGCATGCGGTTTGCCTCACGCGATATGGAAATGTCCTGCCAGTCGATTATCCTGGAAGCGCTCGACTGCTATCTTGACGCCAATGATGTGGCGCCGGTGACCGATGAAATGTGCGACGCCGAGGTTGACCGACTGACACGGGAAGGCGCCAAAAAACGAAAAGCTCGTAAGGCCGCCTCCCTGACGGATTAAGATCGCGCGCTGCTCGTCAATTGTAGATTACAGCTTAAAATACTGCGCGCCTTGAAAGCGGACGGCGCCACGCCATTGCGCCGTTTGAAAGAGCGTACAAATGCGGCGCGATCTGAATAACCCACAGCGTTGGCGATTTCGCCGATTGTCAATCTGCTTTCACGTAAAAGCCGCATGCCTGCTTCCATGCGAACGCTATTAACGTACTGCATTGGCGTGACGCCTTTCGCGTCTTTGAATATCCGGATGAAGTGAAAACGCGAAATGCACGCAGCGTGCGCCATATCATCAATTGATAAATCGGAATTGCGATAGGTTTCCAGCACCAGTTGCCCGGCGCGATCGATACGGCGCGCCAGCTCCCGGCTTGTTGAAAGCTTGGCGGTTCTGATGTTTCCACCCCGCCTGCGGCCTGTTCCTGCAATAGCCTCGCGTAAAGCAAGGTAACCTGTTCCGTATACCAAGTGGTGTCTTCGGCGGTTAGAATGCAGTGACCGGCAATATTGTTCATTAACGCGATTGTCTCTTTACCCGGATGACAAAGGCGTGTCGTGAGACGTGAAAGGGGGCTTGCATCGTCACAAAATTCTGACGACGCCGTTACATCATGCGCCATCCATTGAGGAAAGATGATCATGTTGGATCGGAACGGCGCATCGCGTGACGCGTCATAGGCGTAGCGTTCTCCGGCGGCGATGGTGAAGACGCCTGCGGGCTCAATCGATATGACTTTCCTGGAACTCAGCTGGTAATTTTCACGGCCGCCGCAAGACCAGGTAACGGCGTCGGCGGCGTACTCATCGCTATAGTCGTCGACCATGTCGAAATGCTCGCCGCACATCATGGCTGAATGAACCATGCCCTCACGGGCGCTGCGTATATAGAGGTCGTTAAACTCCCATGACTGGGGCGATGGCGAGTAGTTAAAAACGAGCATAGCGTTGCCTGAATTGCGAAATTACGGCTTCCGCCACCTTAGCGCTTGGCGCCGCTGTCTGTCACGCTACCCTGACGTGCAAAATCCGAGCCTTCAGGGAAACACCATGAAACGTCTACTCACAGCTGCAACAGCAATCGTCGTTTTCACGGGCGCAAGCGCCGCCGCGCAGGAAGACGTTACCTGGGCTGACGCGCTGAACGCAAAGATCGAACCGGCATGGTCGGCGCCGGGAACATCGAGCGTTCGATTTCTGGATTGGCGAGTGGGAGGCGAACTGGCGCCAGAAGCCGCAAGACGAATTTTATCACGTGAAGGAGGGCAGCTATACGCGTCAGCGGGTGTTTCCGATTCTTGGCGGTAAAGCACTTATCGAACTTGCCTGGGCGCGCGATAATCCTGAGCAGCCGAGCCAGCGCGGCTTTTCAATTCGCTATTACGATCCCGAGCGCGCGCGCTGGGTGATGGCGCAGAACTGGCCTAGCGGTAATAATCAGGGTTCTGCGTTTTTCGATCAGCTCATCGGCGATGAACATCTCGGGCGCCTGACCATGTATTCCATCACGCGACGGCCGCAGGATGACGGGAGTTTCGATGTTCAGCACCGGCGGTATAACTTCACTGACATCAGGCCCGGCGTCAGCTTTCGCTGGGACGGTTCAAACACGCGCGACGAGGGTGCGACGTGGAACACTTGGTACGTGGTCGATTTTCTTCGTCTGCGCGATCCGGACGCTTACGGACCTGCGGGAACGCCATTTCCCGGCGTGCATGAACAAGTCCTGTGTACGGAAGAACCGCACGGCGCCTTCAATGGTTTGCAAGGCGTCTGGGAGGGAATGGCGACGGATGTGAACGGCGGCGAAACATCCGCGCGTTTTTCTGCGGGGCTTGGTCTTGACGGCTGCGGCGTGATGGCGTCGCTGGAAACGGATGAGAAAACGGCGTTCCTGACGCTCGGCTATCACGAGCGCGCGGAGAAATGGCTGACCTATTATCTCGATGATGAGCCGGGAACGACACACGCCTATTATGTGTCGGACAGCGCGGGCGCAGGCGCAGTCTTTCAGGACGCCCCCGCGCTTACCATTAAGGACGAGTTAGCGGCCTATAATCTCAATGAATATTTCGAGCCGACGGACTCAACCCGCCGCATCGTCTGGGAAACCATGAACGATGCGGAACTCGCTTTTCGCGTCGAGACTCGTGACAGCGCGGATGGCGCCTGGCGAACCAAAACCTCCTACCGTTTGTCGCAGTAGAAGAACCTCTTTCTCGCGCTTACTCCACAGCGCGGACAACGCCGATGCTTTCCAGCGCCGCAAGATATTCATCGACGGCGCTTTGCGGAACCGGCGCCAGTGTTGCGGTGAGCCAGTCGCGAATCTCGCTCGTGGAGCGGTCGCCGTTCACAAGGTTCAGCGCTTCATAGGTGAATTTGCTGCTGTCGATGACGCGACCGTCAACGTCGTGGCCGGTGTGATTGAGCAGGGTGAGGGATGACGCATCATCCCCCAACTTGTCTTCCAGATAGGAATACCCAAAAGCGCTCATCGGCCCTTTGAGGTCGGGATTGCGCGCATAGACAATGCCGCTTGTTTCATCGGACGCCTCAGTCTCAACCGATGCCAACGCCGACAATTTATCGACAAACCCATGCGCGTTGGCGCGATCATCATCGCTGAGTGTCGCGAAATCATTGATCGCGTCAATCTTCGCATGCTCGCGGGCCCAGTGAACGCGCGCGATGGCGTTGCGGTCGGCGGTGTCTGCGCCCGCCAGCTTTTCTTCCAGCGACGCCATGCGCGCCAATGCGTTTCGGCGCAACAGCGCCAGCATCGACGATGCATCGTCATCATCCATGTCGGCGAGATAAAGTCCCGTAATCAGGCCGATAAATGCGGCGCGCTTCAGTTTTGTCGGATCGATATTCGCCGCCGTGTCGAAATTCGTATGAATGTACCGGTCCGGCCAGTCATGAAGATAAACGCCCGGAATGCGCCATGAGCCTTCATTGAAAATCTGATGATCGCTGCCGAGATCGATGCCTTCCATCAACGCAAGTTGCGCTGTCTTGCCGCCTTCCGGCGCCGTTAAATGAAACGGCGTTTCGCCGCCGCTTGCATGGATCTCGCTTTGCACATTGACGAACGCGCCAATTTCATGGCTGAGATCGCTGATGAAGTGGGGCAGGCTTTCCGGCCCGCCTGACACCCGGAACACGGCTTTGGTGTTTTCGTTGCCGCCGACCATATCCATGTGGATGTTCGCTTTAATTCTGTCAGCGGCGTCAGGGTCGGCGTTCAGATAAATCAGCGTACCTTCTATTTCCGCCGGCCAGATAAATCGCAAGGTGCGTTTCGGGCGCGCGACCCGGCCTTCATCGATTAGCTTCTTTATGGTGCGCGCAGCTTCCAGAATGGAAACGCAGCCTGAGGCGTTGTCATTTGCGCCGGGCCGGGGATGGTCGAGGTGGCAAGTGAAAACGATTTCATCGTTTCGCAGCGCCCGATCGGCGCCGGGAATCGAGGCGGTGACAAGCGAGTAGCGCCCCCGCCGGTCATGTTCCGCGTCGACCTTGCCGTGGAGGCGTATTTCTTCGCCATTCGCGAGACGTTGTTGCAGGTCGCGCGCTTCGCCGAGCGAGATCATGAAAGCGAAGGTTTCAACCTCGGGGAAGCTCGATAAATGCCCCCAGCGCACCAGACGTTCATCTTCTTTCCACCAGGCTGAGCGTTGGTTGGGGGCGTAGGAAATTATGCCCGCGGCGCCATGGTCGCCGACCGCGCGGTCGGCGACGGCGCCCGGCTGGCTCGACGTCAGCACAAACTTTCCTGTGATGTCTTTTCCTTCATAGTCCGATGCGTCGGCGCCCGCGCCGATATCGACAAGGCCTGCCGTCGCGTCGCCGGAGAGGCTATCCTGCGCCAGTGTTAACGGCATCGCGTCCCAGTCGCCGAGTTTGCGTGTGCGTTCCCACTCGCCTTCGCCGTTCCGGCGCAGCTCCCACAATTCGGCGAACGCAACATCCCAGGCGGGCCGGGATTTCTGCGTTCCGAACATCGTTTCGCCGTCGGCTGGATATTCAAGAATGCGGGCGTCGCTGAAGCCATAGTCGCGCAGTTCGTCGCGGATATGTTCCGCTGACTGACGAAACTGACTGCTGGCCCGCGTGCGATGATAAAGCGTGATCGTATCGAGATTGCGCTTGGCCGCTTCGCCGGAGAGTTCCTGCGCAATGGCGTCCAGCACCGGCTCACCCATCAGCGAGCGCAGTTCCCCATGAGCGGGAAGCGAGACCATCGTAATCGCAGCTGCAATGATTGCGTAGAGTTTGTTTTTCATGGAGAGTCCCGCTTTGGTGGTTTTGTCTTTTTTGCGATGAAACAGCGTTTCGCGGATCAGCGCCATTGGCAAGGGCCCCACCCGGCATCGCAATTTGAAGACCCAGGGCGCTTCCATGCCTGACTAAAAGGCCCTGAAAAGTCAGCATATTACCGGGAGCCTTGTATTGAAGCCTTTTATACTGCAGGTTGTGCCGGCTTAATTATACACGGTTTTTGGCGGGGTGCGGGGGTATCTCATGACAATGCAGGACGCGAGGGAACTCGCTGACGATGTGACATACGTCGTTGCGAAAGAGGAAACCGGCTTTGCAAATGGTGCGGCCGGGGCGGATCAGGAATTTGTCGCGCCTGAGGAGGTCGAGCTTTCACAGGACGAAGAGCGACGGCTGCGACGCCGGGCGGTCTCAAGCCATCGGCGGCGCGCATTGCGTCAGATCCTAAACAGCATTGTGGTTGTCATTGTTGCGGCGAGTGCATTGCCGTTCTGGAACTCCGTGGCGGCGATCCGGGCGGGCGGCGCGTCCAGCAATGATGAAGCAACGATCAATCTACCCGGATTGGGCGGTTGGCCAGTTAATATGTTGTTGGTGATTATTACGGCGTTTGTCGTTGCTCAGTGCATGCGCCTGGCTTGGTATCGGCGGGAAAAATTAAAAGACTGGGATACAATTAAAGCCATGGCGGCGGCGAATGACCCTGAAACCAGCGCTGACGGGTATATGCAAATTTTTCGTCTTTACGCAAAAACAAAACGAAGGGCGACATACGCGATTCTAACCGGCGTGGTTTGGTTTTGGTGGGCGCTGGCGGGATTGTATGTTTTGAGTGGAGAGTTTTTCGCAACAGCGACTATTCCGCTAACCGGCGTTTTGGTTTTAGCGCAGGCGATTGCCTCATTCGTTATTATCATTCTGGGATACGCAGTGGGACGGAGTTTTCTTCCAGGCAGCATTCTTGTCTACAATACGCTGATCATCAATTTTCGGGCGGCCACCAGTCAGACCCATTATGACCGCGCCCGCCAAGAAGCGATCAGAGTGCAAAACGAAATTACCCAGAGCAGGCCCTGGTGGTTCTTCCGATACTCTTCGCCGAAAGATTGACAGACAGTTTTTGGTTTTCCCCATTCAACCCGTTGATTTCTGCGCCAAATCTGCCAAATTCGCCGCTCTGTAATCCGCTGCGCCGGGTCCGGCGCGACAGGCGGTTTTTTGCGTTGAATACTGGTGATTTGGCGGGCTGCGTTTAGTAGTAGCGCGGTCGTGAGAGAAGGTCGGGCCGGTTAAACCGGGAAGGGTCGATGGGGCGATTTATCATCCTTGTGCTGGTGCTGGCGGCGCTTTGGCTGTTGCTTTCCGGCTATTTCGACAAGCCATTGCTGCTGATATTCGGCGCGGCGTCCGTGATTATCTCCGCCTGGCTGGCCTATCGCGCGAGTGTCGTCGACGATGATAGCGTGCCGGCGAGCCTGTTCCCTCGCATTTTCGGCTACTGGATGTGGCTCGGCGGCGAAATCGGAAAAGCCAACATAGAAGTCATTCGCCATGCGCTGGCGGTTGAGCCGAAACTCTCGCCAAAACTTTTCATCGTGCCGAACCCGCCGAAGACAAGCGTCGGCAAGGCGACCCTGGCCAATTCCATCACGCTGACGCCGGGCACCGTCTCGCTTGATCTGCGGGAGAATGAAATACTGGTGCATGCTCTCACTGAGGATCTGGCTGACGTCGCCGCCATCACGGATATGGGCGAGCGGGTCGCCAGGGCCGAGGGGAAAGCCTAGATGTTCGCCGCCGCCATCGCCGCTGTGATCGCCGCCATGGTGCTGGCGCTGGTTCGCGCCTTTGCGGGCCCGTCGCTTTATGACCGGGTGCTTGCGGGCAATTCTTTCGGCACCAAGACGGTCCTTTTGATCGCTTTGATGGGATATATTGCGGGCCGCCCGGATTTTCTCGATATCGCGCTTTTATATGCGCTGATCAATTTCACCGCGACCGTCGCGATCCTGCGGTTTTTCTCTTATCGCCAGCCGAAAGGCGCGCCTGCAGAACCTGCATCAGGGGGCGAGGGCTGATGATCGACATTCACCTTATCAAGGATATCGTCTCATGGGCGCTGATGATTACCGGCGGGATCGCCGTGGTTTCCGGCGCCATCGGGCTTGTTCGCTTTCCGGATTTCTTTACGCGTCTCCACGCGGCGGGCGTTACCGATACGGCGGGCGCGGAGCTGATCATCATCGGCATGATGCTGCAGTCGCCCACCTGGCTGCATGTGGCGAAACTGGCGTTCATCGGCGCCTTTTTATTCCTGACCTCGCCGGTGGCGACCCATGCGATTGCGCACGCCGCGTGGATGACCGGCTTCAAGCCGATGCAGGGGCCGGACCTTCGATATGAGGGGGACGACAAGTGAGCGAGTTCGAGGTTGAACTGACGCCGATCGTTCTGCTCGATCTGGCCTTGCTGACCATGCTGCTGCTGGTGGCGGTCGCGATGCTCCGTTCACGGCATTTGTTTGCAGTGGTGATGCTGTCGGGGATTTATTCGCTGCTCTCCGCCGGATTCTTTGTGTCGCTGGATGCGGTCGACGTGGCGTTCACGGAAGCCGCCGTTGGCGCTGGTGTTTCGACAGTCTTAATGCTGGGCGGCATGTTGCTGACCGCGCGGCGGGAAAAACCGAAAACGCCCGGCCGGGCGCCGGTGGCGCTCGCCGCCGTATTCGCGACCGGTGCGGCGCTCATTTATGCGACCATCGACATGCCCGCCTTCGGCGACCCGAACGCGCCGGCAAACACCGCTGTCGGTCAGGCTTATGTGGATGAGACGCCCAACGACATCGCCGTGCCGAACATCGTCACCGCCGTGCTGGCGAGCTATCGCGGGTTCGATACGCTGGGCGAGACCATGGTGATCTTTACGGCCGGCGTTGCGGTGATCCTGCTTCTCGGCGCGGGATCGTTACGCGGCGGGCGCGAGGTTAGCGATAAAGACGCCGCGGGCGGGGAGGAAAGGTAATGGGTCAGCTTATCCTTCGCGTGACCACGAAACTCCTGTTCGCGCCGATTATCCTGTTCGCTTTCTACGTTCAGTTCCATGGCGATTATGGGCCCGGCGGCGGTTTTCAGGCGGGGATTATTTTCGCGGTCGCGTTTTTTCTGCACGCCTTTTCCTATGGCATTGAGGAAACCAAAAAGGTTTTACCGCCAAAGGTGCTGACCGTCGCCATGGTGGTGGGCGTTCTGCTTTATGCGGGCACCGGCGTTGCGACCATGCTGCTCGGCGGCAACCTTCTGGGTTATGACGCGATCGATCCGGAATCGACCCATCATGCAGGCCAGCATTACGGTATTCTGATAGTCGAGTTCGGGGTCGGCGTCACGGTCGCCGCCACCATGCTGGCGATTTTCTATCTCTTCACGGGCCGCGAGCCTGACATTGATCAGGATGACTGGTAGGCGCGGACATTATGGGAAGCTGGATCGACTTCATTCTGGAACGGTATAACTACTGGATCGTCATTGTCCTGATGATGATCGGTCTTTATACCGTTTTCGCGCGCGGCAATCTGGTCAAGAAAGTCGTCGGCCTTAATTTGTTCCAGACATCGGTGTTCATTTTCTATATCACCATTGGTAAAATCGCCGGCGGCACCGCGCCGATCTATATGGGCGGCGAATTGGACCATGGCGGCGGGCACGGGGAAGGCGCCGGTGACGATCATGGCGGCGCGGCGGGTCACGGCGTCGAAGGGGAAACCCACGACGCCAGCGAAGTAACGGATGCGGCAGACAGCCTCCACGGTAAAATTGAAAATACAATCGGCGATGCGCCGGTAAATGATTTAAAAGCCGCGCTTCAAGGTGAGGGCGCCGAACACGGGACCGACGCTCCTTCGCTCCACGATGCGCCGGTCGCCGATGCTGACACAGGCAAGATCGGCAATGACATCCTGATGGATGTCGCGAAGCCGGAAGCGCTCAGTTTTGAGGAGGCTGCGGATCATGGCGCCGATGCGGCTCATGGCGCCGCCGACGCTGCGCATTCGGTTGGCGAAATCATTTACACAAACCCGCTGCCCCATGTGTTGATCCTGACGGCGATTGTGGTCGGCGTGGCGACAACCGCGGTGGGGCTGGCGCTCTCGGTTCGCATCCGCGAAGCCTATGGCACGATTGAAGAGGACGAGCTGGAAGCGCTCGATGATGTGGCGGAGTTCGGCGACAGTGAAACGGCGGGAGGCGCGGCATGAGCCTGATCGCGCAATTGCCGGTGCTGCCGGTGATCATTCCGCTTTTCCTCGCGCCGATCACGCTGCTCCTGCCCAAGGGGCGCGCGCCCCATCTATGGGCGACGATGGTCAGCTGGCTGACCTTTGTGGTCTGCGCCTGGCTGTTGAGCGAAGTCTCCGATGTCGGCGTTATTTCCTATGCTCTTGGCGACTGGGCGCCGCCGCTGGGGATTGAATACCGGGTTGACCTCGCCAATGCGCTGGTGCTTGTTCTGGTGTCCGGTCTGGCCGCCGTGGTCTTCCCCTTCGCATATCGCTCCGTACAGCTTGAGATTGACGAGACGCAGTCGCCGTTTTTCTATGGCGCCCTGCTGATTTGCATGACCGGTCTTCTTGGCGTCACGATCACCGGCGACGCCTTTAACGTCTTCGTCTTCCTCGAAATTTCATCGCTCTCGACCTATGCGCTGATCGCCATGGGCGCGCGCCGCGACCGCCGGGCGTTGACCGCCTCGTTCAACTATCTGGTGATGGGCACGATTGGCGCGACCTTCTTCGTTATCGGCATCGGCCTTCTTTATCAGGCGACCGGCACGCTCAACATGGCCGACCTTCATGACCGGTTGATCGGGCAGGACAACCGCATGATCGAAGCGGGCTTCGCCTTCATTCTGGTTGGCATCGGTTTAAAGCTTGCGATGTTCCCGATGCATCTGTGGTTGCCGAACGCTTACGCCTATGCGCCCTCGGCGGTGACGGCGTTTGTCGCGGCGACGGCGACCAAGGTCGCCGTTTATGTCATCATCCGTTTCTTCTTTTCGGTTTTCAATTTTGACTTTGCGTTTATTGGCGCGGCGTTCACCTATGTGCTCTTGCCGCTCGGATTAGCGGGCATGTTCATCGCCTCGCTGGCGGCGGTGTTTCAGGAAGACGTCAAGCGAATGCTCGCCTATTCCTCGGTGGCGCAGATCGGCTACATGCTTCTGGGTCTGTCCTTCGCAACGGTTGAGGGGCTCACCGCAAGTCTCGTCCATGTGTTCAACCATGCCCTGATGAAGGGCGCCTTGTTCATGGCGGTCGCCTGCGTCGTCCTGCGCGCCGGATCGCATTCCATTCACGCCTTTGAAGGGCTTGCCAAACGCATGCCGTTTACGACCTGGGCGTTTTTGATCAGCGGATTGTCGCTGATCGGCGTACCGCTCACCGTCGGCTTCATTTCGAAGTGGTATCTGCTCGAAGCCGCTTTCGCAGACGGGCACTGGTATGCGGGCTTTTTGATCGTGGCGAGTTCGCTGATCGCGCTCGTTTATATCGGCCGCGTCGCGGAGGTAATGCTGTTGCGCGAGCCGCCGACCGATGGGCGCTACGCCATCCCGGCGAAGGATGCGCCATTGTCCATGCTGATCCCCATGTGGGTGCTGGTCGCGGCGAATATCTATTTCGGCGTCAGGACCGATTTAACCGGCGGCCTGGCTGAACGCGCCGCCGCCGCGCTGATGACCGTTGCGGGGGGAACGCCGTGATCTCTCCCGGTCTTGCGATTATTCTGGCGTTGTGGGTCCCGCTGCTCGGGTGCCTCGCTGTCTGGCTCCTCGACAGGCAACCGAACTTGCGCGAAGCGGCGACGCTGATCACCGGCGCCATTCTTCTTGTCCTGACCGTCACGGTTTTTCTGGCGGTGGGCGAGGGACAAAGGCCTGAATATCAGTTGATCGAGGTTATCGACGGCCTGCCGATTGCGTTTCAGGCCGAACCGCTCGGCGCTTTGTTCGCGGTGATCGCCAGTGGCTTGTGGGTCGTCAATTCGATCTACTCCATCGGCTATATGCGCGGTGGTAACGAGAAACATCAGACGCGCTTTTACATGAGCTTTGCGGTGGCGATTTCCGCCGCCATGGGCGTCGCCTTCGCTGCAAACCTCTTCACGCTCTTTATCTTTTACGAAGTGCTGACGCTTTCGACCTTTCCACTGGTGACACACAAGGGCGATGAAAACGCCCGGCGCGGGGGCCGTGTTTACCTCGGCGTTTTGATGGCGACGTCGATTGGTCTGTTGTTGCCCGCGATCGTCTGGACCTATGCGATTACGGGGACGACGGATTTCACGGTCGGCGGCATTCTCAGCACACATAGCGACGCCGTGGCGCCGATCACCGGCGTTCTGCTCGGACTTTATGCTTTCGGGATCGGCAAGGCGGCGCTGATGCCCGCGCATCCGTGGTTGCCCAACGCGATGGTCGCGCCGACGCCGGTCTCAGCCTTCCTTCACGCCGTTGCGGTCGTGAAAGCGGGCGTCTTTTCGATCCTCAAAGTCGTTGTCTATATTTTCGGGATCGACTTTCTGCGCGACACCGGCGCGTCGGTTCCCTTCATGTGGATCGCGGGCGTTTCTATCCTTCTCGCGTCGGCAATCGCGATGCACAAGGACAATCTGAAAGCGCGGCTCGCCTATTCGACCGTCTCGCAGCTTTCATATGTGACGCTTGGCGCGATGCTCGCGACCTCCATGGGCGTGATGGGCGGGGCGACACAGATCGCGGCGCACGCTCTCGGCAAGATGACGCTCTTCATGTGCGCCGGCGCTATCTATGTGGCGCACCACAAGACGCTGATTTCGGAAATGCGCGGGATGGGCCGGGTGATGCCGTTCACCTTCGGCGCGTTTTTTCTCGGCGCGATGTCGATCATCGGTCTGCCGCCCATGGGCGGGTCTTGGCCGAAGTTTTTCCTGATGCTCGGCGCGGCGGACGCCGGCCAGCTGGCGATCATCGCCGTTCTGATGATCTCCTCGATCATGAATGTCGTCTATCTTCTGTCGATCCCGGTGCAGGCGTTTTATATGAATCCAGCGGAAGAGGACGCCAAACCGCAGGGCGCAGGCGGCGCCGGCATTCAATGGGGCGCGCTGAAAGAAGCGCCGATCCTGTGTCTCCTGCCGCCGCTGTTCACCGCGTTCGGCGCCTTCATCCTCTTTTTCTTTTCCGGCGCGCTCTACAATTATCTCACGCCGCTGATCGGGGGTGGGTGATGGAAGCTCAAATCAGCCTTTCAATCCGATCATTCCGGCGCAAGCCGGAATCTAGTCCTAAAAAAGATGCCGGGCTTTGCCCGTCATTATTTATTCGCTGGATCCCGGCTTTCGCCGGGATGAGCGGAGGAGGGGCAAGTCATGACTGACCACGACCACGACTCCAAAGACAAAGGCTGGGCCGACAACCCGACCTTCATCCGTATTTTTCTCGGCGTTTTAATTGGCGCATGCGTGCTTTCAGCTTTCGCCGGTTTCGTGACGTCCTGGCATAATCCGCACCCGCATTTTTCTGTTGAAGGCTTCCCCATCTTCTTCGCCATCTGGGGCTTCGCCGCCTTTACCTTCATCGTGCTCGCCGGTCAGCATTTGCGAAAGCTTGTTGGCCGCAAGGAGGAGTATTACGATGAACGCGAGTAGTCTCCTTTCCATATTCATCGACAACCCGGCGATCATCCTGACCGTCGGTGCGTTCATGGTGCTGACAACGCCGAAGCATCTGGCCTCGCCGATCTTGCTCGCGGTGACGGCGCTTTCGGCGGTGAAGCTTTATACGCTGGGGCTTGGCAATTATGGCGGTGCAGTGTTGTTCGGCGAACAGCTGACGACGGTGCGTCTTGATCCGTTGTCGCGGCTCTTTGCGGTGGTTTTCCATATCGCGGCGGCGCTCAACATTATTTACGCCTGGGGTCAAAAAGACCGGGCGCAGAATTTTGCCACGCTCGCCTATCCGGCGGCGGCGCTTGGCGGCGTTCTCGCCGGCGATCTGATTACGCTTTTCATTTGGTGGGAGATGGCGGCGATCACCTCCGTCTTTCTCGTCTGGGCGCCGGGCACGCGCGCGACCTATCTCTCCGGCATGCGCTATCTGTCGATCCAGATTCTGTCTGGCGTCTTGCTGCTCGGCGGCATTGTGCTCGTCTATCGCGAAACCGGGTCGCTCGACTTCAACTTTATCGGCCTGCGCGACGAGGCAAGCGGCGCCATCAAAATTTCCGCGCTGTTGATGTTTCTCGCCTTCGGGATCAAATCGGCCTTTCCGCTCCTCCACAACTGGGTGCAGGACGCCTATCCGAAATCGACCATCACCGGCACGATTATTTTGTCGATCTTTACGACCAAGCTTGCGGTCTATTCGCTGGCGCGCGCATTCCCGGGAACGGATGAGCTGATCTATATCGGCGCTGTGATGACGATCTTCCCGATCTTTTTCGCGCTCATTGAAAACGATCTTCGCAAAGTGCTGACTTATTCGATCAACAACCAGGTCGGGTTTATGGTCTGCGCGATTGGCCTTGGCGCGATCAACGGCGCCGCCGGCTATGCGTTCGGCAACATCATCTTCGAGGGTCTGTTGTTCATGGCGTTGGGCGCGGCGATGTACCGGACCGGCACGTCGAAAGCGACGGAGCTTGGCGGGCTCTACCGCACCATGCCGCTGACCATGGGGCTTTGCATTGTCGGCGCGCTGTCGATTTCGGCGTTCCCGGGCACGCTCGGCTTTGTCACCAAGGGCCTGATCATCGACGGCGCCGCAGGGGCGAATCTCTTCTGGATCTGGCTGACACTGCTCTTCGCCTCGGCGGGCGTTCTGGAACATGCGGGGATCAAAATCCCGTATTTCACCTTCTTTGCGCATGACAGCGGCAAGCGCCCGAAGGAAGCGCCCATGGGCATGGTCATCGCCATGGGGCTTGCGGCGGTCCTGTGCCTTGGTCTCGGCGTTTATCCCGACCCGCTTTATGCGCTGCTGCCGGATCAGGCGGCGATCGCCGATTATCACCCCTACACGCCCTATCACATTATTGAACAGTTGCAGCTTCTGCTCTGGGCGGTTCTCGCCTTTGCTGTCCTGATATTGATCAAGTGGTATCCGGCGGAAGTGCCATCGGTGAATCTCGACACTGACTGGCTCTATCGTGTGCCGGGACGGGCGTTTCTCGGTTGGGTCAGTGGTGCGTCGCGCGCAACATGGATCGCCTTATGGGGGATTTTCTCCGGTCGGATACAAGCGTTGATGGAGCGCATATATGCTGTACACGGACCGGAAGGTCAGCTGGCGCGTTCATGGCCGATTGGTTTCATGGCGTTGTGGACCGCAATTTTGCTGGCGTTCGTCCTGATACTGTCTTTCCTCGCATAGAAAATTGTACGTTTAGGTTTAACGTTAAGCGTTAACTACCGCGCATAATCGCATGTGCGTTTATCCCCGCCCTCATGAACGGCCCTATTCTCGCACCAGCCCAGACAGTCCTGGGAGGTGACATGGTGTGAGAAACTTTATGCCATTTAAAACAACTTCTCGTCCGGACCCCGAGGGCAGGTTAATCGCCCGGATGGCGCGAGAGGTTGTGTGCGAAGGGTTTTGTATTTCCCACAGCGCATTGAACGGGCGCGCCCGCGGCGGGCATCTCGCGCTCGCGCGTCAGACCGCAATGTATCTCGCCCATGTTGTGGGCCAGCTGACCTTAAGTGATGTCGCGGTATTATTCAGGCGTGATCGAACGACAGTCAGCCATGGGTGCATCAATATTGAAGACAGACGCGACAGCCCGCTTTTCGATTTGCAGCTCGATTACATGGAAAAGCGTTTGCGCGAACGCATCAGCGATGCGCGCAACGCTGGCGTCTTTGACCGCGCTGGAATGATGGAACGCAAATCAGTCATGGCTTATGGCCGCGGCGTCGCTTAATCGACGCTGGTTTGGTTTTGGCTCGCCCAGCGCTCGATGTCAGCACCAACCTCAGGCAAGGGCCGAACGCCGGCCTCCAGAACCACGTCATGAAAGGCGCGCAAATCGAAATCGTCGCCCATGGCGTCGCGCGCATTCTCTCGAACGGTCAACAGAAAGTCCGCGCCCAGCATGTAACTCAAGGACTGTCCCGGCATCGCGATGTAACGGTCGACCTCGATTTCGATTTCCGTGTGCGACAACAGGGTGTTTTCCAGCATGAATTTAATTGCGTCTTCACGCGACCAGCCATGCAGGTGAAGGCCCGGCTCAACCACAAGGCGGCTCGCCGCCCACAAATGTTTTGCGATCATGCCCTGACGGTCAAAGCTCGTAGAATAAAGCTCCATCTCGTCTGCGAGATACTCCGCATAGATCGCCCAGCCTTCAAGCAGCCCGGCATTGTAACCGGAAAATTCGGTATCGCGCGGATAGGCGAAAAACAGATGATGGCCAGGCGCGCCTTCGTGAAAGGCGATGACTTCGGCCATCAGGCGCCGCTCGCCGGGGCGGGACGGATTAATAATATAGGCGGCGGGGCCGTCGCCTTCCGGGCGCTGATAAAGGCCGGCGGGAAATGACGCCTGCATATGCGCCGGCATTTCCCTGACGATAATGTCGGTGTTCGCGGTCTTCGTGAAAGCGGTCAGCGTCTGTTCTTCGGCGCGCTGTAGCGCGGCCTCGGAAATTGCAATCAGCTCCGCCGCTGTTGTTTCATCGTTTGTCTGTCCTTCACGCAGGCGCTCCATGATGTCTTCGAATGTTTCGCCATCATCGGCGCTTGCGAGCAACTCATTACGCGTTTCTTCGAGAATGCGCTCGCCGATACGCTCAATCTCCTCGCTCGCCAGATCAAGTGTTGTCCACCAGAGCGCGGCCTGTTCAAAACACGCGGCGCCGCCTTCCCAATCGGACATGCCGGGATTGGTCCGCGCCGCCGGCAGGTAAGTCGTGCGCAGGAACGCTTCATAGGACTGCAGCGCGGGCAGAATTTCATTGGCAAGCAGCGTGTTCCATGCTGCGCTCTCATCCGCCTCGGAGAAATATTTCGGATCGCGCGCCTTGATGGCGCTTGCCAGATCGCGCACCTGCTGATGCACGCGGATCACGGCGGCGCGCGGCGCTGTCTCGTCAGCATCGATCCCGCTTTGCAATCGCGTCTGCGCAGTCGTCAACGCCGCCGGCGCTGCTTTCCATCTGGTCAGCGCGGCGTCGATGTCGCCGCCGGCGGCGACGCCTTCCCATTCGCGCGGCCAGGCGGTCTGCCAGCCCCCAACCTGATTGATGTAGCGTAAATCCGTTTTGCACTCCGCGATGGGCGTCGCCAGAAAGCCGCCATCGGCGACCAATGGCGGCGTTTGCGCGAAAGCGGGCGCAGTTGTTACGAACATGGCGGCGGCGAGCCAGAGTTTCAAACGCATATGCTTCCTTTACCGATTACGGGGCTTACGGACTTCCGAGCCGCGCAGCACCCATGTCACGCCCCCGTCGGTCGACTGATAGATATCGTTCCTGACTGTATCGTCTTCGCGCCACATCTCAACGCGCTCAAGCACGGTCGATCCGTCAAGGCGTTCTTCACGGCCGTTCCAGATGAATTTATCATCGACCTGAAAGCCTTCAAAGGTTTCGATCGTGCCGACGCTGGTGACCAGGATGCGCCGCCAGATTTGATCGCCCGCATCCCAATAGTCGATGCCGGCGCCGGCGTGTCCGTTCATCGGTACGCCGTAGCGCTCCCGGATGAGACAGCTTTGTCCGTCCTTTTCCAGCGTGATCCAGGCGAGCGCTTCGCCATTCACTAAAATGTCCCAGTCACCCAGCGTGAAGTCGAGCGTCCGGCGCTCAGGATCTTCGGCGCAGGGAAAGTCCGGTTGGGCGCTGGCCGCGGCGATGCCGACCCCGAAGGCGGTAAACAAGGATGCAAGAAAACTGTTTCGCATGACAACCTCCACCCCTGGCGTATCGCTGCCGCGCGGAGGCGTCTAGAACCACAATAGCGCTAATGATAACACGCCCGGAAAGCGGAGGGCGTGGCGCCCATCGTCTGGCGGAATGTGCGCACAAAATGGCTCTGGTCGGCATAGCCGAGGCTCGCTGCAATCTCGGTCAGCGACATGCCGCCCTTGCGGATCAGCTGACAGGCGCGATCGATTTTTATCGCATGCGTATAGACGCCAATGGAAACGCCCATGCGGTTCTTGAAGGCGCGCATGAGATGCGTGGGGTGGCGCTCGGCGATGTCCGCCAGACGCGCCGGTGGCGGGTTGTCGGCGGCGTGGTCATGAAGATAGTCGCAGACTTTTGATATCCAGCCTTCGCCATTATCGGCATTGGCGATGATCAGCTCGGCCATGACTTCATGCGGCCAGCTGTCGTCGTAAACAGTTGGCGGTCCGCCGCGCGCCGTCATTGAGATGGCGTGAAGCATACGGAACAATCGTCTGTTCGCGATCGATATCGCCCCTGGACGGAAGTCTTTAAGATGCGCGCCGCCTGCAAAAAAAGCGTCCGTCAGCTCAAATCCAATGACATGCGCGCCATCGGGGCCGACTCGTCCGGAGTGGGCGTGACCTCGCGGCACATAGACAAGGCGCGTATTGGAATAGGTGATGTCGCCATGGCGATCCGTTTCAATGCAGTCGCCATTGAAAAGGAAACACACATAAGCATGTTGATGTTCGTGCGCCGGGATGACCTGACCGGGTTCGTAAGAAAAATCCCAAATCCGCAGCCCCGCCGACTCGCCCTCATGAAACCCGGCGCAAAAAACATTGCCAAGTTTGACCAGCGGTGAACTCATTGACCAACTCTCATGACGCCGCGGCGTTCTCTTCCGCAGCGATAGCGCGAATGCGTTTGACCATTGACGCCAGCCCGTTAGAGCGCTGCGGCGTCAGATGGTCTTTCAGATCAAAGGGCGCAAGTTCCGCGTCGGTGTCGATCGCCAGAATTTCCGCTGGCGTTTTGCCTGTATAAAGCGAGATCAGAAGCGCTACGAGACCCTTGACGATATGCGCGTCGGAATCCCCGGCGAGATTGATGACGCCGTTTTCGCGGCTGTCATGCAGCCAGACCTGACTGGCGCAGCCGCGCACCTTGTGGTCCTCATCGCGAAAGGCTTCCGGATAGGGGGCGAGGCTGCGCCCCAGATCGATGATGTATTTATAGCGGTCATCCCACTCATCGAGGAATTCAAAGTCGGCGCGGATATCTGCAAAATCTGGCATCAGGATCAGATAAGCGCTAGTGCGCCGGGCGGCAAGGTTATGCTTTTCAAGCGTTTTCGGCTCAGCTTGCTTTCGTTCGCTAGCTCTCTGCTAAGACTGGTCAATGCTTTAGGCGCAACAATTATGGGTTGCAGTATCAAAAATTACAATTTATAGTTGTCCCACGTTTGCAGTCGTATATTTTGCTGCGCGGCAAGTTTTCTTAAGCGCTAAATTATTCCGTATACAGTTTAGTATTAAAAAAATTTATCAGTTGCTGAGCGCGACATCGTAAAAGCGCTCACTTTTCTTGCAGTTTTCACAAATCTGTTGCCCGGCCTTCATGTGCAGCAATTTTCAATTTCATACAGAATGAACAGGTAATGATATGAAATCTCGAAAAATTATTATTAATTCCATATTCATTTTCATCGCCACAACAAGTTATGCGGGCGCACAAGAAATTCAGCCCATAGCGGCTCAAGCTACGCAAGGGACGGTCGAGTTCTTGGAGGCCGTCCGGAGTGTAGAAGAGACAGCTGCGCAAGTCGAAGAGACTCAAAAAGAGATACAAAAAACAATTGAGCAGGGCAAAGGCCTATCCTTTTTTGGTGCCGGCCCCGCAGTTACGCTTAATCTTGCAAACAGGGATCGCGTCAATGAGGCGATGCTTGATGAAAATAATATTATTCGCCTTTCAAAGCAGAGCGACGCTTCTGTTGGAATTTTTCTTGAGGCGCATTATCTCTGGCCGACAAAACATTTACTGCCGTTCGGTCTTTTGCGCTGCCCGGGCGCACGAGGAAGTGGAAAAGAACTCAAATTTCAGAGTACAACATGTGGGTTCGGCCCGTTTGTAGGTGTGCAACCCGGCGGGTCATCTGAAATTATTGAAGGGATTGGCGCTGGCGTCATGTGGGGCTTTAAAGGGTCGGGCGATAATATCTTCAACAGCACTCAATTTAATGTTGGCGTAGGAGTTTTTGTCGATCCTACCGTCCAGACACTGGGGGCAGGGCAGTTCCAAGACCAACCCCTGCCGACTGGTGAAACGATGATTCGTTTCCAAGAAGATTTTCAGGCAAACTTCATGATTATCTTTACGGTAAACCCCTTCTAGCGAATGTGGTGATGCCCTGAGCAGCAGGATTCGGTCTTACCCAAGCGCCAAGGCGGATCCAGATGCGGACACCATCATCATCGAGCTTTTTTCGTCGATAATTTCATAGTCGACACCAGTATCGATGACCGAGGCGTCGCCTTAGCGCAATGCGCTATTCGTAACTGCATTTTGACGCGCAGTGCGTGGGCTGACACCCGTCCAGCGCTTGAACGCACGGGAAAAAGACGCCGGATCAGAAAACCCGACCAGGTAAGCGGTCTCATTCACTGAGGCTTTCTTACCTGTCAGATAGCTTATCGCCATCTCGCGGCGAAGATCGTCAAGAATTTGTACAAACGTCACATCTTCCGCCTTGAGTTTACGAAAAAGCGTTTGCCTGCTCATTCCCATTTTTTCAGAAATTGTTTTTATACTAATATCGCCAGTGTGAAGCATTGGGATAAGCAGGCTCTCGACCTGACTGCGCAAGGTCTTTGACCCTTCAAGCGCTTTCAGGAGCGCATCAGCGCGGTCGCTTAAAACGCCGAAGACATACCTGTTTTCAGGTTGGATTTTGACATTGACCCATTCTGGATCAAATCCAATGGCGTTGCGGTCGCTTCCAAAAGTGACCGGCACCTGCCAGATTCTTTCATAGTCGGCGGCATGCGCCGGGGCAGGGTGTGTGACATGAGCTTCCAGGGCAAACGTGGCCTGCGGAAAATCGCGCCGCGAACCGCAGATAAAACGCGACCATGTAGTTTCGGTCAGTTCGGGGAAGTCGTTTGGATGTGTGCGGCGATCTTCCATCCAAAGGCCGCCGTCGCGTTGCACGAGTTCGAAACGCGGTCCGTCGCCAAGGCCTTCAACCTCAATCACAAGTTTTCCGTAACGGTTTAACTGTTCAAACGCTTCCTTCATATCGGCTGACGCGTGACTGATCAGGCCGACAACGGAAAACTTTTGGAAATCGCTCTCGGCGCCATATTCAAGCGCCAGCGCCGGATTGCCGGTATCCGCCTTCGCGGTTCGCATAAGCGCAATATAGGAGTCGATCGAAATGCGATTGTCCTGGTCCAGCAATACATCCGGTGTAATTTGGGCAACCTCGCAAAGGCGTGCTTCATCCGATCCTTGCGCAACAGCAAAATCGAGCAGCGCCTTTGCATAACCTGCGGCGACTGTCGGCTTATTCATCGGAGAGGCGCCCCTTGCAACCGTCGATCATGTTTTTGTGGTGTTTCGTCATGTTCAATCGCAACAGCTTCTGAGTACCATTTATCGCATCAGTAAACGGCGCGTCGAGCGTTAAATCGTTCACGTGGAGGGTAAACTATGTCTGCAGCATCCACGAATAGAGGTGAGCACTGTAAAACAGCAGCTGACGCAGTTCTGGATGTGGCGGCGGGGTTGTGGTTTGTGTCGACGCTGGTCGGGCAGGCGGTCTTTCTCTACTACATTCTAGCCTTCTACGCTTCGCCTACCATAGCGGGAAATTTTGCGGCGTGGGGCGCAAACCCGTTTCTGGAAAAAGGTTTTATCGACGGGGACGCCCGGGGCAATCTCGCCTTTGCTGCACATGTCATGGTGGCTGCGCTCGTCACATTTTTTGGCATGTTGCAAATTGTCCCGCAAATTCGCGCGCGAGCGCTTCCTTTCCATCGCTGGAATGGGCGTATATTTCTAACGTCGGCAATCATCGCCTCACTCTCAGGTTTCTACATGGTTTGGGCGCGCGGTGAGATCGGCGACATGACAAACGCGCTCGCCATCAGTTTAAATGGTTTCCTGATCGTTATTTTCGCTGCGCTTGCATTGAAAACCGTGCTGGCGCGCGACATTGATTCTCACCGGCGCTGGGCGATGCGGACGCTTCTGGCGGCGAACGGGGTTTTCTTCCTGCGTCTTGGGGTGTTCGGCTTTATCGTCATTACGCAACAAAACATCAGCGCTTTCCAGTTTCAGGTTTTTCAATTCGCCAGCTTTCTCCTGCCGCTTGCCGTGCTTGAGCTTTATTTCCGCGCGCGTGTAAACGGCGCGCTCGCCAAACTGTCAATGGCGATAGGTCTTGTCGGTTGCGCGGTCTATACAGGCGTCGGTATTGTTGGTTTCGTGATGATATTTATAAAGATGGTGTTCGGCGCCGCGCCTGTATGATGTTGTGACTGCGTTTGAATACGCCGATCCGCCGCCGCCGAAGGATGCTTTCTCGATAAGGAAATTGATATGATGGACAACACCACTGAAAAATCACCACAGGCCTATGCGAGAACTGCGGGCGTACTGGGCGTCATTATTGTTATCGCCGGGATTTTTGCCGAAGCCTTCGTGCGTGGCAAAGTTATCGTTTCCACAGATGCGACGGCGACAGCCAATAATATTCTTGCGTCTGAGCAGCTGTTTCGACTTGGCTTTGCCGGTGAGCTTTTCATGCTTTGCTGCGATATCGGGATTGCGGTGTTGCTCTATGTTCTGTTGAAACCGGTGAGCCGAACCCTTGCCCTGTTGGCAATGGCGTTCAGACTGGTCATGGCCGCGATATCCGGCATTAATGCGCTCAATCATTTTGGCGCGCTGCTCGTTCTGGGCGGCGCCGACTATCTGACGGTCTTCGGGGTAGAGCAGTTACACGCCATGGCGTTGCTGTCTTTAAAGCTGCACACTTACGGCTATCATATCAGCCTGGTTTTCTTCGGCTTTCACGTATTGTTGCTCGGATATCTGGTCTTTCGGTCCGGCTACCTTCCGAAGATTATTGGCGTCCTGTTGGTCATTGCATCCTTCGGTTATCTCGCGAACAGCTTTGCAAGTATTCTTTATCCGGCTTTTGCAAAGTCGCTATTCCCCTGGGTCTTATTGCCCGCACTGATCGCGGAAACATCGCTTTCCTTGTGGCTGCTCATTATGGGTGTGAATGTGCCGAAATGGAAAGTGAGGGTGGCGTGAACACTAGTCCTGCACATTTTCTTCGCCCACCCTCGCTTTCGTCCTGTTGCGATACTCCCGCGGCGTGCACCCAGTCTTCGCCTTGAACACCCGATTGAATGTCGCTTTCGAAGAAAAGCCTGAATCATACGCAAGGCTGAGGATTGAGACGTCTTTCAGGGCGTCATCGGCGAGCAGTTCTTTCGCCTCGGCGACGCGCCATGAATTGATATACTCGTAAAAATTCTGATCATGCGCCTTAAGCGCTGTACTGACGGTCTGGCGTGAGAGCCCGACCGTTGCAGCAAAATCTTCGATGGTCAGTCCGTCGGCAAGATGTGGTTTGTCGCGGATCATGGTGCTTTCCATTTTGGAAAATGCATTGACGACATCCGGATCGCCGCCAGCCTCAAGATTTTCGTCCGCGGTGTTGATGAATTGCGGAACGGGACGCTGGCCGACCATGACAATACTGATCGCTGCAACCTGAAACGCGATGATGATCAAGACAAGGAGCGGCGCTGTATCTGGAGAACCACCGGTAATCTGCAATGCAAGAATGCCGAGACTTGCGCCGACAATGGCGATCATCTGTAGAAAGCCGACCCAGTGGAGATCAACGCCCTGCAATGCCGACATCGCTGCTTTTACTTTTTCTCGGTGTCGCTTCGCCTCCCGCAACGCTGCGAGTGGACACACAAGCCCAAAAACAACCGGCAGCCAGATTGGGATGCTCGCTAACGTGGAACCAGGCGGCATGGCGACAAAGCCATTGATGAATTGAAAGCCGCCATCGTTGGCGCTCGCGGCGGCCATCAATGTAAAATGGAGAAGCGCCGGCGCCAGCCACAAAGCATCAAGCGGGTTTATGCGTCCGGTGATGCTGCGCACGTAAAGCAGTAAAAAAGCCGGCAGGAGTAAAAACATTGAGCTTGTTGCGAACGCAACCAGCGCGCCTGGCAAGCCGGCGCCGTGAAGCCTGCCGTAAACGGCGCCAACCGATAAGGCGACGGTTACGCCGACTAACGCCAGCCATAAGTCAGCACTCGCCCTTGTCTGTTTTGACAAGGTCAGCGCGATCATGACGATCGCAAGGCCGAAATTTAATCCAAGTAGAAAATCCAATTTCGCTATCTGTTTTAAGTTGATCCAAATTGTACGCCGCTTCCGAGGACTATTACGTAAAAAGCCGTTATGACGAAACAAAGCACGATTGCCGCATAAAGCTGCGCTAAAGACGGGGCTGACATCGCCCGCGATCTAAGCGGCGGAAAGGGCGACAGTCCCAGTAAATAAAAACTCATAAAGAAAGCGCCGCCGCCGAGGCCGCCCGCCAGCATGAACCACCGGTCTTCCGACGGGACGAAGGCCGATGCGGCGAGCGCGGTTACACTGAACCCCAGATATGAAATTACGAGATAGCGCGGCCAGCTGAGCAATGACCCTGACTGCCGCCCGCCAATCGGCGCGGTCATTTTTGCGGCGCATACGCCAAACAGAATTAAGACGGCGCCGGTAACAAGAAAAGCAGTTCCAGTGCGCGCAGGCGCATCACTCATCGCCGCCAGCCGCGCCCAGTCCATGCCGTCATGAATGAAGCCGCCGAGGCCGATATACGCCCCCGCCTGAATGAAGCTTACCGGAATGAGAAGATGGATTGGGACGAAAAATACGCCAAGCCTGTTGCGAAAACGAACCGTGGCGATGAAGGCAAGCGTTCCGATGAACACATTCAGCATTGATCCGGCGGCGAGTTCCGCGACTTTCCACGCCCCGGTTTGGAGTGTTCCGTCAAAGTACATGGCGTCGGCGTAAAGCCAGCTGCAGCCCGGATTGACGGCGCACACGCCGCCATGGCCCACAAGTTCATGCGCGGCGATTGAAACCGACCACGCGGCGCATGCGGCGGCGAACACAAATACAGCGAATGCGGCGCCCTTCATTGCGCGTTGCAACCGCAGAGCGGCGCCAGCCAGCATATCCAAAACAGGGTGCTGCTGTAATCTTTGGTTTTTGTTTGCAAGACGGGGGCTCCTTGTCGCGTTTGCGAGAAAGAAACCGTCCTTCGCCGTTTATCGTCGCCTCAGTGACGTTAAAAAAATTCTGAGACTTGAAAATGAGCGAAAACAAGCGCCTGGAATAAGCCGTCAGCCAAGCGTCACGGCCGTTCCCGATACGGACACCATCATCATCGAGCCTTTTTCGCCAATCACTTCGTAGTCGATGTCAACGCCGATCACCGCGTCGGCGCCGCGCTCGCGGGCATCCTGCTCGACTTCGCGGAATGCAATCTCGCGCGCTTCGCGCAGGGATTTCTCATAGGCGCCGGACCGACCGCCGACAATATCGCGCACGCCCGCAAAGAGGTCGCGAAACACATGCGCGCCGAGGATCGCCTCGCCAGTGACGACGCCTTTATATTCGTGCACGCTGCGTCCTTCGATTGTCGGCGTGGTGGTGATGATCATGAATATGCCTCCCGATTGTTTCGAATGTTTCATATGGTGAGGTCGCGGGGCGATTGCCAGTGCATGGGCCTTCGCACGACGAAAAGAGCCGATAATGCGGCAGGCCGAAGCGTCGCCGTCCCGTTTCGGGATACGCTGCGACATGGATTAGCGGAGGCCTCGGCAGATGGCGCGGTTTTTTCTTGCAATTGGATTAGCGTGTATCGGCTGGTCGGCGGCTTTTGCCGACACTTATAACTCTGCTGACCGCACGCAGAAATTTGAAATTGATTCTAAAGTTCTTGACGAAACGCGTGAGATCATTGTGCGCACTCCGCCGCTCTATAAAAACGGCGCAGAATACCCAGTTGTCTATGTTATCGATGGGGAATGGAATTTTGAATTCGTCGCGAGTTATCTCGACTACATGGCTGACAACGAAACCTTTCCGCAGATGATCGTGGCAGGCGTTAAAAACGTCAATCGCAATCGCGATTACGTGCCGCGGGAAGACAAACACTTTGATGACACGGGCGGGGCGGATGCGTTTCTAGGCTTCGTTAAAGACGAATGGATTGAGGCGGTAGAGAGTGAATACCCGGCCAGCGGCGAGCGCATCATTGTCGGCCATTCCTTTGGCGGCGTGTTTGCGCTCCACGCATTTTTCAAAGAGCCCGGTTTGTTCGACGCTAACATGGCGTTTGGCGCCAGCGCCTGGATCGGGGATCGGGTTCTCTACGAAGAGGCTAATGCGTTGTTCGACGAAGAGCGTGATCATGACGCCTTCGTCTATATGGCGGTGGGCGAGGGCGATGGCGGACCGACCGTGCCGTCAAGCCGGGAGCTGGCTGCGATCTTTGAAGAAAAAGCGCCAGCCTCTCTTGAATGGACCTTCGATGTTACGCCGCAAACGGATCATTTTAAAAACTTTACCATGGGTCTGAATGACGCCTTCATGGCGTTCTTTCCCGCCTGGGAATTTGAAGATGAGGTAAAAGCGGCGGCCGAGGCGGATGGCGCCGATGGCGTGAACACCTGGTTTGATGAAAAGCGCGAGGCGCTCGGGTTTCGCTTTCATCCCGCCTGGTTCGACATGGGCGTCACCGCTATGCAGTTATCTCGTAGCGATCATGGGGCGGCGGCGCTCGCCCTGATGGCGCAGCTGAGAGCGCATTATCCCGACAACGCTTATATCGCTGACTTTTCCGCGTCGGCTTACGAAAATGTTGGCCAGCTGGGAGAAGCCGCCAGTGAGTATGAGCGCGCCATTGCCCTGGCGGTGGCGCAGGGTCTTCATCCGAATGCAATACATGCGGATCGACTGGAGCGTAATCTTGCACGGGTGCGCGGGGAACTCTCGGAGTGATGGCGCTAGCAATTCAATGCGGCTGTTGAATTTGTAATTATAATCATAGCGGTTAGAGTGCTCTCCAGGTGGAACGAGGGGGCTTTAACGTGAAGTGGTTTTTTGCGACCTTCGCAGCTACTGTCATGGCGTCATCCGCACAGGCCGAAGCGCCAATCAGTGTTTACGGCCATATGCCGGTCGTGCGTTCGATGGTGCTTTCGCCCGATGCTGAGCGGATCGCCTATTTTTTTCACGATGGCGAGGTGGAAGCAGCGGTTATTCAAGAGCTTGCCGATAATGTTGTGAGCGGCCTCGGCACGAACAAGGTTAAGGCGAGGAGCTTGTTTTTTGCATCGAACGAACACCTTGTTCTACGCGCATCGAAAACGGCGCTTGCGAGAGGTGTCGGCAAATTCGAATATAGCGCTGCATATTCCTACAATGCTTCCACGGAAAAATTGAAACAGCTCTTGAGAAGTACTGACAATATATTTCCGAACCAATCGGGACTGGGGCGCATTGTCGGGGCCAGCGAAGACAGGAAAAAAGTATATATGCCAGCCTATATGGGCTCGGCATATGAACAAACGCCGACATACAGCCTGTTGTCAGTCGATCTCGACAGTGGCCGCGGGCGCGTCATCGAAAGGGGATCGCACTCGGGGAGAGACTGGATTGTCGATGAAGACGGAACCGTGCTCGCCTTTGAAGAACATATCGAAAATCGTAATATCTTCCGTATTTCAACAAAAATTTCCGGGAAATGGGAAGTTGTATATGCGACATCCGCCAACAAGCCGCCATTCGCGCTTGTCGGCGTTACGCCTGAAAGAAACGCCCTGGTTATTATCAATGAATCTGTAAATAGCGGCTTCAGCCGTGTTTCCAGACTTGGCTTCGATGGAAAAGCAACAGGGCCTGTTTTTTTTCGGTCAGACCGGGAAGTTGCAACCGTTCTTATGGATGAAAGCCGCGTGGTTATCGGCGTGAAATATTCCGGCATGACGCCAGAGTATGATTTCTTCGATCCCAGCTTGAAGCAGGCGATGGACAGTCTCTTAGTGACGTTTGCTGAGAAATCTGTCGATCTCGTGGATTGGACGTCGGATTATTCAAAGCTTCTTATTTATGTCGCGGGCGGCGGACAACCACCAAGATATTTTCTGTATGACCGCGTCGATAATATTTTGGCGTCGTTGCCATCAACCCATAAGGACCTTGATAATCAAAATGTCGGTGAGGTGTATTCGATAAAGTATACCGCGCGTGATGGTTTGGCGATCCCGGCCGTCTTAACGCTGCCCAACGGAATGGCGCCGGGCGAGCAATCATTACCGCTGATCGTAATTCCTCATGGCGGCCCGGAAATGTATGACGCAATCGGGTTTGACTGGATGGCTCAATATTTTGCGAGCCGCGGCTACATGGTGCTGCAGCCGAATTTCAGAGGCTCCGCTGGCTTCGGTGTGGCGCACCGCCAGGCTGGCTATGGCGAATGGGGCGCCAAGATGCAGGATGATGTTACCGACGGGGTTGGCGTTCTTGTCAGGAATGGCTGGGCCGACGGCGATCGCGTGTGCATTATTGGCGCAAGCTATGGCGGCTACGCTGCGCTTGCCGGCGGCGCCTTTACGCCAAATCTATATCAATGCGTGGCTGCAATCGCGCCGGTGGCGGATGTGCCAGACATGTTGGGCTATGTGCGTCATCGACGCGGGGCGGACAGCTGGGCCAATAATTACTGGGCAGAGCTCATAGGCGACAGGCGCGAAGACCGCGACAAGCTTGAGGCCATTTCGCCTGCCAACCACGCTGAAGTTTTTCAGGCGCCGGTTTTGTTGCTCCACGGCGTAGACGACACAGTCGTGCCTTTTAAGCAAAGCCGGAAAATGGAGCGCGCATTGAAGCGAGCTGGCAAGGACGTAAAGCTAGTCACATTAAAAAAAGAGGACCATTGGCTGTCGAGCAATGAAACCCGACTGGAAACACTGACGGAGCTCTCGCGATTTGTTGAGGCGACGATCGGGTCGGACGTTGTAGACGCCCGGTAAGACCGTTCTATTTCACCGCCTGCTTTCGATAGTCCTCCACGGGCAAGCCGCCGACGCCCCAGTCTTCCATCTCGACTTCGTCGATGACGACAAAGGTTGTGGCGGGAGATTTGTCGAGAACGCGCACGAGAAGGTCCGTCGCGCCCTTGATCAGCTCGGCTTTTTGTTCAGGCGTTGTTCCGCCTTCGCGGGTGATCTTGATATTCACATAAGGCATGTTTGTTTGTCCTTTTAAGCGGCGAGATCGTAGTGAAAAACCTTGGCGATGATCCGCCATTCATCGCCTGTGCGAATGAAAGACAGAAAATCCGTGAAGTGTTTGCCCATCATCGTACAGCGTAAGGTGGCGTGGGCGGTGTCGTCGCCGGCGAAGCGGATGGAGTCGATATCGTAGCCATATGCATCGCCCGCATCCGCCGGCGCCGCGCGCTCCCGGATGACCGCCATATAGGCTGGCATGTTATAGTGCAGAAGCTCGCCGGACGAGGTCGTGGCGTATTGTGCATTCGGGTGAAAGACGGTCTCCAGCATTGCGGCGTCGCAATGATAGAGACCGTCATAATAACGCCTGAGGACGTCGATGATGTCCTGATAGCGCGCGCTCATGGCGTTACGCGGCCTGCTTGAGAAGGCCTTCGGCGCCCATGGCTTTTTTCACGGCGGGGCGCGCGGCGACGCGTCCGACAAAAGCGGCGATGTTCGGCCACTGTTTCAAGTCGATGCCGACAAAGTTCGACCAGTTTGAAACGACGAACATATAGGCGTCGGCGATGGTGAACTGTTCGCCTGTGAGATAGGTGCGACCGTCGGACAGAACATCTTCAAGGTAATTGAAGCGTTTGGCGACTGTGGCTTCTGCATTTTGGCGCGCGTCCCCTTCAAGACCGTTTGCGGCAAAGAAAGGCGAGAACGCTTTATGCAGTTCCGTGCCGACGAAATTGAGGTACTGATTAATACGAGCGCGTTCAACCGTGCCGCCTTCCGGCGCCAGATTGGCGTCCTTGTTAGTGTCGGCGATGAATTGCAATATCGCCGGGCCTTCGGTCAGGATGTCGCCGCTATCAAGTTTTAACGCCGGGACATAGCCGTTCGGGCTGACTTTTGAGAAGTCTTCGCCGTGCTCGGTTTTCTGCTCTTTGGTGTCGACTTTTTCGATGTCGAAAGTCGCGCCGGCTTCGGTCAGCGCAATGTGCGATGCAAGCGAACAGGCGCCTGGTTTGTAGTAAAGCTTCATTCTGGCAACTCCGTTTAGGGAATGATCGGGTGAGGGCGCTGACTTATGATTGAAGGTTACCTTTGTAAACTACATATATCTGTGATACTAAATAAACTGGTTTCTTACCGGTAACCGGGATTTCGCTATGGCGTTGAAAATGCGTAAAAATCAGAGCCCGCCGGCGCCTTATGGCTGCCCGTTGAGTGAATGTCTGTCGGTGATCGGCGGGGCGTGGACGCCGAATATTTTGTGGAATCTGGGCGCCGGCGTGCGCCGGTTCAGCGAATTGCGCGCGGACATGCCGGGGATCTCCGCCAAGATGCTGACGACGCGTTTGAAAGAGCTGGAGGAAAAGGGCGTCCTTGATCGCACGGTCAAACCGACCTCGCCGCCGTCCGTCGAATATGCGCTGACCAAAGAGGGCCGCGAATTGCTGCCCGCGATTGAGGCGATCGCCGCCGTTGGCCGCAAGCTGAAAGATCGCCGGAAAAAGCCGCCTCGCAAGAAACGGCTTTAGCGATGGGCGGCGCGTCATAAAGCGTCACCCGTTTCGACGTCAGAAAATCGTTAACCGCTATCTGCCCCCAGCTTTTCCATTAACCGGGCCCTAACGGGTTTTCGCTTACATTTTATGGCTAATTTTGGGTGACCTTTGAAGATAACGACCCGCTATATCGCCGTCGCCGGCGCTCTGATGCTCATCACGACCGGGATCGGCGGGTGGCTGATCTTTTCGTATTTTTATGAGCGTGAAACCGGCGCTTTTCTTGATCGCCTCGAAACGCAAGTCGCCGCCGCCACCATCGAACATGGCGAAATCTTTGACGCGGCGCGCGAAAGCCAGCTCATGGCGGCAAGCGTTTTTCACCGGCGTCTTGACGCCTGGCGCGGGCGCGATGACATCGGCGAGCGCTTTGGCGAAACCTTTGAAGCAAAACCGGATGGCACCCATCGCAGTCGCGACGAAGTCTTTGACGGCGTTCTTTCTGCGGAAGGTCAGTGGCTTTACGGTCTCGGCGCTTTTATCGCGCCGGGCGCCGCAGCGGATAGAGAACGTCAGGCGCAACTTCTGGCGGCCTATGATGTCGTCACCCGGTTCGGGGAAGGCTCGCTCTACTGGGCGGGCAACTTTTATTACTATACGCCAGTGGACGATCTGATTATTTTCGCCCCCGAGCGGGAAGACCGGCTTGAATATTATCGCAAACTCGCGCCGGCGGATTTCACGATCCAGAATGCCCAGCTCGGAAGACATGTGCGCCCCGAATACAATGAAGACCGGACGATGCGGTGCACGGGACTTGTCGGCGCCGTTTACGATCAGACGAAAAAGCGATTGTCTTCCGGTTGTCAGACCCCGGTTGATTTAGGGACTGAGCATATCGGCGCGTTCGGCGTGACATTTTTTCTTGATGGCTGGTTGTCGGAAGTTATCGCCAATCCGATTGAGGGAACCAAGCCGTTTATTATCCAGTCCGATGGTGAAATGATCGCTCATGAAGTCATGGAAGACCGCACCGGAGGCGAGGCGTTCGCCAGGCTGTTCGCTACTGAAATGCGCGCCGATGCGCTGTTGAATTCAATCGCCGCCACGGGTCAGTCCGCGGGCACTTTATTTTTCGAACCTTGGGACGCGTATGTCGCCTATTCGATGTTTGATGGCCCCGCCTGGTATTATGTGGCGCGGGTTCCTCAAAGCAGCGTGCGCTCGGCAGCCTTGTCCGAGGCCCTGAAATTTGCCGGCGTCGGCGTCATTATGGGGCTGTTCCTGATCCTGTTGTCCGCCGTGGTGCTGCGCAAGATTATCGCCCAGCCGCTTCAGCAACTGACTGCGCAGGCTGACCGCGATGTCAGCGATGCGGCGCATGTTCAGTTCACCGAAGCCCGGCGCAATGATGAGATCGGGTCCTTGTCGCGATCTTTCCAGAGACGCGATGAACGCTTCAAACAGCTTGTTTCCAATCTCGATAGCCAGATACAGGCGCGTACAGCCGAGCTTATTGAGGCGCGTGACAGCGCTGAAGAGGCCAATAGCGCCAAGTCGTCGTTCCTGGCGAATATGAGCCATGAAATCCGTACACCGCTTAACGGCATTGTCGGTATGGCGCAGGTTCTGGCGAAATCGGAACTCAGCGATAAAGACCGTCATTATGTCGACGTCATTCAAACGGCGTCATTTTCCCTGCTTGACGTTATCAATGACGTGCTGGACCTTTCCAAGATTGAGTCCGGTTCGCTTGAGTTTGAAAATGTCGCGTTTTCGCTTGAGGAGCTTGTTGCGACGACGGTGAAACCGTTCGAGCATCGGGCGGAAGAAAAAGGCGTCAAATTATATGTCAGCATCGATGACACGGCGCGTCGCCGCTACCGGTCCGACCCCACGAAAATAAAACAGGTTCTGACGAACTTTATTGGCAATGCGTTGAAATTCACAGACGCCGGCTCCATCAGCCTGTCGGTTGCAGCCGAAGAGGCCGGCGATGGAAAACAGCAGCTGCACATTTCGGTACAGGACACCGGCGTCGGCATCAGCGAAACGGGACTTCGCAAACTTTTCCAACCGTTCATGCAGGCTGACAGTTCGACCACGCGCAAATATGGCGGCACCGGGCTGGGACTGACCATCTGCAAGCGCATTGTCGAGGGGCTCGGTGGTGAAATCTCCGCGCGGAGCGAGCCGGGGCGCGGGTCATGTTTTTCTTTTGAGATTCCGGTTTCGGTAGATAAAAAAAGCGGCGCGCAAGCGCCGGCTTTCGACGAAAAGCATGCGCGCGCAGTGATGAAAAACCTCTCCGTACTTGTCGCGGAAGACCAGGAGCCGAATCGTATGGTGGTTGAGGCGATTCTGGGTTCATCCGTACGCAAACTGACCTTCGCGAAAGACGGCGTTGAGGCGGTCGCCGCTTGGCGGAACGGCGATGTCGACTTTGTTTTGATGGATATCCAGATGCCGTCCATGGACGGCGTTGAGGCGACCCGGAAAATTCGCGAGATCGAAGCGGCGAAAGGCCTGACGCCGGTGCCGATTGTGGCGCTGACCGCGAACGCGTTCGCCGAACAGGCCGAGCATTACCGCGCCAGCGGCATGAATGCGCATCTTGCAAAGCCCATCGACTTCAGGGCGCTTTACGAAACGATTTTGGCCTGCGTGGACCGCAAATCACACGCGGCCTGACGCTTTCGTTTCTTGCGCGGGGCTATGAAGACCCCCTTCGTCGCTTCGCGTTACACCTGTTGTCGATTTGTGCAACATGTTCCTCCCCCATGCTAATGGGGGAGGTGTCGCCAAAAGCGACGGAGGGGGTATGATGCAAACCATGCCGATCAGAAAGCCACACGCCAACGCGCGCAAGCTCCGCAAAAATATGCCGCCAGCGGAGCAACGGCTGTGGTATTTCATCCGTAACAAACAGCTCGGCGATTTCCGCTTTCGGCGTCAGCACTCAGTCGGTCCTTACATAACTGACTTTGCTTGTGTGGAGGCGCGCCTCGTCATCGAACTCGATGGTGATCAGCACGCGTTGGGAACGGCGCCAGCACGCGATGAAAAACGCGACGCCTTTATGGAAAGCGATGGATGGAAGGCGCTGCGGTTCTGGAACAGGGATGTTTATGAGAACATCGATGGCGTTCTGGAATCGATTTTGGATGCTTGTGAGAACTCAAAGCGAGCAATCGAAATAGAAAAATCTCAGCAGGATGAAATTTCCTAACCCCCTTCGTCAGCTTCGCTGACACTTCCCCCATAAATGGGGGAAGAAGGCTCTTCATCTCAATATCGCGCTACAAGCGTTAATCGATGCAACATATTCCTCCCCCGTTCACGTGGAAGAATGAGCTTGCGGCAAACGCGACACTATTCCTCACCCGCTCGCGGGGGAGGTGTCGAGCGCAGCGAGACGGAGGGGGTTGGCGCCCGCTAAACGAGCTTTCCGGGTTGATGGTTCCCATCCATCAACCGCCGGAATGAACGGAATTTTCGCTCGTCATTTTTCTTTTGCTGGATTCCCGCCTGCGCGGGAATGAGCGGGGTTGGAGTCCCGATCGACATGTCAACGAAGCTGAAGGAGAGGGTAACCGCCAACACCCACAACAAAAAGGGCCGCTCAGGTGAGCGGCCCTTTTCATCATTACGATGTAAACGGAATGTTTAGCTGGCGCCCGCGCCGGCGACCCATCCGGTGCAGGTCGATACGTCGTTCAGCGCATGTTCGCCGAGGCAGAACGCTTCCTCATAGGGCGTGCGCGTTGCGGCGATGCACTGGTCCAGCGTCAGCTTCGCCATTTCGAGGCAGCGCTGCGACTTGTTGTTCTTGGCGTAGACCTCGACGACTTTGGCGTTGAGCGATCCGGTGGAATAGCGCGCCGCCAGATTCAGGACGCGGTCGACAATCACCTGCGCATTGGATTCGGTAAGCCGGCCGGGATTGCTTGACTGGCCCCAGTCGGCGGACCATTCGCCGCGCGCGCTCGCCAGCGACGGGGCGACCACGCCGCCGTCAATCGCGTGTGCGAATGTCGGCCTGTTGGCGCCGCCCCGATTGCGGCGGAACTTCGCCGCTTCCTTGAGGCGCTCCTGGCTGGAGGCGATGCGCTGTTTGCCCCATTTGGTTTTCTGCATGGCGTAGGCCTGGGTCTTGAACGCCTCGCCAAGGGCGGTGATGCGCGCGCCGTCCTGCATGGTCATGGCGAGCACCGCGTCGACCGCCTTGTCGGCGCCCTTCATCTTGCGGGCGTAACTCGGGTCCTGCGCCAGCTTGGATAAAAAGCCGTCTTTACCGCCCAGCTCGCCCCGGCGTTTTTTCTTTTTCACTTCTTTTTTGAGCGCTTCGGCGAATTCCGGCGTATCGGCGGCGACCAGCGCCGCATAGGCGACCCATCCGGCGGTCAGATCGTCCGGTTCATGGGCGCTGAGGCGGCGATGCGCCTCGCGTGTAATGCCGGCATTGTCGAACGCCATCGCCTCAATCGAGGCGACGTCTTCGCGGAAGCGGACATAATTCGCCGCTGTCCGTTCAAGTGACGAATCCTTGGGTTGGGCGAGGGTGTCGGCGGAAACGCCGGTTGTAGCGAACCCGGCCAGAAGGGCGATACAGGCGGCCCGGCCCCGCATCGCGCGTGCGCGAGCTGGTTTAATATGACGCAACATGGATGAAATCTCCCAGAAAACTAACGGCCCCTAACGGTTTCGTCACATTACCGCCCCACGGTTTAAGACGCTGCTGATGATCCTAGCCAAATTCTAAACAAATTCGAGCTTTACGAGGCGCAAACCCTGCAATTTTTTGGCCTTATCACGCATTCAGCTTTTATTAACGACAATCCGGCCATGGTGAAGAGGTGTTAACGAATCTGAAGACCGGCTTAACCAGAGCTGACCGACGCCAGGCGCCATGATGTTTCGCCCTTTGTCATATATCCGCGGTTTCCTGTCCGGCCTCCGGGGCGGGCCGGTCTGGCGCGGCGGCGTCGGCGACATGGTGCTGACGCTTTACGATGACGGGATCATTCTGGGTGTCTCATCCTCGGCGTCCGAGATTATCGGCGCGGCCGGGCCGCTTCAGGGGCGCTCGCTCTATGATTTTGTGCGCCGCGAGGACCGCGATGACGTGCGCGCCTGTCTGGCGGCGGCGGCCGAGGGCCGGGGACGGGCGAAACCCGCTGAATTGCATGCGGAATTCCGGCTTTTGCGGGTTCGCAAAGCGGTCGCGCCGGCGGAAATCCTGGTCGCGCCGCTGGACCGGGGGCGTTTGCGCGCCCTCATCCGCACTGGCATCGGCGCGATGGCGCCGCGTAATGCATTTCAGACGGAGGTTGCGCGCCGCGAACCGGCCAGCCCGCCGCCCGCCGATCTTGTCGCCGATCTCAGCCACGAGATGAAAACGCCCCTGAACGCCATCATGGGCTTTGCTGACGCCATGCGCTCGGAAACCTTCGGGCCGCTTGGCGATGATAAATACAAAGAATACGCTGACGATATCCACGCCTCCGGCGCGCATCTGATGGATCTGATCGGATCGATCCTCGATTACGCAAAGATCGAGGCGAACAGTTATAAATTGTCGCCCGCGCTTGACGATCCTGCGCCTATCGCTCGTGACTGCGCGGTGATGATCAGGGGCGAGGCGGAAAAAGCCGGGCTTGCGCTGAATGTGGAGATTGCCCCGGACCTGCCTGAAACGCTGATCGACAAACAGGCGGTCAAACAGATCCTGATCAATCTTCTCACCAATGCGGTGAAGTTTACCGAAAGCGGATCGGTGACGCTGTCGGTGTCGGAAAAGTGCGGCGCGCTGGATTTCGTTGTCAGGGACACCGGCGTCGGCATGAACCAGATGGCGCTTTCCAAACTCGGCGGGCGTTTTACCGACGTTCATCAAAATGGCGTACGCGGAACAAAAGGAACGGGTCTCGGTCTGTCGCTGTCATTTGCATTGGCGAAGCTTCATGGCGGCGCGCTGGTGCTCGACTCCGCGCCGGGCGAGGGCACGACGGCGCGCTTCACCCTGCCGCTGCGCCGCTCGCTGGAAGACGCGCCTGCCGGCGCCCTCTCGCGCCCCGGCGATATTCAAAGCCAGCTCGACCGGGTCGCCCGCTATCGCCGCGAACGCGCGCAAGCGACCGCAGCTTAAAAAAGCGCATTCATTTCGCATTGTCGGCGAAGATCATTGTCATTGACGCTGGCGATCAACGGTCCTTGCATACGGTTTTCCTATCACGATTTAACGGCGCGCATGCTTTAAGAAGCCTCCCGGCGCATATTATTTTCCCAAAAAAGCAGTTTTGCATGCGGGGGCGATTATTTCGTATTCTATCCGCATACATATTAATAATGGATTTTTGCGCTTTCGCATTGCCGATGCCGGCGGCGGCGTATCCAGGATACCAACGCTCGGAGATTATCATATGAACAAAATGCTATCCCGCCGTCATCTGTTCGCGGGCGGCGCTCTTTTGGGCGCCGGCGCTGCAATCTCGTCAACAGCCGCCGCACAAAATGGCGACGCAAGCGGACCGCGCGTGGCGCCGGCCGGCGAAGCCCTGACCCCCGATGAGGCGCTTGCGCTGCTGCGACAGGGCAATGAAGACTTTCTTGCCGACAAGGAGCCTGTGGCCGCCACGGGGCGTGAACGCCGCCTGGCGCTCGCCCAGGGGCAGGCGCCGTTCTGCGCTTATGTAACCTGCTCCGACAGTCGCGTGCCGCCGGAGCTTCTATTCGGTCGCGGGCTTGGCGAACTCTTCATCATTCGCAACGCCGGCAATACGCTGGACCTGCTTGCGCTGGGGTCGGTGGAATACGCCGTCGCCGTCTTGAATGTGCCGCTGGTCGTTGTCATGGGACATGAAAGCTGCGGCGCGGTGGACGGCGCCATGCAGGTTGTTGAGAGCAATGCGCGTTTTCCGGGCGCGATCGACAAGATGATCGAGCCGATCATTCCGGCGGTGCTCGAAGCGCGCGGCCAAAAGGGCGATCCGCTTGAAAACGCGGTGAAGCAAAATGTGCGGCGCGTTGTCAGGACACTGAGGGAAGAATCCGACCCGATTATGATGCGCCCCCAGGAGCAAGGCAAAATGAAGGTTGTCGGGGCCTATTATGAGCTTGATACGGGCCGCGTCGATTTCTTCGATACGGTATAAGCCGCAGTTATAATCAGACGCGGCGAAACGCTTACCATCTCTTCGTCACCTGAAACGCGGCGAACCGGCCCCGTCGGATCGGCGTTGAAATCGTTAAAGCCGAGCGACGCACCTTCATATTTTTGCCGGGGCGAAGGCTTCTCCGAAACGAGATATTTCAATGATTACAATTTGTTACAAATGATTATGCGCATTTTTTGCGCTTTTTCCTTGACAAAGCGCATCCAGTGCGCCACTTATATGACAGAAAAATGACAGTTTTGTTTCGTTTATATAACAAAAGCAGGAAAACTGCCTGAATAATAAAGACTTAAGTCTGGAGTAGCCTCATGTTTAAAAGCGCCCCCGGTGTTCAAAGACCCCTTCTTTATATTGTCGCCGCCGTGATCGCGGCGGTCCTCGCCGTGCCGCTGGCGGTCTCGTCCGGCCAGATCAAAACCGGCGGCATTTTCGACGAATGCTACGAAGAGCCATGCGATGGCGCGGCGCTCTTGGCGAAGGCGGACTAGCTAGCTGGTTGAAACCCCCGAAGTGTCTGATGGTCTGGCGTTGGTTGCGGATCGAATGAATCAGATGCCCGCTCATTCCGGCGCAGAAGGCAATCTCGTTTAGGCGCTTCGCCGGTTGGCTCGTCATCCCGTGTCTGCAACGCATCGCTGCGCGCTGCATTGCGCACGGGATGACGGCTATTGTGTTCGGAATCTCACCTTCGGCGGGTGGACTGTGTCGCGCACGGCGATGATGTCATTGATCTGCTTACTGAGGATCATATAGAGTCCGAAGCGCTGGCGGTCATCGATATCCAGACTGTTGATAGCGGTGTCGACAATGGCGAGTTCCGCGACGATCTCGTTCAGCCGGTCGGCGATATCGACGGTCTCAAGCTCCTTCCGCCGCCTGAAGACAGGGACCTTCAGCGCAAGCACGGTTTTCCAGCGTTTGGACACTTTCATTGCCTTCCCTTTTGGAACCATCATAATGTGCACTTAATTGGTGCTTTTTTACCATTGTAGTGCAGATTATTGCACTTGTAAATACAAAAGGTGCAAAAATTGTGTCTATAGGAGAGCGGCTCAAAGAAGAGCGGCAAAGAATGGAGTTTTCTCAAGCCGATTTTGCCGCTCTTGCAGACGCATCAAAGCGTGCGCAGATCGACTGGGAGAAGGGCACCTCTTCGCCCAACGCAGTTGCGTTGAGCGCCTTTGCCGATGCAGGCGCCGATGTTCTTTACATTCTCACTGGAAAGCGGGCGCAGCCTGTTGCGACAGCATCGTCGGAGGCGGAAGCCCGACTGAGCGAAATCGAGCCGTCGATTGATGATCCCGCCACTGACTTTAAGCCGGAGCTGACCGGGATCGCCGAAGACGAAAATCTTCCAGACCGCACACGCGCCCGCGCCGACCAAATGCTTCGCTTTCTCGGGGACGCCGCCGCGGAGGCTCGCCATCGCTATCGCGAAGCGCGGCGTGACGCAGCAACGAAAAGGGCGACCTTACAACTTGAAGATGCCTGCGGCCGCCTCGGCTGGAACCCGCCTCCATCCACGCGGGCGACAATCGTGCATGTTATAGTTGACGGCCATATCGATAACGGACTGCTGGAACTGCTGCTTGTTGAAATGCGTTCGCTGGCGGCGAATCAAGAATGATTTTCTCGTAAATTAAGGTGGAGAGAAATGGGCCTTTACGTAACCTGTCTGGATACTGTTTCTATAAAGGATGAGCGCAGCCTATACATTTATTTGCTGGACTATGGTTGGCCTGAGGGAAGATGGGAGAAAATCTTTAAGAAGCATTTTATGAAAATGGCTGATATGGCCGCTGAAACAGGTGCTGTAGTTGTTGGTAGCCCGCGTGGCGTACACTTTGCGAATGATATTTTGAGTTGGCATAAAGTGGGTGATTTAGATGCAGAAACTGTTCTGCCGGGGTTGTTGGTGACTAAAACACATCCATCGTACTTTGAGGGATTGTCCGAAATTGAAAACGGGGAATTGCACGATATGCTGATCGTGCCGCTTCGTTCTTTTTGTCAAAATGAAGATGATTTTTTAAAAGCCGTAGAAGAAATTTTCTCTGATTTACGAGAAGGTAAAGAGCTGAGAAATTTTTCTATCGCCACTCACGATTTTCGAAAATCTAAACAGAAAAAAATTGGTGATAGACTGGTCAAGTCCATAGAAGCAAAACCTGGCGCATTTGGTTTTGCGATAGATTTGAAGTCGTTCTTCTCATAACCCCCTCCGTCTCGCTACGCTCGACACCTCCCCCACAGGTGGGGGAGGAATAGCGTTGCATTTGCCGCAAGCTCATTCTTCCCCCATTTATGGGGGAAGTGTCAGCGAAGCTGACGAAGGGGGTTAGTTGTTTTCCAGCGGTGCGGTTTTCTCGATTTTGAGAAATCGCTTTGAGTTCTCGCATGCGTCTAAAATAGATTCCAGAACGCCGTCGATGTTCTCGTAAACATCCCTGTTCCAGAACCGCAGCACCACCCATCCTTCGTTTTCCATAAAGGCGTCGCGTTTCACATCGCGCGCCGGCGCCGTTCCCAACGCGTGCTGATCGCCGTCGAGTTCGATGACAAGACGCGCTTCCACACAAGCGAAGTCAGCAATGTAAGGGCCGATTGAGTGCTGACGCCGAAAGCGGAGATCGCCGAGCTGTCTGTTGCGGATGAAATACCACAGCCGTTGCTCGCCTGGCGGCATATTTTGGCGGAGCTTGCGCGCGTTGGCGTGTGGCTTTCTGATTGGCATGGTTTTCATCATACCCCCTCCGTCGCCTTTGGCGACACCTCGATCGGGGCCCCAACCCCGATCGAACCCGTAGTCGGGGAAACAGCAGTCAAGAAGACGAAGGGCTTGGCGTCGATCCAGGCGTCCGGCCCGGTCCGGACACAGCTCACATTGGCGTCATGGGGCTGGTGTCACAAAACTGTCAAAGCTAAACTGTACGAGGCGCGGATTACCGCTGATGGGGGCGCATTTTTGTGTTTGACGTAACGCTTTTCGCCGCCATCGGCTTTTTGTTTGCCGCCTACGCCGTTGTCGGCAACGACGCTCTGCAAACGCTCGGTACGTTCATCGCCTCCAACAGCCGGCTGCACTGGTTCTGGCTGTTCCTGTTCGCCGCGGTCATTCTTGTCGCCACCTTCACCTATGGCTGGGTCGTGAATGACGGCGACCCGTCCTATGGGCGCCTGATGAACGCCGAGAAATACCCAGCGGTGCGCGTTGAGTGGTATCATGTGCTGCCGCCGCTGATGCTGTTGACCATCACGCGGTTCGGCGTGCCGGTTTCCACATCCTTCATGGTGCTGACGGTTTTCGCCTCCATCGGCGGGCTGTCGTCGATGCTGCAGAAATCCCTGATCGGTTACGGCCTCGCTTTTGTCATCGGTCTTGGCGTGTTTCTGGTGGCGTCCACCACCATTGAAAAGTTTTTCCGCAGGACCGAACATCAGCAGCATCATCCCTTGTGGGTGATTTTACAATGGGTGACGACGGGCTATCTGTGGTCGGTCTGGCTCATTCAGGACTTCGCCAATATTTTTGTGTTTCTGCCGCGCCAGCTTTCGGTGCTGGAAGGGTTTTCGGCGATGCTCGCGATTGTCGCGCTGCTCGCCTATACATTCGCCAACAAGGGCGGACCGATCCAGCGGGTTCTGCGGTCGAAAACGGCGGTCACCGATATTCGCTCGGCGACCCTGATCGACTTTATTTTTGCGTCGCTTTTGTTTTACTTCAAGGAACTCAGCAACATCCCTATGAGCACGACTTTTGTGTTCCTCGGCTTGATCGCAGGGCGCGAATACGGGTTCGCCCTGACGCAGCAGGCGGTTTCGTTCCTGCGCACCAGTAAGGTGGTGCTTTCCGATATCGCAAAGGCCTATATCGGCTTGGTGCTGTCGATCAACATGGCGGTGTTTTTGCCGTTCATCGCGCGGGGCGTCGCCGGCGGCGGTTTCCCCTTGAACGAGTTGATCCCGACAATGAACTACGCTGTCTTTATCGTCTCGGCGAACCTGTTGCTGATCCCGGTGGCGCTGCATTTACGCAAGAAAACAAAGGCGCGGATGATCGCGCTCGCGACCCTCATCGGCGCGGCGGCGGCGGCGTTTTTCATCTTCCCGATTTCATGAAACGCCTGCGTCGCCCATACTCTCAGGACGGCGCGAAAGCTTGCCGTATCGATCTTTAACCCGAAAAGGCGAGTGTCATCAAAACCCTATTCGCCGCTTTCTTCGGCTTCTGCGGGAAAGCCCGAGAAAATACGCGCAAGCGCGGTTGCAAGGTCAGCGTGGTGCGGGCCATCAAAGTTCGATGTCAGCGCAACGGTGACGTTCGGCTCTAAAAACACCATCAGAAAACCGCGACCGCCGGGAGATCCGCCCGAATGGGCGGCGTAGTGAACGTCAATGCTCTCTGCGAGGCCGACGCCCATGCCGTAGACATAGTTCGTATCGGCGCCATTCGCCGTTTTTCCGGGCGTGAAGTTTTCCAATGCAAAGCCCGTCGGAACGATGTCGCCATTGGCGAGCGCCGATCCCATCGCCGCGAGATCGCCCGCGCTGGCGATCAGGCCGCCGCCGCCGAACTTGCATTCCGCAGAAAGATCGATTTCCTCAAACGCGCCTGCCTCGCCCATATAGTTGACCGCCTTGTTGGCGCCTTCGCTGTCTGTTTTAGCAACAAAACGCTCGCCCCAGACCGCGCGCATCGCATCGTCATAGGTTGCTTCGCCGGTGACCTGCACAAGCAGGTGGCTCGCCAGCGTGAAGCCGAATGTCGAATAGCTGAAGTCCTGACCCGGTTCGAAATCAAGCGGGTCTTCGACAAAATGCCCGAGCGCATCCTGGGGTTTGTCGCAGCGCATGTCGTTGAACGCGATCCAGTCCTCGTCCGAAAGATAATGTCGGACCCCGGCTCTGTGTCCCAGAAGGTGGCGCAGCGTGACCTCTTCGTAGAAGGCGGGCAGGCGCTGCTCGATGCGGCGGACCGATTGGTCGAGATCCACAGCGCCTTCGCTTTCCAGCCTGGCGAAGGCGAGCCCCGTCAGCATTTTTGAGATCGAATAGATGTTGTAGTCGGTATCGACGCTGTCGCGGTCATCGCGCGCAACGCCGCCCTCGGCCTCCCAGACGATTTCGTCGCCCACCATCACGGTCGCATTCAGCGCCGGAAAATTCTCCGCCATGGCGTCAAAGCGGCGCTGCGCTTCCGCTGTGTCAAATTGCGTCGCCGCCTGGGCGTTCGGCGCGCTCGCCCCTTCTGAAGAGGCGGCGCATGCGGCTAAGGTGAACGCCGCAATTGCGGCGGGCAGGCGTATCATCATTCCTCTGTCGTCCTTGAATTTGCGATCCGTGGTGGTCATCAATGCAAGATTGACGGCGGCCTCGCGGTTGTCGAATGTCCGTCGAATATGTGGGCGAAACCCAGCGTACAAGCCAAAAAGGACGAATGTCTCGGATGTCGTTTGAACGTCTCATCAAGATCGCCGCGGCGTTTAAACCGGCTGAGTTGTCGATTGTGGCGGTGTTGACGTTCGCCGTGTTGCTGGCGTCCGGTCCGCAGTCCTTCGACTGGGCGATCCCGCCGACTGTCGGGTTTACGCAAGCTGATGAAGCCTCGTTTGCAAGAGGGCGCGGCGCGGCGGGCGAGTGGCGCGATATCGGGCTTTATGATGCGCCGGTCCCTGACGGCGTCGCCTGGCTGGACTGGAATGCGCCCCCCGAAGACCTGCAACGCGATGGGCCGACCGCGATCTCCATGTCCGGCCCGTTCTCCGCCGAGGTCTATTTCAATGGCGAGAAAATCGGCCAGAAGGGGGTTCCCGGTCCGACGGCGAAGGCGGAGCGCGCGGGCGCCATCGATGCGACATTCGCCATTCCCGAAGACCTGATCAGGTCGTCTGATAATCGAATCGCTTTGCGCTTTTCATCCAACCGTGCGGGCTACAAACCGGCGACTGTCGTACAAAGCCTCTATTTCACGGCGTACAGCGCCGATGCGCGTCGCAATTTGCGATATTATACGCCTGCGCTTTTGTTCTCGGGCGCCCTGGTTGCGGTCGCGTTGGGACTTTTAATGCTGGCGCGCGCCCGCTCCGATACGCACATTTACTGGTTAGCATTGGGGCTGGCCGGATTGTTCGGGGCCATCGTCGCGGAAGTGTCGAGATCCCTGATCAACTACCCTTACGACTGGCATCAGGCGCGGCAGGCGCTGGTCGGTGTCGGGTTCATTACATTCGGCATGTCGCTGTTGCGCTATGTCACTTTACGATGGCCGGCGCCGGGCCGATGGGCCGCGGCAGTGTTGGTTGCCGGGGGGATCGCCGCCGCATTGAGCTGGATTATGGCGACCGGTTACGACGCCAAGACGGTGCTGGCGAGCGTCGCTTTGCTTTTTCTGGCGTTCGGCTGGACGGCATGGCGCGGGGCGACGGCGGACCGAACTGCGCTTTATCTTGTTATTCCCCTGGCGGTTTTTGGACTTTATGCGCTGATCATTCCCGGCGATTTTATCGACCGATCAATTTATGTTTTGTCAGTGGTGGTATTCGGATTTGCGTTGCTCAGGGCGCCGGACTTACTGTCGCCGCAGTCTGAACACGCGGCGGAAAAAACGATCCTCAATGTGGAGACGAGCGGGCGAACCGTTTTTATTCCGGTGAGCGACGTCACCATGCTCAAAGCCGCCGGTAATTATACGGAAGTGCACCGCGTTGACGGCAAATGGGAGCTTGATAAGCGAGGGTTGAGTGCGATTGTCCGCAGTTTGCCTGAGCGTTTCTTTCGCATTCATCGTTCATATGTCGTTTATCTGCCGTCGGCTGAAAGCCTGACGACACAGGAAGGAAGCCGGTACTGGCTTTCGTTGAAAAGCGGCGAGCGGCTGCCGGTCAGCCGGGCGCGGGTCAATGAACTGCGCGCCGCCATGAAGGAGATGGCGACGCAGCCGCATTAGCGCTTAAACAAACTCCCCTACAATAAACTCCATTGCCCAAAAGCAATCGCCCAGAAGGCGATGAGCGCGTTGGCGCTCATATGCGCGGCGATGGCGCCGGTGATTTTTCCCGACCGATAAAGCGCTGCGGCGAAGACCGCGCCGGCGAGCGCGCCCGACAGCCAGCGGTCATGCAACACCCCGAACAGCGCCGAGCTGATCACGAAAGCTTTCCAGGTGAACGCGCCTTCGGCCACGGTTTCAAATTTATCTGCGATCAGCTTGCGGTGGAGATAGCCGCGAAACGCCAGCTCCTCCGCAATCGGAACAAGCAGGATCGTACCAACGAGGCGCATTGCGATCCATGACATCATTGCAACGGGGCCGAGCGTCGCCAGCCACGCGCCAAGCGGGCCGGCGTCGTTCACCGGATCGGTGGCGATCCACATCGCGCCAACGAAAACGCCAATGAGGACTGGCTCCCAGCCGATACGCCAGTCGAGCGTGCGGTAAAATCGCCAGAAGGCGAAAATGGCCAGCGACAGCGCCGCGACGCGCAAGCCGTAAAGCCAGAAGCCTGCGCCGGTAAACGCGGCTGCGACGATGCCCGCCGCCGTCATCGCAAGAAAAGGCGTCAGCAAGGCTGTCGCTTCGCGCACGGCGGGCGAGGGCTCTGCGGCTGTCGTGATCGCCGCCTGATCGTGAAAGAAAGGAATACGGTGCACGATAAGCATGACGCCGATTGTGACGATCAGGAACATCATCCATCCCGCCTGACTGTGAAAGCCGGTAATGGCGATCTCCGGCGAGACATGCGCGCCGAGGCTGACAAGCAGAGCAATCCGTACACTGTTTAATATCCAGATTGCGGCGACGCCCAGCGGCAGGATCAGATAGACATTGGGAAAGCGCAACACCGAACGGAAAATCCACATATAGATCGCAAGAAAAGTCAGGACGAGACCGATCCCCTCATAGCCGGAGCAGGCGGCGGCGATGTTCACAGTGAAATCATTGACGCCGATGACGCGGTCATCGACGCGGGTTGTCACATCCGCCTCATAAAGCGAGAGGAAAAACGCCGAAACATGAAATGTCGCCTCGGAAAGCGCGTTCCAGGATTGCCGCGACAGCACCGCCGCGGCTTCGACGGTCAACGCCGCGCCTGCGGCCAGCGCAATCAGCGCGCGTTCGCGATTGATCAAGTCCCGCCAAAAAGCCGCCGGCGCGCCGGCGGCGAGTAAAAACATATACGCGCCGCCGATGGCGCCTAACCATAGGGCGAACAACATCCAGGGCGGATCGTTTTGCGCGGCGCCATGAGTGTTGAGCATCGGCGTCGCGACAATGAGCATGGCGAACAGGGTGAGATTAATCGCCAGCGGCGTTCGCCATGCGTGACCGCGCGCCATTGCGCTCCACATGCCAATGAACGCCCGCCGGCGCGGCGTAACAAGGACCGCCAGTGCGGAAAGAAAAAACAGCGTCAGCGGCACGCCTTCGCGAAGCACGGTTCGTATACGGAGCCATGCGGGATCTGTGTCATTGATGGCGAGCGGATCGAACAGAAAGGCGAGCAGGGGCATTTCAGCGGCGGCTAAAAAGATAATCAGCCCGGCGCGCCAGAAAAGGCTGTCACCGCGAGGCAGGGCGCGTGGCGCTGGTTTATGTGTATCCGTCCGGCTCATAGGCTCTTTTACACTGCACGGGCGTATTGCAAGAAAAAAGCCGACCCTTTCGGGCCGGCTTCAGAAGATGCCGCCGCCGGCCAAGGCCGGCGGCGAAGGGTCTCCCCCCGCGCTATTTGCGCTTCATTTTTTCGCGAATGATCGCAGCCGCGCCCGCAAGCAGGGCGATGGCGGCGACGCCAGCGCCGGCGCTCATTTCCGGCACCTGCGGATCACTCGCCAGAACCGGCGTCGTCATGGCGGCGATGGCCGCGGCGTAGATAAACTTCTTCATCGTAAAACTCCCCAAGGTTATGGAATAAGTGACTAGCGTTTCATCTTTTCGCGAATGATCGCGGCCGCGCCGACAAGCAACGCAATCGCGGCGACGCCTGCGCCTGCGCTCATTTCGGGTACGGAGTTTGTGCCCGCGAGCACCGGCGTTGTCATCGCAAGCATTGCCGCGGCGTATACAAATTTCTTCATGGCTTCTTCCCCAGTCGGAGCATTCAGGGCCGACTCAACCCCAGGCGACCCACGTCGCTGCGACAATTCAGTCAGATATTGCGTGGTTTTGCAAGGCGATGCACGCCATGGTGGCGTGTTGCAGCGCATATTCCCTTTCTTAAAAAGGCGAGTCTGTTGCACAACCCTTGCAAAACAAAGGGTTCTTGGTGAGGTTGGGTTTTATGGAATTCTTCGAAGGCTGGAGTGGAATCGGCTACATTCTCGGCCTGCTCGCCATCGCGCTGGCGGTCGAGATGATTGTCCCCTGGCGCGCCCGGGCGGTCGACGCCGGGCGCTGGCTGCGCAACGCCTCCATGGCGTTCTACGCGACGATCATTATCGGGCTGTTCCCGTTTCTCGCTTCCATGGGCGCGGCGGCGAGCGCGGATGCGGCGGGCGCCGGACTTCTTAACGTCGTCAATGTCCCGTTCTGGGCGGAGCTTGCGCTGGCGGTCATTGTCATAGACATCCTGTCCTATGCCGAGCACCGGGTCCTGCATCGCTGGTACTTTTTCTGGCGCACGCACCGCACCCACCACTCCGACATCCATATCGATGCGACGACATCGCTGCGGTTCCATCCGCTGGAATCAATGTTCCGGGCGGGCGTTGAGGCGGCGGTCGTCTTCGCGCTGGCGCTTCCCGCCGAGGGGATCTTGTTGTCTTTTGCTCTATCGGCCCTGTCGAACACGTTTACGCATACCAATGTGAAACTGCCAGCGAGGTTTGAGCGCGCGATGTCTTATCTCTTCATCACGCCTTATGTGCATCGGGTGCATCATTCGACACGGCTTGAAAACCAGTATTCGAATTTCGGCACGATCTTTTCGATCTGGGACCGGTTGTTTGGCACTTATCGGAATTCCAGCAATTTGCATGCGAATGAAAAATTCGGTCTAGACGAGAATGAAAGGATCGAAGGGGAGACATTCGCCAGTCTCGCCCTTGAACCATTCCGAACGCCTGACAATCCACGCATTCCTATACCGGCTGGCGCCGACGCTTCGGGACCTGGTGAAGCGGCGACTGATCCTCATGCCTGAGCCGCGCCTTAAAACCGAGATCCGCGTCACCGCGCATATGCGCCGGGCGCAAGCGGAGGGCGCCTTCGCGACGATTGCGCGCCATGGCGATCCGGATGCGGGCGCAGTGGCGGTGAAGCTCTATCTCGGGCAAGGCGCAGCGCGGCTTTACATCCAGAGCCGCGACCTTGATGGCCACGCCGTATGGCGCGAACCGTTCGAAGAAATAACCGACGAGGTAAAAATCGACGCCTGGCTGGAAAAAGAGGCGGCGATCGACCCCGATCTCTGGGTGGTTGAGATTGAAGACAAGGACGGCCGGGCGTTTTTGGATTGAGACTCTTAACCACGATCCGCCGCGGAACCGCCGTGCTGTTTTCATGTTTGCGTCATGAACTTCCGGCAACAAAGCGTTGATTGACGAAGCGCCCCTCCACAATCGGGTGCAGATATGTAAAAGACAACGAGCGATTTGCTGGCCGGGTATGTAAGGGAACTGGAGTAGGGTGATGAACGGGTTGAAGACAGGACTGGTTGCGGGCCTTGGCGCGCTGTTGATCGCTGGCTGTGAGACGTTGCCGTCGGTCGGCGGAGACGCCGGCGACAGCAATTTCGCCTCAGGGTCGGCGCTGGAGTATCGCCTCTCCGGCGGCGACCGCGAGGCGCTTGGCCAGGCGGCTCTTGCGGCGATTGAAAGCGGCCAGACACGGGCCTGGCGCGGACGGCGCGCCAGCGGCGTTGTCGAGCCCGCGAGCTATTCCCTCGCCAATCTGATGGAAAACCCGAAAGCGCGCATCACGGCTGCGCGCGGGGATCTGGATCTCACGCATATGATGGAGACCGATCTCGGCCTTTATGTTTCGACGCGCAATTCCAATGTGCGGACCGGTCCGGGGACGGATAATAAAGTGGCCGAAATGCTGCCCTCCGGCGCCGGGGTCGAGGTGGTTGGCCGCGTCACGGATAAATCGTGGATGCTTGTCGCTGTCGATGGCGTCATACGCGGCTATGTGTTTCAGGATTTGCTGATCAAGGCGCCGGGCACGGAGCTGGAGCTTGCCGGCGGGCCCCGCCGCCGCCCGCTTTTGTGCCGTGAGTTCGCCCAGCGCATGGAGGTCGGCGCCGAAAGTGACGAATGGGAAGGCGCGGCTTGCAACGATGGAACCGGCTGGCGTGTCGCGCCGCCCGAAGTCGACCCTGAACAACAGCCGGAAAACCTGCTGGAATTCTAAGGCAGCGGCGTCACGGCCGATGCGCACGCGGAAATGCGATCGCTGCGCCGGCGATGAAAGCCGCGGCGGCGAGGCCCGTTTGCGACAACCGGTAGACGATGGGATAGTCCTCGCCGGCGGTGAGAACTTCAAATAAGGCGGGCGCAAAAAGCAACAGCGATGCTGGCGCCGCGCGCGACAGGATAAACTTGATCAGCCTTATGCGGGCCGTCGCCGTAAACCGTGAGAAAAACGCGCCCGCAACCCCCGCCCCAAGCATGGCGACAATGAAATATGCAATTCGCGCCGGTCCGTATGACCCGGCATCCGACAATGCATAAACCTTTACCGCCGCCACCGGCGCGATCCAGAGATTCCAGTAATGCAGGAACAGAAAGACTGCCGCGACGCCGAAAAGCGCGCGGTGCAGACGTTCCTGTCTTGCGCGCTCGGCGATCACGTATGCCGTAGACAGAACGCTTTGGCGCCAGTACCAGCGCCGTGCGGCCGTCGGCGATCCTTCGGCGATTTCAGCGTATTCTTCGTCGAGATCGCCAAGCAGCGGCGCCATAGTGCTGCCGCGCAGGACAAGCCTGAGCAATGCTGACGCCGCGCGGGGCGGCGTTATGCGCTGGTGCGAAGCGTCTTCGGCCATGGCCGCAAGCCTTTCAACATGGCGCCGAGAGAGGAAACCGAGCGTTCGAAATGCGCGCGGCCTTTGGGCGTCATTTCAAAATACCGTTTTGCGCGCCCGCCACGTTCGGGCGTTGCTTCCCCCATGCGCGAGGCGACAAAGTCTTTTTCCTCCAGCCGCGCCAGTGTTGTATAAAGCGCGCCGACGGTGACCGCGCGTTCGGCGCGGGTTTCAATTTCCTGACGGATCGTCACGCCATAGGCGTTGTCGCCAAGACGGATCAGCGCCGCCATAACGAGAATTTCAAACTCGCCAAGATTGCGTGACTTGCTCATCGAAGGTCGCTCATATGTCTTGCGCGTGCGTCCTTTTCATATTAATTCTATATTGTAGAATAAATAAAGGTGACGTCAATGCCCATGCTTTTCACCCGTATGCTACCATCCATCGCGTTGTTCGCCATTCTCACGTCAGGCGCGGCCCGCGCCGCGGAGGCCTACGCAATCGATCCGTCTCACACCCATGTCCAGTTTTCCATCGAGCGCTTTGGTTTTAACGATGTCATCGCATTTTTTCCTGACGTCAAAGGCGTCGTCACGCTGGATCAGGATGCGCCCGAAAACTCCCGCGTCGAAGCGGAAATCGGCGTAGCGAGCCTGGTGAGCGGCGATGCGACCCGCAATGAACACGTAACCGGAGGTTTCTGGCTGAATGCGGCGGAGTTTCCCGTCATGACGTTCAGGTCAAATGCGGTGACGCTGCTTTCCGAGAGGGAAGCGACGGTCGTTGGCGACATGACGATCCTTGGGCGGACAAAACCGGTGACGCTGACAGTGATCCTCAACAAACTTGGCACCGATCCATCGACGAAAGGCGATGCGGCGGGTTTTTCCGCGACCGGCGTGCTGAAGCGTTCCGATTTCGGATTGGAAACCGCAATGGGTCTTATCGGCGATGAGGTTGTGATCCGCATCGAAGCGCTGGCCCATAAGATGGAAGAGTAAATAGGGCTGGAAACGCTCCTCAGGACGAAGGCGTAACCGGATCACCTGCTTTTCAACCTACTCTAGGTGACCAGGGCGATGCGGCCTTCGGCGAGATGCTGCTGGAAGGCGTCAATCGAGAGAGTAAAATCGCACCCGCCGGAGCATTGGCAAAGGCCGACGCAACCGCTTCGGTCTTCAAGACGATATTCGCCGGTTGGCGCCAGCGCGGTCTCGTCCGCCGCCCGGTAAGGCAAAGTCTCCCGGATGATTGCTCGTGTGGCCGCTAACATGAAGCCCCCGTCTTTCCCACTACAAAGCGACGCTTCGGCCGCAAGATCAAGTCAACACTATTTTGGTGAGTAATGGGTTCCGCAAGTGTTTAAAATTGGGCGAAATTGGGTTTTGGTTTCACGTTTTTGTGCAAGGCCCATGCTGTCGCGCCTAACGCCTGCGTCGCCGCTGGAAACGTCGCGCATCGCCGTCGCGGCGGGCGCGGGCGAGGCCGCGTGAAACATCTGTGTAGAAATCGAGGAGGACGGGCTCGTCCGCATAGGAAACCGCCGGATAAGCCCCGTCGAGGCGCGCCAGCGGCAGGCCCTGATGAGCGGAGACCATAAAATCGCGCCAGATCGCGGCGGGGATCGTGCCGCCGGTGATCTTGTCCATCGGCGTATAGTCGTCATTGCCGACCCAGACGCCGGTGACCAGCTGGCCCGTATATCCGACAAACCAGGCGTCGCGCCAGTCATTGGTGGTGCCGGTCTTGCCCGCCGCATGCCTGAGGCCAAGATTGGCGCGCTGGCCGGTGCCCGAATGCATCACCTGATACAACATATGAGTGATATTCTTCGCGACAGCGTCACTCAAAACTTCACGCGGGGTTTCATCCTTATGCTGATAAAGCACCGTTCCGTCGCGAGTTTCGATTTTTGAGATCGCATAAGGTTTCGGCGCAATCCCGCTGCGGGCGAAGGGGATATAAGCGCCGGTGAGATCTTCCAGCGTCACATCGACGGCGCCGAGCGCGATGGAGCGGTGCGCCGGGATATCGTCATTGACGCCAAGGCGCATGGCGGCTTCGGCGACCTTGCCGCGGCCGACTTCTTCAGTGACCTGCACGGCGACAGTGTTGATGGATTTCGCCAAAGCTTCGGTGAGGCGCACGGGCCCGGTAAAGCCGGGCGTGTAATTGGTTGGCTCCCAGCCGTCGATATTGACCGGCTGATCAACAAAGCGCGAGCTTGGTTTCAGGCCCGCCTCAAGGGCTGCAACATATACGAAGGGTTTGAAGGCGGAGCCGGGCTGGCGTTTGGCCTGCACCGCCCGGTTGAACTGGCTTTCCTTATAGGATCGTCCGCCGACCATGACGCGCAGGGCGCCGTCCGTATCATAGGCGACCAGCGCGCCCTGATCGGCGCCTTTCAAACGGGCGTCGACGGTGAGCGCCGCATTGACCGCGACTTCCGCGTCGCGCTGCAGTTTCTGGTCGATGGTTGTCGTGACGATGATGTCGCCGGCGACAGCGGGGGCGAGGGCTTTTGCTTTCGCTGCGGCGTAATCGAAGAAGTAACCAAGATCGGAGTCGGTGTTCTGTAACAGAACGACCGCCGGATTCTCGCGCGCCTGGCGCGCCTCAAACGGTTCGACGGCGCCGGTCTCCAGCAAATTGTCGAGCACTTCGCGGGCGCGCCGCTGCGCGCCTTTCGGGTTTTGCGTCGGCGCATAGGTCGAGGGAGCCTTGGGCAGGCCGGCGAGCATCGCGGCTTCCGCAAGATCCGCGTCTCGCGCCGACTTGCCGAAATAGGTTTGCGCGGCGGATTCAATGCCATAGGCGCCGGCGCCCAGATAAATCCGGTTGAGATAGAGCGAAAGGATCTGATCCTTCGTGTAATGACCTTCCAGCCACAGGGCGAGCAGCGCCTCGCGCGCTTTTCGCGTATAGGTCTGCTCCGGCGACAGGAACAGATTGCGCGCCAGCTGCTGGGTGATGGTCGAGCCGCCCTCGGTAATCCCGCCGGATTTCGCATTGGCGAGCGCCGCGCGCAGGGTGCCTTTCAGATCAACGCCGGTATGGTCGTAAAACCGCCGGTCCTCCGTTGAGAGAAACGCCTTGATCAGATGTTCGGGAAGTTCTTCCGGCTCCACATGTTCGCCATAGCGGGCGCCGCGCGCCGCAATCTCTTCGCCATTGCGGTCGAGCACGATGATCGCCGACTGGCGGTTGACGTTCCACAAATCGGCGTCATCCGGAATGCGCGGCGCCATGACCACGAAAGCAAGCGCCAAGCCTGCGCCGACGCCGAGAAACCCAAGCGATACGCCGGCGCCAAGAAAGCTGACGCCGATGCGCCGCCAGTCAATGCGCGCGCGGAGCGCATATTTGGCGTTCTCTGCATAGGGGGAGGCGGGGCGCGCAGAATCCTGATCAGGCTTTTTCCGGGCGCGGTCGAAGAGTGTGCTGACACGCGCGCGCGCTGCGGCAAGCCACGCAAACATCTTATCCGCGCGCGAGCGTTTCCGGTCGTCACTCTTACGCCGGTTGTCACCCGTATGGTCGTCAGCCCCGCTCATTTTCCTCGTTCCGGCCCGAATGGCCTCTCCGCCGCCTCGTCATTCAGGCCATGTGCGGAAGAATCATGGCCTCGCCAAGGCTTAAGCCGTCAGATTTTGAGGCGCAACGGCGAAAACTGGCTCATGGCCTGAAAACACGGTAACAAACAAGCTGTTATCGCGTCTTTCGAGGGGAGCGAGCTTGGCCGACATCTTTATCTCATATGCCAGAGATGACCGTGAGAAGATCGAGATGCTCGCGGCGGCGCTTGAAGCGCAAGACTATTCTGTCTGGTGGGATCGGGAGATTGCCGGCGGCGCGGAGTTTTCCGCTGTGATCGAGAAAGAGCTTGATGCGGCAAAGACGGTGATTGTCGCCTGGTCAGAACATTCGCTCGGTTCGCATTGGGTGCGTGACGAGGCGGACTATGCACGAGGGCAAAACAAACTCTTGCCCTTGTCGCTTGACGGCGTGCTTGCTCCGTTAGGATTTCGACAGCTTCATGCGATCGATTGTTCAAGTTGGAATGGTGACGCAACGCATCCGGGATTTGTTGGCATTATAAGCGCCCTTGGCGGTGAGCCCCGGACACGCGATGAGCTGGAGCTCTCTTTCCCGGGAAAAGAAGTCACACCCGGGGCGCCGACACTTGCGATCGCCCGACCGGGTGTCGCCATCTTGCCATTCTCAAATATGTCTACCGATGAGGAGATCGAATTTCTCGCTGATGGTCTCACCGAAGATATCATCACCGTGCTTTCCCATAACCGTCACCTGTCAGTGCCGGCGCGTACGTTAGTGTTTGCCTATAAAGGTCAGACAACAGATATTCGCGAGGCGGCGAAAGCGTTGAGCGTGCGGTATGTAGTTACAGGATCGATCAGGAAGATGGGCGCGCGTGCGCGCGTTACCGTGCAGTTTATCAACGCTGAGACCGGCGCGCATATATGGGCGAACAAATTCGATCAGCCGCTCGAAGAACTATATGAAACATCAGACAGCATTGTTGAGAAGATAGCGGGCAGTCTCTTTGCGCATTTAATATGGGCGGAAGCAGATCGCTCAGAGCATGTGCCGGATAGCGCGTTGGGCCCGTGGGATTTCAGTATTCGCGCCGCCGCCCAGATTGGGCGTGGCGGTGGCGACATGAGCATCTTTTTTAAGATTATCTCGGATCTAAAGATGGCGTTGACGCTGGCGCCCGATTACCCGCTCGCGCACGCGATCATAGCCTGGGCTTATAACGCGGCCCTTGTTAATGGTATGTACAAAGACGGACAATTTGAAGAAATTCTGTCAAGTGCTAAATTTCACTTACGCACAGCGCGTCAAACCGCGCAAGGCGATCTGCTTTGTCTGACGCATATTGGCGCGGCTGAGAATTACGCCGGGTTGCAAGAACGGTCCTTACGGACATTGGAGGGGGTGCTTGCCCGCGATCCGGCGAGCGCAGAAGCGTGGTATGCTATCTGTCAACCATATCTTCACCTTGGTCACTTTGAAAAAGCCCATGACGCGATTTCGCGCGCTACTGAACTGGCGCCGGAAGCGGGGTATGCTGCGCATCACCAGTGGTATCGGTCAAATATTTATTGGACGGCTGGTGACTATGAGCGCGCGGCGCCGCTATTGGATTTGCACATTTCCAACTTTCCTGAATATGGATATGCAAATGCATTGGCGGCGATTTGCGCAGACGCCATGGGTGATCACAGCAAGGCGCTACGATCTATTCAGCGCATAAAAGATCATAATCCCCAGTTGCGCCCAGATAAATTGAAGCTTGTTATACTCCATCAACCGGATGCAGATAAGGGAAAGCGCGAATATGCGCGTCTTGAAAAGCTGTGGGCGGAACGTACTGGGTAGCGACTTACGTTCATTATCATATGGGCCTGCAGACCGGGAAAAAGTCTAGACGCTTTCCGCAGGCAGAAGACTTCGAATGAACTCAGCCGTCTCGCAAGCTCAGACAAAACCGGGTCCGCTTTGAAAGCGAACCCGGCTTTTGCCGTTGGGCGCAGCTTACAGCCCATGCGCGAATCCTAGAAATCAATCGTCATCATCATCGTCATCGTCGTTATTTTTCTTGACGTTGCTCTTTAAGCCCTTTGGTAAGTAGAACGACTGGTTGGAGAATCCGATCCGCGTGCACTGGTCGGCCTCGTCCCAATTGAAGGTAATAAAGGAAAAGTCGCTGCTCGATGAAATCGCATCGAGAAGGCCGGCGTCCTGGGTGAAACAGGTGATGGCTTCCTCGTCGCTATCGGTGGCCTGGCAGAAACCGAAACTGATGACGCCGCCGACGCCATCGGAGATCTTGCGAATGCCGCATCCGATCAGTTCAACGTCGTTTTTCGAATAGCGGGCCGTGACCGTGTCGCCGTTTGCGGCGCGATTCACCAGGTCAACATCAACCGGAAAGGGTTGAACGAAACCGGCGATCGCTGTCGAAGACAATAGCGCGGCGCCAAAGCCGGCCAGAACGAATTTGAGTTTCATGGTATATAGTCTCCTTCTGCTGGGTTGGTGTTAAAAAGTGCTGTCGATCTCGCCTGCATTCATGGCTTTGGTCAGCCTGGAAAGCATTCTGGCCCGCTCCTCTTTCGGCAGGCGGGCGATCTTTATCTGAATATCCGCCATCGCCGCATCGTCGGCGCCGCCCCGGGCGATAAATCGTTCTACATCCCGCTGGAGTTGCGCGGTGAATTGCGCGTCAACAACAGGGGCGACGGGCGTCTCTACTTTGTCATGACGGGGTTGCGCCGCATGCGTGATGGTGGGAAACGCCGCCAGCTCTTCGCGAATAACCTGTCGGATGGCGTCGATGTCGGCGTCGTCATAGGCGACGACGCGAGCGCCCTGTGCATAGGCGGCGGGCGCCTTCGCCGTGCGGCTGGTGGCGGCAAGAACGTCCAGCGACGTATCGGCGACTGTGTCGACAGTTGCATCGACCGCCAGAACGCGCAGGCCGATCAGCCCCAAAAGCAGGGTTTGAATAATGGAAAGTCCAATCAGTATGCGCATGACTCGTCCTTTTCAGACACCCTTTCGGGCGGCGATCGGTCGGGAGAGTCAAACATCCGGCATGCAGCGCGCAGACCAAGCGTTTACGTCCTGGGAACGTCACATAACGACAAATTGTATGCAGGCGTGGCAGTGATCAAACTTGAGTATGCTTAAATTTGGAGGACGTTCCGAGTACTCCCCCAAGTAACACAACTATGCGTAGCTTACGCTTCGCGTTTTGCGACTGTCAATAAAAAGACGGTGATTGATAAGCCGGATTCACTGTATTTAGTTTACAATTTTGCAATTATCACATTGTGAAAAGAGAACGATATATCATCCGCTTGTTATATTCTTACATCGGCGTGTGTGAAAAGCAATTTGTATAAAGAATACATACTCCCTATGGCGCGACCGGCCCTGATACGCGTGGCCGGTCGCACGCCCCTTACGCTACATGGGGCGGGGATATTCGGAAATTAGTTGTTACTGTCGAGGCCTTTTGGCAAATAGAATGACTGGTTTGAAAAGCCGATGCGCGTGCACTGGCCATCTTCGTTCCAGCTGAAGGTGATGAAGCCATAGTCGGCGCTGGCGTAAATCGCGTCCAGAAGATCTGCGTTCTGCGTGTTGCAAAACCCGCGAACGTCATCGGCGTCACGGGCCTGACAAAACCCGAAGGTAAAGACGCCGCCCACGCCGTCCTCAATTTTCCGGATGCCGCAACCAATCATTTCAACTTTATTGTCCGAATATCGGGCGGTCACCATGTCCCCATTGGCCATGCGGTCTACCAGGTTCACTTCGACCGGGAACGGTTGCACTGCGCCGCCAAACGCAGCCGAACTCAACAAGGCGGTTATTGCGCCTGCGATAATAGCAGTTCTCTTCTTCATAGCGTGGTCTCCTCCTTTTTAATGAACGTGTTCGGGCGCGGCCTTAGCCGGCGCTTTAAAATTGTCCGTCGATGTCTCCCTGATTGAGCGCTGTCGTCAGTTTTGAAAGCATTTCGCTGCGCTCGGCCGGCGACAATTGAGCAATGCTCATCTGCAGTTTCGCCATTTCCATCTGGCCGATACCGCCATGGGAGAGATAAGTGTCGAGTTCGCGCTGGACGTCGGCTTTGTCGCCATAGCTCGCCGCACTACGCGGGCGCGCTTCGGCGGTGCGGGTCATTTGCGCGTCGCTGTCGGTTGCGGCGATCTCTTCACGGATGATCTGTCTGATGTCCGCGCCGGTGAGGGATGCGGCGGTCTGCGTCGGCAGGCTGCGCGCCGCGATGCCGGCCTGTTTCAGCTGCGCAGTTTGCGACAGGACATCGAGGCCGGTCCTGGTCGCGGCGTCAACCTGCGCCTCGACGGCGAACAGTTTCAATCCCAGCACCGCCAGAAGAAGCGTTTGAATAAGTGAAAGACCAACAAGCGCGCGCATAAACCCTCTCCCTGCCGGCATGAATGCCGGACATGGCTAATCCGGCCCCGGAAAAGAGCCGAACGAACAATAAAGACATGACGATCAAATGATCGTCGACGTCGAATTTATTTGAGAATTAGAAACAAATGATCCGCATATGCGTCATGCGGTTGTTTCCTATTCTCCCCCTATGCACTATCGCCGACATATTACGCTTACTGCTTTATCGCTGTCAATATGAGCGCGTCATGTCCCATATGGCCTGCTGCGCGCCGGACACTTGAAATCTCAGTCCTCATCAAACAAAAAATTCGCACTAATTTTCGCCACATTCGTTTTGGAATTCGCAATATCGGCAACGGCGAAATTCAGCGCCGGCGTTACAGTGGCGATGCGAAATTTTGAAACTATGGAGTGCAATCGTGAAGAACCTTTGTGCAGCGACGATTGTCGCCCTGGCGGTAATGACGGCGCCGACATTTGCGCAAACGCAAGAAGAGGCGGACGCAAAACTCGCCGCCGAGGAATGGCGGGGCGCGGCGGATGATTATCGCGCTTTGCTGGCGGGAGATGAAGCGAACGCACAAAACTGGTTTAATCTGGCGAGCGCGCTCCACCAGCTTGAGGGTTATGCGGGCGCGCGCGACGCCTATCTCGCAGCGCTGGAGGCGGAGTACCCGCGTGCGGTGCAGGCGCAGTTCCGTCTTGCGCGCGTTTATATGTCTCTTGGGCGAGAACAAGCAGCGCTTGAACAGCTCGAAGAGATTGCGAACACCGGCGGCCCCAACGGACAGTTCGTCAGGAACACGGCGGAATTCGAACCGCTTTTGGAAAACCCGAGATTTCTCGCTGTCGTCGCTGCTTTAACGCCGTGTACGGATGAAGAGTATCGTCATTTCGACTTCTGGCTGGGTGAATGGGATGTTACAGGCGCAGGCAGCGCCCAGCCGACCGCAAAGAGCAAGATTTCATCCAAACATGGGGGTTGCGTTGTCCTTGAAGAGTACGACGTCTTGAGCGGCGCCTATACCGGCATGAGCATCAACTACTACGACAACGTGCGCGAGGTCTGGCACCAGTCATGGATGGCGAATAATGGCGTCGCCGTTTACCTCGAAGGCGGGCTGAATGACAACGGCGCCATGGTTCTGTCCGATGTAGGTCACGCGATCAGCGAAGCCAGCGGCGCTATCAACCGCGTCACCTGGACGCCGAACGACGACGGCAGCGTGCGTCAATTCTGGGAGACCTCCTCCGATGGCGGCGAGACCTGGGGCGTCGCCTTTGACGGGATGTATACGCGGAAAGTGGTAGAGTAGGGAAAGGCGCTAATCAGCTTTGCAGGGCGGATACGCCTGAATGTCGCCAAAGACCGGCGTTCATAACCCTGCCCGCGACCAGGCTGAATGCAATGAGGCATTACCTAGAACGGGGAATCTATCGAATCGCTTAGTTCAACACTCCATATAACGGGTTCGTACCCGATATGAATGCGATCATTTTTATACGGATCAAGTGTGAAGCCAGTTTCGACCAGCTTGGCTGTCGAAAATCCGATTAGATCATGCCAGATTTCGCTAAACACCATCTCGTAGCCCTGCCCAACTTGTAACGCATTCAAAGCGCTTAGTTCGGCTTTGATAAAATCGTAGTTTTCCTCAAGCCAAACGCTCATGATATCTCGCGACAGCAAGACGACCCTTGCAGTCATTTCGCGGTCTTTTTTGTCGAGCACGACGATATCGGCCCGATAGCCATCGGAATATTCCTTCAGATAACCGACCGATAAAAGAAGATTTAGATTCGCATCGAACTTCTCTGCGGTCAGAGATGACTCATCGGAGAGCGCCGCTCTGCTTTTCACGCCGTCTCTCGCCGCCAGTAATAATTTGCTGGCGTCGCTTAAAGAGTCGAGGAGATAGACAAGAAAATGTCCGCGGACTGATGCGAGAATTTCAGGCGCATCGGACAACATCGCCATGCCTTCATCTGCAGCGCCAAAATAAACGTCTGGCACGCCGCTTATGCGTGGCTGTGAAGGACCGTCGCCAAAAGTTGTGAACACGCCTGGCTGACTTGGCGCGCTATGAGAACCAAGATAGTGTCCACGACTGTTCAATCTTGCGCCGGCTTCCCGAGAGAAGAAAATATATTCATCGCCGTTTGGCCATTCCTTTGGAATGACCCGATACCCAAGGTCGCTCGTCAGATTGAGGCCGCTCCAGTTTAATGAAAAACCGGAGATAAGAACGAAAGCGAGGGCATGCTGTGTGCCCGGCCCATCATATAGCTGAAATAATTCTTCAAATTCTTGACGACGACTCTCAAAAGCAAGCGCCAATGATGTTCCATATTTTTCAGCTGTTGCATGAATAAGTTCCTGATCGGAACGGGTCAAAACAAGATAAGCGAGATGATATTGTCGACCTTTCTTTTCAAGAATCTGCAACTTCAAAAGATGTTCGATTTCAACAGGCGTGCCCGAAAGCGCCGCCTTTACCGCTTTTTCGCTCACGGGCCCTTTTGCAGCCGACAAAACCAGCCGCTGTACAGAGGGAAATGACAAAACATATTGTGGGTCTTCAAGACCTGAGGTAGTTCGAGCGCCAGTTATCGACGTTATGAGAAGATCGTCTTCCGCCTTGGCGGGCATCGCCAGTGGCCACAACGTCATCAACAATATAAATGCTATTCGCCTCACATTTTTCTCCCAGTGAGTTACTGTTCTTTGATGCGCCGAGGCCACGATTTGGATGTGGAATCGCAAATTATTAGTCAATTTGCCCGTGATCTCGTGTGCGGCGGCTGCTATTGAAAGGTTGCTGGGGTCAACAATTGCCTCAATCATACGAAATTAAGCGGCTGCCTGCGCCTCTTTCCGGGTGAGCGCATTCTCAATCTTTAAAGCGAAGGCTTTCGCATTTTTATCTGCCTCTTCGGTCAGGTTGCGGCGGTCCTGCACCCTCGCATGCAGCATGCCGCCCCAGCGCATATCGAAATAGCGCGCGGTCTCCGCGAAGGGCGGTTCGAAACAGGCGGGCGCCGCCGGCGAATTGCTGGCGGCGATCAGGAACGCGCTCTTGCCCGCGAGGGCGCGGCCCATGGGCTTGTAAAAATCAGTCAGGTTCGTCAGCCGGTCAAAGAAGATCTTCATCGGTCCGCTCATGGAATACCAGTAGACGGGGGAGGCGAAGACGATCGCGTCCGCCTCCGCCATCATTTGGGCGAGGGCGTAAAAGTCATCCGCCTCATGAGGATTGTCATAGCTATAGGGCGCAATCGACAGGTCGTTGAGATCGATCACGCTCGCATCGTTGAGGTGTCGAAACACGGCGGATGTCAGCGCCGCCGTGTTTCCGTCTTGCCTGGCCGAGCCCAGAATCCCGAGAATACGGGAAGGGCTTTGGTCGCTGGCCGCGTCTGCTTGTCGTTCGCTGCGCCGCTCAAAAATACGGCGCAGGAACTCGACCAGTTCTCCACCCTCAGACATAGCTGTTCTTCTTTTCCGGATCGTCGGAGAGATATTCGACGAATTCGAACTCAAGACCTTCGCCGTCGATGTAATAAAGGTTCTTGCGATAAGGGTGCTGCGCGCCAAGATGATGCGGCGCATAGCCCGCTTCTTTGAGGCGCGCGGCGACATCGTCGAGTGACGCCACTTCAAAGCCGATATGCGCAAGGCCCGGCTCGGCGCTGGCGAGATCGCGTTGTTTGCCGCGCCCGAAATCATTGAGCGTGACATAGAAATCATCATCGCCCACATGCAGCCATCGTCGGGGCATGCCTTTCCATTCATCGCGGCCTTCGCCGCGCACCCGCCAGGCCGGAAAAGCCGCCTGAAGAAATGAAAGGGTCGGATCAATATCGGTAACCACCAGATTTACATGTTCAAGTCTTTGCATTCTCTCCTCCTTAATAAATAAAGAATAATCTTTAAATAAAGAAACTTGTTTAAAAAAGCAATTTCTTTTATAAAAATCACATGCGCAAAATATCGAAACGGCCTATCGAAAAACCCGATCAGGGCGCGAAATCCGGCAAGACCGCGAGCGCAAAGACTCGCGGCGCGATCCTTGATCTCCTCAAGCGGGAAGGGGAGCAGGCGGCGGGCGCGCTTGGCGACCGGCTAGGCGTCACGGCGATGGCGGCGCGGCTCCACCTCTATGATCTTGAGGAGGAAGGCCTCGTTGCCTCGCGCTCAGAGGCGCAGGGGCGCGGACGCCCGCTGAAATACTGGTCATTGACCGCAGACGCGGCGAGCATTTTCCCCGACGCTCATCAGGGGCTCGCTGTTGAGATGATCAAATCCGTAGAGGAACTGTTCGGCGCCGAGGGCCTTGAGAAAGTCATCAAAAAGCATGGCGACATGCAGCGTAAAACTTATCGCGAAAGGCTCGCCAGCGCGAAAACGGTGAGTGAGCGGGTCAGGCGCCTCGCCGCCGCGCGTTCCGAAGAAGGCTATATGGCGGAAGCGAAAAAGCATGGCCGCGACTGGCTGTTGATTGAAAATCACTGCCCGATCTGTTCTGCGGCGAAGGTCTGCACTAAGCTCTGTAAGAATGAGTTGAAAGTTTTCTCCGATGTGCTTGGTAAAGACGTTAAGGTCGAGCGGGAAGAGCACATCCTCGCCGGTGCGCGTCGTTGCGCCTATCGCGTGAGGGCGAAGGGGGAGTGAGAAAATGCGCAATATTGCAACGCTGTTCGTCGTTGTTTGCAGTCTGGCGATGGCTGGATGCGTCACGGAAACCGAAAACGACACTTATACCGTCAATTTGCTCGGCGGCGGCGATCAGGGCGCCATTACTTCGATTTATGGCGTTTCCTTACGCGGGCGCACAGAGCCGTTATTCGGCCTCGTCGGCGAGTTTAACGGGGGGCTCGCATGGCGCCCGGTCGATGGCCGCTGGTACGCCGTCACCCATGACGCGCAGGAAATTTCCACGCTGCACCGCATTCATCCGAATGGCGCGCAAAACGCCATGTTCGCGCTTGGTAATCGGTTCGATCGCGGTCTCGCCTATCGCAATCAGGATCAGCAGCTCTACGCCTTATCGCGAAACCAGAATGGCGTTGTCAGTTTAAATCGCATCGACCTTGCGGGAAGCACAGCGCCGATAGCGACGCTTGGCTCAGGGTTTTACGGTCTTACCTATGATCCGGTAGCGGATCAGTTTTACAGCCTGCGGAGCGATGGCGCGGGATTTTTTACATTGACGCGCATTTCGCCCGCCGGCGCCACGGCGTCGCTCTTCGGGGTGGGGCGTAATTTTCAAAACGGCCTGGCGTATCATCCGGGTCGCGGACTTTTCTTCGCTGTCGCTGAGGATGACGAAGGCTTCGCCTGGCTTCATGAAATCAAACTTAGCGGCAAAACCAACAAGCTGTTCGGTTTGGGGTTCGGGTTTCATAGCGCCTCAACGTCGCTCGCGCGCGGCGTTCCGGCCCCGGGGTTGTGGCGGCGCGCGCCAATCCGCGGCGAGCGTTTCATCGCCGGGGAGGAGATTGTATTCGATGCGGCGGTAACGCTGGCCTCTCCGAGCGAAGGTTATGCGGTCGCTGACGGATCGCAGATCACATGGGTCTCGGATATTGATGGGCCCATTGGCGCCGGCGGTCTTGTTCGCTCGTCCGCGCTGTCCGCCGGTGAGCATGAAATTACGATCAGCGGTTATGGTTTTACGGAAACGGTGACGATCCGCATCTACGCCGATCTTGGTGCGTTTTATATCGGCGAACCGTCGCCGGCGGAGATCAGCCGCATCCGGCGGGATTTTGACCTTGCCTACCGCGATGGCGCCGGGGTTGATGAAAGCTGGGCGCCCTATCGGGGGGCGCCGTTTAATCCGTCCTTACCGGGACCATCCGATCTTCGCGTCATTGCGCTTTTGGATCTGATGCGCCATCAGCAATTTTCAGAACCGTTGCCGATGACGGGCGGGCAGTCGATTTATGATCACTTTCGCGCCTATGCGCAACGTATAGAGATGCGCCTCGACTGCGGCGTCTCGGCGGCGCAAACCGATGGGATCACGCTCAACCGAAACTTAAGTCAGTGGATTAGCGGCGAAGGCGGCGCGCAATGCAAGCAGACACAAGCCGGCGCGACGCAGACGCCCTACATTCTGCCGGCGGCTTTACTGGTGCATGAAAGCCGGCATTTGCAATCAACAGATCCGGGCCATACGGATTGTACCGGCGGTTCGTCGCTGTTTTCCGATCGGCGATTGGAAAATGGCAGCGGCTATGCCTGGGCGGCGCTTTATGCGATGTGGGTTTATAAATATGGGGCTTTCGACTCCGCCGATGCAAAGACCTGGGCGCGTCAAACCGCGCAACAGGCCCTTGGCGGCCGCTTTTGCGAAGCGCCAAGCCATTCCGATCCGAAAGTGCAGGCGATCATTGATGAGTTGATGACGCCGTGACGGCGTATGTGTTGAAGTCACGGACGATTTCAACTGAATATCAACAAAAGATATCGCTTCCGGTGTTTCTTCGCTCCGCACCCTAATCATCGTCCTCGACATCAATGATGTCTCCGGGCCGGCAGTCGAGCGCTTCGCAAATCTTCAACAGCGTGTCGAAGCGTACGCCTTTGACTTTTCCGGTGCGCAAAAGCGAAAGGTTAGCTTCGGTTATGCCGATCTCGGCTGCAAGAGTTTTCGCCCGGCGTTTGCGGCGCGCAAGCATAACGTCAAGATTGATAACAATGCGCACTAGATGAATTGATCGTTTTCGCGTTTTAAGGCTTCGGCAGTAGTGACAGCGATACGAAAAAGGCGAGCGATAAGAAACATGATTGCGCCAAGTCCGGCAAGGGCGACATAGAGCGGATTAAACGGCCAGGGCTTGGCGTTCTGTGCGGCGGACATCGTCGCCGTAAATAGCGGGGTTACAAACATGGCAATGGCGCCCGCGAGGGCGACTGCGACGCCAAGGCGGGTTAAGTGCGCCATAGCCGCTTGTTCCCAAAGCCCGCCCCTGGCGAGCCGACCGACGAAGCCCTGCACTTCCCAAAGAGCCCAAAGAAGTGCGACCGTTGGCAGCGACGTGGCGAGATTGCCCCGTACATGGCCAAGCGCCTGCGGCATTGGGTAATATCCGTCACTGGTGAGCGAGTAGAAGACCGGTTGCCCAATTTCTTCAGCAAAATAAACAAAAGCGGTGACGGCGAAAACAGTGAGCGACCACGGCGCATAACGCGCCGCAGTTTTGGCGACGGACACTGCCGCTGCACTCCATGGATTTTCTGTCTCTTTCATATCCGGAACCGTTTTTTCAGCATGAGCAGTCGCCTTTTTCTTCCCACACATCCCTTAGTCCGTGCACCTGTTCGGCGGCGCCAGGGGGCGCAAAGGGCGTATTGAAATAAGCGCCGCCGGCAAGTGGCGTATAATACTCAACCGAAAAACGCGTCGGCTTGCGCCCGACGGGATCGTCGAACATGGAAGCCTCCAGCGAGCCCGGCGCATCGCGATAAGCGACCGACGCGATCACCAGAATTGGTCCGATATTGTCACCGAAATGCTTCGCGGCGATTCCGTCTTCATCGCGCCCCGCATCGCGCAGCAGCTTACGATGATAATCGTGATTGAACCAGCGCAGAACCGCCGGCTTGTCCTCGAACCAGGCCATGATCAGTTCGACGCCGTCATGGGTGCGCGCGGTGAAAACTCCGAGATTGCCCTCGACGGTTTTCATTTCAGATACAAGTCTGGCGGAGGCGCGATGGGCCTGGGCGATCCGGTCTTCCTGTTCCGAGGCGGGCGCCAAACGGGACTGTTGCGCGTCAGCCAGCGTCGTTGCGGCGCAGCTTGAGATCAAAAGGGCCGCGATGGCGGCGGCGCAGACGCTCGGGCGTGAAATGAAGCAGAGCATCGGCGAAACCTCAGCTAGTAGTGCGAATATTGCTGTATTACAGAATAAAATTATTGTCAAACAATAATTTTAAGAATCCGAGATATCCCTCGAACGCGCGGTGATATTCGCTATGGTGCGCCGATGAACGTCACCAAGCCTTTCTGGGAAACCAAGTCCCTTGCAGAAATGACCGATGCGGAATGGGAGTCCCTCTGCGACGGTTGCGGCCGTTGCTGCCTTTATATTCTGCATAATGAGGAAACCGGCGACGTCTTCGAGACTGACGTGGCGTGCAAATTATTCGATCCAGAGAAACGCCGCTGCACCAATTATGCGAACCGTGCGACGCTTGTGCCCGACTGCGTGCAGTTGACGCCGGACAATGTCGAAAAGCTCACCTGGATGCCGAAAACCTGCGCCTATCGCCGCCTCGCCAATGGCAAGCCCTTGCCCGATTGGCATCCGCTGATCACCGGTGACAGGGCGTCGGTGGAGCGCGCCGGCGTCGCCGTATCGCCGGACCTTATCCCGGAAGGTGAGATCGACGACGACTTGCTGGAAAGCCGGATCACCAAGGCGCGGTGACAAAAGCGCGCCGCTGCGAGGCAACGGCGCGCCATACGCAACAAAAAGCAACGAAAATTACAAATTTGCGCCGAGGCCTTTCGGCAGATAGAGCGACTGGTTCGAGAAGCCGATGCGTGTGCAGCGCCCCTCTTTGTCCCAGTTGAACGTCACGAAGCTGAAGGCTGCGCTTGACGAAATCGCATCGAGCAAGTCTTCGTTGTCCGTGTTGCAGAAGCCGCGCTCGCCGTCCGCGTCTTCTGCCTGACAGAAACCGAACGCGGTGGCGCCGCCGGCGCCGTCGTCGAACTTGCGGATGCCGCAGCCGATATACTCATTCTCTTTGCCGGCGTAACGCGCCGTGACCATGTCGCCTTCGGCGCTGGCCGCAGTCAGATCGACATCGACCGGAAAGGGTTGCACCGATCCGGCGATGGCCGTGCCGAACAACGCGACAACACCCGCCGCGCTTAACAATACTCGTTTCATTCTTGTCTCCTTCTGGTTGAAAATGCGGGGTTAAAACCGGCCGTCGATCTCCCCGTCGTTCATCGCTTTCGTCAGCCGGGAAAACATTTCTCTACGCGCCTCAGGCGGCAGTTGCGCGATCGTTGTCTGCAAATCGGTCATCTCTGAGGACTCGATAGCGCCGCGCGCAATAAAACCATCAATGCGCTGGCGGATGGCGGTCAGCTCTCGTGCACTGACCGTGCGGGGCGTGGGCGAGACCGTTGCTGTTTGAACCTGTTGCACGGACAAGCTGGCGATTTCTTCTCGCACAACCTGACGAATGTCTTCCGCTGTGAGAGCGGAAGTGTCTGCGAATTGAATTGCCGGTCGCGGCGCGCCCGCCTGTGTGCGCAATTGCGCCGTTTCGGCGAGGGCGTCGAGCGAGGCGTCGCGGGCGGCGGCGATATCGCCTTCAATCGAAAAAACCTTAAGAGCGATAATCGCCAGCAACACCGCCTGTACCGCTACAAAGCCGGTCAGCATATTCATCATTCGCTCTCCCCGTTCCGTTCGTATGCAAAACCTGTTCAGGAAACGACGCTCACGCACGGATATGCGTGAACGTCGTTCAAGAAAGCTTGCCGTGCGGGCGCAGCAACGCTCGCAAGATATGTCTTCGTTTCAAAAGCGGCATGCGCACCAGAACCTAGACACAGCCTGTTGGTCTCCCCCTTGAACGGGTTAGATTTAGGCTTGCGTTCAGGCGCGGATCAATCACGCGCGGTGAGGGTTGCAATGCTATATTTCGTTAGGGCCGCGACATGCAATTTTGCATATTGCAAGAATACTGGCGCTTTAAACACGTCAGTGACACGACAATGAGCACGCCGGCGTCGCGGTGTCGCCAGCCAATTCTCATCGCTCCTATCCTCCGAGACGACCGGTCCCTCAGGATGAAGCGATAAGGCTGACTACTGCGCCTGTAAATTCAAAAACCCGATAAACGCCGGATTGTCCGGATAAAGAATCTGGGCTGCATCGCGAATTACTTTTGATCCATTGGCGCTATTGGTGAAGACGATGACGCCGATACCGCGTTCGGGAACGAAAAACCCGGTCGTACGCTCGCCCCAGTCGGCGCCGCCCTGCAAGATCACGGTTTCATTCTCATACTCGAATTCGGCCCATCCGAGTCCGTAACCGATGCTCACGGGGCAGATCGCCGGCGGGAACCGGCAGCCATCCGCAAACTGATTTTCCATCGCCCGGTGGCGGATGGCGGCGATATCGTCGCTCACCCCTTCATTAAGCATAACTGACGCCATGAAGTCGGCATAGTCCCGCGGCGTTGTGTAAACATCGTCAGCCGCGTTCCAGTTGTCGCGCACCGTCGGGTCGCGATCTTCGCCGTCCTTGTTATGGGGGCGGGTGAGGCGCCCTTCAAACCAGTCGCGCTTTGTAAACGATGTCCGGGTCATGGCGTTTGGCGCGTAGACATTCGTTTCAACAAGATCTTCAAACGGGGTTTGAAATTTCTTTTCCAGAAAGCGCCCGACATAATTGTATCCTTCGCCGGAATAGGAAGTCTTTGCGCCGGGCTCGAACTGGAAGGTCAGAACGTCATCGGTCTGGTAACGCCAGTTGGGAAAGCCGGTGCGATGCGCCAGCGCAAGGCGCGGCGTCAACAGCGCGTGGCGCGCATCGTCTTTAAGGTCCGGATCGATCCAATAGGCGGACATCGGTTCGTCAAGATCGACCTCGCCTTGCGCGGCGAGGCGCAAAACCGTTTCCGCCGCGATGGGTTTCGCCATGGAGGCGATATTGAAAAGCGTTTCATCGTTCGCGGGAACGCCCGGCGCCTGTTCGCCATAGCTTGCGGCCCAGGCGACTTTGTTGTTTTCGATATAGGCGACGGCTGCGGCGGGGACGTTATAGTCTTCCAGCCAGCCGGGCATCGCCGCATCGATTTTCTGTTTCATGGAGATCGCCGATGGCGACGCCGTCGATGACGGTGATGCCGGCGGTGTTGCTGTGTCCGGCGTGACGCACCCGGCGAGCAGCACGCATACTAATCCCGTAAGTCTTATCATGGTCGTCCCCTTTGTTGACGTCGCGCCTGACGCCGGCGGCCGCGATCCGATGATGTGTCGCGATTCTTTTCCGGCGTCTTCATTCTGATGCCGTGAGCGTCGCCTGCGCGGCGTTCATGCGCAACGCCTAGTCGACAGGGTGGGGGATTGGTGCGGTGAACGGATTGAGGGGGGCTGAAACCCGGCGCTCGTTAAAATTCAATCGGCGCGCCGGTGCGGGGCGATTCATACGCTTTTTTACGAGTAAAAAAACCTACATCCAGAACGCGAAAACCCCTCCTTAAAAATTCAACCCCAGGAGGGTATTCTTTCATAAAACCTATATTTGGTGCGTAGTTAATCCCCGCCCTTCAGGGAGGCCTTATTGTGTCTCCCGTGATGAAAAACGCAAATTCACATATTCCTCCGGCAGCGGATCAAAAGAGCTGGGAAGGCGCTTTATGAGCGCATCCGCACGCTCGCCCTGAAACGCTCGGCGGTGATGATCGACGAGCCGGAAGACGAAGCCGACGCCTTCGATCGCGGCGCCCGTGCGCTGCGCACCTTGATGAGCGCGGCGGAAGTCGCGCGCCGGATGAAGCATCATGATTTGAAAGAACAGGAGCTCCATGACGCAGGAGAAACCGCGCCCGTCGTCTCTGACGAACGGATCGGAGAAGTCTACCGATCCATCGCCGACACAGTCGACCGCATCGAACGCGAAGACGATAAGAGACCGGGCGATCGAAGCGACGCTGTGGCGGTTCCATCCGGAACTGGCGGAGAAGTTGTGGAGGATCAACGCCCATGACCATCAACCGCGAACCTGACGGCGACTGGACCACATGGCTCATCATCGGCGGGCGCGGCGCCGGGAAAACCCGCGCCGGCGCCGAATGGGTGCGCGCCGCCGTCGCCGGGCGGATCTAACGATAAAAAGACGTTCCAACCCCGGCGATCCATCGCGCTGGTCGCTGAAACATACGCCCGATGCGAGGGAAGTCATGATCGAAGGGCCTTCCGGCATTCGCGCGGTCGCAACGGATGCGGGACCGTCCTGCTTATGAAGCCTCGCGCCGCCGTCTGGTGTGGCCTTCGGGCGCGGTTGCTTATGCGTTTTCGGCGGAAGACCCTGACGGCATCCGCGGTTATCAGTTTGATGCTGCGTGGGTCTGATGAATTATGCAAATGGCGCTATCCGGAAAAAACCTGGTCAAATCTTCAGCTTGCCCTGCGCCTCGGAGACAAGCCCCGGCAGATCGCAACGACAACGCCGAGGCCCATGGCGTTGTTGAAGCGCCTGATCGCCGCGAAGACCTCCGCGGTTACGCGCGCCTCAACCTATAAAAACCGCGCGCACCTTTCCGACGCGTTCTTTACCGAGATCGCAGCGCTTTATGAGGGCACGGCGCTTGGTCGTCAGGAGCTTCTCGGTGAGATGATCGACGATATCGCCGGCGCCTTGTGGACCTGGAACATGATTGAAGCGGCGCGTATCGGCGCGGCGCCCCCGCTCTCCCGTGTCGTTGTC
>CBDDKD010000062.1:0-174734 GCA_965230025.1 Hyphococcus sp.
AAGCCGCGGGCGCCAAAACGCTGGCTTTTTCATCGTCGGCAACCGTTTATGGCGAGCTGAATGAAAACCCGGTTACCGAAGACGGCAAAACCGGCCCAACTAATCCTTATGGACGCACAAAATTTTTCATTGAGGAAATCCTGAAGGACCTGGCGCGCAGCGATGATGGCTGGCGCGTTGTAAACTTACGCTATTTCAATCCGGTTGGCGCCCATCCATCAGGTCAGATCGGCGAGGATCCGAACGGCATCCCCAACAACCTCTTCCTTTCATTGCGCAAGTCGCGGTTGGGCGGCGGGAAAAACTGATGGTCTTCGGCGATGATTATCCAACACGGGATGGTACGGGGGTGCGCGACTATATTCATGTCTGCGACCTCGCACGCGGCCATCTCGCGGCGCTCGATTATCTGGCGAGCCTCAAAACCGGCGGCGCGCATGACATCAATCTCGGCGCCGGCGCCGGATACTCAGTGCTGGAGGCGGTCAACGCCTTCAAACGCGCGTCCAATCGCGACATCCCATACGAAATTGCACCGCGCCGCGACGGCGACATTGCGGAGATTTACGCCAACGCCAGTCTAGCGTTCAAGAAAATGGGCTGGCGCGCTGAAAAAACACTGGACGAAATGTGCGCCGATCACTGGCGCTGGCAAAGCCAGAACCCGAATGGGTATGAGTCCTAAGCGGGTTTTTCCGCAAACTGCCCATAACGGCGATAGCGCACCATATAACTCGGTAGAATAGACTCAACCGTGTGCGGAGTAATATCGAAATCGTCAAGCGTACCGACAGAGCCGCTCTCATCTACGATATTGTCATGCTTCAAAAGCTTGACCTGATCGCGCGTCAGCGGCGGCTCTACAAACGGCGCCGCGCCGGCGATCTCACCGGCCAGTCCGATCATTGATGCAATCGGAAACGGCACCGGCGCCAGAAATCGCTTCTGGCCGATTTCGTGCAGCATCAGCTCCATCAATTCCCTGAATGTATAAACGCGCGGGCCACCGAGCTCGTAAATCCGGCCCATCGCATCAGGACGCACCAGCGACTCACACACCGCATCGGCGACATCGTCTACATAAATCGGTTGGAACTTTGTCTTGCCACCGCCGATCAAGGGAAGCGGCGTCAACGGCGTGGTCGTCGCCATCGCGGCGAATTTGTTAAAGAACCATCCTCCGTTCCGAAGACGATGGAGGGGCGCAAAATTGTCGCTGTCGGCACAGCCTCGCGCACCGCGCGCTCCGCCTCACCCTTTGTCCGGGCGTATGCGCTGTCGCTCTCTTCATCAGCGCCGATGCGGAGACATGAACGAAATGCTCAACGCCCGCTTCGCCTGCGAGTTGCGCGATCGCCGCCGCGCCCGCCGCCTGAACCGTCTCAAAACGCTGTGCGCCAGTTTGATGGAGAATGCCGACAAGGTTGATCACCGCATCGGCCCCTTCAATCGCCTCTGCGACCGACGGGCGATAGCGGACATTGGTCTGCTTCAACTGAATCTGTCCGACCGCGCCCATGGGCCGGAGAAACTGCGCCAAATGGGGACGGCGCACCGCCACCCGAACGCGCCAGTCCCGCTTTGCGAGCTCGCGCACCACATTGCGCCCGATAAACCCGGAACCGCCAAAAACGACCGCCAGTTTGCCCGTCACGCCTCAGTCCTCCAATTCATCATCATTTGAAGATGGCCTATCCGAATTTTGGAGGCGGGACAATCGCGCGCAATAGCGCGGGGATGTGAGGCGCCGCCAGCGCTCGCCGCCATGGCGCCGGGTTTGCTTTGTCATCACCTAAGAAATGAGACCCATCCGGCCGAACACTGGCGGGACGGGCGCGCCGACAGCGCCGCGGATCCATGCGGAGGGGTTGTGCAATGCTCCGCTATCTGGTCCTTGGGGGGCGTCGATGGCCATGCGCTGCTTTGCAAAGCCGCAGCGCATCGCGCGCGACTTCCGCGCGGCGCCCACCCGCCCGGGGCCGCCCCGAAATACCGCCAATCAATTGACAAGCCCTCCTGTGGCTCGTAAGCCGTCGCCCCTCCCCCTGCCCAGGTGGCGGAATTGGTAGACGCGCTGGCTTCAGGTGCCAGTGATCGCAAGATCGTGGAAGTTCGAGTCTTCTCCTGGGCACCACTGGACGCTCCGTTGATATCCGGTAGGAGAGATTATCGGAACGCCAGTCATTCCCGTCTGCCAGCGGAGACGCAGGCGCTTTACATTCCAGCACGCCCTCACCGACTGGCCAAGCCTCGCGGTACAAGCTCGCGTGTTTATCGAATAAAAAAAAGCCGGCCATCGCTTATCACGATGACCGGCCAAGGAACGTAGGTAGAAGCTTCAATATGTGGGTAAGAAAAACTCTTTGAGCCCATCGCTAGGCGGCGTTATTTGTCGGGCGCGCCGCCTCCGTTGCTTGTTCAGCAGCGATGTTTGTAAATTGCACGGCGAAACCATCGTCTACGTACCGGCAGACGCTTCCATTGCGGTTACCGACGGTTACATGCGCGCCAATCGCCGGTTTAAGGGCGGATCGCAAAAGGCATCCGGAACGAGACATGTTGGTGATGACGCATTCCAGCGTTTGATCAAGTTCATGAACAAGTACGTCAGCTTTCACGTTGCAGGGGATACGTTCATGGCGGCGTTTTTCGACGCCGCCTCGGGTTTCGAAATAAGCCGAAGCGGCGAGGCTTGCGACATTCAGAACGGGTTGAAGCTGACTTGACTGAGCCTCAACAGCTTCCAGCGAGATCGCGCCCCCGCCGGAGAATACTCTGACAACCCGCCCCGTTCGGTTTCCCAGTTTGGGCGATGAAATATGAATTCGGTCGTCAATTTGCAGGGGCGCATCGACAAAAAACGCAATCCCCTTTTGTGAAATATCAATCAGCCTGCCAATGTAGACGACGCCGTCCTCGAAGCGAACTTCCACTGCGATGTCGGTCGCAATCCGGGCTTTGTCTCTGCGGTCGCTCTCGCGTAGCACTTCTTCTCTCCATTAACGGCGCCACGTTTTACTATTGGAAATGTACGACAGCACAACGTCCCGCAATACCTCCGAATAGGGGTATTTGATGGGAAAGTGAGTGGTGTAAATGCTAACCGGAAGTTAAACGCGGCTCATCCCGGCAAACCCCGATACGACGTCACCGTTTTGCGTCTTGCGCCGGAACGACCAAAAGAGACTGCTGCAGGACGAACCGATATCTTCAAAATACTTTGAAAAGGACGCCTTGTTGAGGCGGTTTTTATGCCTTCGCAAAAGAACTCCCCCACCGATTAGACGGGCCGTGCGCAACGGTCGGTAAGACGCTGAAACCAAGGTCATTTCCCTCTGGAAAACGCACTCGCAATTTCAGAGATTAGAAACACCGGAAGTGCATGAGTGAGAACGCGAAACCAGCGCCGCAACAAGCGCGCCAGAAGACGGGATTAACGAGACCACAAAAATTCACCCCGGACACGCTTTCCGCGCCGGGCGGCAAGCTGCGCCGAGTTTCGGCCGCGCAAAGGAGTTAAAGTAATGGGTGCTCGTTTTTTAACGATCAAGAAGCCAAAGGATATTGGCCTTGCAGTAAAGCGGCTGCTCGTTTTTGCATTGCCTGCCGTTGTGCTTGTCGGCGCGATCGGCGCGAATATGGCGATGAGCATTTTTTCTCCCAAGCCGGAAGAAAAGAAGAAGTGATTAAGGCGACGCCGGTTGTTGTCGCCGAAGCGCAATCTGAACGCGTTCGCCTTTCCGTCAGCGCGCAAGGCGAGGCAAGACCCCGGACCCAGATTAACCTGACATCGCAGGTCAGCGGCAAGATCAATTATGTCTCGCCGCAATTTATCGAAGGCGGCGCCTTTGAAGAAGGCGACGTGCTGGTGCGGATAGAACCTGCAGAATTTGAGTTCCGCGTGGTGCAGGCCCGCGCCAACGTAGCCCAGGCGCGAAACCGTTTCGCCAGCGAAGAGGCCGAAGCGCGCATCGCCCGTAAGGACTGGGAAGAACTCGGCCAGGGCGAAGGGTCCGCCCTCGCCCTGCGTGAACCGCAAATGGCCGAAGCCGAAGCCGCCCTGGCGTCGGCGCGCGCAATACTGCGCGAGGCGGAGTTGCAGCTTGAACGCACAACGATCCGCGCGCCGTTCAAAGGGCGCGTGCAAACACAACTCGCCAATCTCGGACAATTTGTAAGGCCTGGCGACAACCTCGGAGAAATTTTTTCCTCCGATGTAATGGAGGTGGCTTTGCCGCTGACCGATTCAGAGCTTGGAGAATTGGGCCTGACAATTGGTTTTCGCAATGACGCGAACAATCCGGGGCCCGATGTAAAGCTGACGGCGCTGGTCGCCGGCGAACCTCGCGTCTGGCGCGGGCGCATCGCTCACACTGATAGCGGTTATGACCGGCAAACGCGCGTGCTGTTCGCTTATGCCGAAGTTGACGACCCTTATGGCGCCGGCGCCGATAATGGCGCGCCGCTCGCTGCGGGGCTGTTCGTAACAGCGGAAATTCAAGGCCGTGAAATCGACAACAGCGTTGTGGTGCCGCGCGCGGCGCTGCGCGGCAATGACCAGGTGTTTGTTGCGCGTGATGATGACACGCTTGAAATAAGAAAAGTCGCCGTCGCCAGTTCCGATCGCAATCGCGCCATTCTTATCGGCGGCGTAGAACCGGGAGAAAGGGTTATCACCTCCCCTGTCCGCGGCGCCGCTGACGGCATTGAAATCGCTGTCGCCGGTTCGCCGGCAAGCGAAAGCACAACCCTCGCGACAGCGACAAACTAGGAGAAAACCCATGGACGGCGTCATTTCCTGGTGGGCGAAAAACAAGGTTGCGGCCAATCTTTTAATGTTCGGCATTTTGATCGCGGGAACGGTCAGTTTCATGCGCATCGAGCGCGAACTTGATCCTTATGTGGAATTGCCGGGCGCCGTTATCACGGTGCAATGGCTCGGCGCCTCGCCACAAGACGTTGAAGAACAGATTGTGGTGCGTCTCGAAGAGGCTGTCAGTCGCGTCAACGGCATCGATCAGATGTGGTCGGAAGCCAGCGAGGGCCAGGGCACCGTCTGGGCGATCGGCGACGATGATCTTGATGAAGCGAAGTTCCTGCAGGACCTGAAACGCGAAATCGATTCCGTCAACACATTCCCCGCTGCGGCAGAACCGGCGCAGATGCGACTCTTCAGAAGTCAGAACGAAATCGTACGCATCGCCGTGCGCGGCGAAGTCGATGAACGCATATTGAAACGCTACGCCGACAAGATACGGCGCGACATCGCGCTCTTACCGAGCGTACCGTCGGTTGATCTCTTCGGCGTGCGCGAAGAGGAAGTCTCCATTGAAGTCTCCGAAGAAGCATTGCGCCGCTATGGTCTGACCATCAACGATGTTGTCGAAGCGGTGCGCGGGTCATCTGTAAACCTCTCCGCAGGTTTAGTGCGAACCGGTCTTGGCGACATGCAATTGCGCACACGCAAGCTCGCCGACTCTCAAGCTGACTTTGAAAATATCATTGTTCGCCAACTCGCGAGCGGCGCCGTCGTGCGCGTCGGCGATATCGCCACCGTCAAGGACGGATTTGAAGAGGTGAACCTTCTCGCCACCGTCAATGGGGAACACACGATCCTCGTACAGGTGATGAGCGGTCCGGAAATGGACGTCGTCAAGATTTCCCGTGAGGTTGAAGAGTATCTCGAAAATGAACGTCCGAACGCCCCCGAAGGCATTTCGCTGACGGTCTGGGACAATCAGGAAGAAGCTTACTCCGGTCGCATCGGTACGATCATGTCAAACTTCCTGACCGGGCTCATCCTGGTGCTGATTACATTGATGCTGTTTTTGCGTCCGATCGTTGCACTCTGGGTGGCGATCGGCATCGGCGTCGCCTTCGCCGGCGGCGTCGCCTTCATGCCGATGGTCGACGTTTCTTTTAATATGATCTCAAGCTTTGCTTTTCTACTGGTAATTGGCGTCATCGTTGATGACGCAATCATTGTTGGCGAAGCGATACACACTAAGATCGAGGATGGCGAAACAGGTGTTAACGCCGCGATCAACGGAACGAAGATGGTGATCATGCCGGTGATTTTCGCCGTTCTGACAACCATGATCTTTTTCGCGCCGTGGATGTTTGTCGGCGGCGGCACAGCGGAATTCACTCGAGCGATCTCGCTGGTCGTTGTACTGGCGCTGACGTTCTCTCTGGTTGAATCTCTGCTCATCCTGCCGGCGCACCTGTCGCATTTAAAACCGACCAGTCCGACCAGCAAGATCGCCCGCTTCCAGGCGAAGATCGCGGACTCTGTCGTCTGGTTTGCGCGCAACGTCTATCACCCGGCCATCACGTCGGCGATCAAGCGACGTTACCTGACCGCCTCATGTTTCATCGGTGCGATGATCTTGTCGATTGGCCTTTTGACCAATGGCATCGTGCGCACTTCGTTCCTGCCGGAAGTGGAGTCCGATCAGATTGAAATCACCGTCAACCTCCCGCAGGGAACGCCATACGCTCGTACACTGGAAGTGCTGAAGCAAATACAGGTCGCGGAGAAAGAACTTGTAGACGAAGTCAATGAATCAACGGGTGGCGAAGGCGAGCTGATTGAAAACTGGTACACGCGCTCGCGCGACAATCAGGTGCTGGCGCTGGTCAAACTTGTGCCGCCGGAAACCCGCACACTGACAGCAAAAGAAACAGCGGAGCGCCTGCGCGCCCTGATCGGCGAGGTTCCCGATGCGGAAACGATTTCGGTTCATTATCAAAACGCCGATAACGACCCGCCAATTCAATATGTATTGAACTCCAAGAGCCTGGAAGACCTGAACGTCGCCGCCGAAGATTTGATGGACAAGCTACGCAGCTTTGATGGCGTCTACAACGTCGTCAACGACACGCAGTCATCGACCGACGAAATTCGTTTCGACTTGAAACCCGGCGCCGAAGCGCTGGGCGTGACGATTGCCGACGTGGCGCGCCAGGTGCGTCAGGGTTATTATGGCGAGGAAGTTCAGCGCCTCCCCCGTGACGGTCAGGATGTGCGCGTGTTTGTCCGCTATCCCCGTTCTGATCGCGAGTCCCTTGATCATTTGCGCAACATGCGCGTGCGAACCGCCGATGGCCGCGAGCTGCCGCTTTACACTGTCGCCGATATCGAATTCGCCGACGGCATCACGCGCATTCTGCGCCGCGAGCGTCAGCGCGCCGTCATTGTCAGCGCGGAAGTCGCCTCCGAACGCATTGAGGAAATCCGCACCGCCCTCTCGGATGACTTCTTTGAAGAATTTGACGCCCGTCACGCAACCGTCAAACGCGGCAATATTGGCCGGGCGCAAGGCGAAGCGGAGTTCATGGCGGAAATCCTGACACTCGGCCTGATCGCGATTGGCGTCGCCTATTTTCTCGTCGCGGTCGCTTTCAAATCCTATTTCGAACCGATCCTCATTCTCTTCGCCGCCATCCCGTTCTGTTTTACCGGCGCGATGATTGGGCATCTGTTTCTCGGATTGTCGCTGTCACTGTTTTCCTATCTCGGTATTATGGCCGCCGCCGGCGTCGCCGTGAACGACAATCTTGTGCTGATCGATTACATCAACAAGCTGCGTGAGAAAGGCATGGATGGCGCCGAGGCGCTTGTCGAAGCCGGAACGAAACGCTTCCGTCCGATCCTGCTGACATCGCTGACCACTTTTGTCGGATTGCTGCCATTGATGATGGAGCGCTCAATCCAGGCGAAGTATCTGGTGCCTGTTGGCGTCGGTTTGTCCTTCGGCGTTCTCTTCGCGCTGTTTGTGACGCTGTTCTTCGTCCCCGCCCTCTATGCAATTGGCGCGGACATCCGCCGGTTCTTTATCTACCTCATCAAAGGCGCCAAGCAGCCGAACTTTGATGAATCGCTGACTGAGGAAAAAGCGACTCCGGCGGGCGACGGCGCCCCGGCGATCTCCTGATTGAAAAAATCCGGTTCAGCGGGCACTGAACCGGATCTTTCAGACAATCATCGCCAGACCGAAAAATACGTCTGCGATGCATATGATAACGCCGGTCATGATAATCACGCCGCCGCTCACATTCATTGCGTCTTCCATTTGATCTCTCCTTTTGCGCCGGCGACCGGGAAAGTCGCCTCAGGGACAGGTCAGCGCTTCAAGAGATCAATACGCATGATGGATGTAGTGTTTGTGGGACGTAATCTTCAATCCTGTAATTGGCGCCCGCTTCATGCTAACTTTTGACAGGGTTGATTTGACAGGCTTCCAAGTTCGAATGACGCCCGTCAAATCAGTTTTTCAAGAATGTTAGATAGACGCGCTTCAAATGATAAATGGCGCGCCACTGAACACATGCGCCAGACCCAATGTGATGCAGATCATCACAAGGGCGCCGCCAATGATGCTGATGATCGTTTCCATGGGGTTCTCCTTACTGACTGACGGTGACCAATTCACCGTTGACGCGCCCGACATGGTGTGCGTAAACACGGGTTACAGCTTGCGAATAGCGCTTATCAGTGCTGCAATTCGTCAGTAATGCACCTGTCTTTAGTCAGGGGCGCGCAACTAACCTTACGAAATTGTATACGGAGTGCGGATGCCGGACGCTCACGAGGCTATGATAGATCAAGATCACTTGCGGGAGATGATCGAGGTCATTAGCGGGGAGCTTGAATTGCGTCCCCTGCTGACGACGATTGTTCAAAAGGCTTGCGAGTTGTTGCGCGCCGATCGTGGGTCTATCGGACTTGTGCTGCCGCGGGAAAACGCCGTGAAAATCGAAGCCGTTTACAAAATGCCCGCTGAGGAACTCGGCTCAATCGCATATCCGGGCGACGGTCTTGCCGGTAAAGTTTATCGTGATCGCGCGCCTGTCCTGATTGATCGGTATGCAGAGCTGAAAGGGCCTTTACGCAGGGGCATGGATGAAGACAGCGTGGTCGGTATGCCGATTTTATGGCGCGGCGACATTATCGGCACGTTTGGCATAGGCGCCGCGCCGCCGAAGCGGTTTGGCGATAACGACATACATATGCTCGAAGTCTTCGCCCGCCACGCAGCAATCGCTATTCACAATGCACGCTCTTATGAACGGGAAAAAAATTACGCCGCCGTCAAGGAACGGCAACGTCTCGCCCGTAATCTTCATGACAATGTCAGCCAATTGATTTTTTCCATGACGCTCGTCGCGCAGTCTATTGGTCCCGGCTATGAAAAAAACCGCGAAGAGGGCGAAGCCCGCGTTCGGCGCGTCATGGAAATCGCTGGTATCGCACAGAAGGAAATGAAAGCGTTGCTGGCGGAATTAAGCGGTCTTGACGATGACGGATCAATGGCGGCCTTCGTCCGACGCAATGGTCTGTTGAAAGGACTGCAACGCCACTGCGATTTGACCGCGCCGGAAGACGCCGTTGTGCATTTCAATTTTGATGAGACAATGGAGTTGGATGCAGGTACGAGTGAAGCCTTTTTGCGCATCGCCCAGGAAGCGCTCGCCAATGCGTTTCGCCATGGAGAGGCGAAATCCATCCATGTGACATTAAAACGTGAAGGAAATGAGCGGTGCTTTTTTATTGAAGATGATGGCCAGGGCCTTAAGCGCCACTCAAACGGAGCCCACGGCTCAACGCATATCGGCAAGGAAAGCATGCGCGCGCGGGCCGCTGCGATCGGTGGTAAGTTTGTGATTACGAACAGGGCCGACGGCGGCGTTTGTGTTTCTGTCAGGCTGCCGCTGGCGTAAATAGCCCGGGGAGAGAATTATGAGCAACGATGATCCGGTCAAAATCGTAATTGTGGATGACCACGCTATGGTGCGCGAAGGGTTGCATATCTTGCTTGGCGACGATCCAACGATTGAAATTATAGGTGACGCCGTCACAGGTGAAGAAGCCATTGCCTTGGTCGTGGAACTGAATCCTGATGTCGTTCTGATGGATGTGGCGTTGCCTGGCGCCATAAATGGCATAGACGCCGCGGCTACGCTCCGCGATTCACAATGCGCTTCAAAGGTTATCTTGCTAACGAGTACGCTCGGCGATGATATGTGTCTTCAGGAAGCAATCGATGCGGAGGTCATGGGCTATCTGTTGAAAGATGTTTCCAAGGCTGAGTTGATCTGGTCGATTCACAGCGCCCATCGCGGCGCCCCGGTGTTTCATCCCGCCGTTCAAAAACAACTGCTGAGGCGCGCTTCCGGCGAGCGCATGCCGCATGAACAACTGACACCGCGCGAGCTGGATATCCTGAAAGAAATCGCCGATGGCAAAAGCAATAAAGCCATCGCGTTTAACCTGAACCTCACCGAAGGCACGGTTAAAGGATATGTCAGCGTCGTGTTATCAAAGCTCGGCGTCGACGATCGCACCCAGGCGGCGCTCTATGCGGTCAAACATGGACTGACGGGGGATTAAGTCCCCTCGTCACGTCGCATAATCTTCAGGACGGCGCTTTCCTGTGAGCATAGAGAACAACCGCCGCATCGACCGCAGCAAGCCAGGGCGTCGCTTTTGCGACCTGGATATGCGCCGCTTCCATTTGCGAATGCAGCTGCGGCATCTTCCCGATGATGTTAGGGATCGCAAACCAGTCAAAAACTTTCAGCGGAATGCCGTAACTCCATACGACGATTGGCCCGGTAATAATCAGAAACGTCAGAGCCAGCCCCAAGAGCCAGCGCGACGCAGAAACAACAAAGACTTTTTCGCTGAATGTCTTCGGGCCTGCAAAACGCCACAACAAATAGACAATCAGCAAAGGCGCAAAAACGACGCCATGGCCCACATGCCGCCAGATTGCAGCGATCAAAACGCTGCGCTCTGCGCCGGTGTCGATGGCGTGACCGGTAAGATACACCCAGCTAATGATGCATAATCCAAACAGAGCCATCAAAACCGACACGATGCGAGGTGGTGTGGATCGGTTCTCGCTATTCATGCTGCAACACGCTCATTAATTTCATGGATACGTTCAGACAGCCAGCATCGGTGTTTTTCAAGCATCGCAATCATCTCATCATTGCGGCCCGGCGACGTTATGACTTCATCAATCCACAGGCGAATGATTTTTTCCTGGCTCATCAACCACGGAACGATTGTGCGGCATTCGCCTTGCTCAATATGCATTGGCCCTCTCCTTCTCTCTATTCGTTAGCGCCCATACTTAAAAGGTCTGCTGCCAGCTGATCGTCGCTTTGTAGTTTCTCCCCGGCTGACTGACGCCGGCGAAGACCACTTCGTAATCCGTGTCCGTTACGTTATCGACGCCGAGATCAAGACGCAGACCTTCAAGGCCGGCGAGTTTCGGCTGCCAGACGGCGTAGATGTCTCCCACCGTGTAGCTGTCGCGAGCATCGGTAGGCTCGTTCACTTCGTTGAAATCTTCTGCAAGCGTCAGGCGCGCACCGACTCGCAAGCCCCATGGCTGGTATTTGACGCCGCTGTCGACAAACAAAGTATTTGGCGACAGGACGCCTTCCAGAAACTCGCCCGAATCGGCGTCAACGCCATTGATCGTAGTGATATTGCCGCGTGTGTAGAAATACTCAGAGTCGTAGTAAAATTCCATTTCCACGCCTTCGATTTCAGCGTTTGCAATGTTGACGTTCTGACTGAAATTACCGAATTCCGGCCCTGAGCCACATGGAAAGACCGGCGCCAACATCGGAACGAAGCATCCAGCCGGCGTGCTGACATCCAGACCGATAAGACCATCAACTTCGGAGTTGTAGTAGGAAGCTTTCGCCGTGAACGTATCCCCGTCAAAAAGAACGCTATCAAAATCGACGCCAAGTCCCACTTCCCAGGTCGTCGACTCTTCAGGTTGAATATCCGGATTGCCTATAAAGAGATTGGACACAAGTTGCGGCCCGAACGGTCCTGGCGGCGCCGTCAAATTGGGAATGACGAAATGAACGCCGTCGGCGAAAGCTTCATTGAATGTCGGCGCCCGGAAGCCCTCGGCGTAATTGCCGAAAATTAAAAGCTGCGGGACGGGTTTGTAAGAAACGCCGACTTTTGGCGAAATCTCGCCCTCCTCAATATTGAACGCCTCGCCGTCTGCTGAAGATTCAAATCGATCCCACCGAAAACCGGGAATGATGTTGGCTTCGCCCGGCAAAAAGCCAAGGTCGCTTAAAGCCAGATCGGCCTGAACAAATGCGCCGTAAAAATCCGTCGTCGCATTCGGAACGCCGCCGCGCGAACCGTCCGCCGTATCCGTGTCGAGACCGGTCTGCTCGTCGCTGTAATATTCGCCGCCATAAGTGAATGTGAGGGACGCACTTTGCCCAAGTGTGAAGATCGACCGGTTATCGAGCGTAAAGCCCAGAGTCTCAACGGCGCGATCCGTCGTACGAGGATTTTCAACTTCATCCTCTTCGACAGAGTTTTCGCTGTAATAACCGACAAAATTCAAATTGATATAAGGGCTGGCCGGGTTCCAGTTAAAGCCGCCCTGAAAGGTTGAGTTTACCGCGTCGCGGAAAACCAGGTCGTTCCCCGGCCCGGCGACATTTGCGCCTTGCGGATTTTGTGGGTCGGTCGAGTCCGCCGTATAGCGTATATAAGAGCCGAAAAGTTCCAGCTCATCCGAAGGACGGACCGTGATCTTTGCAAGAGAAGAATAAATTTCATCATCTGCGGGCAATGTTGTTCCGTTGCCAAGTTCAATGTTGCCGGAATTGCGATAGGTCAGATGCCCGACGATATCTACGATGCCGTCTTCCGACTGCCATACGCCTGTACCACCGACCCGGTATTCATCATTCACGGACTGAAATCCGGAATTCAGTCTGAAGCCGAATGTCTCATCATCGTCCAGGATATCGCGCGCCGTAATCGTCCGTGTGGCAATCACCCCGCCAAGCGCTCCGGAGCCATAAAGCGCTGACGTCGGCCCGCGTACGACTTCCACCGCCTGCACGAGTTCAGGGTCGACGAAGAACCGCCCGTCATGACCGGAGAGAAAGCTCTGCCGCGCGCCGTCCAGAAAGATAAGAACGCCATTGCCGCTAAGACCGCGCACCGTTGGCGCGTCCCCAGTCCGCCGTGGTCCCGAATCGAACTGCGCCCCCGGAATGGCGGCGAAGACATCACTCAAGGTCGACGGATTGAAATCGAGAATGACGTCGCGATCGATGACGGTGACCTGACCGGCGTAATCAAACGCTTCAATCGGGTTGCGCGTGGCGTAAACCGTAATCTGGTCAAGCTGCGCCAGTTGAATGGGATCGCTGTCGCCTCTTGCTTCCTGGGCGCCAGCCGTGCCGATCATAAGCGCCCCAACAGCGCACCCCACCAAAAGATCTTTCATGTCGTCTCCAGATATGCGAATGATTATCAGTTACAGATTTTCTATAGACTGGTGTTTTTGAGATTGCAATTCAGAATCGTTCGCAATATGAAAATATCCGTCACGAAACATGAAAGGAGGCCGTTTATGGCTTTCACCCGCACAATTGGCCCATTTGCCGCCGCCGCAATCCTTCTCACCGGCTGCGTTACGCCCGCCGCCCAGAACGAACAGAGCGCTGTCGACACTATGGCCAGCGACGAGCAACAATCATTCGAGCAGGATCGGGCCGCCATTCTGGCGATGGCCGGGGACTATCGCGTCACTTTCGACTTCACCGAAACGGTCGCCTTCATCGAAGGCTATAAGCTGAAAGACCGTTACACGACTGGCGGCTATGAAAGCGTCCGCGTCATTGAAGACACCGGCGACTTCATCAGTCTACAACACATTCTGGTCGTTGGCGGCGAGGAAGGGTTTCCCATAAAACACTGGCGCCAGGACTGGCGCTATGAGCCGGCGAGCGTTCTTACTTTTGTCGGCGGCAATGCATGGCGCCAAAAAGCCGTGAGCGCTGCAGACCGAAAGGGCAAGTGGTCGCAGGTCGTCTATCAGGTTGACGATGCGCCGCGCTATGGCGCCCTCGCCGCCTGGTCTCACGAAAACGGCGCATCGGCCTGGACGCCGCCAGCGGAATGGCGCCCTCTGCCCCGTCGCGACGCAACCAAGCGCGATGACTATCACGCCATCAAGGCGGTCAACCGCCACGCCATTACACCCGATGGCTGGGTCCATGAACAGGACAACTCAAAACTCATCCTTTCAGGCGAGCCGCAAATTCTGGCGCGCGAGATCGGCGTCAACAGCTATCTGCATTCGAATGAATATGACGCCTCTATCGCCGACGCTTACTGGGCGAAGACCAGTGACTACTGGGCTGGCGTGCGGCAAAAATGGACTACGCTGGAAACCGCAAACACCGAATTCGGCCTTACAATTCAGGGCGAGCCCGAAGAGCTTTATATGAAACTGCTCAAAATCGCTGACGCCGTTTCGAAAGGCGAGGAGCAAACAGACGCCGCCGTTAAAAGCGCCGTTGCAATCATCGACGACTACACAACGACCGAGATTGGGGCGCTGTCCGCCCGGCTTGCTTCGAACGACAACGCCAAGAAGGCCTATTAGTCCTTACAAGGCCATAAGCCGGAGCCTTTGCGTAAACTGGCTCCCGCTTATGCCGGCAATTCATAATCTTTGAACATTTTTCGAAGCTCGGTTTTCAAGACCTTGCCTGTCGCGCCAAGCGGAATTGCATCGACAAACTCCACAGCATCGGGCCAGGCGATCTTATCCAGTTTATCCTGCAGGAACTCTTTGATCTCATCCGTTGACGGATCTTCACCCTTGGTCTTGACGACAATCAGCAGCGGGCGCTCCTGCCATTTTGGATGGTAAACGCCGATGACCCCGGCCTGAGCGACGCCCGGATGCATGAGCGCCGCATTCTCGATATCAATTGACGATACCCATTCGCCGCCCGTTTTGATAACATCCTTTGAACGGTCCGTGATGGTCAGGAAGCCGTCGGGATCGATGGTGGCGACATCACCGGTGTCAAACCAGCCGTCCGCCGTCAGTGTTTCTTCCTCGGCTTTGTAATACTCGCCGATGATCCAGGGGCCGCGCACCTGAAGGTGACCTTCGCAGACGCCGTCACAGTCCAGAATATGTCCCTGCGCATCGGTGATCCGCATATCGACAAAGGGCAGCGCCCGCCCGGCCTTGATCTGGTAAGGAATTTTTTCATCCGTCGGCAACGCCGCAATCGCCGGCGGCAGAACATTGACAGTGCCGATGGGCGACATCTCCGTCATGCCCCAGCCCTGTTGCAACTCAACGCCATAATCAAGAAATCCGCGGATCAGCGCTTCCGGCAAAGCCGAGCCGCCGCTCATGCCTTTTTTCAAATGCGTGAGCGTCTTTCCTGACTCCCGCAAATACTGTAGCAGCCCGAGCCATACCGTTGGGACGCCTGCGGAATAAGTGACTTTTTCATTCTCAAGCATTTCATAGAGGCCTTCGCCATCAAGACGGGGACCGGGAAACACTTGTTTGATGCCCACCATCAGACAGGAATAAGGCGTGTTCCACGCGTTCACATGAAACATCGGCACCACGGGCAACAACACGTCGCCTTCCTGAACGCCAAGCGCCGTCGGCAGGCATGAGGCGAATGTCTGTAACACCAGGGCGCGATGGGAATAAAGGACGCCCTTGGGATTGCCCGTCGTGCCGGACGTGTAGCACATGGTGACGGCGGTGTTCTCGTCGAACTCCGGCCACTCGAAGGTCTCGCTCTCACCGGCGATAAGATCTTCATAGATGACGGCTCCCTCACCTGCTTCGCCGGCGTTGTCCGCGTCGGTCATCAGAATAAACTGCTTCACCTTCTTCAGATGCGGGCGCAACGCCGCAACCAGCGGCGCGAAAGTTGTGTCGTAAAACAGAAAATCGTCTTCGGCGTGATTGATGACAAACGCCGCGTTTTCCGGCCCGAGACGCGGATTGACGGTGTGCAGGACAGCGCCGATCCCGCCGACCGCATAATACATTTCAAACTGGCGATAGGTATTCCAGCCAATGACGCCAATGCGGTCGCCCTGTTTGACGCCCATGGCGCGCAAGGCGTTCGCAAGCTGGCGGATGCGCCGGTCCGCATCCCCGATCGTGTAGCGATGAATGGGACCTTCCACCGTTCGCGTGACGATTTCCGTCTTGCGAAAATTACGAACCGCGTGATTGAGGATATCGGTCGTCAGCAACGGCCGATCCATCATTAATCCCATCATACTGGAAGTCTCCCTGACGCTTGTTGTTTTGCGCCATAAAATCGTCTGCGCGCGTCCGGGTCAAACATGAAACGCGCCTCAAACGCAAAAATATGATAGGATTTGATGATTAAGCGCCATAATCGGCCAGCGATCAGTGCTCTTTGACCTGAAGTTCGAGGATTTCTAGGACGCGCGGCCCATCCGGGAAGCCTTCGTCAATCCATTGCTGTTCGACGCGCGCCAGAATATCCGCAACCGCCGGCCCCGGCTTTATGCCCCTATCCACAATGTGACGCCCGGACACCGGCAAGACCGGCGGCGTCCATTGATCAACAAGACTGATCAGCCGGTCATAGTCGCTCTGACTGACAGCGCCGCTGGCTGCCGCCACGGCGCTTGCATCCTGAAACACGTCCTTGCCAAGCCGGTAGATGAGGACACGCGCCTGTGGCTCGCTCAAATCCGGAACAATCACATCGGCGCCTTTCAGGGCGTTGGAGCGGATTGATTTTTCAGCATTGGACAGGCGCAGCCGCGCGCCGATGCCGTCTCCCGCCTCGCCAAACAAAATCGCCAGCGCAACCGGCGCCGCAGCGTCAGGCGCTATTTTTTTCAAGCGTTCAATACTGTCGATGTCGGCCGGCGCATCCCAGATATGGTCCAGCACGCCGATATCGCGCATCGCCCACAGAGCGGCGCCGGCGCGCGGCAAAGACAGGATCGCCATCATCTCGGCGCCAATACGCTCCGCAGACAGAACGTCGATCCCGGTTTTAAGACGATCACACGCGCCAAGGCCGTCTGCATCGAAATTATCGGAGAATCGCGCCGTAAAACGAAAGAAGCGCAGGATACGCAGATAATCCTCGCGAATGCGCTGATCGGGCTCGCCAATAAAGCGCACACGCCGCGCGGCAATATCATCAAGACCGGCCACCGGATCGAAGAGTTGGCCGTCAGGCGTTAAATAGATTGCATTGAGGCGAAAGTCGCGACGACCGGCATCCTCTGCCCAATCCCGTGTAAAGGCGACAACCGCCCGGCGGCCATCGGTCGCCACGTCGGCGCGCAAGGTTGTGACCTCAACGCCCTGATGATCGGCGATCGCTGTGACCGTGCCGTGATCAATCCCGGTCGGCGCCGCCGCCAACCCCGCTGCCTTCAGCGCCTTGATCACCGCATCGGGCGTGAGCAATGTGGCGACATCGAAATCCTTGGGCGCCTCGCCAAACAGGCTGTCGCGAACGCAGCCGCCGACAAAACGCGAAGCGTCCGCTTCCGCTTTATCCAGCGCTGAAATAACTTTTTTAAGATGCGGCGCATCCAGCCATGCAAAATGACGGCGCTGCTCAGGGCTCAACGCCACCAGCGACGCCGCAGCGGTCATTTGACCTTCCCACTGTCCTGCAGGGTTTCCGCAAGCGTGCGCAAGATACCTGCGGTCAGGCCCCAAATGTGAAAGCGGCCATAGGGCGCGGCGAACATATTGTATTTAACGCCTTTATGTTCGCGCTGTTCGGTCACATGGTTATTAAGATCCGCCACGAAATCGATGGGAACCTCAAAGATTTCCGCAACCTCCCGCGGGCAAGGCGTAAGGTCCGCCTGCGGATCAACAATACCGACAATAGGCGTTACGGAAAAGCCAAGCCCGCCCTTGTGCACGCCAAGGGCGCCGACGACATCCACGCTGTCGGGCGCAATGTTGACTTCCTCATGGGCTTCGCGAAGCGCTGTCGCAACGGGATTTTCGTCTTCCGGATGCGCCTTGCCGCCGGGAAAACTGATCTGACCCGCATGAGAGGGCATATCGGAGGACCGCACTGTCAGCACGACCTTCAACCCTTGCGGGCGCGGGATCAACGGCACCAGGACGGCGGCGTCTTTGCGGATATCGCTCCACCGGCTTTCAAACAGTTTGTCGCCGACGAGATGCGGGTTGATCTCGCTGAACATCGCGCGCACGCGCTGCGCAGAGGCGCGATTTAGATTCGCTTCAATACGCGCGCGCCAGTCCATCTCGTCCGCTTTCAACTTATCCGTTTTCAACATTGGTGTCATCGCTGACATTATACGCCTCAGATACAAAACACTTCAGGCAAAAACCTCATCAGCCGGCCCAAAAGGAAAAAACATGCCTTGCGACCAGACGCCGAATTTTTCAACGCCCTCTATCTGGTGGGTTTCGCCCAAGGCGACAAGGTCATAAAATACCGCGCGCGCGACCCGCGCCTCAAGCCCGGCGCGCATGTCGATATAAGGCGCGCCCGCGCCTTTTGCGGCGCCTTTGCGGAACACAAGTTTGTGTCCAGGCCCGGCGACAGCTTCATCGCCAACATTTGATGTAAAGATCAGCCGCCGGTCACGTCCCTCGCCTTCAACACGCATCAGGACGGCGATGAACGGGGCGTCCTCGACAGTAATGCGCATTTTTTCCACTGGCGTTACGAGAAAAAACGCATCGCCTTCCCGCTTGAGGACAGTTGAAAACAGGCGCACCAGGCGCGCACGCGTGATCGGCGTTCCTTCATGGACCCAAACACCGTCGCTTTGGATGACCATGTCGCTATCGCCGCAGAAATCCGGGTTCCATAAATGAACCGGCGGCAGGGATTGGCCGCCCGCCCCCTCCAGCTCCGCCGCATAACGCATGAGGTCTTTCATAAACAAAACCGGCGCCGCAGTGACGCGGCGCCGGCCTCTTTTTCAATTAGCGCCGACGCGCTGGAAGTTATTGGCAAGCAAGGCACCGCGCATATGCGGCGTTCGGGTCGTTGAACTGAGAAAAGAATTCAATGTGCTTTTCCGCCTGATTTATCAGGGCGCCGGCTGGTGAATTGCGGTGCGCGCGGATAGATCTGTCAAGACCGCTCATCGCCATCACTTTCGACGACATGCCGCCGAACAACATCTGGAATGGCGTACGTTTTTCCGTCATGTCGACGACGTCATACTTTTCAAGATTGGCGAGCGCCGCCGCCGATGCAATGGCGTCGTCAATGTCGCCAAGCTTGTCAACAAGACGCAATTCCTGCGCACGTCCGCCGATCCAGACCCGGCCCTGGCCGACAGAGTCGACATAGGATGGCTCAAGTCCTCGACCTTCGCCGACGACATTCAGGAAGCGGTCGTAACCGTTTTCGATCGACTGCTGAATAATGTCCGCAGCAACATCAGGCAACGGCCCGATACCGGTAGCGAGGATGGGTGACAGGGTCGTGGTGCCGACGCCGTCTACATAAAGACCGACCTCTGCTGCTGTATTTTCGAATGTATTAAAGTAGCCGAAAATACCGATGGAGCCGGTGATCGTTGTCGGCGCCGCCCAGATTTCGTCCGCTGGCGCAGCGATCCAGTAACCGCCCGACGCTGCAAGCGATCCCATGGAGGCGACAACCGGCTTGCCTGCGGCTTTCAGCGCGAGGATTTCGTCACGCATGATATCCGACGCAAAGGCCGACCCGCCAGGGCTGTCGATACGCAGGACAACCGCTTTTACATCGTCATCTTCGCGCGCTTTTCTAAGATAGGCGGCGATGGTGTCACCGCCAGCCGCCTGACCGCTAGGCGCTTCACCATCAACGATAACGCCAGCCGCCGTGACGATCGCAACGTTTGGATCGCCGTCGTCCTTGTCATCATCGATGGCCGTCAGATAACGCCGGAAGCCAACATTTTTGAATGTTTTGCCGTCGCCATTGTCGCCATAGACGCTGACCAGATATTCGTTTTGTTCAGCGCGCGATTTCAATTCGTCGATAAGACCGGAGTTGAGCGCCGCCTTGGCGAAGTCGCCATCGACGGTCTCCATGACCTGGCTGAAATTGTTTGCATATTGCTCAATGGAGCCGGGCTGGAGGCCTCGCGCCGCTTCCACAGAGTCCGCATAGCGGTCCCACAGAACATTCAGATAGGCGAGGTTTGCTTCTTTCGCTTCCGGCGACATGTCATCGCGAAGGAAAGGTTCAACCGCCGACTTGAATGTCCCGACGCGGAAGACGTGGCTGGTGACTTTCAGTTTCTCCAGCAGCGATTTCACAAATGTCGAATAGCGGCCGTAACCGTAAATGACGATATTGCCATAGTCGTTCATGTAGATCTGGTCGGCGTTGGCAGCGAGCAGATATTGATCCTGGCTGTAATAGTCGCCAATCGCCGTCACCGGTTTGCCGCTTTCCTTGAAGGCGCGAATTTCGTCAGCGATGTAATGCAGCTTGCTGGCGCCGCTGGAAGGAACCTGCAGGCTGCCAAGATCGAGAACCAGACCTTTAATGCGCTTGTCGTCCTTGGCTTTGCGGATCACCTGAACGATATCGTGAACTTCGATCTCTTTCGGTTCATCGACGCCATAAGCTTCCTCGATCAGAACCTGGAAAGCATCGACCTCTTCGGCCTGCTCCACGAGCACGCCATTCGGATTGAGGACAAGAGCCGCGCCATCGGGCACCGTGATCTGAACTTTTTCATTGTTGCCGGCGACGCCATTACTGACGCTGACCAGAACGCCAACGAACAGGAGCATCACGACCAGTCCGATCAGCCCCTGCAACAGGAGCAACAGACCGATCATCAACTTGCCGAAGCCTTTGATGAATCCCCAAACCGTGAAGTGTGATTCGCTTTCAGACACGAAACGCCCCTTTTCTTACAAAACTGCGGCCGCCATTGTATCGGCCGTATGGATAATCCATTTATCTCTCTGACCCCTCAGCGCCATGCGCAGATTGGTACACTATGCGCCATGGACATGACGGCATCGTAAAGAAAATGGGGCTTGGACCGCAAGGGGCAAGACTTTTGCGACAATCCGTGTTGATTCCTTGCCAAGCGGTTCCGTAACCGGCATTCACCCGTGCTATCTGAATTTCCATCCAAAAAAGAAACACTTGAGACCTATGACAGACGCGACGCCCGATCAGGACCTAATTCAGCAATTTGACGAGATTTCAGCGAAATTCGCCCGCGCTCGCGAGGGATTGGGCAAAATTGTGTTTGGCCAGCGCGATGTGATCGAATTGACCCTCGCGACCCTGGCGGCAGGCGGCCACGGGCTGCTCGTCGGCGCACCGGGGCTGGCGAAAACACTGCTGGTGACCTCAGTTGCGGACCTTTTGGGGCTTTCGGAAAAGCGGGTTCAGTTCACCCCCGATCTGATGCCTGGCGACGTTCTCGGCTCAGAGGTGCTGGAAGAAACCGCCGACGGCAAACGCGAATTCCGTTTCATTCCGGGACCGGTGTTCTGCCAGCTTCTGATGGCGGATGAAATTAACCGCGCCAGTCCGCGCACCCAGTCGGCGCTGCTGCAGGCGATGCAGGAACGCCATGTGACGGTCGCTGGCGCTCGCCATGATCTGCCGGAGCCGTTTCACGTTCTGGCGACCCAGAACCCGATCGAACAGGAGGGCACCTACCCCCTGCCCGAAGCGCAGCTCGACCGTTTCCTTCTGCAGATTAATGTGAGCTACCCGGATCTCGATTCGGAACGGCGCATGTTGGCGGAAACCACCGGCGCGACGCTCTCTCAAATTGAACCCGTCATGACCAGCGCCGATCTGATGGCGGCGCAAAAACTGGTGCGCCAGATGCCGATCGGCGAACAGATTGTCGAGATGATTTTGAAACTTGTACGCGCCGCAAGGCCCGGCGAGACCGCAAGCGAGCGCGTCCAGTCCCTCGTCGCCTGGGGACCGGGACCGCGCGCCAGCCAGGCGTTCTCGCTGGTGGCGCGCGCCATGGCGCTGATCGACGGCCGCCATGCGCCATCGGTCGACGATATTCGGCGTCTCGCCAAACCGGTGCTGCGCCATCGCATGGCGTTGAACTTCGCAGCGCGATCTGAAGGACTGGATACGGATCAATTTATCGACGAACTTCTGGCCGGGGCGGACTAGTTTCTAAGAGGACGCAAAACCGCTGATATGGCGCCAAGCGATCACAATGTTATTCGGCATGACGCGGAAGAAGCGGCGGCGCTTTTTCCCGCACTGTTGGTTGAGGCTGAACGGATCGCGCAAACGGTGGCCGCCGGTCTTCACGGGCGTCGCCGCGCAGGCCCCGGAGAGACCTTTTGGCAGCATCGACCTTATGCATTTGGCGATCCTGTCAACACCATCGACTGGCGCCAATCCGCCCGCGCCGCCGACCGGCTTTATATCCGCCAGAACGAATGGGAAGCGGCGGCGGCGGTGTATGTGTGGCGCGATCCGTCGCGATCGCTTGACTTTTCTTCACTAAAAACATTGCCGAGCAAACGCCGCCGCGCGGATGTTCTGACCCTCGCGCTTGCAATTCTTTTGTCCCAGGCTGGTGAGCGGATCGGCGTTCTGGGCGAAGAGCGCCGCCCCTTTCATGGTCGCGGCGCACCCACGCGCCTTCTGGAAGCGCTGCATGTCGATGCTTATCAGGACATAGCGTCAACACCGCCGCCGGCGCATCTGCCGCCAGGCGCGCGGGTTGTGATGGTCAGTGATTTTTTCGCCGACATCGATGCACTGGCGAAATCGGTCAGCGCCCTGGCCGCCGCCGGCGCCACCGGCGCGCTTGTGCAGGTCTGTGACCCGGCGGAAGAGGACTTTCCCTATGAAGGGCGCGTCGAGTTCAAGGACCTCGAAAGCCGGGACCGGCTGATCTTTGGCGAGACGGGATCGCTGGAACGCGAGTACCGGAAAAAATTCGCCGCCCACCGCGACGCGCTCGCCAATCTCGCCCGAGCCGCCGGGTGGATTCTGATTACGCACCGTACGGACAATCCGGTACAGACAGCGCTGCTTGCGCTTTACACGGCGCTCGGCGATGCGCGCCTTTGGACCTGAACGATGTTGAGCGCTTTGTCTTTCACCTCGCCTTTTATTCTTGCAGCACTTGCAGCGCTGCCGGCGATCTGGTGGCTCTTGCACGCAACGCCGCCATCGCCCAAAACCGTGCGCTTTCCAGCTTTCATCATTCTGCGCCAGTTAAAGACATCGGAGGAAACCCCCAACCGCACGCCATGGTGGCTGTTGCTGCTGCGGCTGTTGCTGGCGGCTTTCGTGATTTTAGGGCTTGCCGGACCGATCCTGAATGCGCCGCCCCCTGCCCCCGGCGCCGGGCCGATCATGCTCGTTATCGACGACACATGGGCGGCGGCGGCGCATTGGCGCGTCCGGCGCGACATGATGGAAACGACAGCGGCGGAAGCAGCGCAAAACGATCGCGAGATATTTGTCGTAACCACGGCCCCTCAGCGCGTACCCCCGGAGATTACACCAATCACCGGCGAGGAGATGCGCTCCGTCGCCGCCAATCTGGCGCCGGCGCCCCTGGCCGCAGATCGCAGCGGCGCGATTGAGCGACTGGCTTCGTTTCAGGAGAGCTTGCCTGGCGCCAATCTGGAAGTGCGCTGGTTGAGCGACGGCGTGGCGTCATCTGCGGACGCTGCTCTTTTCGAGACCCTGAAAGAAATCGGCGCGGTGACAGTTTATGCTGAACCGCAAGCGCATGTGCTTATGCTGCAGGAGGCCGAACCACAGGAAGACGGCCCCGCCTACCGTATTAAGCGTCTTTCAAAGACTGGCGCATGGGAAGGCGATCTGGTTGCGACGGCGCGCGACGGGCGGGAAATCGCTCGACTTCCCATCGCCATGAAAGATGGCGAGCGGATCATGGACGCAACACTCTCGTTACCTCTTGCCTTGCGAAACGAGCTCTCCGCCGTGCGGATTGAAAACGCACTCTCCGCTGGCGGCGTTCAACTTATCGACGCGCGCGACCGGCGCGCCCTCGTCGGTCTCGTTTCAAATGCGGACCAGGGCCGCGATAGCTTGTTGTCCGGAACTCATTATCTGCGCGAGGCGCTTAATCCCTATGCGGAGATTCTGGCTGGACCGCTTGCTGATTTATTGCGGTCGGATGCGTCGGTGATTGTCCTTGACGATGTGGGCACCTTGCGGACGAGCGATAACGATACGCTTACCGCCTGGGTCGAACGCGGCGGCGTTTTGATCCGCTTCGCCGGCCCTGTCCTCGCTGAAGCCGCACAGGATCGAACGCCCGCCCTCTTACCCGTTCCCTTGCGCGGCGGCGGTCGGGCCTTTGGCGGCGCGCTCACCTGGGACACGCCGCAAAGGCTGGACGAATTTCCAGCCGAAGGGCCGTTCGGCGGGCTCGTCGCGGCGGAGGATGTGCTCATTCGCCGGCAGGTGTTAGCGCAACCGGGCGGCGAGACAACGGAACGCACATGGGCGCGGCTTCAGGACGGAACACCATTAGTCACCGGCGAGCGGCGCGGTAATGGAGCGATCGCGCTCTTCCACATTACCGCCACACCGCAATGGTCAGATCTTCCCGTATCGGAGATGTTTATTCAGATGTTGCGCAGACTGACATTTCTTTCCGCTCTTGGGCCCGAGACTGCGGACGCTTCAGTGGAAACCCGCTTTGCTCCCTTGCGACTAATGGACGGCTATGGGCGATTACGACCGCCCGCCGATGACGACCCGGCGCTTACCGCTGCAGAGCTTACCGATGCGCCCGGCCCGAACCGTCATCCCGGCCTCTATGGTGCTGGCGATGCGCCGCTGGCGCTCAACGCTGTCAATGCTGAAACAAGCCTTGAACCCTTGAACATTCCCGGCGCCCTAACCTTGCCCTACACAGCGGAGCCGCCGCAGCGACTCAGCGCGCCGCTTTTCGCCATCGCGCTGGCGATGCTGCTCCTTGACGGACTCGTGACGCTCTGGATCAGCGGACGCTTGCGGCTGCGCCGCGCATCGGCCGCCGCAGCAATCACCGCGGCGATGATGACAGCGGCTTTCATCATTCCAAACGATGGCGTTGCACAACCCCTTGATGCTGAAATTGACGCGACAGCCATTGACGCCGCTCTTGAAACGCGGCTGGCTTTTGTCAAAACCGGTGACCCGGGGGTGGACGATCTCTCTGCGCAGGCGCTGACGGCGCTGAGTCGTGAGCTTTATCGGCGCACCTCCATTGAGCCGGCGCCGCCAACGATGGTTAATCTGGAAACGGATGATTTATCGCTCTATCCTTTCCTCTACTGGCCAATCGTGCCCGGCGCCGAAGCGCCGTCGGACGAAACCCTCGCCAATGTCGAAAACTTCATGCGCTTTGGCGGCCTGATCCTGTTCGATACGCGCGACGATGAGCGTGCGGTCGGCGCCGGATCGACCCCGGAAGCGCAAGCCCTGCAGCGTATCCTTACGCAACTGGACATTCCCCCGCTGACGCGCGTTGAGGGCGAGCACGTGCTGTTGCGTTCTTTCTACCTGATGGGCGATCTGCAGGGGCGCCTTCGCAATACGCCCGTCTGGGTGCAGGCGGACGCGAGCGCCGCCGCTGATGGAGTGACGCCGTTAATCATTGGCGGGCGCGACTGGGCCGGCGCTTGGGCGACCGACGATCTTGGCCGTCCTTTACGTCCGATGCCCCGCGGCGGCGAGCGCGCCCGCGAACTCGCCTATCGCGCCGGCGTTAACATGGTCATGGTCGCCTTCACTGGAAATTATAAATCCGATCAGGTGCACACGCCGATCCTGCTGGAGCGCCTTGGTCAGTGACGCTCGCTTTTGATCCTTTCGCTCCCTATTGGGCGTTGATTCTTATCGCCGCCTTTGGCGCGGTGCTGGCGGCGCTCAGCATCTGGCGCAACTGGCGCAGCGGCGCCTTCCGGCTACTCGCGATCGCCGGACTCATCGGCCTGCTTTTCAATCCGCAATTGCGCGAGGCGGAAAAAACTCCACTCGACGACATCGCACTGGTGCTGGTCGATAAAAGTCTCAGTCAGACACTGGGTGGACGCGACGCCGTTACGGACGCCGCCGTTGAAAAGATGACGCGGGACATCGAGGCGCTCAATAATGCGGAGATCCAAGTCGCCGAGTTTGACGGGGCGGAGGAAACCCGCACCATTGAAGCGCTGCGGACGGCGCTTGCAGATGTGCCGCGCGCCCGGCTCGGCGGCGTTTTCATCATTACCGACGGCCAGGCGGTTGACGCTATTGGCGCGGCGACACAGCTTGGACTTGAAGCGCCGGTTCATCTGCTGGTCACTGGCGACGAGAAGGAAACCGATCGCAAGATCACTCTTACCAACGCCCCGCGCTATGGAATTGTTCGGCAATCCGTACGGGTATCATTTCGTATTGATGATCTCGGCGTTGATGAAAAACCGCTCGAGTCAGACGCTTCCCCCATGGTCGCGCTTCGCGTCGATGGCGAGGAAGTTTTGCGCCAGCCGGTCCCGATCGGCACGGAGGTCGGTTTTGACGCGCCGCTCAACCGCCCCGGTAGAACGGTCATCGAACTGGAAGTGGAACCGCGTAACGGTGAGCTGACAGAACGCAACAATATTGCAGTCCTGCCGATCACAGCGATCCGTGACCGCCTGCGGGTGCTTTTAATTTCCGGCGAACCGCATCCCGGCGAACGTGTATGGCGAAATCTGTTGAAGTCGGACCCGGCGGTGGATCTGGTTCATTTCACGATCCTGAGGCCCATCGATAAAAATGACGGCACGCCGATTTCCGAACTGGCGCTCATCCCATTTCCGCAGGACGAACTTTTTATCGACAAACTCAGCGAATTCGATCTCTTGATCTTTGACCGCTATACCTACCGCGGGGTTCTGTCGTCATTTCATTTCGACAACATTGCGCGTTTTGTCGACGAAGGCGGCGCAGTGCTGATCGCGTCGGGACCGGAATATAACAGCGCGCTCAGTCTCGCCTCGCGCCGGAACCTTTCGTTTATCCTCCCGGCCCTTCCGATGGGCGGCGCTATTGAGGAACCGTTCCGGCCCGTCGTAACCGACCTCGGCAAGCGCCACCCGGTGACCGCCGGCCTGCCCGAACAGGATTTCTGGGGTCGTTGGCTACGCATCATGCCCGTCGCCAAGACACGCGGCCAATCTTTGATGGCGGGGCCGGATGAGGCCCCGCTTCTAATCCTCGATCGCGTTGGCGAGGGCCGTGTTGGCCTCTTCCTTTCCGATCATCCCTGGCTGTGGGCGCGCGGGTTTGACGGCGGCGGTCCGCATGCAGAACTTTTACGCCGCATTGCACACTGGCTGATGAAAGAACCTGAGCTTGAGGAAGAAGCGCTCTCTTTACGCGCCGATGGCGATGCACTCATTGTCGAGCGGCGCTCAATCGCGCAAACGCCGCCGCCGGTCATTATCACCAGGCCCGATGGCGAGACATCCGAACATGAAGTCATCGAAACCGAACCCGGTCGGTTTGAAACCAGAGTTGAAAACCTGTCGCGCGGACTTTACCGGGCCGTCTCCGGCGATCTCTTCGCCATCGGCGCCATTGGGCTGACCGCCGCGCCGGAATTTCAGGACGTCTTGTCGAGCCAGGAGAAGCTGGCGCCACTCTCGGAAAATACCGGCGGCGGCGTATTCCGCATCCAGCGCCGCGACGAGGCCGCGCTGCCCGGCATCCGCAAATTACGCGGCGGCGCATCGGCGCGCGCCGGGTCCGGTTGGGCCGGAATTGTGGAACGGGGCGGCGCGCGTATTGAAAGCGTTAAGGATACCCCGCTGGCGCCGCCATTGGCGTGGCTCTTCCTGATTGGCGCATGCCTTTTGGCCGCGTGGCTTGTCGAGGCGGGAAAGCGCCGTCGGACTGGCGCATAACGCCGGCCGTTCCTGCGTAAAGTCGATCAAATTTAATCAATTGCTTAACGGCGTCTAAAAACAGGACCGCTAGGCTCCACGTCTGTTTCGTATAGAGGAGCAATGCGCGTGGCGTTTGCATTGAACAAATCGTCTGAGGAAGAAAAGGCGGCGAAGAAGAATTCCTTCACCAGCTGGCTGGGACGCCGTCAGAACGCCGAAGCCGGTGGCGATCTCCAGGAGGCTGACATCGCGGCCGGCGTCGATCGCGCTTTGCGCGGTCCAAAAGTGCCGCAGCAACGCTCGCCGGCGGACGATAAGGAAGAACGCGTCCGCCAGGCGCTCGGCGCCATCGAAGCCGCGCTTTACGCCATCGACGGTATTCGCGATACGATTGAACAGGCCTGCGAAGTCGCCCTCTCCGCAAAGAGCGTTGAAGATGTCGGCGGGCGCGCGCTGCTCGCCGAACGCTATGACGAATTGCGGCTCTCGATTAACGAAGCGATTGAAAGCGCCGACCCCCGCGCCACGCAACTGATCGGTCCGTCGGCGCGGCATCTTGATGTCGTGCTTGGCGGCAAGGCGCGATACTCAGTGTCATCGACACGGTTGGATGTGAGCGAGCGTGGCCTTAACGTTTCCCCGCCGCGCGACGCATTTTCGACTTTTGAAGAAATCGACGAAGCGCTGGAAGAACTGGATGCTGCGCTTGGCCGCGCCGACCGCGCCGCCGCAGGCTATTGTCGTGACGCGCAGTATCTGATCGCCCGCATGAAAGGCGAATTCGAGGATTAACGCTTTTCAACAGCAGGTTATCTCTGCACATCTTGCTTATCCTTCGAGACGCAAAAATGCCTTCATCCTGAGGGCGACACGGACAAAGTCCGGGGAGCGTCACGAAGGATGAAGGGTGCAGATTGGACGGGAATTACGACAGGCTACGCTGGAACATCGTAGATACAGGTCTCGCCATTAGACGGACGCAAGACACGCACGCGAACAAGGCCTGGGAATTCTTTCTTCAGGCGCTTAGCAGCCCAGATGCAAATATTCTCAAGCGTCGGGCGCTCCAGCCCTTCGATCTCATTTAAAAGCCGATGATCGAGCGCCTCGCGCAAGCGTTCCAGCGCCTCGGCGACATCGCCAAAGTCGACAACCCAGCCGGACTCAGCATCCGGCTCGCCCTCGATTTCCACCTCCATGGAAAACGAATGCCCGTGCAAACGCGCATAAGGCCGCGCCTCTGGGTCATGACTTAAAAAGTGCGCGGCGTCGAAACTCATCGACTTTACAATGCGCATGGCGTTCAATCCCGTTTCCGCCGTCCGCTTATGGGATGCCAAGCATCTTGTGCGTCTGGGTGCTCAGGCGCCATTGCGGATGGTGTTTGCAATATTCAATCGCAGCGGCGGTATTCACCGCCAGCGACGGGCCGTCCATAGGCTGCAAATAGAAAAAGTCAAATGCGAGATTGGTAAACGCCTCAGGGACCGCTTTCTCCTGGGGGTAAACAAGCTTCAGTTCGTGCCCCTCTCGCTGGACCATCGGCGCGTCCGCTTTGGGTGAGACGCAGACCCAGTCAAGCCCCTCAGGCACGGCGATCGTGCCATTGGTCTCAACGGCGATCTCAAAGCCTTCAGCATGAAGAGCCTCGATCAGCAGCGTATCAAGCTGCAACAGCGGCTCGCCCCCGGTGCACACAACGAAACGCCGCCCGCTTTTGGTTTCCGGCCAGGCTTGCGCAACAGCGCCGGCCAGCGACGGCGCATCGGCGAACTTGCCGCCGCCCGGACCATCAACGCCGACAAAATCCGTATCGCAGAAATTACACACCGCATCGGCGCGGTCACGCTCCAGGCCTGACCACAGATTACAACCGGCAAAGCGCAAAAACACCGCCGGGCGCCCCGCCTGCGCGCCCTCGCCCTGCAGCGTATAAAAAAGTTCCTTAACAGCGTAGGTCAATCGTCAGTCTCCGGCGCGATAACTCGCCCAGCCTTTCGCCCGCAAGTCGCATGCCGGGCAATCACCGCATCCATAGCCCCAGTCATGGCGTGCGCCGCGATCACCGCGATAGCAAGTATGACTATGTTCGTTAATCATAGCGACCAACGTCTCCCCGCCAAGCGCTTCAGCGAGACGCCAGCTCTCCGCCTTGGTGAAATGCATCAGCGGCGTTTCAAGATGTGCATCCGTTTCCATACCAAGCCGAATGGCTTCCATCTGAATACTGAGGGTTTTCTCACGGCAATCCGGATAGCCGGAAAAATCCGCCTCGCACATGCCCGCAACGATAACGCCGATATCGCGGCGATAAGCGAAAGCCCCCGCCATCACCAGAAAGAACAGGTTTCGCCCGGGCACAAATGTGGTCGGCAGACCGTTCTGCGCAATGGCGATCTCCGTTTCGTGGGTCATGGCGGTCTCGCCAAGGTCCTTAAAACCGGTCGCGCCGATCAGCGTATCGGATTCAAGCTTTGCAGCCCAATCCGGGAACGCTTCGATGATTGCATCGCGAACCTTGTCGCGCGCTTCAAGTTCAACCGCATGGCGCTGGCCATAGTCAACGCCGATGGTTTCGACAGCTTCATACCGATCAAGCGCCCAGGCGAGCGCAATTGATGAATCCTGCCCGCCCGAGAACAGAACCAGCGCCTTTTTATGATCGAGTTTTCGCATATGCGCCGATGGCGGGAAAAGTCCCGCGCACTCCAAATCTGTGCTAGTCCATACGCCTCGCTAACGGAGGCCGCAACGTGTCCGACATCGTCTTCCTTTACGTCACCGCGCCCAACGCCGAAACGGCGGCGCGGATCGCCCGAACGCTGGTTGAGGAAAAACTCGCGGCCTGCGTCAATATTCACGTTGAGATGCGTTCAATTTATGAGTGGGACGGCCGGGTCGAACTCAAACTCGAAACACCGCTATTTGTGAAAACCACCGCCGCCAGAGCCGATGACGCCCGCGACCGGATCATTGCGCTCCACCCTTATGACGAGCCTTGCGTCGCCGCCCTGCCGGTCCAAAGCGAGGGGTCCAATCGTAGCTTTCTGGACTGGATCGAGGCGGCCACAAAACCGTGATGAGACTTGCAAAGACACGGGCGACTGCCTTTATCCTGTAAACGCAATCGGGAGACCTCAGATGACACAAGAAATCGCAACCTTCGCCGCCGGCTGCTTCTGGGGCGTGGAACAGGCGTTTCGCGAAATGACCGGCGTGATCGACGCAGAGTCCGGTTACACGGGCGGCCACGTGGACAACCCGACTTACGAAGCCGTCTGCCGCAAAAATACCGGGCATGCTGAGGCGGTGCGTGTAACCTTCGACCCGGCTGTTGTTTCTTACGACGACTTGCTGGCGTTGTTCTGGAGCATTCATAACCCGACGCAAGTGAACCGTCAGGGACCCGATGTGGGCGACCAGTATCGCACCGCGATCTTCACCCATTCCGATACTCAATTAGCGGCGGCAAAGGCATCCCTTGAGGCAGAGGATGCGTCCGACCGGCACGCAGGACCGATCGCCACGAAGATCGAGCCCGCAGGCGTCTGGTGGAAGGCGGAAGAATATCATCAGCGCTATCTTGAGAAAAACGGCGGCGGCGCCTGCGCGATCCACTAAAGACCTCGCTTGGGTAACTTTTACGCGTCCACGATCATTTCAAAGCCGCCGAAAATCATCCGCTTGCCGTCAAACGGCATCGGATTTTTGTCCGGTTGCAGGCGAGGGTCAGCCATGATCTTTGGCATGGCTTCGTTGCGCGCCTCCTTCGAAGGCCACACAATCCAGGAAAAGAAAACCGTCTCGTCCGGCTTCTTTTTCACGGCCATCGGAAAGGATGTAACCTCGCCGTCGGGAACGTCATCGCCCCAACATTCGACGACTTTCAGCGCGCCAAACTCTTTAAAGACTTTCGCCGCGTCCGCAGCATGTTTGATATATTTTTCGCGGTTGGCCGTCGGCGCCGCGCCTGCGAATCCGTCTACATAAGTCATGCTCAACCACCCTTATTCGCTGTTAAACGCCGCTTCCAGAGCAGCGATATCGATTTTCCGCATTTGCATCATCGCCTCTTGCGCGCGCCCAGCCGCCGCTTTGTCGTCATCGTTGATCAGCGCAACCAGGCGCTCGGGTACAATCTGCCAGGAGACGCCATATTTATCGATCAGCCAGGCGCACATGCTTTCCTCGCCGCCATCAGCGGTGAGCGCCCCCCACAGCCGGTCGGTTTCTTTTTGATCTTTTGTCAGTACTGAGATCGATGCGGCAGGCGTATGCTTGTATTGCGGCCCGCCATTCAGAATCATATAGGGCGCGCCCGCAAGCGTAAACTCAACGACAAGCGGCGGTCCGCTAGGGTCCGGTTTGTAGATCTTTTCGATTTCACTGTCCGGCAACAATGACGTATAGAACCGTGCGGCTTCCTCGCCTTTACCGTCAAACCATAGGCATGTGCGCACCTTCGCCGTGAATTTCATGCTTTCTCTCCCATTTGTCGCATATAGCGATCGAAATAGTCTTGAAGGTCATCGAGCGTCGTCGTCCAGCTAGTTTCATAGCCGCTCGCTTGAGCGTCTTCGCGCGCCTTGGCGGACGGAAACACCGCGTCGAGCGTCAGTTTCGTTCCCTTGCCGTCTTCTTCAAATAGCACGGTAATGACAGCGCCTGGCGGCAAGCCTGCGCCGCAGGCGTCCGGCGCATTCGGATCGCCTTCGATCACCAGCCTTTCCGGCGGGATAATCTCTTTGATAACGCCGCGGCTCGGATGCTGCGATCCGTCGGGCGCCGTCATCGCCACATAGAAAACGCCGCCGACAACGGCGTCGATCTCGCTCTGCGTTTCCTCCGGCCCGAACGGTCCCCACCATGCGGCGACATGGTTCGGGTCGGTCCAGACTTCCCAGACCAATTCTCGCGGCGCCTTGTAAAAACGCGTCATCGCCAGAGTACAGTTATTGCGGTTCATCAGCCTTTTCCGCTTTGTAAAGCGATCGCAATGGCTTCGAGTTGATCAACGCCGGTATTCCACCCGTCAAAAAAGCCGAAGCCTTCGTGCCGTTCGCGTCCGTCGCGGTCGGCGTGCATCACATGCGCATCGTAGAGAGTCCCGCCGCCTTCATCGGCCATTGTAATAATTACCGTCATCGGCAGTTCGGGGCCCGGCGCCGGGCGCCAGCCGGCCATCATCAATGATGAAAATACAATTCGCTCACGCTCTACAACGTCCAGAAAGACGCCGCGACCGCCGCTCTCTTCGCCATTCGGTCCCCGCATCATCGTATCGAAGGCGCCGCCGGGCTTTAGGTCAAACCCCTGCACTTCCGCCCGCCACGGTTTCGGACACCACCATTTTTCAAGCTGCCTGGGATCGGCCCAGGCGCGCCACACCATTTCACGCGGCGCTCTCACTGTGCGTGTAATTCTCAAATCCAGTTCGTCCGAAAAAGTCGCCGTCACTTCTCTTCTCCCTTGCTTTGCAAATCATCGAGATAGACGTCGAGTCGGTCAAAACGCGCCTCCCACATGGCGCGCTGTTTCGATAGCCAGCGTTCGGCTTTCGCCAGCTCCTTCTGCTTGATCGAGCAGGTTCGCACGCGGCCGGTCTTTTTCGACTTCACCAGACCGCTGTCTTCAAGCACCTGCAGATGCTGCATGAAAGACGGCAGCGCCATTTCAAACGGCGCCGCCAGTTCCTTCACCGAGGCCGGCCCCTTATTGAGGCGTTGAACAACCGCGCGCCGCGTTGGGTCAGCAAGCGCGCGGAAAACATCGTCGAGAATAGCTTCTTGGTTAGGCATATGCCTAACTTATCAGGTAAATACCCGGATTGCAATATACTAAGTCATATACCTAACTTTTATTCATTTAGGCGCCGTGCGCGCCGACTCGATAAGGCAGACCATTCCCGAAATCTGAAAACCTGCCTTACATTTTCTCTGCTTACTGATTATTTTAAGCTTGAAATGTCGCGCCAGCACAAATATGGCCGCAATTGGGCGGCGCCTGCGCTATTTTCGCCGCAATGACAGTGCAATTCCGCCACTATCGAACCCTGGCTGGGGCAAGCTTGGGAGCTATCGATGCAATCATTGATAAAATATTTTGTTGCGTTCACCTTTGCTGCAGGCGCGATTGGCGCCGTACAGGCGTCGGCCGAATACCGGCCCGATTATTGCGCCATCGACCATGATCACCGGTCGCATTCCGCGTCCTATTACGACTATTATCCGGAGGACAATTATTACCGCGCCAGCGATTATCGCGGTCGTGACGACTATCGCCGCCGCGGGCGCTATGACCGTGGTTATCGGCGTGGGTATGAGCGCCGTCGCGCGCGCAGCCGCGTTGTTAATCGCGAAACCTATTCAACGCGATATCGCGCGCGCATTGTTCTGGTTGAGGAAATCTACTGGACCCGAAGCGGCCGTGAACAGCTTGTCTGCTCTATTATCGTAAAAGGAAGAGAGGCCTATTACGTACCGCAACGACGGCTCCGCCGCATTGCAAACCGTGACTGCTCACGGCGCGCGCGCATTCAGTATCTGTAAGACCAGATGCATTCATCGAAGCCTCCGGAGAGTCTTCTATTCGGGGGCTTCGTTCGCAACGAATGTCCTGGCGCGCGTCGTCACCCAGTCAGCCACATCGCGCCATACGGTTTCGGCCTGTAAGTCGCGAAAAAGAAGGTGCCATCCGTCAGGATAGCGTCGGACTTCAATCTCCCCGTCGAGACGACCCGCAGTTTTCTCCATGGCTTTCAAGGGGATGATTTCATCCTTCTCGCCAATAAGAAACAGGATGTCGCCTTCAACCTCTTCCGCGGCGCCATAAGCCTTACCCATCACGCGGACGACGCCGAGAATGGCGTCCATTCTTGTTTCCTTGATGACAAGCGGATCACGATACATCTGGCGTAAGATTTCGATATTGTCCGTTGCCTGACGGCCGGCGCGTTCACCGGTCAGCGTTTTGCCAGGCGCAATGCTGGCCGCCATGTTCAGCGTCAAACGATAGGGAATCGGCAATGCGCTTCCGCCCCACACGCCGGGCGCCGCTAGGATAAGCCCGTCTGCGTCAAGCGGCTCTTCGGCATCCGCCGCAAGCGCCACCGCCGCGCCCATGGAATGGCCGAGCACATAAACCGGCAACCCCGGATTGGCGGCTCGCGCCGCAGCCACCACCGCGCGCAAATCCGCCATCATGGTTTCATGCCCGGCCCAATAGCCAAAGCCGGGCGAGCGGCCAAAGCCGCGCTGATCGTAAGCATAGGTTGTAAGCCGCGCATTCTTCGCCCACCACGCCCCGGGCAACGCGAAGTTGTTCGAATAATCATTCATGCCGTGTACCGCGATGATAATCGCACGCGGCTGTTCGGCGGGCCACTTTTGCAGCCCCAGCAAAGCGCCATCGACGCTTTGCACGACATTCGCCGCCATCACCGGCGGCGCCACAGGCGCCGGCGCATCAGGGAACGACACGCAGGCGCTAACGAGCGCCGCAAAGGCGGACAGGACCGCAGGTTTCACGGGGCGACGGATCATTCGATTTCTAAAGCACGCCCGCGCGCCAATGTCATGACACCGGTGCGCATTTAGCCGCGCCTATGCTAAAGAGAGGGACATGACCGATACGCATACCCACCCGTTCCGCTACGCCGCATTTATCAGCTACAGCCATTCCGACGAAGCGGCGGCGGGCTGGCTGCACAGGTCCCTTGAAGGGTTCAAGCCGCCGGAAGGACTTGCAATCCCGGCCAAAGACGCCCTGCCCCGCGCCGACAAGCTGGCGCCGGTGTTTCGCGACCGGGAGGAGCTTGCGTCCGGCGCCGATCTCCCCAGCCTGATTACGACGGCGCTGAAGGCGTCCGGCGCGCTGATCGTATTATGCTCGCCGCGTTCGGCGCAATCGCAATGGGTTAATCAGGAGATCCGCGCGTTTCGCGATATGCATGGCGACGACAGGATCTTCGCATTGATCGTTGAAGGCGACCCGGCGGACGACATCTCCTGCTTCCCGCCCGCGCTTTTGGAAAAAGTCGGGCCGGACGGCGCCATCCTGCCGGAACCGCGCGAACCCCTCGCCGCCGATATCCGTCCGGGTAAGGATGGCAAGCCGCTGGCGAAATTGAAACTCGCCGCTGGCCTTATGGGCGTCGGCCTTGACGACCTCGCCCGGCGCGAGGATGCGCGCGCACGCAAACGGATGATGGCGGTAACCGCCGCATCGCTTACGGGCATGGTGTTCGCCGCGGGGTTGGCCGCCGTCGCACTTCTTTCTCGTCAGGAAGCCGTACGTCAGCGCGCGCGGGCCGAGACCGAGGCGATGACGGCGACGCGCACGGCGGAATTCATGATTGACCTCTTCGAAGTCGCGGACCCCAGCGAGGCCCGTGGACGCGAGATCACTGCAAAGGAGATTCTCGACAAGGGCGTCGCCTCCATCGAGACCAGCCTCGAGGGCGAGCCAAAAGTTCAGGCCGATCTCATGCACACCATGGGGCGGGCCTATAGGGGACTTGGGCATTATCCAGATGCAGAAAGATTGCTGCGCAACACCCGCAATCTAAGAAGCGAACTCAATTCTGATGAGTACGAAATATTGGAAACGGAAAACCTTCTTGGCTTGGTGCTATTTGAGAGTCAGCAATATGACGAAGCGTCGGAAATTTTTAATCGCACCATTAAAACGCATACCTTACAGGAACTGACGCCGGAAAGCAGTATAATATATATTGAGAGCCTGATGGGCCTGGCGGATATTGAAGCCCAATTAGCCGAAACCCTCGAAAACTCAGTTCAAAAATACGAAGAAGCCCTCCAACTGATCCGCTCATTTAATCATGAGGAATCTGAGCTGCATGCCAGAGCACTCTTATGGTACGGTCGTCCGTTGATGTCGCTCGAACGATTTGATCAATCGAATGAGACGTTGCTTGCATCGCTTGATATTCTACAGAAATTATATGGAGACCAGCATCATCTGAATGGTAAAGTTCTTAACGAACTTGGCACGTTGAAGTATTTTGCTTCAGACATAAACGAGTCAATCAATTATTTTGAGCGCGCACTTGAAGTAAGTGTTATCCATCTAGGCTGGGAACATCCTGAAAATGCAAAAGCACTCAACAACATTGGGCGATTAAAGCTTGAAACAGGAGACACAGACGGCGCTTTTGCGAACTTACGAGATGCTATCGATATCTATACAAAACTGGAGAGAGACTCATTGGTTGAGTTCGCATTTTTTCTGAACTCAATGAGTATCGTTCAGTCAGAATTGGGAAAATACATGGACGCCGTTGAAGCGTCGCAAAAAGCGCTGACTATTGATTTGATGGGTGTCGACAGGTTAACCGCGCCAATAAAACTAAACCTTGGCCGCGCGCTGTGCGGCGCAGGACGATATGATGACGGACTCAAAACAATCCAGGAAGGGCGAACTGAACTTTCCGCACACTATCAGGACTTGGACTGGCGCTATGGGGTAGCAGACGAATTTGAGAGTTTTTGCTTAGCCCAAAACGGGGATTTCAGCGCCGCCAAAACACTAGCAAAGTCTGGCCATGCAATACTGCTAGAGTCACGCGGTGAAGACCATTATTTTACAAATCGCGCGCAAAGCTGGATGGACGGCCTGGAACAAAGCTAACAGCGCGTTAGACGACTTTTCTTTTACGCCGGCGCGCCGCGCTGCTAAGTCCGATAGCGCCCGCTGCAAAAAGCCAGACGGCCGCCGGCAACGGCACCGCCTGCAGATCGACATTAACCGGCGCGCCATCGCGGAATTGAAACACATAAAAACCAGTTGCGCTTGGTTCACTGGGATTCATGCCGCCAAAGCCCACATTGCAAGCAATCGAGGTCGGTCCGCACATCGGATTGTTGTCATTGTCGTCGCCAAGGAGCCCGCCATCAATGCCCGAGCCGTCAAAGACAAAACCGCTCCCCGCACCGTCGGTAAAACCAACCTGGCCCGGGTCCCAGTCAACATTGATGTAATTCATGATGAGATCGAAATCGCCTTCGGTACCCACTTGCTGGAACGAAAGCTGAAAACGGTTGGTTGATCCATCGCCGCCTTCCTCTTCGACATTCCAGGAAAGCCACATGGCGCCAGGCCCGCCGAGTTCAAACCCAACCCTCACGCTCGGGTCATTTGCAATGTCGCCAAAGAAAGGCGCAATCGCCGGCGTGTCGAGCATCAACAGCGGCGTTGACGGACTATCGGTGATCGGCGCGCCAAAAGTCAGGACGCCATTTTCATTGAGATAAAAAGAGCTGTAGGTCGTTCCGAAATAATTGATCGAAAAAGGGTCGCGGTTGGCGGGATTGGCGACATCGCCGCAATCGGGAAAATCACCAAGATTCCAGTCCGTAATAGGAATTTCAATCGATCCGTCAGCCGGAATCGGACCGAAAGTTTGCTGCACGGAGCAAGCCTCAATAGTGCCGTCAACCACACTGATGCCAGCCATCGCCGGCGTTGCACATAACGTTAAACCCGCCACGCTAATGGCCATAAATTTTCTGAACATACCCGATACTCCCCAACGCCGCGCCATCGTTCCCAAACATCGCGGATAAACTTCGCCCACAAGGCAAGTGTATAGAATCTTCGCGGCGCTGCAACAAAAATGGCTTTTTGTTGCCCAGAATTCACTCAGCGGGCGAATTGCCTGCCAGTGATTCTACTCAACGGCGGCGTTTTCTAGCTTCTTCAGGGTGTCAATCAACGCAACGCGCTCATCGGGCGCCAGCGCGGACAGCATCTCGTCTTCAAACTCCACCGCCAAAGCGGCGACGCGGTCAAAAAGCGCGCGCCCCTCTTTCGACAGGGAAACCATGGAAACGCGCCGGTCGGTTTCGCTTACCGCGCGGGCGACGAAGCCTTTCGCTTCAAGGCTGGCCACCGCCCGGCTGACGGTCATTTTGTCCATGGGCGTGCGGGAGACAACATCGCGCGCCGCAACTTTTTCCGCCTGACTGATTACCGCCAGCACGCGCCATTCAGGGATCGTCAGGTTTTCGTCGCGATAGGCCTGCGCCAGGCGTCCGCTGATCGCGTGGCCAAGCGCGACAATGCGGTAAGGCGCGAACTCTTCAAGGATGAAGGGGCGCGCCTTGCCGTCCCTTGGTTTGCGCGCAACGCAAGCAACTGTCATCGACGATTAATCCTTACGCTGTCTCTTTCAGAACGCCGCGGCGGATTTGATCTTCTTCGATCGATTCAAAGAGGGCTTTGAAGTTGCCTTCGCCGAAACCTTCATTGCCCTTGCGCTGAATGATTTCGAAGAATATCGGGCCGATGGCGTCCTGCGTAAAAATCTGCAGAAGCAGGCCCTGATCATCCGTTGGGGCGCCGTCGATCAGAATATTGTTCTTGCGCAGCCGGGCCAAATCTTCGCCGTGATCTTTGACGCGCTCATCAACCTTGTCGAAATAGGTGTCCGGCGTTTGCTGAAACGGCACGCCGCGTTTCGCCAGCGCCTCCACCGTTTCGTAGATATCGTTCGTACCAAGCGCAATGTGCTGAATGCCTTCGCCATTGTAACGCGCCAGAAACTCTTCAATCTGGGATTTCTCATCCTGGCTTTCGTTAAGCGGGATGCGAATCCTGCCGCATGGGCTCGTCATCGCTTTTGACACGAGACCGGTCAGCTTGCCTTCAATGTCAAAGTACCGGATCTCGCGGAAGTTGAAGATGTCTTCGTAATACGCCGCCCACTTATCCATATTGCCGCGATGCAGATTGTGGGTCAGGTGATCGATATAGGTAAGGCCCATATCATTTTGCGATGCGCTCGCGCCTTCAATCGGCTCGAAGTCGACATCATAGATTGAATGCGCGCCATAGCGGTCAACCAGATAAACATTCAGACCGCCGATGCCTTCGATCCCGGGAATATTCAATTCCATCGGACCGGCTTTCGCTTCAATCGGCTTGGCGCCGCGAGCAACCGCTTCGTTAAATGCGTGCTGCGCGTCCTTCACGCGAAACGCCATGGCGTTGGCGCCGGCGCCATGTTGATTGCGAAAGACTTCCGGCTGGCCCGCCTGTTCCCGGTTCAGGAGAAAATTGATGTCGCCCTGTTTATAGTGAATGACGTCTTTTGACCGGTGCTTGCCGACGGCGGTGAAGCCAAGCTGCTCGAACAGTTTCGCCAATTCATCCGGGTTACCGCTGGTATATTCGACAAATTCGAAACCGTCGGTCCCGATAGGGTTTTCGAAAAGGTCTGCCATGATTTATGCCTCAATGAATGTTAGGTGATCTCGCCCACAGAAAGTAACATATGTTACTAATTCTCGGCAAGCATGGATTTTCACCGTCTCAGGAACAAAGGACAGGCTCATGAAATTGTTCGGTTATTGGCGCTCAAGCGCAACCTATCGGGTAAGAATCGCGATGGCGCTGAAAGGCGTAGATTACGACTACGAGCCGGTGAATTTGCTGAAGGGCGAACAAAAGACCGATGCCTATCTCGCGAAAAACCCGACCGGACTGGTCCCAACCCTCGCCACCAGTGACGGTGCGTTTTTGAATCAATCGCTGGCGATCATGGAGTATCTGGAAGAAGCGCACCCGGAGCCGACGATCCTGCCGGGCAGCGCAGTCGCCAAAGCCAACGCCCGCGCTATCGCCGCAACCATCGCTTGCGAAGCGCAGCCACTGATGAATTTGCGCATCCAGCAATATCTGAAAAACGAAGGCGGCTTCGATGACGCTGCCGTGAAAGACTGGCTGAACGCGTGGCCCGCAAACGCCATGGCCGCGGTTGAGAAAACGCTGGCGCGTACTGCAGGCGACTTCTGCGTCGGTGATGTTCCCACCATGGCCGATTGTTGTCTTGTCCCGCAGATGTTCGCCGCGCAACGTTTCGGCGTTGAGACGTCAGGCCTTACGAAAATGAACGAGATCTATGAGCGCTGCCAGAAACACCCCGCCTTTGAAAAGGCGCACCCGTTGAATCAGCCGGATGCGCCAGAAACTTAATTCCTGATACTGATTAAGTCAGCCCTAACACCTTAGTGCAGCAAAAGGTTTACTGCGATGAGCCACATCATGATCGCGATCAACGCATCGAGGGCGCGCCACGTTACCGCGTGGGCGAACAAAGGCGTCAGCAAACGTGCGCCAAACGCAAGCGAAAAGAAAAAGATAAACGACGCCGTCACCGCGCCGGCGCCGAAGATAAATTGTTGGTCGTATTGCGCAGCGACAGACCCGAGCAGCACAACCGTATCGAGATAGACATGCGGATTGAGCCAGGTCAGCGCAAGGCATGAGACAAGCACAGGCCAGAGGTCTCTCTCGCCGCCATCGGATGAGATGAGAGCATTCCCGCCGCGCCAGGCGGATACGGCGCTGCGCGCGCCATAGAAGAACAAAAACGCGGCGCCCCCGGTTCGAAAAATCGGCTCGATCCAGGCCGCATGTTCCACAAGCGCGCCGAACCCTGCAACGCCCGCGGAAATCAGAATGGCGTCCGAAAGAGCGCACGCAAGCGCCACCGCCAGAACATGCTCCCGGCGCACGCCCTGGCGCAAAACAAAAGCATTCTGGGCGCCAATCGCCGTGATTAAGCCAAGACTGAGCGCAAATCCGGAAAAAAACACCGACATGGCGAACTCCCTTTTGGAGCTTGCCTAGCGGGGAAAATATAATAAGATAAATTAATGTTTTTTCTTTTAAATAAGTTTTTCTAATGATTCTGACCTTGTCCGGCGCCGCTGCGCTGTCTGCGATTGCCGACACCGGAAGCTTCGAGGCAGCCGCTGAGAGGCTCGGCCTCACGCAATCTGCAGTTTCGCAGCGCGTGCGACAGTTGGAGGAAACGCTCGGTGCAACGCTGGTTGTGCGCGGCAGGCCTTGTGTTCTCTCCACAGCGGGTCAGCGCGTTCAACGATATGCCGAAGAAGTTGGCTTATCGCAGCAACGCCTTCTTGCGGATCTCGGCGTTTCCGGCGCGGAGCGCGTAAGGCTGCGTATCGCTATCAACGCTGATAGTCTGGCGACCTGGTTTTTCGACGCGCTCGCAAGCGAGAAACGTCTTCTTTTCGATGTGGTCATCGCGGACGAAGGGCGCGCCGCAGAGTTTTTACGGCGGGGCGAAGTCGTTGCAGCACTTGGGAGGACCGGACCGACGGTTGCAGGCTGCGATCAGTTTGACGTCGGCAAGTTGCGTTACGTCGCCTGCGCCAGCCCGGCGTTTTTTTCCAAGTGGTTCTCCAAAGGTGTTAATGCGGCGTCGCTGTCCGCCGCACCCTGTTTGCGATTTGGATCAGACGACTACCTGCAATATGACTGGGCGAGGCGTCTGACGGGTCAAACCATCGCCCCGCCCTATCACTTATTTCCGTCTTCACAGGCGTTTGTCGACGGCTGCATAGCGGGGATGGGATGGGCGATGAATCCAAAGCAGTCCGTACAGCACCTAATTGACAGCGGCCGCCTGACGCCGCTTGGAAAGAAAGCGTTTCATGACGTACCGCTTTGCTGGCGCTGGTCGCGCGCGGCCAGGGAGGGGCTGGCCGTTCTCAACGCCTCAATCCGGCGGCGCGCAAAGTCATTCCTGTTGTCGCCACGATGACAGTCGCGGTATCCGGTTTATGGCCTACCGCAGAGCTGCAGTTCATAAACGCCGCGAGGCGCGCACCCGTTGAATCAGCCGGATGCGCCCGCACAGTGACTGCTAATGACCGCCGATCACAAGAAGCGATCAGTCACACGCAACCAGTTGACGGCTGCTATCGGCAGCGAAAGGGAAGTTGGTAGCAGAAGACTATGTCTCATCGACAATGCGTGCGAACAGTCCTTTGTTCGTTGTTGGGAGGCCTGAATTGGATAAGCGCCCAGACATATATGATCCAGATTACGTCAAAGGCGTATTTGACAGGTGCTCTGGGAAGTATATCGCGTTTAGTTTCATCTGCTCATTTGGTTTCACAGAAAGATGGCGGAAGCAAGCTGTTGCAAACATGCCCGAGCCACAGGCGCGCGATCCAATTGGTTACGATTTGATGGCGGGAACGGGAGAGGTGTGGCCGCATGTGTTGAAGCGGTATCCCGAAACGCTTTCCATAAAAGCAATAGATATTTCGAGCGGCATGCATGATCGCGCGATAAAGAGGCTTCATCGACACAGAGAACACAAAATTGAATTCATTGAGGATGATGTTCTTTCTACCGGCCTAAATCCAAATGAGTGTGATTTTCTCGTTTCGACTTTTGGATTGAAGACATTCAATCAAAGTCAGCATGAGCAACTCGCCGATCTAGTCGCACGGGTTCTGAAACCTGGAGGCGTGTTTTCATTCGTCGAAGCATCGGACCCAAAAGGTTGGTTGCTTCGGCCATTCTATATATTCCATCTGAAGCGAGTATTACCTCTCGTGGAACGCTTGTTCATGCGGGGCGCACAGGACTTCGCGATGATTGGAGCGTATAGCTCCAACTTTGGGAATGCATCACAGTTTGCTCAATTGCTCCGAAATCGGGGCCTGGACGTTGAATACAAAACGTACTTTTTCGGATGCGCAACGGGAGTGGTTGGACGTAAACCTAGTTAAGCCTCTTATTCCGTCCGCTCAAACACCATACGGAAGTGATCCATGGCAAGCGTTTCAAAACATATCCTGTTATAGCTGACGCTCGTTGCAAAAGCCTGCCGGAAATTGCGGTCAAACAGATATCGCGGAATGAGCGACGCCTTAAACAACGTCTTCTTGATCGTGGGCGTGCGGAAGCGCTTGCGCCATTGCCCGATCGTTTCAATGTAATCCAGCCGCCCGCTGTGTTTATGGATGAGATCGAAGTACGACGCCGCGTTTTTTTCAATTTGCTCCGAACCATAAGGAAGCCAGGAGCCTGGAAACTGCTTTTCCATCAGCGCCAGCGCATGCTCTACGGAATCGGGCGGCGCATCAATGTCGATTTTTTCGGGGGCGATCATATTCGGCCCGAACACCATCGTCTGCAGAAAAAACCGTCCGCCGGTCGGGATCAAATCATGCGCGACACGGAACAAATCTTTATAGACCGCATCTTGCTGGCCCGCCTCAAACTGCTCACGGGAACAGAAATGTTCGAAGGCGCCGAGGCTGGTGACCGCATCAAACGAACCAAACGTCTCCGGTGTAATTTGCCGGCAATCGATCACCCGCGCATCCAGCCCGTTGCGCTGACAGGCGGCGGCCTGCGCTTTTGAAAGCGTCACGCCCACAGCCTCGACGCCGCGCCCTTTCAGATAGCGCAGGACCGGCCCCCAGCCGCAGCCCATATCGAGCACGCGTTGCCCGGGCTGGAGGTTCAGTTGTTCGAAAATAAAGTCGTGCTTGCGGCGCTGCGCTTCCTCCAGGGTCAATGAGAAGTCGCCATCATATTTGGCGCCGCTGAAGTCCCCGCTCTCTCCCATGCTGAGACGAAAAATCTTGTCCACAAGCCCATAGGTGAATTCTATTTCTCTTTGGGTCGCCATGGTGACTCCTGTGGTGTCGCGGGGCTTGCTCAACACCGCTCGTTATTTGATAATCCGAACTACCTGTACTGCAACGCGGGAAAGATAAGCTGACGGACGGGCCGAGCGCCCTGAGGGATCTTGGCTTACCATGGACCTCAACGAGGCGCCATGGCGCCATCGAAAAAGTGACGGTGCGTCCTATTCCACGAAATTCCCTGCTCGGCGCCTATATTCATCTGTATTATGTTCAATATTTTCCCAGTTCCTCCGCAAGCAGATCATAGACGATGCGGATGCGTCGGCTGGTGTGAAGCTCACGGTGCGTCACCAGCCAGACGGGAAACAGGATCGGGCCAAGTTCGGGCAACACAATCTCAAGGTTCGGAAAGAGACGCGCAACGTCTCTCGGCAGCGCGCTGACGCCCAGCCCCTCCTTCACCAGCGCCAGGATAACCGTTCCGCTTGCGGACATAACCTTGACGTTGCGCTCTGTCAGCGCAATGCCCCGACTGTTCATCTCGGCCAGCAGCCGTTCGGAATTATCATTGACGCCGACAAAGTCGAGCGCCGACACATCGGCTTTGGTTTTCGGGCGCCCGACCCTGTCGAGAAATTCCGTTGAGGCGTAAAGATGCGCACGCGCTTCGCTGACCAGTTTTGCAATCAGGTCCGGTTGCTCGGGACGCACATGACGGATGGCGATATCCGCCTCCCGGCGCTGCAGGTTCTGCAGTTCATTGGCGGCTTTCAACTCGATTTCGACGCCGGGCGCTTGGACGCGCAGTTTCCTGACAATCTCCGGCAGGTAATAGGTCGCCATGAGATCGCTGGCGGTGATGCTGACACGGCCCTCGACAGCTTGCGACTGACCGGAGGCGGTGAGCGAAATGCGCCCCGCCGCCTCGCCCATCGTGCGGAAATGATCGAGAAGGTCGAGCCCGGTTTGCGTCAACGCCAGCGACCGGCCGATCCGTTCGAACAGCGCGACGCCCAAATTCTTCTCAAGCGCCGCGACCTGCCGGCTGAGCGTCGGCTGGGTCTGTCCGAGCGCGCGGGCGGCGGCGGACAACGACCCCTCCTCCGCCGTCGCCAGAAAGGCGCGGGCCTGGTTCCAGTCAAAAGATACGGACTGCCAATTCATGCATATTTGTATATGGAAAAGACGGTTTTCGGCAATTTATTTTCGATTTCCGTATGTATAGGTGAGCCCGAACAGAGCGGCGCGGGCCATCACGGTCGCCGGGCCCGCCTTTTATGAAAGCAATAAAAATGGCTGAATCACTAAAATTCTGGGACCGCGTCGCAGAGAAATACGCCAAATCACCTGTCGCCGACGAAGCGGCCTATCAGAAAAAGCTCGGCGTCACCCGCGACTATTTCCATGCCGATATGGAGGTTCTGGAGCTTGGCTGCGGCACCGGTTCGACCGCCATCGCCCATGCGCCTTATGTGAAGCATATTCACGCCGTCGACATCTCATCGAAGATGCTCGACATCGCCCGCAGGAAAGCGGCAGACCGGAACGTCGACAATGTGACCTTCGAGCAGGCGACGGTCGCCGAGTTTCAGGCGGCCAATGATTCCTATGACGCCATCCTGACGCTCAGCGTTTTGCACCTCTTGGAAAACAAGGAAGCGGCCATCGTCAGGATCAAGCGCATGTTGAAACCAGGCGGCGTTTTTGTCAGCAGCACGGTTTGTCTCGGCGACAAGATGAAGTTCTTCAAGATTATCGGGCCGGTTGGAAAATTCTTCGGGCTCATCCCCCTGGTGAAAGTCTTCACAAAACAGGAACTGCTGGGCAGCATCACTGACGCCGGTTTCCAGATCGATTATCAATGGCAGCCGGGCGAAGGCAAAGCCGTCTTTGTTGTCGCGAAGAAGGTGGATTGATGACGGCGGTGTTTGACGGGTCTTCCGGTGCGCGCGAACAAGCCTCAACTGCGCCTCGCAATTGACGCAGCGGGCCGCCGCCTCATATTCCCTCCTCATGGAACCTTTGATCTTCGCCATCGGCGACAAAAAACCCGTCATTCACGAAACCGCCTTTATCGCGCCGGGCGTTGTCATCGCCGGCGACGTTGAGGTGCATGAAAACGCCTCCGTCTGGTACGGCTCTGTGCTGCGCGGCGACACCAACAAGATCGTTGTCGGCAAGGGCTCGAACGTGCAGGACGGCACGATCATTCATGTGGACGCGCCGCAATGGGGCGGCCTGCCGACGATCATCGGCGAGAACGCGCTTATCGGTCACAAATGCATGCTGCACGGCGCGACGGTCGAAGATGGCGGCTTTGTCGGCATGTGCGCGACGATGCTCGACGGCTCGGTGGTGAAGACCGGGGCGATGCTCGCCGCCGGGGCGTTCCTCAGCCCAAAGAAGATTGTCCCCGCGGGCGAGATGTGGGCCGGGATGCCGGCGAAAAAATTCCGCGATCTGCGCGAGGGCGAAGACAAGTTCGGCCTGATGGGCGCCGGTCATTATGTCGAGGAAGCCAAAGCGCACCGCGCGGCGCTGTCGGAGAAATAGACCTCAGGAGAAATTTGGGCGGCGCATGTTGCGCTATACTGAAATCTGCTTCCGAACATTCAGCGCCAACGCTTTGCTGCCGCGCCAGGCGGCGACCGTCATGATCGCCGTTATCACCAAGAGCCACCACCCCAGAACTTCTTCAGCGCCGGCGCCGTTATTAACGCCCATAAAATAATCATCGCCGCCTCTCCAGAGTCCAACACGGAGAGGATTAAGAACCTTGAGCACTGAAAAAAGCAGCATCAGCAATGTCGGCGCCCACATCACGATAATGCCGACAAGCGCAACGCCGGCAAACAGGCTGTGTGCGCCAAAAGACAAAAGCGCCTTTAGTATATGCGGAGGAGTGTTCTGGGGCTTCTCGGTATTAATCTCGAATGCATCGAGAAACTTTGCGGCATAGAGCGCCGGGTCCCCCAAGGAATTGATAATCTCACTGTTCGAAGCGCCTAGTTTTATTCTGTCGCTGATGTGAGATCGTGTCTCTTCAAGAATTTCTTCGCGCAAGTCTTTCGGTACCGGCGCCAGAGCGTTTCGCATTTCCGCTAAATAACTTTTCCAGACCGGGCCTTCGAGCGCCTTACTCATCACGAACTCCCTTCGATAATGAAATTCACGCGGTCGCGCAGATCTCTCCACTCTTCCTGCAGTTCGTCAAGATATTTCGCACCGGCTTTTGTCAGCTTATAGTATTTTTTCGGCCGCGACCCGGACGGCTCGGACCGCCATTCGGAAGCAACGCGGCCAAAATGTTCAAGCCTGTACAACAGGGGATAGATCGTCCCTTCAGCCAGCTCGAATTCAGCTTCGTCCCACAAGCGCTGCAACAGTTCGAGCCCGTAATGCGGACGCTGGCGCAACAGGCTCAAAAGCGCCAGTTCCGATAAACCCTTAAACAGTTGCGCGCGGCGGTTGTCCGCGGCGTTCCTTTTCTTATCCATCAGCTTTTCATGCGGCTTGCCATCAAGGCGCTAAAAACCATGCCCCACTTGATTGGGCCAGTTCCGCATAAAAGCAAATCATTCTTTTTCCAGCACCCAGCGCTTCCATGACTGAAGCAGCGCTTCTTCAGTTGTGCCGAGAACATTCAAAAACTCGTCCTGCGTTGTAACCGGCAACAGGCTGAACAAAACGCTGCGCCCGTAATGCTGATCGATATACCTGGCGATGGAACCGGCGACGCCATAACGGTAAGGCCCCGACCACGCATTGACCAACAGGTCGGGCGCGGCGCCTTCTTCAACAGCGTCGCGCGCGTCAGACAGCCGTTTCCTGTCGAGCTGACCGGCCACAAGCACAGCCACGCCTTCAGCAAACCATCCGATTTCCTCCGCACCCGTAAAATCGCGCGTCGGATTGCGCTGCCCGTGATAAACATGCGCAAGTTCATGAACGAGAATATCGCGGATATGCTGTTCGTCCGCCGGGTCATGCTCACAGGCCTGATCGGCCCACGCCGCGGGAGAAAGCATCACCAGAAAATCGGCGACGCCAACGCCGACCATCCAGCATTGCGTGGAGGACATTCCCCATTCGGATGGAAAAGCGCTTTCGAACTCTAACCGGTCAGGGGCGAGCGTGATGTTCACCGGCGCCGGAAAAGGCGCGTTCCAGAACGCTTCAACCTGCGCATGGCCTGAAGCGGCAAAACCGGCGATGCGCGACGCGAACGGGTCCCCCGCCGCATAACGGAAAGTGGAGTCCCCGTTTACAATCGCCTGTTCTTCGTAAGCGTCGCCGTTTTCAACAATCGAGCCGCCGGCATGGGCGCAAGCTGAAACGAGCAATAAGAAAGCTGCGCCGGGCATTTTCAGCGTGGGGTCGAGCCTCATTGGAAACTCCTTTCGCCGCCATTCGCGAAGGCTGATTCTTTCTTTTGCTTGTATTACAATGATACTTGCATTGCAAGATTATATGTTCCTGATCGTTTGGCGATGGGCTCTGCGCACCTCTGCTGGGGATGGAACTTCGCTGACCGGCGAGAGAGCAAGTTCGGCCTGATGGGCGCCGGTCATTATGTCGAGGAAGCCAAGGCGCATCGCGCGGCGCTTGCGGCGCGGTCGTAAAGTAACACGCTTATTCAGGCTTTCGCCGGAATGAGCGGCGTTAAATGTTCAGCCCCCTCCGCCGTCATCCCGGACGCGCTGCAATATAAAATATTGCTGCGCAGATCCGGGATGACGCGGGGTGGGTTTGTTTAAGCGCACGCTTTTTCTTCCCCCGCTCGCGGGGGAAGCAGCAGCGAAGCTGACGAAGGGGTATATTTGCTGTTGCATGAAAGGGTGGTTATTTTCCCAGCGCCTTCAGCAAATAATCCGGCGGCACATCCAACGCATCAGCAAGCCGCATGATGATCAGGATCGTTGTGTTGCAAGCGCCGCTTTCCACTCTGCTCACATAGGCCTGATCCATGCCAGCTTCTAAAGCCAGCGACTCCTGAGACAGTTTGCGCGCTCTGCGAAATTTTCTGACATTGTCGCCAATCGTCAGCCTAGGGTCCTGGCTGGTGTTTTTGCGTTCAGCTCTGATCGGTGCGGCAGAAGAGGCAATCGAATTCATGGCGTGCGATCCGTTTGTGTTTACTCAGACGTCAAACGATATCATGCTGCTATGTCTTCCGTAGACGATTATCGTCTATTTGCTTTCGCGACGAGGACGCGAAGCTGGAGGCCGCCGACGTCTCAGAGGATTTCGCCCGCATGTGGATTGAGGAATTTGCGCGGGGGTGAAATGGAACTGGCATTCTCGCACCCTTCTCCGCTCATTCCGGCGGAAGCCGGAATCCAGCAATGAAAATATGTCGGGCAAAGCCCGTCTTTTCTATTTGACTGGACCCCGGCTTTCGCCGGGGTGAGCGGAAAATAAAAAGCCGGAATCAGCGGTTGAATCTCCCACCCGGTTTTACAACCCAGAGAGGGTAGTCTTTCATAAAACCCATATTCGGTGCGGACTTATCCCCGCCCCTCGCCGGCGCCCTTATGATGCATGCCATGTCGAGCGGCCTGACCGACAAGAGGCGCGCAAGGAAATCGCGAAACGCATCTTCCCGCGCGAACATTCACAAGAGGGCCGCATCGGCGTCACGTTCCGGCGGCGTTCACGCGTTCGGCCGGGGCCGGCTCTTTGACATTGTAAACTTTTTGCGGCGGGTCGGCCCCAGGCTGTGCGTCGCAGGTACACTCGCCGGTCATACCGGATGTCAGCATTTCGCCATTTGTTGACTCCCCATGGACCTGCAACCAGACTTTGCCTTGCGCGGGCCTGAGCACGGGAGGCCGGATCGTTGAAAGTCTTCTTTTACGGTCTTTTCATGGACGAGCATTTGCTCGCCGCGAAAGGGGTAAAACCTTCCGAAGTGAAGCGAGGCTTTGTGGACGGTTATGCGTTGCGCATCGGCGAGCGGGCGACACTGGTTCGCCATGCGAGCGGCCGCGCTTATGGCGTCATGATGGATATCGCGCCGCACGAAGCGGCAACGCTGTATGCGGAGGAAAGCGTCGCGGATTACTTGCCGGAGACGGTGACTGTCGTACTGGTGGATGGCGCGCGGATTGAGGCGACCTGCTATAACTTGCCCGGCGATAAAGTGACCGGGACCAATAAAAACTATGCACAAGCGCTGTTGGACGTCGCCACCGGATTAAACTTCCCCGATTCTTATCTGGACCAGATCAGGCAGGCGCGATCTGTTTCGTCATAGCTCTTTTTGTATCGGCGGGTTTTTATCTCATCGCCTCGCCGCGACTTCCGGCGTATTCGCAAAGTCGCCTATGAGCTGCGAAAGTTCGGCCGGCGCATCACGGGCCACCAGATGACCGGCGCCTTCAACTGTTTCAATCAACGCTTGCGGCGCAATGGACGAAAAGCTGGCGCGCGCATCGTCGTCGATCGGCGAGCGGGCGCCCCCGCAGACCAACAGAATTGGAAGATCCAGACCAGCCACGATATGGGAAAGCTGATCTGAGCGTGAAAGGATGTCATCAACCAGCGGCGAAGCGCCCAAACCGCCACGCGGCGAAAGATATGCACGCGTGACTTCCGGATTTGGCGCTGGCGTCACATCCACCAGCACAAGGCCGGCAATGTCCGCTTGCAGTGCTTCCAAAGCAAGGATCAGGGCAAACCCACCCAGCGATCCGCCAACCACAACAGGCTTGTGCAGGAGGCCGATCATGGCCTTTGCATCATCGCCATAGGCAAGAACGCCGTCCGCCGCGGCGCCGCCGCTGTCGCCATGACCGCGTTGATCAAACGCAACTGAACGAAACCCCTGTTTCGTAAGTGTCGACATGACCGGGCGCCAGACATGGCGGGATTCTCCCCCTGCATGAAGAAGCAGTATCTCCGGACCTTCGCCTTTCGCCTCCCCGGTCAGTTCCACGCCCCGCCGTGTGATGGTGACAAGTTCAGTCATGCCTGAATACTATCCGATGGCCTGATGCTGCGCATACGAATTTAATGTCATGCAAACAGCGGCAAAGGCCGTTCCGGTTCGATCAGCTGCGGGCCGTCATTGCGCACAGCGTTGACCGCGCTTGAGACTTCATGATGCGCCCAGGTCGCTTTCGGGGCGGGCGCGAGCAGCGGCGCCAGCAAAGCGAGATCGCGTTCGTCGCCTTCCAACCACAACGCAAAATGGTCGGGCGCGATGACCACCGGCTCGCGGTGATAAAGGCCGCGCAGATCGGCGCCCGCATCCGCGGTCAGGATCGCCGCCGTGTCGACCTCTCCGCCATCGGGATCGCAGGCCGTCTCCCATATGCCGGCGAAGGCGAACATCGCCCCGTCGCGGCGTTCGATGGCGAAGGGTTGCTTGCCGCCGCCGGGCAGCGCTTTCCATTCATAGAACCCGTCCGCCGGGATCAGGCAGCGACGACGCTTATAGGCGGAGCGGAAGCTCGGCTTTTCCGCAGCCGTCTCCGAGCGCGCATTGATCAGCGGCTTGCCTTCGACTTTTCGCGACCAGCTGGGGATAAAGCCCCAGCGCGCCAGCGCGTATTCCCGCTTGCGCTGCTCGCTTTGCCTGACAAGCGCGATTGGCTGGGTCGGCGCAATATTGTATCGCGGCGGGAAGTTGTCGCGCACGTCGCAGCCAAAAAACCCGGCGAGCTGCTGTGGCGTTGATTTCAGATAATAGCGTCCGCACATAGCGCGCGAGATAAAGGCGATTCATGACCAGAGACCAGAGCATTGCCATCGGCGTCGGCGCTGTCGTTTTTCGCGGGGGCGACGTTCTGATCATCAAGCGCGGCAAGGCGCCGTTCAAAGGCCAGTGGTCGATCCCCGGCGGCAAGATCGAGCCGGACGAGGCGGTGAAAGACGCCGTGACGCGCGAAGTGCGCGAGGAGACCGGCATAGAAATCAACATCCTCGCCCTGCTCGACGTGTTCGATGCGCCGTCCGGCGACCAGAGCGGACGATATGCGTCACAAATGGTGATCATCGATTATGTCGCCGACTGGGTGTCGGGGGAGCCGGTCGCCGGCGACGATGCGTCAGAGGCTGAGTTTGTCAGCATGGAGGAAGCGATTTCGCGGCTTTCCTGGGATGTGACGCGTCAGGCCATCGCTCAGGCGGCGGAGATCAGGGCCCGTTTTTACGCCGCGCCATAATCCGGCTATAGTTCGATGCTTGAAAGGCATGATATGAGACTGCGAACTCCCATCGCCGCCGCTTTGCTGCTCTTCGGGTTTAACACTGCGAGCGCGCAGACTTTCGACGATTATCAACAGCGCCAGAGCGATCTTGTCGCCCTGTCGGCGCTGTTTGGCGAGCTGCATCATATCCGCCGCCACTGCGATCCGCGCCTCGAAGGCGATATCTGGCGCGAGCGCATGAAAACGCTGGTCGAGCTGGAAGAGCCGCAATCGGCGGCGCGCGAGGAGATGGTCGCCGCCTTCAACAAGGGTTATCGCGCCGCGCAGCAACGGTTTTCATCGTGCAACCGCAACGCCCGCGATCACGCGGCGGCCCGCGCCGCGCAAGGAGAATTGATTGTCGAGCGTCTCACCGAGCCGCTCATCGAGGCCGCCGCCGCCGAACGCGCAGCACAAGAGGAAGGCTTTGTCGACGAAGCCCGTTTCGACCCGCAGGATCGTTAACGGCGCTTAACGTAAACCGATATTAAGCAACCCTTAAAACACGCCTTTAAGATTTTAATAAAATAATCACCGCATCGCCAAAAGCGGCCAAAAGGATGTTGCGCATTTTTTATATCAGCGCTGCGAAGCGGTTCTCCACCGCACGCGAGCTTAGCGAAATTCTTGCGGTTTCCCGCGAGCGGAACCTTGCGGACAATATTTCAGGCGTTCTTCTTTATAATGATGGTAGTTTCGCGCAGGTGCTTGAAGGGCCGGAACAGGCCGTGCGCGATTGCTATGCTCGCATTCAGGCGGACCCGCGTCATAGCGGTTGCACAAAAATTCTTGAAGAGCATGCGACAGAGCGATATTTCGAGGACTGGTCGCTCACCTGCGCAGTAGCTTCGACACTGGCGCCGCAGGAGCAACATGACTTCATGACGATCAGCGCATTTCAGGACACCGTCCAATTCAAGGCGGCGCAAAAAAACCTGATCCTGAAATCGTTTCTTACAAGCTTCCTGTCGAAGCCGGATATGGAACAAAAACCGCGTCGCCGCGTTGACGAGCGTTTTCAGGAGAAGCCTCGCTTCACCGGCGGTGTCGCCGATGATTTCATCATTCCGCAATTCACGCAGCCCACGAATGACGATTCCGACCAGCCGGCCATTGAGCTACACGCCATCGAAGGGCGTCCAACCGGATTTCGAAGCGAAGCAATCCTGGATGATGGCGCGCCAGGCCCTCAGATCGATAACCGTAAAGTCGGCACCGCTTCCAACAGCGAGACGCTCCTTGTAAGTGATTCCAAAGATCAGGCGAGGCCCGTCACGAACGAGATCGATAATACGCTGCAGACCGAGCCAGCTGCGAGTGATACGATCCGGCATCACTGGAGCGAAGGTCTGCGCGCCGGACATGCCGGAAGGCGGCGCCCGAAACGGACTGGCTTCTTTCTCAGGATGTGCAGCGCATGAACGGACCCGATCACGTCCACAAAACATCCAATCAGAATTAAGAATCAGACATTTGCCAGTTGAGCCGTTGTCCCGCGTGAAAAGGAGTAATACGTGCGTCGCCCGTCTCCAGAAATTCTGGAACGGCGACGTCTTTTCGCTCCAGCGTCACCTGTTCGGTATTGAGCGGCAGGCCATAAAAGCGCGGTCCGTGCTCGGACGCGAAACCCTCAAGCTTGTCGAGGGCGCCTTCTTCTTCAAAAACGACCGCATAACTTTCAAGAGCAAATGGCGCATTGAATATACCGGCGCATCCGCACGCCGCTTCTTTCGCATCTGTCGTGTGAGGCGCCGAATCCGTACCCAGAAAGAATTTGGGCGACCCTGACGTCGCGGCGCGGCGCAGCGCCAGCCGATGCTGTTCGCGTTTCGCAACGGGCAGGCAATAGTAATGCGGCCGAATTCCGCCTTCGAACATGGCGTTGCGATTAATGTGCAAATGATGGGGTGTGACTGTCGCCGCGACATTAGCGCCGCTCGCGTTCACAAATTCAACGGCGTCCGCTGTGGTGATGTGTTCGAAGACAACCTTCAGTTCGGGAAAGTCCTTTATCACCTTTGATAAGATACGCTCGATGAAGACGGCTTCACGATCAAAGATGTCGATATCGCTGTCGGTCACCTCTCCATGCACCAGCAAGGGCATGCCAATGCGCTGCATGGCTTCCAACACTGAATAGATATTTTTGATATCGGTGACGCCAAGACTTGAATTGGTCGTCGCATTCGCCGGATAGAGTTTGCAGGCGGTGAAAACCCCTGACGCATGGCCTCGTTCAACTTCCGCCGCATCAAGCGTGTCCGTCAGGTAACAGGTCATCAGCGGCGTGAAATCCAATTCCTTCGCTGTCGCCGCTACGATGCGCTTGCGATAGGCCTCGCCCGCTTCCACTGTCGTGATGGGCTGCGCCAGATTGGGCATGACAATCGCACGCGCGAACTGACGCGCGGTATAGTTCGCAACAGTTTCGAGCATGGCGCCATCGCGCAAATGCACGTGCCAGTCATCGGGCCGGCGTAATACGATGTGGTTATCATCAATTCGGGTCATAGCTCCTTCTAGGCCAGCCTCCGCCGCCCCGTCCAGATCAAGCTTCCGGCCATTTGCAATATAGGAAAAGCCGCTTACATCCGGCGCCTATGGAAAATATCAACCATCTCGCAGACCGCGCCGTTATCCGCCTTGGCGGCGATGAGCGTCGTGACTTTCTGCAAGGACTGATCACGCAGGACATTGCGCGCCTCACGCCAGAGGGCGCCATCTTCACGACCCTGCTAACGCCGCAGGGCAAGATCCTGTTCGACTTTTTCGTTGTCGATGCGGGCGACGCTTATTTGATCGATTGCAGCCGCGAGACGGCGTCAACGCTCGCCAAGCGACTGACTCTTTATAAACTTCGTGCGAAGGTTACGATCGAAATTGATGACTCCCTCAAGGTCATCGCATCTTCAAAAGATATCTCCGGTCATGACGGCGGCGCCTTCGCCGATCCCCGCCTGCCGGCTCTTGGCTGGCGGGCGATCACATCAGACGCTGCGAGCACTGGTGGTGATGATTATGACCACCGCCGCATCGCCCTCGGCGTTCCCGAGTTCGGCAAGGACTTCAGTTCAGACGACATGTTTCTGCTTGACGTCAATTACGACGCCCTCAACGGCGTCAGTTATAAAAAAGGCTGCTTTGTGGGTCAGGAAGTTACGAGCCGCATGAAGCGCAAGGGCGAAGCGCGACGCCGGACGCTCATCGCGGAATTTGACGGCCCCGCCCCGGCGCGCGGCGCGAGCATCACCGCCGGCGCCTCGACGCTTGGAGAGATCCTTTCGAGCGTTGACGGTCAGGCGCTGGCGCTCATTCGTCTTGATCGATGGAGAAAATCCCAGGAGGCTGGCGACGCACCGGAATGTGACGGCTGCGCGCTGCGCCTTTCCATTCCCGCCTATCTCGAACCGGTCTAGGGTCCCCGCCAATCAGGAATATTGGAGGAGAGACCAATGACCCCCACCGCCTTTACGCTACTTTCGCTGGTCGCGTGGACCGTCGCCCTGTTGTTGAGCCTCGGCGTCTATCGAAGCGCGCTGGTGTTAGGCGGCGCCAGAGCAGCAAACTCGTTCAACGCCACCGGTGAGGATCTCGACGGATTTGGCAAACGTCTGACCCGCGCCCACGCCAATTGCTATGAGAGCCTGCCGATCATCGGCATTGTCTTCCTCTACGCCATCGCCACCGGACAGACAGCGGTAACCGACGGCCTCGCCTTCGTGGTGCTTGGCGCACGCATCGCGCAATCCGTCACCCATATCATTTCCACAAGCCGAACCTTCGTTTTCATCCGGTTTGGGTTTTTTCTGGTGCAGATCGGCATCCTGGTTTTCTGGCTGCTTAAACTGTTTCAGTATATCTGATGGCGACGAAAAAACTCCATTGCCTGTGGGCGCCGGAAGACGACGAAATCTATCGTCAGTATCATGATGAAGAATGGGGCGTGCCGGAATATGACGACCGGGCTCTTTTCGAGAAGCTGGTGCTTGATGGATTTCAGGCCGGACTTTCCTGGCGCACCATTTTGTATAAGCGCGATAATTTCCGGAAGGCCTTTGACGGCTTCAAGCCGGAAAAGATTGTCCGCTATACACCAAAGAAGATTGACCGGCTGATGAACGATGCGGGCATCATCCGATCGAAAACGAAAATTGACGCAACCATCGGCAATGCAAAAGCATATCTGGACATCATGGAGGGCGGCGACGGCGCTTTTTCCCATTTTCTCTGGGATTTTGTGGATGGCGCGCCCATCGTCAACAAGATCAAGAATTATAAGGATCACGACGTGAAGTCGCCGCAAAGCGAAGCGATGTCCAAAGCCCTAAAAGCCAAGGGGTTCAAGTTCTGCGGCCCTGTGATCGTTTACGCCTTCATGCAGGCGGTCGGCATGGTCAATGACCATGAACACGCCTGCCCGCGCTGGAAAGCCGTTCAAAAATACACGCGATAGCGCCCTGATAGTTGCGCCGGGGAAAAGATCGGCGCAAATAGGCTTTTAAGAAAAGAGAATTGTCCCTGAAAGCAACTGACATGACAGACACTTCCGCCGCAGACGTCCGTATCGTCGCCACCGGGCTGTTTACGCCCCCACAATCCATTTCCAACGACGAGCTGGTTTCCGCTTTCAACGACTACGTTGACCGGTTCAATACGGAAAACGCCGAGCGGATCGATGCTGGCGAAATCGAACCATTACAGAAATCCTCTGCTGAGTTCGTGGAAAAAGCCTCAGGGATCAAATCGCGTTATGTTCTCGATAAGGCGGGCATCCTCGATACCGCCCGCATGGCGCCGCACATTGCAGCGCGCCCGAACGAAGACTTGTCCGTGCTGGCGGAAATCGCCGTCAACGCTGCGCGCGACGCCATGCGCGCCGCCGACCTTGGGCCGGATGACATCGACGGCGTGATCTGCGCCGCTTCCAACATGCAGCGCGGCTATCCGGCGGTTGCGGTTGAAATTCAGGATGCGCTGGGGATCGATGGTTTTGGTTTTGACATGAATGTCGCCTGTGCGTCGGCCGCATTTGGCATCGAGACAGGGCTTGGTCTTATCCGCGCGGGCGCGACCCGTATTTTGATGGTCAATCCGGAAATCTGCACGGCGCATTTTGAATTTCCGCGATCGTGACAGTCATTTTATTTTTGGCGATGTCGCCACCGCCGTTATTCTTGAACGCGCTGACGGCGCCCCCGCCGGCGAGGCTTGGGATATTCTCGGCACCCGCCTGAAAACGAAATTCTCCAACAATATCCGCAATAATTTCGGCTTTCTCAATCACTGCGAACGCGAGACCAGCGATAACGCCGATGCGCAGAACGATCCCTTTACGGATAAACTCTTCATTCAGGAAGGTCGTAAGGTCTTCAAGGAAGTCGTGCCGATGGTCGGGGAGCTGATTTCCAGCCATCTCAGCTCAGTCGGGATTGCGCCCGACGGGGTGAAGCGTTTCTGGCTGCATCAGGCGAACCTGTCGATGAACGAATTTATCGCCCGAAAAGTGTTGGGCCGGGATGCGACGCGCGAAGAAGCGCCGGTTGTCCTCGACGAATACGCCAATACATCTTCGGCCGGGTCCATTATCGCTTTCCATAAGCACCGCAACGATATTCCCGTTGGCGAGACAGGCGTTATCTGCGGCTTTGGCGCCGGTTATTCCGCGGGCTCGGTAATTGTGCGCCGGGCGGCCTAGCGGCCCTCGCGCCAACCCGGCTTCACAAATACCGCCACAGTGCTAAGGCGGTACACAAAACAACAACGGTGAAAGAGAGCTAATGACTAATCACCTGCACAAGGGCGACCTTCCCGAAGGTCTGGATCTCGGCAAGGTCGTTGCGATCGACAGCGAGACCATGGGCCTTAACTCCCATCGCGACGCCTTGTGCGTCGTGCAACTCTCCGCCGGCGACGGCGACGCCCATCTCGTCCAGCTCGATCGCACAACCTATGACGCGCCGCGCCTGAAGGCGTTGCTGCAGGACCCGAAGGTTTTGAAGATCTTCCACTTCGCCCGGTTCGACATCGCCGCATTTGAGCAATGGCTGGGCGTTCGCACAGCGCCGGTTTACTGCACCAAGATCGCCTCAAAGCTTTGTCGGACCTACACAGACCGGCATGGGCTGAAAGACCTGTCACGCGAGCTCCTCAGCGTCGACATGTCCAAGCAGCAGCAGTCGTCAGATTGGGGCGCGGCGGAGCTTTCGCCGGCCCAGATCGATTACGCCGCCTCGGATGTGCTTTATCTCCATTCGCTCAGAGAAAAGCTCGAGGCCATGCTGGCCCGCGAGGGCCGCGCCGAACTGGCCCAGCGCTGCTTCGAATTCCTCCCCACCAGAGCAACCCTCGACCTTGCGGGCTGGCCGGAAACGGATATTTTCGCCCATTCCTGACGCAGGGCCCGCTGCAACACCCGCCAAAGCTCCGGCGCCCCTTGAAACATGGCGTCCAGAGCGCGACACTATATGGGGAAAAGGGGCGCAAGCCGGCTTGGGGACCGGTTTGGATGAATCTGTTGATGACCAAAGGAAAATAGGACTGAATGAGCGCCGCCGTCACAAATCATGACGAGGGAAAGCCGGCTCGGGGAAAGTCTGTCCGCGGCAGCCGGGCGCTCGACAGCCTGCCCATGAAATCGCGCACGACCGGCGCCAAGGCGCTGGCGCGATCCCGTCTGGTCAAACGCCTCCGCCTGATTTTACCGGGTCTTGGGCTGGCGCTGGTCGCCGCGTTCTTTTTCAACACGCGGTCCAACAAACCGGACGATGCGTTTTTGGACGATTTTAAAGACGTTTCCGCCAGCGCCGATGAGTTGCGCATGGCTAACCCTCGTTTTGCCGGCGTCGACGACAAAGGCCGCCCCTTTGAGATCACCGCACAGTCAGCGCTGCAAACACCGAATGACCGCAACTTCGTCGAACTTGACCAGCCCCGTGCGGTGCAAGGGGACGGCGACGCGGTCTCCGTCGTCACCGCGGACAAAGGGCTCTATCAATCGGAAACCAACATTCTCGACCTTGAGGAAAACGTCACGCTTTCGCACGAGATTGGCGCCGACACCTATGTCCTGCGTACACCGTCTGCGCAGGTCACCATCAAGGATGAAGTGGTGACCAGCGATGCGGGCGTGGGCGGCGAAAGCAACGATGGCGGCGCGCTGCGCGCCGATCGCATGAAAGCCTATAACGGCGAGGGCCGCGTTGTCTTCGAGGGCAATGTCCGTATGCGTATTTATCCCAAATCGAAACAGACCGGCGCTGAAGCTTCAGAAGATGCAGACGTCGAAGAAAATGGCGAGGAAACCAGCGAGCAGCAATGAAGAAAACGATTATTATCACCCTGGCCCTGGCAATCACTGGTCTGGCTGCTGCTCCTGCATCCGCGCAGCTTGTCAGCGAAAGCGATGCGCCGATCGACATCACGGGCGATACGGCGGAATTTCAGGACAATCTCGCTGTCTGGACCGGCAATGTCCGGGTCCTTCAGGGGGAAGGCATCCTGACCACTGACCGCCTTGAAGCGGACCTCTCCGAGGAGGGCGATTTCGACAATATCCGCGCCATCGGGTCCGTTCGGTATTCCAACGGCAAGGAAGCCATCACCGGCGACCGGGCGCTTTTCGACAACATCGCACGCACCATCACCATCACTGAAAATGTCATTGTCACACAAGGTAAACAGGTTATGTCTGCGGGCGCTGTAACCTACTGGGTTGATACCGGAAAGGTTAAATTCCTGCCGGAACCGGGCAAGCGAATCCGTGGGATTTTCTATACTGGCTCAGACGAAGAACAGACCTGAAGATTAAAGTTTTAATTTCACTGAAAGTTAAAGAGAGGCGCCCTTAATGAGTAGCGATATGGAAGCGACCACTGACATAGATGCGCCCGCGAATATGGCGGCGCCGAAGCGCCTGAAAGCAACAGTCGTCGAGGGCGGCGGCGCGCTCGTGGCGGAAAACCTCGGCAAGTCGTTCAAACGGCGCCCTGTGGTTCGCGGTGTCTCCATGAGCGTCAAGCGCGGCGAAGTCGTCGGCCTCCTCGGTCCCAACGGCGCCGGCAAGACCACATGTTTTTACATGATCACCGGCCTGATCCCGGCAGACCGCGGCAAGATTTCGATCGACGGTCATGATGTCACCGATCTGCCGATGTATCAGCGCGCCCGTCTGGGCGTTGGCTATCTGCCGCAGGAAGCGTCAATCTTCCGGGGGCTGTCGGTTGAGCAAAATCTGCGCGCCGTTGTTGAGCTTGTCGAAAAGAACAAGGACAAGCAGCAGGCGATCATTGACGATCTCTTGAATGAATTTCACATCACGCATCTGCGCGGCGCGCCTGCCCTGGCGCTGTCAGGCGGCGAGCGTCGCCGCGTCGAGATTGCGCGCGCATTGGCGACGGCGCCGTCCTTCATGCTGCTCGACGAACCGTTCGCGGGCATCGATCCGCTGGCGATCGCGGAAATTCGCGAGCTTGTCGCGCATCTCAAAGAGCGCGGCCTGGGCGTTCTGATTACCGATCATAATGTGCGTGAAACGCTCGATATTATCGATCGCGCCTACATCATCCATGAAGGCGAAGTGTTGCTGGAAGGCGCGCCGGGAGACATCGTCGGCGACAAGGACGTCCGCCGTGTTTATCTCGGCGACCGCTTCCAGATGTAGGGTACCCAGGGGGAAATGTGGCGTTAGCTCCGAAACTAGAATTCAGACAATCCCAACAGCTGGTAATGACGCCGCAGCTGCAGCAGGCGATCAAGCTGTTGCAACTGTCCAATCTTGAACTCGCTGAATTCGTCGATGAACAGCTTGAGCAGAACCCTTTCCTGGAGCGTAATGAGGCGGCCCCTGATGGGCCGGCGGAACGGCGGGGCGAAAAAGAACCCGCCGCCGAGGAGGCGACCGGGCCCCGCAAGGAAGTGGACCTCACAGACGACAGCAGCAACCGTGACGCCCGAGACTCTCTTGATGTCGAATATGAAGACGTCAATCCCGGCGATTCCGGTAGCGATACAGCGCCCAGCGATTACCGCACCAATGACTGGGCCGGCGCCAGCTCCAGCGGCAGTTTTGAAGGCGGTGACCGCGAATTCGGCGCCACGCTGAGCAAAGAGGTTTCACTCGCCGAACATCTGACCGAGCAGCTACAGGTCGCAACCCGAGATCCGGTTCAACTGCTCATCGGTTCTTACCTCATCGATCTCATTGACGAGGCGGGGTATTTGCGAGAGCCGCTGGATGTCGTTGCAGACCGTCTTGGCGCTGACCTTTCCGACGTTGAGAAAACGCACGCGCTGATCACATCGTTCGACCCCATTGGCGTTGGCGCCCGTGACCTGAAAGAATGCCTGACACTGCAGCTTGTTGAAACCGACCGTTTCGATCCGACGATGCAGGCGTTTATCGAGAACATCGAACTTCTTGCAAAAAGCGATCTGAAGGGTCTCTTGCGCGCAACGCAAGCGACCGAAGAAGACGTTCGCGACATGATTGCTGAGGTGCGCGCGCTCACCCCGAAGCCCGGCTACGCATTTGGCGGCGGCGCGGTGCAGGCTGTGGCCCCGGATGTTTTTGTGCGCAAGTCGCAGGACGGCGGCTGGAAGGTTGAGCTTAACAGCGAAACCCTGCCGCGCGTTCTGGTCAATCAAACCTATTATTCTGAAATCTCAAGCGCGAGCTCGGACGAGAAAGACAAGACCTACGTTACTGAGCAGTTCACCAGCGCCAACTGGCTGGTCAAAAGTCTCGATCAGAGGGCGCGGACCATCCTCAAAGTCGCCAGCGAGATCGTGCGCCAGCAAGATGCGTTTCTGGTCCACGGGGTCAAGCATTTGCGTCCGCTCAACCTGAAGGTCATCGCTGACGCCATTGAGATGCATGAATCCACTGTCTCGCGTGTCACGTCGAATAAATACCTGGCGACACCGCGCGGACTTTTTGAGTTGAAGTATTTTTTTACCGCCTCAATCGCATCCTCAAGCGGCGGCGAAGCCCATTCCGCCGAGGCTGTTCGTCATCGCATTCGTGAGCTGATTGATGCGGAAACTAAGGACACGGTCCTGTCCGACGACAAGATTGTGGAAACCTTGCAGGCCGAAGGCATTGACATTGCCCGGCGTACGGTTGCTAAGTACCGGGAAACGTTGAATATTCCGTCTTCCGTGCAGCGTCGCCGCACGATGTTGCAAAGCGCGATATAACCCTTTAATCCGCGCGCCTGCTGCCAATATTAATAAACGCGGGTGGCGGCGGACGGATCGCGGCGGTGAGGAGGCTCAATGGACATTCAGGTTAGCGGCAAAAACATGGAGCTTGGCGACGCCTTGCAGGTCCATGTGACCGAGAAACTGGAAGACGGCGTGCGCAAATATTTTGACCGCGGCGCAGAAGCCTCTGTCACCTTCGCGCGCGAGCGCCATCTGGTTGAATGCGATGTGACGGCGCATCTGGCGTCAGGTGTTTTTCTGGCGGCTCATGGCGAAGGCGGCGATGCGTACGGCGCCTTTGACGAAAGCCTTGAGAAGCTTGAAAAGCGTATTCGGCGTTACAAGCGGCGTCTGAAAAATCACCATGCCAATGGCAAGGAGCCCCTGCCCGCCGAAACAGCCTCCTATTATCTTCTGGAGCCGCTCAAAGACGAATCTGATGACCAGGGCGCCTCTGAGGGAGATGACCCGAGCCCTGTGGTAATTGCCGAAAGCCAGACGTCATTGCGCGAAATGACCGTGGGTGCGGCGGTCATGCAGCTCGATCTTGCTGAACAACCGGCGATTGTATTTAAAAACGCGGCACATGGCAGAATCAATATTGTGTATCGCCGCCGGGACGGCCATATAGGCTGGATTGATCCAACAGCAGCCTGATAACGAATAAGCCTGTGCCAGACTGGAACAACCAGCATTGGCGGGGTTTTTGGTAAGACTACGGCAAGCAGCGCCAATTAGACTGGTCGCTCAGAAACTGGCCAATTGGAATACGCATGCCGGCAATTGTAAGAGTTATGTGAGTGTGATGGGACTAGAAGATCTTTTAAGCCCGAGGGGCGTTATCCACAATTTAAAGGCCCGGTGTAAGCGAGAAGCGCTACAGGCGCTCGCAGAAAGGGCTGAACAAATTGTCGGGGAACCCGCGTCCGATATTCTTGCAACGCTGCTTGAGCGCGAACAGCTTGGCTCTACGGGCGTTGGTGACGGCGCCGCTATCCCCCACGGTAAAATCAAAGGATTGAACCGGATTACCGGCCTCCTCGCGCAGCTGGAGACGCCGGTTAATTTTGACGCTCTTGATGATCAGCCGGTTGATTTGATCTTCCTGCTTCTGGCGCCTGAAAATGCAACCGCCGCCCATCTGAAAGCGCTCGCAAGGGTTGCTCGCCTGTTGAAAGATACGGACTCATGCGCGGCGCTGCGCGGCGCAGATTCCGCCGAAGCCCTGTTTGCAATTGCGGCGGCCGATCAGAAGAATCACGCCGCCTGATAAAGCGCAACGTTTCTTCGAATTGAAATGTAAAGAATGCGTCTTCTTCGTTAATGAACGCTGACGGGATTCATCTCGTGCTGGCGGGCTGCCGCAAACGCCAGTTCGCGATCACCGACCAGCGCAATGCGCTCGCCGCTCGCAGCGTGTACCGAGTAGAGTGTGGCGTCTTCCTCAATATCGAATTCAGCATCGCCAAACTCGTCAGTGATGTCATGCATCACATCGCGGGCGATGACCGTACGAATATAAACGAGTTTCCGACCGCCGAGTTCAGCCAGTTCCCGGACGCTGATCGACTCGTCGGGTGCGCCAAAATCCATGCTTATTCCCTTTGGGGACGCCATTTGCGTTCGCTTTCCTCTGTTCTTATCCGTCATCCACTCACCTTGCCTGATATTGGCTAGCAAAGAGTGAACATGATCCGCGCGACATTTTGGAATCTCTGTCCGGCAAAACCGGCATTTTCGATACCTGCCTCACGAATAAGATGTAGGGATACAATATAACAAATCAATGATGGATTATACCCAACCGAAGAACCTACTATTTCTAGAAATTTTATATTAATTTCAAAGAATTACAGCATTTTTGGCTAGGGATAGCGAGCCAGCATGTCGGCGAATAGGGGCGGATCCACATTGCCTCCGGAAATTGTGATCGCCGTCGTTTTGCCCTTGCCGTCGAATTTACCCGACAAAATCGCGGCGAGCGCCACCGCTCCGCCGGGTTCGACAACGATTTTGAGGTATTTGAAGGCGAACACCATAGCCTGTCCGACCTCTTCTTCGGTGATGGCGACGCCGCCGCGCACGAGCCGCTGCATGATCGGAAAAGTCAGCCGCCCCGGCGTCGGGGTCGCGATCGCATCGCAGATTGTTCGCTGGGTGACGTCCACAGAAACCCGCTCGCCCTTCTGGATGGACAGCCAGGTATCATCGAATCCTTCCGGTTCGGCGATCCACATTTGCGTATCAGGTGAGACATCCTCAATGATGGTTGCGCAGCCGCTGGTCAGGCCGCCGCCGCCGCAACACACGATAAACGCGTCAAGCTCAATCCCCCTCGCGCGAGCATCCTCTACCGTTTCCAGCGCAAGCGTGCCCTGCCCCTCAATGATGTCAGGATGATCAAAAGACGGCGCCAGCGCCATACCGGTTTCTCCGATAATCTTGTTGGCGATCGCCTCCCGATCCTCCGAGTAGCGATCATAAATGATGATCTCGGCGCCGAAGGCGAGCACCTGTTCAGCCTTCAGCTTTGGCGCGTCCTCAGGCATGATGATTGTCGCCGGCGTCTTAAAATGCCGCGCAGCCCTGGCGATCCCCTGCGCATGGTTGCCCGACGACCAGGCAAGGACGCCGCGCTCTCGTTCTTCGGCGGTCAACTGTGAAACACGATTGAATGCGCCGCGAAACTTGAACGAGCCGCCATGCTGCAATGGCTCTGCTTTGACCAGCACGCGCCCGCCCGCCGCGTCGTTGAGGAATTTACTCTCAATCAACGGCGTTCTGACAGCATAGCCTTTAATTCGTTCCGCCGCCCGGCGTACGCCATCTGCTGTAACCGGCCGGGCGTCGTCATTGTTCGGCATCGCGATGTTCCATTATTAAAGTGATCGGCAAAGACTGAGATCAGAATTGTTCGCCTGAAGACCGGGGCGATTCAATAGCTGCGAAAGGGCAAGAAACCTTTAGGCGCATCCCTCCGCCGGTTCCCATAACTCAATGGGCGTGCCGGCAGGGTCGTGGATGCGCGCGAATTTACCAAGCTCCGGGGTTTGCCATTCGTCTCGCATTTCCACGTTTATCCCCTTAGCCTTCAACTTGGCGACGAGCGCATCCATATCGTTCACCCTTAGATTGACCATCCATTGCTGTTCTTTATCGCCAAAATAATCGGTATCGGCTTTAAACGGCGCATAGACTGTCGGCCCGGCTTCCTGGTTCCAGAAATTCTCGCCGCCAATCTCCATGTCGAGATGCTCCTTATACCAAGCAACCACCGCCTTCGTATCAGCCGCCCGAAAAAAGACGCCGCCAATTCCGGTTACATGGGACATGGGATTATCCTTCCATAAGCTCGCCAGCGAAGACCAACAGCACGATGCCAAAAATGACCCGGTACACCACAAAGGGCATAAAACTGATCCGTTGCGTAAGTTGCATCAGAAAGGCGATTGCAGCAAATGCAGAAAGAAAAGACAGGAAGGCGACGATGGCCGCGCTCATCATGTCCGCTTCCGCTCCCTCTCGCACCAACGCAATGCCGGCGAAAAATCCAAGCGCGAGGATGGTTGGGATTGCGAGCAGCATTGAAAATCGCGCCGCTTCGGGCCGTGTCCAGCCGAGATAGCGCGCGGTGGTCATGGTGATCCCGGACCGTGACACGCCGGGAATAAGCGCCAGCATTTGCGACGCGCCGATTGTCAGGGCTTCGCGCAAACCAATACGATCAAGCCCCTCCTTCGCCGCCGGCGCCCTGTCCGCATGCCAAAGCAGCACGCCAAAAATGATGCTGACCCAGCCGATCACGACGGGCGAGCGCAATGCCGAGGTCAGGTCGAATGCCACAAAAACCCCGGCGAGCGCCAAAATCGGAACGGTTGCGCTGGCGATATAGAGAAAAAGCTTACGGTCATCGCTGGGACGAAAGCGCAGCGTGTCAACGCCACCGCGAAAAAGCATGCCTGTTTCACGCCTGAAATAAAGCAGCACAGCGCCAAGCGACCCGACATGCGCCGCAACGTCGATCAGCGGACCCTGATCCGCCCAACTATCGACCGCAAGCGGCGCAAGAATGAGATGGGCGGACGACGAAATCGGCAGGAACTCAGTAATGCCCTGAATAAGCGCCAGTACGATAAGTTGAATTAGCGGCATGCTCGTCGTCTCACGGGACGATTAAAAAAACCGGCCTAAGCCTGTTTTTGGACGAATGAAAGGCCAATTCGCGGGGCGCACGCCTTATTGATTGGCGGCCGTTCGAGACGCATCAATATCGACCAATCCGATCTCGCTGAGCTTTTGTGAAAGCACATCGCGATCAAAGGGTTTTAGGATATGATGGCCGGCGCCCGCCGCTTTGGCGAGTGTGAACTGCTGGGGATCATTTTCTGTCGCGCACAAAATGATTTCCGGCTTTTCTTCGGGATTAAGCGTCGCCGCCCCCCGCAGAAAATCAAGCGCGCCCATAGACGGCAGATCCCAGTCCAGCATTACGACCGCAGGCTTGTGCTCACGGCAATACTCAATGGCGGTTCCGGCGTTTTCCGCTTCCCCAGTCTCAAGTCCAAGATCGGCAATGATCCGTACAGCGATCTCACGGATAACACTCGAATCGTCAACGACGAGGCATGTTTTTTTAGCGCTCATTCCAGGTCCCTTCGGCCAGATCGCTTCACGCAGCGCGAAGTGCACTGGCGGCAATCAGCATAGGACTAATTGTGCCGCGTTAGCGTTATCCGAGCGTTAACAATTATCGATCTTAGCGCGGCTTTCAGCGGCCAAAAGCGGCCGTGAGCACGACTTTTTCATCGTCTTTTATCGCCGAAATCTTGCCGCCACGTTCCCCGGCCAGTTTTTGCGCGATCAAGGCAGGGGTGTGTTTCGGCATCATCTCACCGGCATCGCCTTGCAAGGCGTTTACGAAATCATCCTGCAGAATGATTTTCTTGCCCGTCGCGGTAATCGTGAAATCGTCAATTTCGCCGGTAATTTCGACGCTGCCGCCACGCGGCGCGCAATCCGCCGCCGCATAGGCTAAGATGAGCAAGACTTTGACTTTTTCCTTGTCCGCCAGACCGCCGCCTAGGCCCCAGTTGAGGTCGGGCTTCACCGTATCAAACAGGTCAGCGAGCACTTTCTTTGCATCATCAAGGCTGATCTGCGCGCCATAGCCGCCAGCCGCGCCATATGCGAGACGAGCATAGGAGAGCAGCGCAATCGCCTTGCCGGCCCCGGAGCGAACGAGGTCGAGCGCCGCCTCGCGCATTGAGCCGTCCATGTCCGGATCGTCGAGCACCTCAAGGCCAGAGCCAATCGCGCCGACCGGATTGATAAGATCGTGACAAATACGCGAGGACAACAACGCCGAAAGGGCGATCGCCTCCAGATCGGCGTCATCGTCTGATGGTTCGGCTGAGTGTTCGGTTTCGCGCGCTTCTAACATGACCTTGGGACTCTCCACTTTCGAAACGGCGATTATCGCAGATTCGTTTCGAAATCCGGCCCCTCGGACATTAAAATTATAGCTCGATCCAGGCGCCGTTCTGGTCGCGCACACACTGGCCTGATCTCGCCTGGTTGATCAGCTTTTCAGCTGTCAGCGCCGCCGTCACCTCAATCGACACGCCGTTTTGGCGGGCGAGCCGGGCGTAGGCCGTCTTGCGCTGCTGGTTGATGTCGCGAACCTCCCTGCGCAGGGCGCTGCTCACGGCGGCGCCGGGCACAAAGCCCAGATAACCGTCAGCCTGTTCGCCGACAACGCACTCGTTTTTTGCCTGCTCAACGATTGCGCTCGCCGCCGCTACAGACATGGGCGTAAGAGACGCACAGGCCAGAACGCCTATCGCCGCCGCACCAAGAAAAAATTGCTTCATTGAATTCTCCATTCCGGCGTCTCGCTAGAATATGTCCGGATTATCGGCAATCAGGTCTTCAATCTCGCGATCAAGTTTTACGCGCACTTCCTGGTCGATCTTTACGTTGAGATTGACCTCGATCGGTTTGTCGCCGCCTTCAAGTTTTACCGTCGTACAGGCTGATAGCGCCATGACCGCAAATAGCGGGATCAATACCCTTAGTTCATTCCGCGCGATTTGGACCATCATGTTTGCCCTTATTACCTAACCGTCTGTTCAATGAATCGTGTTTACTCCTTACTGTCCACCCTTTTATAGGGCGGTTAGGGCCAAAAATTGACCAATTTAAGGGCGGGCGTCACGATTGGCCTTATTCACGATCCTGCAGACCCTCCTCAATCTGGAGCTGGATGCTCTGGGACAGGTTGGCCTGATTGAGAAGCTCCAGAAGCGCCGCATCAAGATTGATGCGATAAATAACCGGCACACGGACATTTTGCTGGTTAAGCGCGACCTCTCCGGTGCCCTCAAACTTTAACTGAAATTGAAGACGCCCATCAAGCGGACCGTTAATCGTCACGCCTAAATCCGCATAGCGAAGATCGCGAAGAAGATCGAATGCAATCTGCGCTTGTTCGCCTGCAGCGGCGGCCTCTTCTCCGGCCTTCCCCTGATAACGAATGGCGCCGGGACCATCCGACTGCAACATACCGTTCTCGATACTCGCCTTTCCGTCTTTGACCACAAGCGGCAACACGCCGCTCAAAATTCCTTCGCCGGAAAGGCCGTCCATATCGACATACTCAAGGATGAGCGACAGATCGATGTTTTCAGCGCGCAAGGGCGCAATCGCCTCACCGCCTGAAATCGACGCGCTTGCACCGTAAACGCCAAGCAACCCTCCAAACCACGGGAACTCTGCTCGTTCAATGAGCAGCGTTTCATCCCCCGGCATGTCGAATCTGATTTCACCCTCTTCGTCGATCTGTAATGCGCCAAAATCGACGCCTGAGACTGTAATCGTCTGTACACCGTCTGTTTTTACCGGCCACAGGCTTGCAAAGTTGAGGCGGCCATTAACACCGATCGTCTGTGTCACAATACGCGTAGGGCCGGCAAATGTAATGTCTTCAAACGACAGGCTTGCGGACGACGAAAGACCAACCGGATCCGGCGCCCATTCAAACAAGGCCTCGCCGGTTGTCGCTCCGCTGGTCTGACCAATCACCCCTTGCAGAACCGGCGCAAGCTCATCGGGCTGAATGCCTTCAGGCTGATATTCAATTCGATCAAATGCAAATGTTGACCGACCCCGCGCTGTCGAAACATTGTGCACACCCGATCCCGCACCCAGTCTTTCGCCTGCCGGCGTCTTCAAAACATAGCCAAAATCCACGTCTTTACCGGTAAGCTGTAACGCTCCCGCGCCAATAACCGGCGCAACCATTGGGTTTTTCAGGTTTTGCGCGATGCGAACGGCATCAGCGCGTACTGAGGAACTCATCGATTGCTGGTTCAACTCAAAATCGAAGTCACCGTCAGCCTCTGAAAAAATCAGCATGTCATTGAGGACCAAAGCGCCGCCGGTAATATCGCCATCAATGGTCGTCAGGTGCAACGCAGGCTGATAAAGGCCGGCGAATTCAATCACCGGCGAACGCCCTGCAATTGTGGTCTGTCCAAGGCGATATTGCAGTCGGTCTGTAGACAGATTACCGGCAAATCGACTTTGCAAGGGCCCGGACCAATCGACAATGCCAAGCTGGCCTTCGCTTTCGCATAACCGGGCGTCTCTCAGCGAAGCTTCCGTATCCTGCTGATCAATCGTGACGCGCGCGCTCTGCAGCGTCACGCACCCTCCCCTGGGCAGCGATACCGTCGCCGTCTTCGCAGCGTGATTTGTTTCAATCAGAAAGTTTGTCTCAACCGGCGCATCAAAAACGCTCATCCGTCCGATGGAAAGCGCACGCAACGCCGACGTTGTCGTGATATCGGCGGATACGCCATTCGGTTGGGTTGTCAGCCGCACGACCGCCGAAGCATCCTCAAAAGAAACCCTGTCAGAGCGATAATCGCCGATACGAATGGGTGCGAGGACAAACCAACCATCCTGTATTGTCTCCGCATCTATCGTTCCATTGATGGCTATTCTGGCGCCGCTCACATCGAAAGACAGGGATGCTTCCTGCCCATCCTCTGATCGGCGATACAAGGGGTCGCCCACGAGTTCGGCGACCGAAAGCTGAGCGCCATTGTCGGCGCGAACGATCAGCGGTTGACCGCCAAGGCCCGCAGAAATTTCACCCCCAGCGGCTGTCAAATCTAGCGCGCCAGACAACTGCAGGGACGATACCGGCCCGCCAAACAAAACCGCTGACTGATCGCTGTTCATCGCCGATGTTGACGGAACCTCCGCCAGATTCACCGTCGCCGACGTCACTTCGACGCGAGCGTCACCAACTATTTTTTCCAGACCATCGCCAGCGGCGTCTCGCCATGACTGCAAGGCAGTCTCAAAAGCAATCTCGACATCACGAACGGCGCCATAGGAAGTAAACGCCTCGCCTGTAAACACGCCGTCCGCCATAACTGAGTCATCAGCACCGAGATCAACGTCAACTTCAGCGGCGCCGCGCTCTATACGCATCGTTTGAAAACCGGCGATGTCTGTCGCAAGGCTAAAGTTTGCAGACCCGCCTGCAACTTCGCTATACTCAGCGCTCATGCTTCCACGCGCTGCGCCTTCCGGCGTATTCACGATGACCGCCAGGTCCGCAATCGTCAGCTTCGAAAACGGCAATGACATACCGTCGCCGCCGCCGCGTTCCCCGGAGGAAAACCCGGGCAGCGAAACTTCACCGGCGGGTGAGACTGCTATGCGTAAGGCGCCGGGACCAATGCGAACTTCGTCCACTGCACGCTCAGCCAACACCGAACGCCAGTCATAGCTCGCTACTATTTCTTCGATAGCAAAGCCTTCGCCCCCGGCGGGCCCCGCGGAAACATCCCGAAGTACGACGTGATTCATGGAAAGGGCCGTCACTTGCGCGCGCGGGTTTTCAAGCCCCGCACCAGCCATGGCGGACCTGACGGCGAAACCGCCTAGCGGCAGACGCAGCACATACGCCGCCACGGCAACAATCGCCAAAAAGCCGATCACCCCCAATAAAAACCGCGCCGCCCGCATGTTACCGACATCCCTCAAACATGACCGTCCCCATTCGCCATTGATTAAGGTAGATTTTGTTTAATCAGCAGCGTCGCCAGGCAACAGCATGCAAAAAATTGCGGGATTTTGCGAGGCATGTCATGTAACGGCGGGCGTGGGGTCGAAATTAGCCGTCAGGCTGGAAAAAACCGAGTAATTTCCGTTGGATCCGGCGGATTGAGAAAGCAGCGCATAGAGCGATGACCGCACAATTCGTCAGAACAAAGCCAGGATTTACCCCCGACGGCGCCGCCTATTGCCCGATTGAGCGCAAGCGCCGCGGCCCGGCTGCGCTTCTCGCCTCCATGGCGGTTATGTTCGCTGGAACCGCGTTCTTAACCCTTTCGGTCTTTTCCGCCCCCGCCCCGACGGTGGATCAGACGGTAAGCCGCGTGGTTATTCCCGTGCAGGCCTCGCCTGCGCCCACAGTAACAATTGGCGAAAACGAACCAGCGTCGCAAAACGATCTGACAATCGCGCCAGCCGCGCCAACCACGGTATCGGAGGATGCGTCCGACGGGCCCATGCCAAGGGTCAAACCCATCACCGCCGCCGCCAAACAGGAAAAGCCCAAAGGGCTTTTGCCAAGGCTAAAACCCGCTGCGCCAGCTGCCGCTGTGACAACAGTTATTGCTGCACGCCCAATGCGCCTTGGCGGCGTTACTTTGGCGTCCGCCAGCGATGCGCCGCCCCCCTTCTTTTTTGAAAGCGATCTGAAGCCGGTTCAAACCGCGCGCCAACCCGTCGCGCTTTCCTTTGTCAGTGATATCAAACGTGACGTTAGTGAAACGCATATCCGCATCACGCGTGGTGAAACCTTTGTCGACGCCCTGAAGCGCGCCGGCGTCAGCGCCGATGACCGCAACGAAGCCGCCTACGCCTTTGGCAAGCATTATAATTTGCGCCGCCTTCAAGTCGGGCAAGAATTTGTGTTGAAGCTCGGTTGGCAAAACCAAACTCTTTTCCAGCTTGCGTCCGCCACAGAGGAACCGGCTGCGCGCCTTCTTGGCCTTGAGTTTCGCAGTGACGCGGAGAACCGTATCGTCATGCGTCGCTCCGATGCGGGAACGCTGGAAGCGGAAAAAGCGCCGATTGCGCTCACAACGCGCACCATGGCGGTAGCCGGACGCATCGACGGCAGCCTTTACCTATCCGCAAAATCCGTGGGCGCGCCCGATCAGATCATCGCCGATCTTGCGGATGCATTTTTCCTACAATGTCGATTTCCAGCGCGAGATTCGCGGCGGTGATGAGTTCGAGGCGATTTTTGAAGTGCAATATGATGACCGGGGTGAGTTGGTCTCAACCGGCGATATTCTTTTCGCACGCCTCAGCTGGCGTGGCCGTGCTAAAGAAAAAGGTTATTATCGGTTCACCGCCAACGCCGATGGCGGGCGCGCGGATTATTATGACGTCACCGGACAAAGCGCCAAACGGCTTTTGATGAAGACGCCTATTGACGGCGCCCGATTGTCGTCAGGGTTTGGCACGCGCAAGCATCCGATCCTTGGCTATCGGCGCGCCCACAAAGGCGTTGACTTCGCCGCTCGCCGCGGGACGCCAATCAAAGCCGCCGGTGACGGTGTCGTTGAACGCGCCAACCGCTATGGCAGTTTCGGAAATTACATCCGTATACGCCACGCCAATGGGTATAAAACAGCCTACGCGCATCTTAACGGTTTCGCACGGGGCATACGCGCGGGCCGCCGTGTGGATCAGGGCGACATCATCGGATATGTCGGCACCACCGGCCGATCGACGGGTCCACATCTCCATTACGAAGTTCACCTGAACGGCACAGCGGTTAATCCGCAGCGCTTAAAGATCGCAGCAACAGGCAAGAACCTCAAAGGCGCAGATCTCGACCGCTTCAAAGCGCACCGGGATATGATCAACGCCATGCGCGAGATTCCCGAGGATGAGCCTGACTTACTCGCCAAGGATGACCGAACCGCCAGGAATGCGCTTTAGCAACCGGCCGAAATACCTTTTCTGTTAGCGCCTCGATGACCCATTCATTTCCCTATTTGCACGCACCGGTGTGCGCCTTTGCTGCTTTGGAAACACGGCAGGCTGTTTAATATGTCAAAGTGAAAAACAATCGCATCCGCCCATACGAAAAGCACAGGCAATATGTTTCACATAGAAAAAAGCGAGCTTCCAGCAGGTTCTCTCCTGCTGCGCTATTCCGAAATGGAAGGGTGCTATACGGACTGTTATTTCGCGGATATTGATCGCGCCGTCAGCCTGCCCGATTTCGTCGCTGCCTTTTATGTCACATGGCTTTTTAAGCTCGAACGTCTTGCGCTCGAATACCATGGCTTCGAAACCGTCAACCGACGAACAAGCCCGCCAGGTAGCTGATGAACAGATCGATCACTTTGCGGCCTGGCGCGTCGAGGAACGCGAGGCCCGCCAGCTATTGATGTGCGATATGTCGGGGCGAACACGGTCATGGTTCATGACAGCCTCAGCTTCAAAGCTGGGACAAGACGCCACCCGGCTGTATTTTGGCTCTGCGGTCGTTCCTGAGAGCGCGACAGAAAGAGAAAAGCCGTCAATAGGGTTTGCGTTCCACGCCTTGTTGGGATTTCACAAACTTTATTCGCGGGCGCTGCTATCGGCTGCAAAAGCACAGTTGAAGCGGCCACTGAAAAAATGTCAGCGCGCCTGACCAGCGGGCGGGCCTTACCCCTTCTTCGTCTCCGCCAGCACTTCCTTGATATAGGCGTCGACATCCAACGTCCCTGTCGCTTGGCCCTTCAGCCGCTCTTTGACTTTATGCGGGATAACTGACGGATCGATGGGCCCTGCAGCCATGACCGTCGCCCGGATTAATGCTTTCAGCGCATCTTCATCCGGTTTCCACTCGGTTTTTTTGTCAGCCATGATGGCCTCCGCTTTTTTAATTCAAGAGCGCGCCCGCGGGCGGCGCATCGGGTTTTGCGCCAAACGAATAGACATCTCTTCCGCCCACAGATTTTCCGTTAATGGTCAGGCCGTCAGCGTCAGCAGAAATCGCGAGGGTTTCACCATCAATAACGTTACCGGCCAGCAATAATTCCGCCAGCGGGTCCTGTAGTTTTTTCTGGATCACACGTTTTAAGGGCCGGGCGCCATAAACCGGATCGTAACCATTGTCGCCAAGCCAGGCGCGCGCCTTGTCATCCAGATCAAGCGTGATCTTGCGCTCCACGAGAAGCTGTTGCAATCGCTCAATTTGAATATCGACAATTGCGTCCATGTTCCCGCGCGTCAGGCGGTGGAACAGAATAAGTTCATCAAGACGGTTGAGGAATTCCGGGCGGAATTTCGCTCGCACCGCTTCCATCACTTGCGGACGAACGGCGTCTGAATCCTCGCCATCGGCCTGCGCCGCGAGATACTCAGCGCCCAAATTCGACGTCATGATGATCAGCGTGTTCTTGAAATCGACCGTATGACCCTGCCCGTCTGTGAGGCGGCCATCGTCGAGCACCTGTAAGAGCACATTGAAAACATCCGGATGCGCTTTTTCGATCTCGTCGAAAAGCACAACCTGATAGGGCCGGCGGCGCACACGTTCCGTCAGAACGCCACCTTCTTCATAACCGACATATCCCGGCGGCGCGCCGATCAGGCGTGCAACGGAATGCTTCTCCATGAATTCGGACATGTCGATACGCGCGATCGCCGTTTCATCATCGAAGAGAAATTCCGCCAGCGCTTTGGTAAGTTCGGTCTTACCGACACCTGTTGGTCCCAGGAACAGAAACGATCCCATGGGCCGGTTCGGATCTTTCAGGCCCGCCCGCGCACGGCGCACCGCGGCTGACACAGCCGTCACGGCTTCACGCTGACCGATGACTCGGTTGCCGATGGCGTCTTCCATGGAGAGAAGCTTTTCACGCTCCCCTTCCAGCATTTTGTCCACCGGCACGCCGGTCCAGCGCGACACGACGCTGGCGATGTTTTGTTCGTCAACGACTTCCTGCACAAGGCTTTTGGCGTCACTGTCCTGGGCAGCCTCCGCTTCCGCAAGCTGCTTTTCCAGCGCGGGGATGTCGCCATATTTTAATTCCGATGCGCGCCCTAGATCGCCGCGACGCTCAGCATCAGCCAATTGCTGGCGCGGCCTGGTCGAGCGTTTCCTTGACCTTTGTGGCGGAGGCGAGGCTTTCCTTTTCCGAGCGCCACCGCGCGGTCAGGTCAGCGGATTTTTGCTCCAGCTCGGAAAGCTCTTTATCGAGATTTTCAAGACGGTCTTTCGATGCGCGGTCGTCTTCTTTTTTGAGCGCTTCGCGTTCGATTTTCATCTGAATGATGCGCCGATCAAGTTCGTCCAGTTCCTCCGGCTTGGAATCAACTTCCATGCGCAGGCGCGATGCGGCCTCATCGACAAGGTCAATTGCCTTATCCGGCAGGAAGCGATCCGTAATATAGCGATTGGACAAGGTCGCGGCGGCGACGATGGCGCTGTCTGAAATGCGCACCCCGTGGTGCAGTTCGTACTTTTCTTTCAGGCCGCGCAGGATCGAAACCGTATCTTCAACCGTCGGCTCATCGACAAAAACAGCCTGAAAGCGGCGCGCAAGCGCCGCGTCTTTTTCCACATATTTGCGATATTCATCGAGGGTGGTGGCGCCGACACAATGCAGTTCACCGCGCGCCAGCGCAGGTTTCAACAGGTTCGACGCATCCATCGCACCATCGGATTTCCCGGCGCCGACCAGCGTATGCATCTCGTCGATGAACAAAATGATCTGGCCGTCAGCGCTGGTCACTTCCTGCAACACCGCTTTCAGGCGTTCTTCAAACTCGCCGCGATATTTTGCGCCGGCGATGAGCGCACCCATGTCCAGCGCCAGCAGACTTTTGTCTTTGAGGCTTTCGGGGACGTCGCCATTGATAATGCGCAGCGCCAGCCCTTCGGCGATGGCGGTCTTGCCAACGCCCGGCTCGCCAATAAGGACGGGGTTATTCTTGGTGCGCCGGGACAGCACCTGCATGGTGCGGCGGATTTCTTCGTCGCGAACCGATGACAGGATCAAGCTTGCCGTCGCGCGCCGCTTCGGTGAGATCGCGCGCGTAACGCTTCAAAGCGTCATAGGCCTGTTCCGCGGACGCGGTGTCCGCCGTGCGGCCTTTGCGGATGTCGTTGATCGCTTCGTTCAGCTTGACGGCGGTGACGCCCGCCTCTTTCAGGATTTTCGCCGTACCGGCCCCGGCCTCAACAGCCAGCGCGGTGAGGAGGCGTTCCGCCGTGACGAATTTGTCGCCGGCTTTTTTGCCAATGTCTTCCGCGGCGGCGAGCACCTTCGCAGTCGGCGCGGCCATATAAATCTGGCCCCCGCCGCCCTCGACCTGGGGCAGCTTGCCGAGCGCTTCGTCGGTCAGTTGAAGCGCCACTTCCGGCTTGCCGCCGGCGGCGCGAATAAGGTTCGCGGCAAGGCCTTCCTGATCGTCAAGAAGCGCCTTCAGGACATGTTCGGGCGTGAATTGCTGATGGTTTTCGCGCAGCGCAATGGTCTGTGCGGCCTGGATCAAACCGCGGGCGCGGTCAGTATAATTCTCAAATTGCATATCGACCTCAGTTGAGCGTCAAAAGGTTTAAAAAGCGCCCCAGAAGGCGACGCTTTATCTGGATTATAGATAGGCGTGAAACGACCGCTCACAAGGTTTTGCGAGAGATTTTCAGACAGTTAAATCAAACCCGCCAGCGGGCTTGACGGATCGGCGTAGCGTTTCTTCGGCATGCGCCCTGCGAGATAGGCTTCGCGGCCAGCGATCACGGCGTGCTTCATCGCTGACGCCATCAGAATCGGATCTTTGGCTTCGGCAATCGCCGTGTTCATTAAAACCCCGTCGCAGCCAAGCTCCATCGCAGCGGTCGCGTCCGATGCGGTGCCGACGCCTGCATCGACAATGACGGGTACGGATGACTGTTCGACAATCAGGCGAATATTAACCGGGTTCATGATCCCGAGCCCTGAGCCGATCAGCGAACCCAATGGCATGATTGCGCAACAGCCCGCATCCTCAAGCTTGCGCGCATAGACCGGATCGTCGGAGCAATAGACCATGACGTCGAAGCCTTCCTTGATGAGAAGCTTTGCGGCGCGAAGCGTTTCTTCCATCTCCGGGTAGAGCGTCTTCTGGTCGGCGAGAACTTCGAGCTTTACAAGTTCCCAGCCGCCCGCCTCGCGCGCCAACCGCAGCGTGCGGATTGCGTCTTCCGCGGTGAAACACCCGGCGGTGTTCGGCAGATAGACGTATTTTTCCGGATCGAGATAATCGACCAGCATGGGTTTGTCTTTGTCGGTAAGGTTCACCCGGCGCACGGCGACCGTCACCATCTCCGCACCCGCAGCCTCGGCGGCTTCAGCGTTCTGCGCATAGGTCTCATATTTGCCGGTGCCGATAATCAGGCGCGATGAAAATGTCCGCCCTGCGACCTCAAGAGTTTCACTCACGCTCATCCTCCACCAACAATTGTACGATCTCAATACGGTCGCCATCGCAGAGCGCTGTTTCGCCATAAAGCGACTTCGGCACGATCTCCAGATTACGCTCAACCGCGATCTTTTTCGGCTCCAGCTCCAGCACCGTCAGCAATCCGGCGACGCTGATCTCCGGCGTCACTTCGGTGGTTTCTCCGTTGACGATGATATTCATAGGAATTTCAGTCTCTTCGCGTATTGCTTGGGGCTTTGAAAGCCTCGTATATGTAGGCGCTTCAGCCCCCGCAAGAACAGGCGTGCGAAAAGTTTATGGCGGCAAAACCGGTTTTTCTCCTCAACGGGCCGAATCTGAACCTGCTTGGTCAGCGCGAGCCGGAGATTTATGGTCGCGCGACGCTCGCCGATATTGAGGCGGACGCCCGCAAACGCGCTGAAGGTTTGGGCTTTAAGCTCGATTTTCGCCAATCAAATTCGGAAGGCGCGCTGATCGACTGGGTTCAGGAGGCTGACGCCAAGGGGACCGGACTGATCATCAATCCCGGCGCCTATACCCATACGTCAATCGCTCTTTTGGATGCGCTCACAGCTGCATCCTTGCCGAAGATCGAGTTGCATTTGTCCAATATTCACACGCGCGAAGCGTTCCGGCAACGCTCGGTGACCGCTAGCGCGGTCGACGGAATTATCGCCGGGTTTGGCGCGTCGGGGTATCGTTTAGCGCTGGAAGCCCTTAAGAGTCTTGTAGAAAGCCGCACAACCTGATTAAGGGGCTATTCAAACTGCGGCGGAACAAAAAACAAAGCGGGAAACGCATGTCTGATAAAAAAGGCAATCAGGATCACGGACTGGACGCGGCATGGATTCGCGAGCTTGCGGGTATCCTTGAAGAAACAGGCTGACCGAAATCGAAATAGAAAAAGACACGGTGCGGCTTCGCGTATCGCGACAAGGCGGCATCGCCCCAACCGTTGCGATGCCGGCGCCGGTCGCCGCGCCAGCGCCTGCCGCCGCCGCGAGCCCAGCCCCCGCGCCGGCGCCGGGCGCAGGACCATCCCGGCGCTGTACGCTCCCCGATGGTTTGGCACAGCCTATCTTTCGCCCTCCCCAGGCGCCGATCAGTTTATCAAGGAAGGCGGGAGCGTCAGCGAAGGACAGACAATCATGATTGTCGAGGCCATGAAAACCATGAACCCGATTGCCGCGCCGCGGTCAGGAACGATTACAAAAATTCTCGTTACTGACTCACAGCCCGTAGAGTTTGATGAGCCGCTGGTCATAATCGAATAGAATATAGCGACGCCGCGCAATTCCCGGCCGGAAAATAACGGAAACAACATGTTCAAGAAGGTCCTTATCGCCAACCGGGTGAAATCGCGCTTCGCATTCACCGGGCCTGTAAAGAACTTGGCATTTCAACAGTGGCCATTCATTCAACGGCGGATGACAACGCCATGCATGTTCGCCTGGCGGATGAAAGCGTGTGTATTGGACCGCCGTCTCCAAAAGACAGTTATCTCAATATTCCCGCAATTATTTCCGCCGCCGAGATCACCGGCGCGGACGCGATCCATCCCGGTTATGGCTTTTTATCGGAGAATGCGCGGTTTTCTGAAATCGTCGCAGCCCACAATATTACCTTTATTGGTCCCAGCGCAGACCACATCCGGGTTATGGGAGACAAGATCGCCGCAAAGGAAGCGGTCGGCAATGCCGGCATTCCACTGGTGCCAGGCTCAAAAGGCGCCATCAATTCCTTTGAGGAAGCGCGCGCAGCGGCGGAAGAAATCGGATACCCGGTGCTCGTCAAAGCCGCTGCCGGCGGTGGCGGCCGCGGCATGAAAGTCGCTCCGACGGCGGCGGACCTTTCCGAAGCCCTGTCGACCGCAAAAGCCGAATCAAAGGCCGCATTTGGCGATGACGCCGTCTATCTTGAGAAATATCTTCAAATTCCAAGACATATCGAAATCCAGATTATCGCGGATTCCCACGGAAACGTCGTGCAACTTGGCGAACGCGATTGCTCCCTGCAGCGTCGGCACCAGAAAGTACTGGAAGAAGCCCTTTCCCCGGCGCTCACCGATGAGCATCGCGTCAGAATTGGCGAGACTGTCCGCAAGGCCATTGGCGCGCTCGGCTATCTCGGCGCCGGCACGATCGAGTTTCTATATGAGAATGGCGAATTTTATTTCATTGAAATGAATACCCGCCTGCAGGTGGAACACCCGATCACCGAACAGGTGACGGATATCGACATTGTGCGTGAGCAAATTAACGTCGCCACCGGGGCAAAACTGAGCTTCACCCAAGACGATGTAAAATTCAAAGGTCACGCCATTGAATGCCGTATCAATGCGGAAGACCCAAAAACATTCCGTCCGTCGCCAGGTACAATCACGCATTTCCATGCGCCTGGAGGGCCCGGTGTCAGATTCGATTCCGCCGTTTATACCGGCTACCGGATTCCGCCCTACTACGACTCGATGATCGGCAAGCTGATCGTCTGGGGTGATACACGCGAACTCTGTATTGCCCGACTTAAACGCGCGCTCTCGGAAATGGCCCTTATTGGTATCGACACTACCATCCCGCTATTTATGGATCTGGTTGATAATCCAGAATTCCAAAAGGGCGAGTATCATATCCACTGGCTTGAGGAATGGCTGGCCAAAAGCTGACGCTTAATACGCCATAGCTTTCGCTTTTAACTTCACATTTCATTGGACGGCTGCCGCGAGGAAGCGCATATTTCAGATATGCCCCGCGATTCATCGACTGCGATTTCAACGGATGAGCTTTTAAAGGCTTATACACTGGGCTATTTCCCCATGGCCCGCTCACAGGATGACGCACAAGTCGTCTGGGTGTTGCCTGACGAACGCGGCGTGATTCCGCTAAAAAACGCCCGGTCACCACGGCGGCTGAAACGGTTTTTGAAATCCAGTCCTTTCGAGATTCGTATAAACACCGCCTTTTCCAGCGTGATCGCCGCCTGCGCAAAAAAGACGTCTGCGCGACCGGATACATGGATCAACGACGCCATCATTGAAGCCTATACGGAGCTTCATTTTCAGGAGCGCGCTCATTCTGTAGAATGCTGGCGGGACGACGCCCTTGTCGGCGGACTATATGGCGTCGTACTCGGCTCGGCGTTTTGCGGCGAAAGTATGTTTTCGCGCGAGACCGGCGCCAGCAAAATTGCAATGCTGCACTTGATCGCGCGGCTAAAGATTGGCGGCTTTCAATTCATCGACGCGCAATTCCACAATGATCATCTGACGCAGTTCGGCCTAGTGGCCGTGCCTGACGCTGAATACCAGGAAATGTTAGCGGACGCGCTGACGCACAACGCAGACTTTTTCGCGGCTCCCGATCAGTTATCGACAACGCGTGTTTTGCAGCTGATCACCCAGACGTCGTAAACAGGATGTTCAAGCGGATTAAGCGCCGGGCTTGATGCGAACATCCAGCCGCGGAAAATGTTCGTCCCTTCCGCCTGCGGCCCCTCCAAAACTTCCGGCGTTGGCCGTTCGCCAAAACTTGGCTCATAATCCATATCGACTGGCGTTAGATCAACAACATCCTCATTCTCACCGAATGGCTCGGGCGCAACTTCCAGAACTTCAAATTCTTCGGTCTTGCTTTCGCTTTCCGGCAGTTCCCTTTCAACAGGCGGCGGCAAAACCACCTTCAGGTCACTTTCACGATTGCCGTATTCCGTATCGAAGATTTCCACGAACGCTGTGGTCTCAGGGAATTCTTCAGGTGGCCGCGTATCGCAAGTGCGCGGCTGAATTTCGAGCGAACCAAATTGTGCAATCTGGTTCATCTCAATCTCTATATCTTTAAAACGAGCGGTCGTCTTGTTCAGAGCACGAAGCGTAACGGTGATGGGTTCGCGCTGTTGGGATGCGATAACACCTGCAAACGGATCATCGCCTGTGCGCGACAGTCGGTCCAGTTCACTAAGCTCATTGTCCGGCGTTTCTTCCCGCCCCGGTCCCTCGCGCAATTCCTGCGCTATCGCCGGCCCGGCAAAAACACCAAACGCCAGGCAAACCAAAAAACGCTGCATTACAAATCTCCAAGCGGATCAAGTTCCGTCCGCTTATCGTCACTGTCCGGTGATTTTGTCGCCGCCTGGTTCGTGAACGACTGAACCGCCAGTCCAAGCAGGTCCACAGAGCCTTGCGTAATTGTTATCTTGTCGCCGTTGCGCAACATTTCTTCGGATGCGCCGGGTTCGATCGAAACATGAGCGCCGCCTAGCAATCCATCCGAAACAATTTTGGCGACGGAGTCGTCGGGTATCTGAATGCTGTCTTCAATCGATAGCTGCAGATCGGCTTCATAGGTTGCAAGATTGAGCGCGTTCTCGGCCACTGACCCAATCTTGACGCCGGCGATCCTGACGTCGGAACCGACTGTGATGCCGTCAACGCGGCCGAACACGGCGTCAACGCGATAGCTGTCGCGCCCGAGGTCCTTGCCGCTGGCGTCATAAGCGTAAACCATGAACCCCGCCGCAACGACGATCACAAAAACGCCTACAATCGTCTCAAAAGCTCCAGATCGGTTCATGGCTGGCTTCTCCCGGTCTTATGCGGCTTCGCCAGGGGCGTCAGGGTCCCAGGCTTCATAATCGTCGTTGACGTCAACCGGCCCGCCCGCGCGTGAAAGGCTGCCCTTGGGATGATAGGCGAGCGGCGTGCCGGTCATATTCGGCAAGTGCTCTTTTTCCCAGGACTGGCGCGCCAGTGGCGCGACGGTTGGCGCTTCCTCAAATGTGTGATGGAGCCATCCATGCCAGTCGGGCGGAATGCGCGAAGCTTCCGCAACGCCATGATAAATCACCCACCGCCTGCGGCGCTTGCCCGCGCCGCCCGGCAGGCTGGGGTCTTTTTCCTCAAAATAGCGGTTGCCCTGTTCATCCGACCCGACAAGGCGCGCATTTTTGCGCCAAAGGGTGAACGAAGTGCCGAAAGTGGCCGAATTCCACCATGTGAATAACTTTGAAAGCATCGATGATTTTGTCCTAAAATACCCGCCAATACATACGGTCCCAGTTGGCCGAAATATGGCGCCCGTCACGCCTCGCGGCAATAGACGATCATGGGGTCGCACTCCTTGAATTTACGCTCAAACTGGTGGAGCGAGAGGCCCCGGCATACTATATCTATGAGTACTCAAAATTAAGGCCAAATATGCAGGTTGAACGCCGTTTTTCGACAGGATCAGACGCACCCTATGGTGCGATTACGTTTGTTCGCGCTGATTCGGAAATCCGCTCGTTCAATGGCGATATCATATTCGAGATGCGCGATCTGGAGGTTCCAAAGGGCTGGAGCCAGACCGCAGTCGACATTCTGGCCCAGAAATACCTTCGCAAGGCCGGCGTCCCCGCCGTCACCCGTAAAGTCCCTGAAAAGGGGGTCCCAAAATTTCTGCAGCGATCGATGCCGAATGTCGCAGCGCTCGCCAAGCTGCCCGCCGATCAACGCTATGGACCGGAGACTTCTGCAAAACAGATTTTCAACCGTATGGCTGGCGCATGGGCTTATTGGGGCTGGAAAGGCGGCTATTTCGACGATGAAGGCGCGGCCGCGGCGTTCATGGATGAAATGTGCGCAATGCTGGCGCTGCAGATCGGCGCGCCCAACAGTCCGCAATGGTTCAATACCGGCCTCCATTGGGCTTACGGCATCGAAGGCGCCGGTCAGGGGCACTATTACGTGGACCACGAAACCGAAAGCCTGACCGAATCAAGCAGCGCCTATGAGCGTCCGCAACCTCACGCCTGTTTCATCCAGTCTTTGGATGACAATCTGGCTGGCGACGGCGGCATCATGGATTTGTGGCGTCGCGAAGCGCTCCTTTTCAAATACGGCTCCGGCGCCGGGGCGAACTTTTCTGACATCCGCGCTGCCGGCGAGCCCTTGTCGAGCGGCGGCAAAAGCTCCGGCCTGATGAGCTTTCTAAAAGTCGGCGACGCGGCGGCCGGAGCGGTTAAATCCGGCGGCACTACGCGGCGCGCCGCAAAGATGGTCGTCGTTGATATTGATCATCCGGATATTGAGGACTTCGTTCGCTGGAAGGTGCGCGAAGAAGAAAAGGTTGCAGCGCTTGTCACTGGCTCGCGCGCCATGGCGAAACGGTTGCCGGCGGTTCTCGACGCCTGTTGGGAAAGCGATGACGATGAAACGCGTTGCAACCCAAAGAGAAACAGTGCGCTGAAATCTGCAATCCGCGAGGCGAAAAGGGCCTGCATTCCCGACACGTCTATCAAGCGGGTGATTGACTATGCTCGCGAAGGCTATCGCACGGTAGAGTTCGACCTCTACGATCTCGATTGGGATTCAGAAGCCTATCGCACGGTCTCCGGACAAAACTCCAATAATTCAGTGCGGGTCACCGACGGCTTTTTGAAAGCGGTCGCAGAAGATGACGACTGGACACTGATCCGCCGCACCGATGGCGGCCCCGCGAAAACCGTATCAGCCAGAGAATTATGGGAAGAGATTTGCGCCGCCGCCTGGGCCTGCGCCGATCCGGGCGTTCAGTTTCACGACACCATCAACGCCTGGCACACCTGCCCCGCCGGCGGCGACATTCGCGCCTCCAATCCGTGCTCGGAATACATGTTTCTCGATGACACGGCGTGCAATTTGGCGTCGCTCAATCTCCTGCAATTCAAGACCGATGATGGATTTGACGTCGATGCGTTTGAACACGCTTGTCGCTTGTGGACGCTAACACTGGAAATCTCCGTCATGATGGCGCAGTTCCCGTCAGCGAATATTGCGCGACAGTCTTTCGAATACCGCACATTGGGTCTTGGCTTCGCCAATCTTGGCGGATTGCTGATGGCGTCGGGCATGGCTTATGACAGCGACGATGGCCGCGCGGTCGCTGCTGGCGTATCGGCGCTGATGACCGGGGCCGCTTATCGCGCATCTGCGGAAATCGCCGCCGCTGTCGGCCCGTTTGAAAAGTTCAAGGACAACCGCGACGCTATGCTGCGCGTGATGCGCAATCATCGGCGCGCCGCATTAGGCACCGCTGAAGCAGGTTCGTTCGAAGGCCTGAATGTCGAGCCGTCGCAATTCGATGACGCCGCGTGTCGCTGGCCCGAAATCGCCGAGCGGGTGAAGACCGTATGGAACGAAGCTTACGAACTTGGCGCCATCAACGGTTTCCGCAATGCGCAAGTTTCAGCGATCGCGCCGACGGGCACCATCGGTCTCGTCATGGATTGCGACACGACGGGCGTTGAACCCGACTTCGCGCTGGTTAAATTCAAAAAACTCGCCGGCGGCGGCAATCTGAAAATTATCAATCAGGCGGTGCCTGCAGCATTAGACGCGCTTGGCTACACCCAGGAAGAAATTGACGACATCACCGCCTACGCTATTGGCCGGCGCACGCTTGAAGACGCCCCCGGCATCAATCTGGCGGAGCTTCGCGGCGAAGGGTTTGAAGACAGGCATATCAAGGCGTTGCAGGAACGCCTGAAGACGGCGTTTGATTTAACCTACGCCTTCACCCCTGCGGCGCTTGGCGAAGACTTCTGCCTGAACATTCTTGGCATGCGCGAGAGCCAGCTATCGTCAACCGGCTATGAGGTGCTTCGCGATCTCGGATTTTCCGATGAAGAAATCCATCAGGCCAATCTCTATTGTTGCGGGGCGATGACGGTTGAGGGCGCGCCGCATCTGAAAGAAGAACACTATCCGGTATTTGATTGCGCAACGCCATGCGGGCGCATCGGGACGCGCTCGCTTTCGGTTGACGCGCACCTGACGATGATGGCGGCTTGCCAGCCTTTTGTCTCCGGCGCGATTTCAAAAACCGTGAACCTGCCGGCGCGCGCAAAAATTGGCGATTGCGCCCGCGCCTATCGGCTGGCCTGGCAGCTAGGGCTTAAATCCATCGCGCTTTACCGCGACGGTTCAAAACTCTCACAACCCCTCGCCTCGGCATTGCTGGCGAGCGATATGGAAGAGGATGGCCTTGACGCTGATGACGCGCTCGCTGCAGCGCCATCGGCGCAAAAGTCAAAGATCGTCGCCGAACGCATTGTCGAGCGCATCATTGAGCGCACGCCAGGCCGCCGGCGCCTTCCCGACCGGCGCAAGGGCTATATCCAGAAAGCCAAAGTCGGCGGACATAAAGTCTATCTCCACACAGGCGAGTTTGACGACGGCGAACTTGGCGAAGTGTTTATCGACATGCACAAGGAAGGCGCGGCCTTCCGTAGTCTGATGAACAATTTCGCTATTGCGGTTTCCCTTGGCCTGCAATACGGCGTGCCGCTGGATGAATATGTCGACGCCTATGTCTTCACTCGTTTTGATCCGTCAGGTCCGGTACAGGGCAACGATCAGATCAAACATGCAACTTCGATCCTTGATTACATTTTCCGGGAGCTGGCGATTTCCTATCTCGGACGAAGCGACCTTGCCCATGTGAACCCGGATGAGTCCGCAGTTGACGCCATCGGACGCGGCGTCGACGAAGAAAAGACACAGGCCGACGCCACGAAACTGATCTCCAAAGGCTTTAGCCGCTCCACGGTTACCGACAACCTGGTGATCCTGCGCGGTGGCGACTTCGACCGCCTGCGCGATTCCGCCAATGAGGATACGGAAAGCGGCGCTGAGGAAGAAGTCGTCGAAATTGTCGAAGAACCGGTTGCCAAGGCTGAGAGCCCACCGGAAATCGAAGCGCAGGTCGCCAAGCTCGCCGATGCGCTCAACCAGAAAGCGCCGCGCGGCGTGCTCGCTACACCCGGCGGCGCCAGACAGGAAGCGCGCATCAAAGGCTATGAAGGCGACGCCTGCCCCGATTGCGGGCAATTCACGCTGGTGCGAAACGGCGCCTGCCTCAAATGCGAAAGTTGCGGCGCATCGACGGGATGTTCTTAACCTTCCGTTAACGGACTTGACTGATGCGTTCGCGCCGATGTCAAGCAATTGTGTGATAATTTTCCGGTTATCCTTAATTGATCATTGACGCCCTCTTGTAAGAGTGCTCCGCGTAGAAAAGCGGAGTGTTCTGACGATGAAAATCGTCGCGGTTATTATTGTTTTCATGATCATGGTTTTCTCGCTCGTCACCTCGATCGTGCCGAACCAGCGAGGCTATAAGCAAACCAACCCCGTCGCCGAATTGGGTAAGGAAATCACCAAGCCGCTTGCAAAGGTGGACGAAATCGCACCTGAACTCTCCCACGTGCTTGATCGTGTCGATGTAAAACTGCCGGGCCTGTCAAGCGCCAATAAGCAAGGCGGCGCTATGCAGGCCCTGACTGACCACTCCGGTGCGGCTTTCTCTAACATGGACCTGCCGCGGGCAAACTTCGCCAGCTCCGTTGTTGGCGATACGCAATTCGACGGCGCTCTTCTGGACGGCGCAATCTTCGAAGGCGCCACCGGCGCAAACGCAAACTTCAATGGCGCGCGAATGGCGAAAGCAAATTTGAACGCAAGCGCGCTCGCCGGAGCCGACTTTGCCGGCGCGGAGCTCCGTGAAGCGATTGCACGGGCGGGCAATTTCAACGGCGCTGATTTTACCGATGGCGATATTTCCTTCGCGTCTTTCTCCGGCGCAAAAATGCGCCAGACGACTCTGACAAACACCTATGCGGCCGGCGCTATTTTCGTCACGACGGACATGACTCAAGCCGATTTTACCGGCGCGGATCTTACGGGCGTGCGCTTTGACGGCGCTGCTCTCGAAAAGGCGACCTTTACCGGCGCCAACCTGAAGCTCGCCCAACTGAAAGGCGCACGACTACATGGCGCCGATCTTTCCGGCGCACTGAACCTGACAGCGGAGCAACTCGCCGACGCCTGCGCCGACCAGACGACAAAGCTTCCCGAAGGACTAGCCGCGCCGCGTTGCTAATAGCTGCAAACAGATCTGCGCCTCATCATCTCTTACGGTCACCCGTGACGACGCAGTACGCAATCGCGGAAGCGATCAGGCTGAAAAGCGGACAGATCAACCGACGGCTTGCTCGCTAAAATCTCATCCGCAAGCGCCTCGGCGCTCACCGGCGCCAGAAGCACGCCATTGCGATAATGTCCGAGCGCCAGAAAAATATTTTCCGGTCCGTCCGGGTCGCGCCCCAGGATCGGCGCGCCGTCCGGCGTCGCCGGGCGCAAGCCCGACCACCGCTCGATTTCATTAGCGCGCGCAGTTTCCGGGACAGCGCGCTCGCCGTTGCGCATCAACGCTGCGACAGCGACAGGATCAACCAGCAAGTCATCGTATTCACGCGCCTCACTGGCGCCGATAACAAGGCGCCCGCCCGCTTTCGGACAAAGATAGGCGCCTGGCGCGCGGACAACCATCCGCAATAGATGACCGCAATCGCCGAGTGCAACCGCATCGCCCTTCACCGCGAAGATCGGCGGCGGCGGCAAGTCATCTATCATCCCGGCGGAAGCAGCGGCGCCGCTCGCCAATATAAGAGTCTTTGCTTCTAAGCGCGCGCCGCGCTCATCGTGCAACATGACGCCAGACGCAGACTGTCGCGCATAAGTTATGCGCGAAGAGATAAACTCGCCGCCCTTCCTTTCAAATGACGCGCGCAGGGCGATCAGCGCTTTTCGCGGATCAACCTGCGCATCGCGCGGCGCATGAAGCGCACCGATCACCTCAGGCGACAAAGCAGGCTCCAGTCGACGCGCTTCGTCGCCGGTCAGCATTTCAACCTCGGCGCCTCTTGCTTTGAGGTTTTCGCAAGCTTTTTGCGATTTACGCAATTCCTTGTCGTCGTAAACGACGCCGAGGATGCCGTCGCCGCGAAAATCAATATCGCAGCCGGTTTCTTCTTCGAGCGCCCCGGCGAACCCCGGCCAGGCGGCGAGGCTCGCCCCACTAAGCCCATAAAGCGCTTCAGCGCATGTCTCGCCGCATTCAAAGGAAGGCGCCAACATGCCGGCGGCGGCGTTGGTCGCTGCGGGGATTTGCGCGCCCGCGTCAGCGACGGCGACATTAGCGCCGCGCATGATGAGCGCGCGCGCCAGCGCGAGGCCAATCACGCCGCCACCGATAATCGCAATGTCAAACCCGTTGCGCATAACCTTTATACTTTAACATTGCAGGCGACCATGGGGGCGGCGCTGTCGCAACGCAAGGCTTCGAACATCTACGTCGCAGCGTCGCGCTCTTCATTCGAGTGGCCAGGGAACGCCATCAACCGCGTTTTTTCTTTAGACCCTGCGGACGATCCGAAAAAATAATTGACCACCGCCGCCGTCATCGTCGCCAGCGCGCCGAGCATGATTGAAAACTCCGTCTCGGCGCCCGCAGGTAGTTTTCTGGACACCATCGCCGCCAGCACAATGAAAAACCCTAAAATGATGAGCGCGCCAAGCGCAGACGGTGTCCAGTCCTTCATCTGAATTTGCCGTTGGCGCGCATTGGCCCGATCATCGGCGTCAATTCGCTGCTCCTCGACATTCGCCTCCCTTAACGCAATCGCAAATTCCTGTTCCGCCTTGCGCAGCGCCAGCCAGTGCTCAGGTGAAGCATTCGTAAGGGCGTCGCTTAACGTTTCCTCATCCACATCCGACGCGCCGAAAATCGCTTTCGAAATTTGCGCGACAGCGGCGCCAGCAAGCGGACCGCCTAGCGCATGCGCCAATGTCGGCGCCGTTTTCGCGATAACGCGTTTTATTTTTCCGCGTGATTTCTTTTTCGTCTCATTCACAAACCTTGCTCCTGCAAAATCTAAAAGCGGTTTTTAACACCACACCTTAAAGCGACTTTTCATTGCGGGGATAAGTTTGCCATTTCAACGAAACGTTCGCCTCGGCAAAAGCGAAATGCAACACCAAAAAGTATTTGTATATCAGGCGTAAGCGCCAATTTTGTTGCACGAAACAAACGCGATGCAAACAACCCGCGATTGAACAATGTTGCGCGGCGCGTTACGTTAAAAACGGAGCACGCTTATAGTTTCAGGCGCCGATTTTATTTTTTGCGGTTTTTTGAGATGTTGAGTCAAAATAGACCGCATGCGGTCAATTCTTTCCAAAAATTCAATTTGCATTGGCGCCCGGATCAATTCATGGTCGCCAATAAGTGATTCGGCGCCTGTTAAAAGGGCCCATCGGCAACGGCGGTCAAAGAAATTATGGCGTATGCAGCCTCGGCGGTCCTGGTCGCCGGCTCATTGTGGATTCTGTCACGGGCCAAAGCCTTCGACGCTGCGTCGCGCGCGCCAGCCTTGTTGCTGGCTGCTGGCGCGTGCGTCTCGCTCGTTTACCGCGCCTTTGGCGGGCCTTTCATGCCGTCGGAATGGGTGGCGGCGGGCGCGGATGTTCTGTTGGCGGCATTGGCATTCGCTGCAGCGACGCAGTTTCGCGTCTCACGGCTCGCAACTGTGTGTCCGGCCTCGTTCAAGCTGACAATTGGCGGCGCGCCCCTGTTTTTGATCTTCTGCGGCCTCGCCGCCTTTATTCTTGTCCCACAACTGACACTGGGCGCGGCCATGCTGGTCAGCGGCGCGCTCGTCCTGAACGGCGCCGCTTTTGATCGACGGGCAGTCGCCGATGCGCCAACACCCGCCGTCATCAAAGCGGCGGTGCGGCTGGAAAGCGCCGCAGCGCTGGCGCTGGGTATCTTTGTTGTCTTTTTACTGGAAGCGGCGGCGTCAGCCGCGCCAGAGAACATGCCCGCGATCACCCCGCTATTCGACGCAAGCGTCGCTTTGATGATCTCTTTCGCCATCGGCGGCGGCTTAGGTCTTGGCGCAGCAATTCTCGGCAACAAGCTGAAATTCAAGGATAAAAATATTCTTCTTGCGACGATAGCTGCAATGGCTTCGTTCTGCATCGCCGGCCTGATCGGCGCGCAACCGGTGATCGCCGCCGCCGCCGCCGGTCTTCTCTGGGGCGAGCAAACCACGGCTTTGGTAACCCCGCGCGTGCGCCTGCGCCGCCGGGTCGAGCGCGCTGTCGCGCCGACCGCCTATCTCGCCTTTGGCGCCTTGCTGGCGCCGCGCATCCTGCAGGCGGATCTCCTGTCCGTTGTCTTTGCCCTCGCCGCGATCTCCATCATGCGGGCCGGGCCGCGCCTGGCCGCCCTTCGCAAGACAAGCCTGCCGAAAGAAAGCCAGATGTTCCTCGCCTGGTTCGGCGGCGCGCCAGGGGCCGCGTCGGCTCTGTTCCTGATCTCGCTGTTCGATGCGCCCTCGATCGTCGCGCAGGACGCGGTCCTCACCGTTGGCGCTCTCGCAGTCACCTTCGGGGTCTTCGCCGCGCGCCTGACCTCACGCCCGCTGATCAAGTCACTGTTGAAGGAAACAGCGCTGGCGAAAAAGCGCCGGATGTTTGCGGACGCCTGAGTTTCAAAGGCTGGACGTTAAGAGATCGTAAGCACGCGGCGCCGGCATTCATGAATTATCAAATCACCGGCCCTAGAGTTTCAGCCTGAATTTTCGCGCTGAACGACAAGAGCCATGATCAAAGCCATTCGTCGCTGACATCGATCATCAGCTATCGCACGTTTTTGATTATCGCCCTTGGCGTTACATCGACATTTGTCTGTCTCAATTTCGATATCAAGGCGGATTTCCCGCTGACCCTGATGGCGACAGCGGTGATTTTTCCAATCGTGTTTTCCATCGGCGGCGCCTATAAACGCCGCGAAGTCGCGCTTGATCATTACGGTGCGCTGAAAGCGCATGGGCAATCGATTTTTTACGCCGCCCGCGACTGGCCGGAAAATCCTTCACCGGAATCCATTGAACGCCTGCGGCGCGAACTCGTTACAACATTCGCAGCGTGCCGGACGTTATTCATGAGCCCGAAAAACGAAGTCAGCCAGCATGAGACGGCGGTTTATGACTCCTTCTCGCGACTGTCCTCATTGATACGCAGCGAGCTGCGCCTCAACGGATTGGCGTCAGGAGAGGTGTCCCGGTGTAACCAGTACCTCTCCAAGATGCTCGGCTCGTTCGAAAAGATAAAGCACGTCTTTCAATATCGCACGCCGCGCACACTTCGCGCGTTTTCCGACGTCTTCATTACGCTGCTGCCAATTCTTTATGGGCCATATTTCGCCGCATCGGCGGCGGAGTACACATCGCCCGCGCTCGCCTATATCCTGCCGGTGCTGTTCGCATTCATTCTGACAAGTCTCGACAACATTCAAATTCATCTTGAAAATCCGTTCGACCAGATCGGTGAGGACGATGTCATTATCAATGTAGAAAAATTCGAGGAACGCCTGAAACGCCAGTCGCCGGGACAAAAACGCGCCGATGCGCGCGGTTTACAGGAAAGCCTCGCCAGCGCGACACAACTGCCAAGCTAACGGCAAAACGCTCATTCAAGCCTGGCCCAACCAAATTCCCTATAAATCTCATCAACCGGCGCGCCGCCGGCGTCAACAAACACTTTTTGACAGGCGATATTGTCGACGCCTGTTCCAGACCACATGGAAATCGGCGCCATAGCGACGCTTTTCGCTGCATGTTTGAACGCTTCGACAAGTCGCCGGCCTAATCCCTGATTGCGGAAACCCTCAGCGACCAGAAGATCGTCAAGCATCACAACCGATCCTTCACGATTAAGCGCTGGCAGGACAAAGCCTGAGACATAACCGGCCGGTGTTTTCTTATCAAAAGCCGCAATGACAATAACGCGCTCATCACTCAGAACTTCGGTCATGCGCGCTGCATCCGGCAGCGGCCCATCGCGCCAGTCGTCAGGAAGCATGGCGTCGAATGCTGCGATCAGATCGCCCGCATCGTCAGGCGTCATACGGTTGATAAATGACATTTCTCATGACCGATTAGTGGTTACGCAAAAGCGAATTTACTTCTTCAGGATTTTAGGAACAACCCAGACTTGGACAGCCACGAACCAAGCTATCATAGGTAAAAAAGACCAATAGGTCTCACCAAACAACAAAACAATCAGAAAACTCAACCCGACCGAAGCCAACATGCTGAAAAATGCAATGAGCGACCACATTCCCTTACTCAAAGGCTTCACCCCGTTTTCTCGAATAGCTCCCGGCCGATCAACATGCGGCGGATCTCTGAAGTGCCGGCGCCAATTTCATAAAGTTTGGCGTCACGTAAAAGGCGTCCTGTCGGATATTCATTGATGTAACCATTGCCGCCAAGGAGTTGGATCGCATCGAGCGCCACCTGCGTCGCCTTCTCCGCAGCGAACAGAATACAGCCCGCCGCATCCTGGCGCGTCGTCTCACCGCGATCACAGGCTTTCGCCACCTGATAGACATAAGACTTGGCGGCGTTGGTCGTCACATACATGTCCGCCAGCTTGCCCTGCACCAGCTGGAAAGACCCAATCGGTTTGCCGAACTGTTCGCGGTCATGAACGTACGGGATCACTGTATCCAGACAAGCCTGCATGATGCCGAGCGACCCGGCGGCGAGAACCGCGCGTTCATAATCAAGTCCGGACATCAACACGCGCACGCCGTCATTGACTTCGCCAAGAACGTTTTCCTCCGGCACTTCGCAGTCTTCAAAGACCAGTTCGCAGGTATCGCTCCCGCGCATGCCCAGCTTGTCGAGCTTCTGCGCCGTTGAAAAACCCTTCATGCCTTTTTCAATGATGAAAGCGGTGATGCCGCGCGAATGCTTTTCCGGTTCGGTCTTCGCATAAACAACAAGCGTGTCGGCTGTCGGACCATTGGTGATCCACATCTTGTTGCCATTGAGAATGTAACGGTCGCCCTTTTTCTCAGCGCGGGTTTTCATCGACACGACGTCGGAACCGGAGCCCGGCTCAGACATCGCCAGCGCGCCGAGATGTTCGCCGCTCGCGAGCTTCGGGATATATTTGGCTTTCTGTTCCTTGTTGCCGTTGATGCTGAGCTGATTGACGCAAAGATTTGAATGCGCGCCATAAGACAAACCCACTGCACCGGAGCCGCGCGAGATTTCCTCCATCACGACAACATGGGCGACATAGCCAAGAGCGGAGCCCCCATATTCTTCCTCCGCCGTGATGCCGAGCACGCCCAACTCTCCAAGCTGCGGCCACAGATCGCGAGGAAACTGGTTCGAGGCATCGATCTCGGCGGCGCGGGGAGTAAGATTGTCTTCAACCCAGCGGGCGACCACGTCGCGCATTTCCTCAATCATCGGATCAAGGTCGAATTTCATGAATGCCTGGCTGTTGGACCGCATGGACCGCGCCTCCCGTAAATATTGCGTATTGATTTTACGCGATAATTACGCCGCCGCCGGGGTCACTTCAAGCGCAGCGCGATTCTAGCGTCTGTCGCCGATTTGCCGCGCAATATTGCCGATTTCATGTCTTATCCCGGCTATATCCTCGCGCACGATCCTGATTTCATCCCGCATGAGATCAGTCTGCGTGGTCATCAGTTCGTCAGAGTCTTCCTCAATGACGCGCACAACGATGGCGACGAAAAGGTTCAACATGGTGAAAGTGGCGATCATGACAAATGTCAGAAAGAACACCCAGGATCGTTTGTGGGTCTCGCCAACTTGAGCCGCAATATCGGGCCAGCCCTCAAGGGTCATGACCTGAAAGAGCGTGTACATGGCGGCGAAAACATCACCGAAAAGCTCCGGATGGGCGCCGCCGTAAAGATTGGCGGCGATCACAGCGAAAACATAGATAATGAGCGCCAGCACGATCCCGACGGACGCGATCCCCGGTATCGAATCGAGAAGCGCCGAGACCACGATGCGCATGCGCGGGATCACCGTAATCACCCGCAGGACCCGCAGCACCCGGAACGCGCGAAGCGCCGCCAGCCCCGCTTGTCGCCGCTATCAGGGAAATCGTCACAATCAGGAAATCAAAGACATTCCAGCCCTTTTTCACATAATCGGTCCCCTCTGCGTAAATGCGCAGGGAAATCTCGGCGACAAAAGCATAAACGATGACACGGTCGGCAATCATCAGAGCCGGCCCCGCCACCGCCTTCACACCAGGAAAGGTCTCCGCCCCTAGAATGATCGCATTGGCGATCACCAGAACGAGCACGCCCGTCTGGAACCAGGCGCTATCGATCAGCGCAGAGATTTTGGCTTTTGAGGTTTTCATGGATTTGAAACCACTCACGGGATGCAATTTCCTGTTCCTAGCCGGATTCTTTCCCGTATGAATGCCAGGGGTTGCCGCCACAGGCCAAACATTGCGAAAAATAAGGTTTGGATGGCGACAAAAGGGACGCCTAATCGATTGGCGTAGCTTATAAAATCCGCTATGCGGTGGCCTTTCGGGTCTGAGGAGCGGCGTGAGCGAAGAACGCAACGATATCGATGCGCCAGAAGACGACGCATCACTAAGCGATGACGGCGCCAAGCCTCGCGTCCGCTTTCAGGGTATTGTCGAGGCTGGCAGCCGTGAGGCGACGCTGGAGAGCGGTGATTTTGGTCTTGTCGCCCCGCCTCGTGACGAGCGGCGCTGGAACGCCATGAGCCGGCAGGTCTGGCTGGTTTCTTGGCTCACAGCCCTGTTCGTTTTCTTTTCCATTGTCGTCGGCACGCCGCTCGGCAATTACTTTGCGCATATCGAAATTTACGGATCGATGGACGGGTGGAACCCGTTCAAGGCGTATAGCGCAAACCTCCTGCTGCTTTCGGTGATCATTCCAGTGCTGGCGATGCTCGCCGGTTACATTCTCTCAAAAGCGCTGACAATGATGAACGCCGCGGAATCGATCGCCGCCGCTGCGCAGCAATTCACGACGCCCGATGTCACCGCAGTCAAAAACGCCGACACCGTTGGCGATGTCATGCGCGGTCATATGACGGCGCTGAACGAGGGGCTCGACGGCGCGCTGACGCGCCTTGCGTCCGTAGAAGCAATGATCCGTCAGCATGTAGAAGCGATTGAGATCGCCGGCGAGGCGATTGAGCACAAGGCGACGGGCGCCGTGGAACGGGTCGCTGACGAGCGCTCCCGGTTGATGGATCTCACCGAAAGTTTGAACGCCCATGCGGACTCCTTCGCCGCCGCAATTGCCGAGCGCGCCAATTCCAGTATCGAAGCCTTGCAATCGGCTGACACGATATCCGTACGCGCGGAAAATGAATTCGACGAACGCCTGTCGCGTCTTGAAGACGCGGCGGCGCGCGCGCTGACAAGTTTTGAGTCCCTGCGCGATGCTTTGCGCGACAGCGACGGGACTATGCGCGAGACGGCGCAGTCGATCGATGAAGCGGCGCAACATACGCTGAAAGCGACCGAGCAGGCAAAAGCCGCATCGAACGCCGCCGCAGAGTCCGCTGCGCTCAACGCCGCCAATGTCGCCGCTTCCGCAAGCCGCGCCTCGCAAGTCGCGAAAGAAGCTGCAGACGCAGCCATCGAAACCGCGACGCAGGAAGCCGAACGCATGGCGCGCGAGGCGGTCGACGCCGCCAAACGCGAAGGCGAGAAGGTTCAGGAAGCTACAAAAGAAACCCTTGGCGATCTTTTCTCAGCGTCAAGGGAATCCATCGACGCCGCCGCCGAAGACATCGCAAAAGCCACCAAGGCTGCCGCAGAGGCTTCCGAAGCCGCTCAGAAAACCAGTGATGCTGCGGGAAAAGCCGCGGCTGACGTCACAGCCGCCAGCGAACAGGCGCGCAAGACATCCGAAGAGGCCATCGAATATACGAAGGCCGCCAAAACGCATATCGATGAACGCAACAAGGCGCTCGCAGACGCGCGAGCTGCCCTTGAAAAAGAAAATGCGCGCCTTGAAACACTGATCGAAGAACAGCGCAGCCGCGCCGATCGCCTTGCGGACGCCATTTCTTCGCAGACGGAACGGTTAAGCCGCCTTGCCGAGGCGCAACTGCAAGAACAGGAAGCCGCAGCGAAACTTGCTGAAGCGCAGCAGGAGGCGGAAGCCCGCGCCGCTCAGGAAGCCGAAGAGAAAGCGAAGAAGGAAGCAGAGCAGAAAGCAAAAGCCGAAGCGGCCCAAAAAGCCGCCGAGGAAGAAGCCGCCCGCAAGGCGGCGGACAAAAAGCGCGACGAAGAAGAAGCCGCCAAAGCCAAAAGCGCCCCGCGGCGCAAGCGCAAGGAACCGTCCGCGGAACCTCAGACGAATGGCGCCGCACGTCTTGAAGAGATCGCCAAAGACATCGCTGCGCGCAAACCGCGAAAAGGCGGCGCCCGCCGCACCGAGCCGCCGCTCAGCCTTGCCTCAAACGCGGCTGAAACGCCCGCCAAGCGCGGCAAGGCGGATGTCTCCTGGCGCGAAATTCTCGACGCCGCCGATGACGCCGAACCGCTGGAGCTTGGCGAAGTCGCCAAGAATGGCCCCACCGCGTCTCCGCGCGATGAAGCAGAAAATGCGATCAAGACAATCTCCCGCCTGCAGCATTTCACCTATGATCTGGAAACGCGCCTTTACGGCGATCCGCCCCCTGCCCTGCAGGAACGTTTCGACCGTGGCGACCGCAATGTCTTCGCCAACCGGCTTTTGCGCCTTAACGAAGCTGACGTGAAACGCCGTATACGGACAGAGTCAGGACGTGATCGCGACTTTGAACGCGGTATTCATGATTTTCTGCAAGGGTTTGAGCGTCTTCTTGAAGACGCCACAACATCGGAAACAGCCGACGAAGAGCTGGAGGAATATCTTAGCTCACCCCTCGGCCGGGTTTATCTGTTGATTGGCGCGACGGTCGGCTACTTCGCCTAGAGCATGCTTGCTTATTCGATACGTTGGTATGCGTACCAATATTGATTAATCCTGCAGAATGCTGCAGCGCGGCCCTTTTTGCTTTGAAACTCCAGCCAGCTAAGAACCTGTGGCTCACATTCGCCAAAGACCGCCAGGTCTGTCTGTTCGTCGGGCGGCTGCGGTAGCGGCACTTCTGAGTACACAAGACTAACCAGTGTCCATCGCGCATTAGCGCCGTATCTTGTCAGCACGACATCGATTTCGTCCTTGCCAGTGTCCGCAAGCGGAAAGAAATCGATATACTCAACCGGAAATTGTTGGCGCAGCCCCTTTAGGAAAACATCTTCTTCTCGCGTCTGGTCCGCCGGATTTCTGGCGGGCGCTCTTGCGAAGTCGCGAAACGGCCCTGGATAGGCGCTGCGAATGGACGCGAAGGCTTCCTGATTGGCGCCATAGACTTCCGCCGCATCCAGAATTGTCATTTTAGTGCTGGAGATTTCGCCAATGCCGTCACAGCCGGCTGACAGGGCGAGCGCCGTGATGGAAAACAGAGCGGTAAAAGTTCTTGATGCCATATCGAACTCCCGCCCCCATTGAACCAGAAATTCCTCACCAAATCCTTCGCGCTCACGGTTTGGACAATATTGACGGCATCTCAGAACCCCGCCCCGGAAGATATAAAATCGTTTTAAATCAATATCTTGCCATCTTTATAAGCTTATCTTGACAAATAACTGACTGGTTAGTTATATAAAATCCATGCAACGCGCTCGCACCCAGGAAGCCAAGGACCAACGCCGCAAGGCGCTGCTGACCGCCGCCCTTGATGAATTTTATGAGCGTGGATTCACAGCGGCGCGTATGGACGACATTGCCCGGCGCGCCGGGCTATCCAAAGGCTCAGTCTATTTATATTTCGATTCCAAGGACGCTCTGTTTACGGAACTTGTGAAAGAATACGCCCTGCCCAATGTGGAGCGGCTGGAAGCAATGGCGGGGCAGGCCGACAGCGCAACCGGCGCGATCCGAATGCTTCTGGGGTTCGCACCGGTTCTCGTGCGTGAAACGGTCGTGCCGAAAATCATGAAAGTGCTGATCGCCGACGCCCCCGCCTTCCCTGAAACCGTCACCGCCTATCGCAAGAATGTTATTGAACGCGGCCTTGGTCTTATCACCGGCATGTTGCGCAAAGCTTCCGAAAGCAGAGAATTTAAGATCGCCAATCCGGAGCTGACGGCGCGGCTTGTTGTGGCGCCGATGATTTTTTCAGCAATATGGAAAATTGCATTTGAACATGATGCAGATGCGCGCCTCGATATTAAGGCACTATTTGCTCTACACGAAAAAATGCTGTTGACGGCGCTTTCGTCAGGCGGCGCCGCATGAACAGTTTACACCATATTGCATTGTTCTTGCTGGCGGTCGCCAGCGTCGCCTCCTGCTCCGAACGCAACGATGCACGCAGTTTTGTCGGCTATGTGGAGGCGGAATATGTTTATGTCGCGCCGGTCGAACCCGGATGGCTGGAGGCGCTTCGGGTGCGCGAAGGCGATATCGTCAATATAGGCGACGTTCTTTTCGACCTCGACAACGACCAGCAAAGCGCCGTCGTTGCGGAGGCCGCCAGCCGCGTGGCGCAGGCGGATGCGGAGGCGCGCGACATGTCCACCGGCGCACGTCCGGCGGAAATCGCGGCGCTTGAAGCGCAGTTGAAAGAGGCTGAGGCGCGTCTTGTGGAGGCGCGTTCCCAACGCGACCGCTGGATACCGCTGGTCAATGAAGATTATGCGACCAAGGCGCGGGGCGATCAGGTAACGGCGGACTACCAAGCCGCACAGGCGCGGGTGCAAGCAGCGCACGAGTCAATCCGCGTCGCCAATCTTGCGTCGCGCGATGCGGCGCAGGAAGCAGCAAGCGCTGCGAAAACCGCAGCTCGCTCCGCTCTTGCGCAAGCCGAGTGGCGCTTGAACGAACGCTCAGTCACCGCAAAAGTCAGTGGGCGAATCGAAGACGTTTTCCAGCGCCAGGGCGAGTTCGTCCGAGCCGGGGCGCCGGTCACCGCCATCCTGCCTGATGACGCGATGAAGGTGCGGTTCTTCGCAGCGCAGACAATGCTCCCGGAATTCACGATTGGTCAGAGCGTTCTGGTGAAAGCCGACGGCAACGACGAACCCATAACTGCGAGAATATCCTACATCGCATCGGAGGCGGAATTTACACCGCCGGTCATTTACAGCGCCGGGTCACGCGAAAAGCTGGTTTTTCTCATTGAAGCGCGTCTTGACGGATCGGCGCGCTTGCGCCCCGGTCTGCCGGTGGACGTCACTCTGCCATGAGCGATCTCGCCATCGATGTGCGCGGCCTCGTCAAACGCTTTGGCGATAAAACGGCTGTGGATGGCGTCGACATTCAGATGCCGAAGGGCCAAGTCTGGGGCTTCCTCGGGCCAAACGGGTCGGGAAAGACAACGACGATCCGAATGATCTGCGGCCTTTTGAAAATCAGCGAGGGCGAAGGCCGGTGCCTCGGCTATGATATTACCGAAGACGCCGGCGAAATCCGCCGACGCACCGGTTACATGACCCAGAAATTTTCGTTCTGGAGCGATCTTACGATTCGCGAAAACCTGGAGTTTGTCGCGCGTCTCTATCAGATGCCACGGTCACGGCAACGCGTAGAAGAAACACTTGAAACGCTCGGCCTCACTAAACGCCAGCATCAACTGGCGGGCGCTTTGTCGGGCGGCTGGAAGCAACGCCTTGCACTCGCCGCCGTCTCCATGCATTCGCCGAAACTTCTGTTATTAGACGAGCCGACCGCTGGCGTAGATCCGCAAGCGCGCCGAGAATTCTGGGATGAGATCCATCGCCTGACGACGGACGGCATGACTGTTCTTGTGTCGACGCATTACATGGATGAGGCTGAACGCTGCGACCGCATTGTCTATCTCGCTAATGGCAAGCTGATCACCAAAGGCCGTGTCAACGACATTATCGAACAATCGGGACTGGTCACGTTTCGCGCCGAAGGCGACGGTGTTCGCCGTTTCGCCGCAAGTCTCAAAGGCGAGCCCGGCGTTGAGCACGTCGCCTATTTCGGCGCGGCGCTTCATGTCAGCGGCAAAGACAGAGATAGCCTGACGGCGGCGATTGAAAAAACCAACGCCGCGTCCGGGCAATGGCGGGAAGTGCGTCCCAGCCTCGAAGACGCCTTTATCGCGCTGATGGCGCGCGCCGGCGCCGATGACCGCGAGCATGCGTAAAATGGCGATGCCCGGAACATTCGCGCGCATCGCCGCCGTCTTCATGAAAGAGCTGATCCAGATGCGGCGCGACCGCCTCACCTTCGGCATGATGTTCGCGATCCCAATCATGCAGCTCGTGCTGTTCGGGTTCGCGATCAACACCGATCCGAAAGCGCTGCCCACCGCTGTTCATGTGGAGGATCAATCGCCAATTGTCAGGACCTTGCTACAGGCGCTGGAGACGTCCGAATATTATGATCTGGTGATGACAAGCGACGACCCGCGTGAAAGCGCGCGCCTGCTCGCGCGCGGCGAGGTCGCCTTTGTCGTCTCAATCCCCGCCGGGTTTACCGAGCGCTTAGTACGCGGCGAGCGCCCGCAAATCCTGATCGAGGCGGACGCATCCGATCCGTCCGCATCCTCCAACGCCATTGCCCGCGCCGAAGCGATCTTCTCTCGCGCGCTGCGCCACGACCTGACCGGAACGCTCGCTACATTGGCGCCCGGCGCGGCGCCTTACGAACTGGTTATTCACCCGCGCTATAATCCGGAAGGCATCACACAATATAACATCGTACCCGGATTGCTTGGCGTTATCCTGACCATGACGCTGGTAATGATCACTTCCATGGCGATGACGCGCGAGACAGAGCGCGGCACGATTGAGAACCTCCTCGCCATGCCGGCGCAACCAATAGAAGTCATGCTGGGCAAGATCACACCCTATATCGCGGTCGGCGGCGTACAGACTCTTGTCGTTCTCGTCACTGCGCGTTTTCTGTTCGACGTACCCTTCGCCGGCGCCTTGTGGCTTTTGCTTTTGGGCGTAATGGTTTTTGTTCTCGCAAACCTGGCGCTTGGGTTTACATTCTCCACAATTGCAGAATCGCAGATGCAGGCGATGCAGCTCACCTTTTTCTTTTTTCTGCCGTCCCTGCTGCTCTCCGGGTTTATGTTTCCGTTTCGCGGCATGCCAGGCTGGGCGCAGGCGATCGGCGAGGTTCTGCCCCTCACCCATTTCCTGCGCATCGTGCGCGGCGTCATGCTGAAAGGCGCCGAGTTCGTCGATCTGCAAGGGGAAATCCTGGCGCTTGGCGCCTTTACCGCCGTCGCCGTCCTCGCCGCCATGCTGCGCTATAAACGGACGCTGGATTAAGCTCCTTCGTCGATCGGCTTCCAGGCAGTCGCCGTGTCATAGACAAACTGTTCACGTAAAATGCGATCATCGCGCCAGTCCTGAAGCGCGATTTCCCGCAACCTTCGACGAACGCCCTTGCCGTCTGTCATATCAAACGTCCAGGCGATCATTACCTGATCGCCATCGACCAGCACGACGCGCGGCGGATGCGTTTCCATCGATTGAACCCGCGCCAGCGCCGCCTGTTCATGAGCGACAAGATGGTCGCGTCCAACCCGCGCCGGCGTTTCATTTTCCTGCATGGATGCATCTTCGTGATAAAAGTTGCGGATTGCATCCGCATGGTCGCCATTCACAACGGCGTCCACAAAGGCTTCAACACGTTCCCGGCTTGGCATCTTATCCTCACAATCTTTGCTAACCGCTTAGCGAAAATACTTTTCGCGCCGTTCCCGACAGAAACGCCTCGCGCTCTTTATCGGTCAGTTCAAGGTGATCGAGCCCCGCAAGGCAACGCGACGGTGACAGCATCGGCCAGTTGGTGCCGAACATCACACGGCCCCGCCCCGGCCCTTTCATATATTGAACAAAACTCTCAGGCAGGCGGCGCAGCGCATAAGCCGAGGTGTCCACATAGAGATTGGGAAATTTCAGCGTCAGCGATGTCAGCTCATCAATCCAGGGATAGCCCACATGACCACCGACAACGACAAGCTCCGGGAAGTCCAGCAACACATCTTCCATATACGGAATAAGCCGCCCGGTTTCCGAGCGCTTCAACGGGCCGGTATGCCCGATCTGGGTGCAAAACGGAACGCCCGCTTCAATGCAGGCGACATAAACGGGGTAATAGCGCCGGTCATTTGGCGGCAGATCCCATAACCACGGAACGACGCGCACCCCGACAAAGCGCTCGCCATCGACCCAGTCGCGGATTTCTCGCGCCGCACCGGCGGGGTCATTAACATTGACGCTTGCCAGCCCGCGAAAGCGATCCGGCGCTTCCTCAATTTGCGCCGCAACTTCCATATTTGTGATCAGCGCCCCTTCAGGACCTTGCCAGGCGGACAAGAGCGCGATTTCGACGCCGGCCTCATCCATTGCTGCAACCGTCGTTTCGACTGTCGGCGTCAGCGCCTCATCCGACTGCCCGGTCCATCGCCGCAACGTCTCAAGCCACGGCGCGGCGGCGAAGCGGGGCGTGGTTATCTGCGACCAGACATCAACAACAGTCATAGCGGCCTCCCTTACTTCACTAGTGAAGCTTATAAAGGGATGTGCTATCACGCAACATCGTTTAGCAGTCACCTTTATGTCAGCTCACCGTCACCGCCTCTATTTTCGCCTACAACGCGCAACCCACCTGTTAAAAAAGGCCGCCGACCGAGAGTTGATCGCAGCCGCTGACGTCACGACAGCACAGGCGTCGGTGTTGGCAATAGTGGCGGAAGGCGCTGATGGCGCCGGCGTCACCCAAAGCCATATCGCCGGACTGCTTGGACAAAATGAGTCCGCCGTCACCGCAATGATCGCGCGGTTGCGGGGGCTGGGATATGTGGAGCGTCAACGCAGCCCGGCGGATGCGCGCGCCTGGCTGTTAGGGGTGACGAAAAAAGGCGAGCAAGCGCTCGCCAACATGTCGAAGCCTTTTGGCGAAATTAACAAGCGTTTCGATCAGGCGCTTGATGGCGCCGACGCCGCTGACCTGGCGGCGACCCTGGACCGCATCTCTGACGAGTTCAAGAATGAGGACGGAGAAGACAAGTAACGCGTCACTCTTAAACGGTATAGCGGGATTAGTTATCGCGCGAACTGACGGCTGCTTCGCCCTGCTCATAAGTCCAGGAGACAATCTCTGGAATGAGGTTTTCAAATGAGGCGTTAAACGCTGCAATAACAGCGTCAGCATTTTCGCCGTTCGCCGGCGTCGACGCCATGAAGCGCCTCACCGCATAAACGCCGCCTTTGCCATCGCCGAGGCGTGCGTAAATTGCAACATCCGCCTGCCCTGAACGATCACGCACATCATAATGCATCCGGCGAATATCCGTTTGCAATATAACATCGCCAACCGGCACCGCGCCGCGATCGCCAATTGCGATAATCCGGCCGGCGTCTTCGAAAGTCTGCACAAGCGCCGTCTGGAAAAGGCGCGGCGCACGATCCGCCCATTCCGCCCCGGCGAAATATTCAATCTTGCCAGGCGCCGGCGTCACGGCGACGCGTACGCTGTCATAAGCCCGGGTCGTACGCGGATCTTCAATGACAAGCGACCAGTTCAATCGATCACCCTCAAGCGCCGCTGTATCAGGCGTGGTGATATGATATCGCGGCTTCGGCGGCGCCGTTTCAGGGAGAAGCGACACGCAGCCGCTTGCAGCGAATGCAAAAGCAATGAGCAGTAAGCGGTGTATATGGTTCATCATTCCGATTCCGATTCCGATTCTGATCCATATTCCGGCGCATTATCGCCGAGGAAATAAGCCTGCGGATCACGATCAATTTCCCGCAGCATATAGTCTAACGTGGCGCATCAAACGACGCGCTTCGGCCAATGCCGGCGCAACCTGACCCAGCCCCTGATCCGCAAAGACGCGCAAGGACGCACGGTTTTCACCTGCAATGCCGCGAAGGTCTCTAATTAGCCCTTGCGATTCCTGCAACAAAGCATCGACTTCCTCGACTGTCGCCTGTGCGTCATTTTCCAAAAACTCCTGCAACCCCGCCGCAGCCGCATCAAGTTTTGCAGTAACTTCGGCGAGATCGGTTGTAATGGCGTTGGCGTTTTCTAAAATCGCGACAATGTCGTCTTCATTTTCCGCAAACGCGCCAGTCAACGTCTCGATATTGCTGAGAATACTTGCAACGCTGTCGATGTTATCGTCGGAAAGAAGTCTCTGAGCCTGCGCAACGACGTCACCGGAGCCTTGGAGGAATTGGCCGATGCTAGATGTCTCCGCCTCGATCTGAGGCACGCGCTGGTCGCTGGCTTCCTTGAGAGACGGTAGATTTGCGCTGCCGCCGACAAGCTGAATAATTAAAAGCCCTGTGAAGCCGACCGGTTCCAATTCGGCGCGAGTGTCCGTCTTAACCGGCGTATCCTTGTCAACGCGAATGCGCGCAATGACAATCGACGGATCATCCGGATCGATCGTCAGCGTATCCACTTCACCTTTCTGGATACCATTGAAGCGAACCTGTGCGCCAACAGAAAGGCCTGAGACCCGTTCGGTGAAGATGATGTCATATTCATCAAATTCCCGCTGCGTCTGCCCAAGCCAGAGAATGAATAAAAACCCCGCCGCCACTGCACTGAGGACGATGGCGCCAATCAAAACATAATGCGCGCGTGTTTCCATGAAACTCTACTCTCGCGTCCCCTATCCCGCTTTTGCGGCCAGCGCCGCTCTTCCCCGCGGCCCCTGCAAAATACTCCTGTATCCATGGATGGTCCGTCCGCCGAACATCCTCCAACGGACCGCAAGCAATCACATGTTTCTCCGCCAGCACCGCCACCCGGTCACAGGCGGCATGCAGGGTATCCAAATCATGGGTAACCATAAACACCGTTAACCCTAAGGATTCCTTGAGATTTACAATCAATTCGTCGAATTGTGCGGCGCCAATGGGGTCCAACCCCGCCGTCGGCTCGTCCAGAAAGAGAAGTTCCGGGTCCAGCGCCAGCGCCCTGGCGATCCCGGCCCGCTTTTTCATGCCGCCCGACAACTCCGCCGGGTATTTCGCTCCAGCCTCCGCCGGCAAACCGGACATCGATATTTTGAGCGCCGCAATATCCTTCGCCAGATCGCCTTCGATATGAAGATGCTCGCGAATAGGCGCCATGACGTTTTGTGCGACGGTCAGCGACGAGAATAAAGCCCCGCCCTGAAAGAGAACGCCCCAGCGCTGCTCGATGGCCAGTCTCGTTTCGTCATCGACGTCGTAAAAGTCTTCGCCGAAAATCCGTACTTCACCCGCGCTAGGACGTTTCAGCCCGATGATGGCGCGCATCAGAACGGACTTACCAGTGCCCGAGCCGCCGACAACGCCGAGAATTTCTCCCTTACGCACATCAAGATCGAGATCGTTGTGCACGACAAACTCATCGAACTGGGTGCGCAACCCACGCACCTCAATGACGTTCTCCAAACTATCTTCACGAACGGTCAAAAGTCGATCTCCAGAAAGAACATTGCAAAGAACGCATCGATCACAATTACCAGAAACAGCGCCTGCACCACCGAAAGCGTCGTGCGGCGTCCAAGCGACTCGGCGCTGCCTTCAACCTTCATGCCCTGAAAACAACCGATAATGCCGATAACAAATGCAAAGAACGGCGCCTTGATCAGCCCCGCCCAAAAATGATTGAGAATGATGGTTTCCTGAGTACGCGCAATAAACAGCGCCGGAGATATATCCATCGCCCCCCACGCCACCAGGAGCCCGCCCAGCATGCCTAACATCGCCGAAATAAAGGCCAATACGGGAAGCATCAGCACCAGTGCAAAGACCCGCGGCAATACAAGAACTTCCATGGGTTCAAGCCCCAGGACGCGCAACGCATCGATCTCTTCACGGATCTTCATGGAACCGATTTGCGCTGTAAACGCGCTGCCTGAACGTCCTGCAATCAGGATCGCTGCAAGCAACACCCCAAACTCACGCAAAACTGAAATGCCAACAAGCTCAACGGTAAAAATATCAGCATTGAAAAGCTGCAGAATTTTAGCGCCCATAAACGCAACGACAGCGCCAATCAAAAATGACATCAGCCCAATGATTGGAACGGCGTCGAGACCCGCTTCTTCCATGTGATGGAATGTCGATGTCCAGCGGATGCGACTTGGCCGAATAATCACGCCAAAAGCGCTGGACAGCGCAAAACCGACAAAATTCATCAGTTCAACAGTGGCGTTATAGGTGTCCACCACCCCCTGCCCGAGGCGGTTGAGCATCGCCTTGAAGGCGTTGGGGTGAAACGGCGTCACGTGGCACGGCGCGAGATGATCCTGAATCTGCGCCAGAAGCGCCTCATGCGCATCCTTCGCGCCAATAATTCTGGAGGCCTCAGTACGGCTGTCGCAGGCGTAGAATGTCCGCTGCAACATCATCGCCCCGGTCGTGTCCAACCGCTCAACATCGGACATGTCGATAACCAGCTCGCGACCAACCGAATCATCAGAAAAATCGCGCAAACGCGAATCAATCGACCTTAGAAAACGCGCGCGCCAATCCCCCTTGGCGATCAGCTTTAAAACACCGCCATCTACATCGATATCGAAATGAGCCGCCGAATCCGCCATAGGTAACACTTTGTTAACGAGCCTTTGTGTTTCAGCACCGGTCACGGCGCAAGGCTTGCAGTGTTATATGGGGGCGAGGGTGTTAAAATGATGCTGAAATTTGCGGGAATGCCACAATTTCGGGCGGCATCGGGTGCAGATTTGCGTCTTGTAAGTTTTTTAGGAGCGGGCTGGCGTGGCCAAACGAATGTTTAGAGGGCGATTTGAGTGGCTTTCAGCACTGCCGCTATTGCTGGTGACCGGCGCTTTGGCGTTGATGGCGCTGGGCGCGTTGACCAGCGCCCAGTCTCCGGAAGCGCGTTCCCGCGAGGGTTCTCTTTGGATATTTCCAGCGCTTGGCGCCCGCATCCTACGATCCTGGCGAAAATTACCATCTTGTGATGATCGACCGGGAAAGCGTGGATCAGGTCGGCCCCTGGCCTTGGCCGCGCACCGTTCTGGCGGAGCTTGTAGCGTCCGCCGGAGAGGCTGGCGCAAAAGCCGTTGTCCTGACAGAGGCCGTCGATGCGCCTGACCCCCTGTCCCCGGAGACAATCGGTGAATTCTGGCTTGCCGGTGCAAGCGATGAAGCGCTGGCGCAACAGCTCGCGCGCCTTCCCAAAACCGATGAAGCGCTGGCCGCTGCGTTTCGTGAAGTCGAGGGCGCCTTCGGCGTTTCCCAGACGCCGCCCGGCAATCCCGGACGCGCCAATGGTTTTCGTCGTACGACAACCAATGCAACACCATGGATTTCCTTCGACGGCGGAAGCGATTATGCAGCGCTTCCTGCAGCTCAGTATTTTTACGATCTCGACGACACTCTTGCTGCGTCCGCCAGCCCGGCGGTCGCGGCTCTGACGCCGGACAGCGACAGCGTCGTCCGGCGCACGCCGCTCGTCTGGTCGCTTAAAGGCGCGCCGGCGCCGTCGTTAGCGCTGGAAGCTGCACGTCTTGCTCAAAGTGATAAAACCGTCACCGCCCATGCGGATTCGACATCGACAACTTCGCAAGGCCGCCCGATCAACGGAATCGATATCGCCGGCAACACAATCAAACTGTCACCTACCGGCGCCATGCGCTTACATCTGCCCAAACGCCTGTCGACGCCAACAACATCCGCGGCGCGTCTTCTCAATCCGCAGAACGCCAATTCTCAGCTTTCCGGCGCCGTAGTGCTGATCGGTCTGGATACGGAGCTTGGCGATGGCGTCATGACAGTGCGCGGCGAAATCGCGCCTGTTGCGCTTCACGCCATCATGGCCGCGCAGATTGACGCCGGACATGCGCCGCGCCGGCCTGGGTGGACTGGCTATATCGAAGCGATTGCCGTCATGCTATTTGGCGCCGCTGCGATCATGACCGCTCAGCGCATGGAGTTCTGGCAAACCGTTGGCGTTGCTGCGTTATTATCGTTGATCCTTTTCCTCGGCGCCTTTGCCGCTTTTGGGGCGGCCAATCTGCTGATCAACCCGCTGGCGCCGGCGCTGGCGTTGTTCGTGGGCGCGCTTTCAGTCGCCGGCGGCAAGTCCATCGGCGGCGCGCTGATCGATGACTCAGTACGCGGATCGTTTCACGATACTCTGCCTGAACCGGCAATGAAAAAACTGCGCGAGGATGGCGCCGGCGAAGTGCTGGAAGGCGCGCATCGCGACATCACAGTACTCGCCTGTGATTTGCGGATCATGGATGAAGACCTGCGCAAGATGGAGAACCTGCCAGACGACGTGACAAAACTGTTGGCCGCCGCGAGCCTCGATCTGCGCCAAACCATTATCGAGACCGGCGGCACGGCGGATCAGGCCGAAGGCGGGCGCATCTTCGCCTATTACAATGCGCCGCTGTCAATGGCCGATCATATGCAAGCCGGGTGCGCTGCAGCGCTGCGGCTTGTTGAAAGCATGGACAAGATCAACGCCGATCTTGACGCATCGAGCCGCACAAGGGGGCTGCAGATCAACCTCGCGATTGGCGTTGCAACCGGCGAATGTTTTGTCGGACCTATGGGGCACGGCCGTAACAACCGGTATTCGGCAATTGGCCCTGCAATCGACCATGCAGCATTCCTTCGCAACCAGTCTGAAATCTACGGGCCCGCCATGATCTGCGATGAGGCCATCTATCGGGGGACGCATCACCATTTCGCGTTTCTCGAACTCGACAAGCTGCGCATGCGCAATGCCGAGCGACCGTTCTCTATCTACGCACTGATTGGCAACCCTTTCATCAAATCATCTAAAGGGTTCCGCGCCCTCGACGACGCCCACCGTCAATTGCTCACTTCCTATCGCGCCGGCGATGTCGCCGCCGCGCGCCAGATGCTGGATAAGGCCAAAGAGTCGCCTGGCGCCAAGATCGCCCTTTTTGATATCTATGAAGAGCGGATCAAAACCCTTAGCGACAAAGGCGTCCCGGAAGGTTGGGACGGCGTGCATGCCGCCGGTGTGTAATACCGATTAGTTGGAAAACAACATCACTGTCGACTACTGCGCTGTGTTCTCCCGAAACCTGTTATCGATCCATTCGGATATTGTGGCTAACACGTCAGATGAGAGAGAGTTTTGTAGTGATGCATATTCTGTTGGCAAGCCAGTCTCGGCTTCCTGCAAAAGATGATTGAGCCCCGGGAACACTGTGATCGTTACGTCGGAACTCGGCGCTTGCGCAAGAATGCGTTCGATATTCGCAAGATGATGATCCGGCGGCGCAACAAAATCCCGCTCGCCGCCGATCGCCAGCACCGGGATTTCCAGCGTTCCATACGTTGTCTGAGGGTCGAAAAATATATTTGACCGATACCATGAGCCTAACAGGACATCGGCCAGACCGTCCGTATCCCTCGGCATGAATTGATATGGCGGGATGAGCGCCTTGCCTGGCCCATTTAAAAACTCTTTCATTCGCTGGCGAGTGGCTATATCTTCAGAGTCACTTTTTGCAATCTCTATGAATTCGTAAAACAGTTTACGGTATCGTGCGGCTCTGTCGCCTTTGACGCCCGAAACCTCCAATGTTTTTTCAAGCTGGAGACTAAGCGCTTCTTCCCCTGGCAGCCCAGGCGCGGACATCAGAACGAGGAAAGCGATTTCGCTATCCGTTTGCGCAGCCAGCGCGCCTATAGCGCCGCCCTGGCTCATTCCGGCAAAACCGATTTTTGAGGGGTCGATGCGAGAATCTGACTTAAGCCGCGCAACAACAGCAAGCGCGTCTTCACTCAAGTCCTTCCAACTTGCATCAAAGTAGTCGCCAGTTGAATCCTCAACGCCGCGGTCATCGAAACGGGCGACTGCAACGCCATTGCTCGCCAGGTGATCCGCCAGGACGTGAAAGCCATTATGACCCGCAAATGATTGGTCCCGGTCATTCGGCCCGGCGACAGAAAGCAATGTCACCGCCGGAAACGGACCCTCGCCAAACGGTACGGTTAGGGTTCCGCCTAAAGCGACAGCCGGGTCAGACGTGGTGACGAGAATATCTTCAACATTATAAGAATAAGGCGGAACCGGTGTTTGCGGCTTTAGCCCGACAACTTTGTCGGACTCCTTGCCCAACCAAAAAACTGCCGCCGCGACGCCAACGATTACGGTGACGATCAGAATAGTGAAAACCCGATTCATTTTTGCTTTCCATCGCTGGAGGCGTCACCGCCAGGGAATTGAAACGCCTCTGAGATATCGGCGTTCAGTGCTCGTGAGATACGATAGGCGAGCGTTATGCTTGGGTCATGGCGGCCATTTTCAATTGAGTTTATGGCCTGTCGCGAAACACCGACACTTTCAGCAAGCTGCGCCTGAGACCAGTTTTTTTCCGCCCGCAGGACACGCAAGCGGTTCACGACCTTATCAGCCATGACAGCACTCCGTAGACAAATAAAAATATCAAAATCGCAAACGCCCAAAGATTGGATGTCACAAAAGGCGCCGCGATATCGAAGGCGGAAATGCCGTAAGAAAACAAAGCTGTTGCGACAGCGCTGATAGCGCCGGCGCGCAGCGCAATCAGACGCAATACCTCGTCACGTGTTGTGACAAACGCCACCACCAGCAAGGTCAAGCTGATAAGCGTAACAAGAGCGCCGCTTCTGGCGATGCTTGCCGATAAGGGTGCGGCGACGCCGCCTGTGTAAGCAAGATAAAAAAACGCATGGACGCCATACAGCGCGAGAAAACCCAATATCCAGGGCAGGTTTTTAGCCACCTCAATCCTCCAGAATGTAAAAAACTGGCGCACTTGTCGCTTATACAAGACTATATGTCAAGTATTTTTGACATTTTGTCGTATATATTTTCATTCTTCAGCAGGTTTGGCCGCGCCTTGCCTCCCGCGCTCATTCAAACAGCCGTCCGCCGCTCCATATCCGCGCCACAATCAGCGCGGTCACAAACGCAAGCGCGCCCATCGCCGCCATCATCAGATAGGCGTTCGCCGGACCATGAGCCTGCCAGACAAAGCCGGCGATAACGGTTGCAAGCCCGGTCATCGCGCCGACGCCTGTGGTCGACATCAACGTCATCGCTGTATTGACGAGACGCGTTGGCGCCGCGCGGTCAAGAAACTCAATCGTCCCGAGATAGGTCGCGGCGAAGGTCAAAGCATGTAATATCTGTACAAGGAATAAGATCCAGAGCGCTGGCTCCATTGCAATCACAGTCCACCGTATCGCTGCGCCCGCCCCATCAAGCGCCAGCAGCGTCGCCGGCCCGAAACGCTGTGCGAGCCCGCGTGCGCGCGTCAATAAAAAGATCTCGGCAGTAACGCCTGTCGCCCATAAGAGCCCGATCACCTGCGCGGAATAGCCGAGCGCCTCCCACCGCAGATAAGAAAAAGCGTAATAGACGGCGTGTGCGCCTTGAGTGAGACCGGCGGTAAGCAAGACTGCAAGGAACACCGGGTTGGCGAGAAGCTTTGGCGCCTCGCGCCAGGAAACCGGCTTCACGCCCCCGCGCCCGCCCGCCCCCGCCGGGAGGATGAGCGAAACACCGAATGCGCAAGCCGCCGCTATCGCCATTACCCAGACCGATGCGCCGATCCCGAGGCCGGTTAGCACCGCGCCGCCAATGATTGTGGTCGACAGAAACGCGCCCGAACCGATCGCCCGCGTCTGGCCATAGTGAAGGTAGCCATTGCGGTCAGCGCGCAGGACCGCCGTATCCGTCAGCGGCACCAACAAGCCAAATGTCCAGATGACGACAACGGCGGCGACGCCAATCAGCCATTTACCGGGCGCGATGATGAGCGCCGCAGCCCCGAGCGCAAACAGAAAGGATACAAGACGTAAGGATTTCCGCTCATCATCCTGGTGGTCAGCCCAGAAGGCGACCAGCGGTCCGAAAGCGAGCCTTGCGATCAGCGCTGCGCCTGTGATCAACCCGATCTCGGAGGCTGCAAAGCCCCGCATCGCAAGCCAGCCGGCGAAGAACGGTAACTGTACGCCGAGCAGCACGAACTGTCCGCTGTAAAACAACGAATAGAGAATCGATACGCGATGTTTCAGAAAATCCGGCGCCATCATTGGCGCGGTCTACAGCGCTCGCGCATATCGGTCGAGGGGCGCGCACCGCAAAACGAGAACAGTCAGCGGTTAAGCCGCTGACGCGAGTTAAAGATCAGCGAAATTTTTCGGTGTCGCAAAAGTCTGCGACTGATCGTGCTCAAGCTGTTCGGCCAGAATATCCGCCGTCTCGCCAAGCTGGCGCACAGCGCTGCGATATTCCTCGCGCAGGACATCGATCGTCGCATCGTCGGTCAGTATGCCGGACTTTTTTAAGAACTTTGCAGCCGCGACATAGATCTGGCCATTCTCACGAAGGGCGATAATTGCTTCTTCGACCAGTATTACATCATTCATAGCGTGACGCGACGACGCCAGCGCATTGATCGCCGCATCTTGAAGCCGATCAGCAGCGATAAGATTGGCGCTAGCATCATTTTTAAGCTTCTGAACGGGATCCGCCGCATGCTGTATATCGTCGACATATGCTTCAACCGCATCTGACCGGGTAACGCGGTCTCCGCCGCCGCCGCCAGTCATACGAGAGATAAAGGATACTTGTTGCGGCTTTGGCCACGGCGCCGCTTTCACGTCGGCGACCGCTTGAGTCAGGTAATCACGCTCAGTCGCGGAAGACGTTCTTAATGAGGTTTGAGACTGGTGCGGAACGATGGCGCATCCGCCGATGATAAACGCTATTACGACTGCGCCGATAAGGCGAGCGCCTTTTGAGCCCCTGAACACGAAACGCCAACTCCCAACTTACTTGTTACTCTCCCCCGCACCCTCTAAGTCCATACATCATTAGCAACAAAAAGTCAGCCGGGAAATGACAGAACGCCTAAAATTGTATCCGCCGCTGGAGCCGCATATCAGCGGCATGCTGCGGGTCTCCGACATCCATGAAATTTATTATGAAGTCTCCGGCGCAGCCAACGGCAAGCCGGTTATTGTCTGTCATGGGGGACCTGGCGGCGGTTCAACGCCGTCCATGCGGCGTTATTTTGACCCGGCAAAGTACAAGGTCATCGTCTTCGACCAGCGCGGTTGCGGACGGTCGACCCCGCATGCGGAACTTCGGGACAACACCACCTGGGCGCTGGTGGAGGACATGGAGAAGCTTCGAAACCATCTGCAGATCGACAAATGGCAGGTGTTTGGCGGCTCCTGGGGATCGACACTGGCGCTCGCTTACGCACAGAGTCACCCTGACCAGGTCAGCGAGCTTGTGCTGCGGGGTATCTTCACCCTGCGCCGCAGTGAGCTTCTCTGGTTTTATCAGGAGGGCGCAAGCTGGATATTTCCCGACGCCTGGGAGGACTATGTAACGCCGATCCCGGAAACTGAACGAGGCGATATGATCGCGGCTTATTACCGGCGGCTGACCGGAAACGATCGCGCCGAACAATTGCGCGCGGCGAAAGCCTGGAGCCTTTGGGAAGGCGGCGCAGTCAGCCTGTTTCCGTCAGAAGAACGTATGCAGAGCTTTTCGTCTGAGGCCTTCGCCCTCGCCTTCGCACGGATTGAATGTCACTATTTTTACAATGCCGGTTTTTTTGAACGTGACGACCAGCTGATTGCCAATCTCGACAAGGTGCGGCACATCCCGGCGGTGATTGTTCAGGGCCGCTATGATGTGGTGACGCCGATGCAGACCGCGTGGGAGATGCATCGCGCCTGGCCGGAAGCGGAGCTTCAAATCATTCAGGACGCTGGACACGCCGCCAGCGAGCCCGGCATTATTGACGCGCTTCTGCGCGCTACGAATAAGTTTGCGCGCCGCTAGTTCAGGAAGTATGGCGCGATGATTGTTGAGTAGACAATCACAATAAAGATCGCGATCGGGCAGACCCAGCGGATCAGGAAGCGCCAGCGTTGGAACCATTTTTCTGATTTAAAGCCGATGGCTTCGCGCGCCGTCGATGTAGAGACAACCCAGCCGGCAAAGATCGACGCGATCAGTCCCGAAATCGGCAGAATGATGTCCGTTGTGGCGCTCAAAAAGTCGAGCAGCACCATGCCTTCAAAAATGGCGATGTCGCCAAGCGGCGTCCAGGTGTTCCAGAAGGATGTCTGATCTTCGCCATTGGGGCCAACTTTCGGCACCTGAGACAGTGCATTCAATACGCCAATGATGAATATCACGAGGCCAAGAAAAGACGCTGAGATCAGACGGCGATCAGCTTTGGTCTGCTCATCGACCCATTTTGTCGACGTCTCCAAGAGAGCGATCGAAGAGGTGATCGCCGCAAAAAACGCAAGAATAAAGAACATCAATCCAAACAGACCGCCGACAGGCATGCCGTAGAAAGCAAGCGGCAAGGTTTGAAACATCAACGTCGGGCCTGCGCCTGCAGCAAGACCCATGGCGAACACAATCGGGAAAATTGCGAGACCGGCGACGATGCCAACGCCGGTATCCGCGATCGCAACGAGACGCGCAGAGCGCGGCAGATCCTGATCCTCGCGCATATAAGCGCCATATGTCGCCATCAACGCGGACCCAAGCCCAATTGAGAAGAACGCCTGGCCCAATGCTGCAGACACGACCGAGCCATCGGCGATACCGTGGAACAACCCGTGACGAACGGCGCCATCTTCAAGTGTCGTATCACCCAGCCGGACACCCAACAGGAAATCGAGCCCCTGCGCGCGATCGCCGCTGACCAAAGCGAAAACCAGCAGCACCAACAGCAAGACAAAGAACGCAGGCATCAGGATTGTGACAGCCGTTTCAATACCGCCCTGAACGCCGCGCGCCACAATCGCGACCGTCAGCACGACAAAGACGCCGTGATAGATAATCATGCGCGTCGGGTCGCTCAAAAGCTCCGTCAGCTTGGCGCTGACCTGCTCTGACGTCTGACCGGCGAAGGCGCCCGAGGTCAGCCCCGCCAGACCGTCTCTCGCGATCGCACCGACAAGATCGCCGCCAATCATCACCACATAGGCAAGCACCCAACCAGCGATAACGGAGTAAAATGTGAGGATGATAAAGGCGCCGATCATGCCGAACCAGGACTGCAATGACCAAAGCGGCGAACGCCCTTCCGCCGCAGCGATTTTCACGACACTGCCGACTGCGGACATCCCGCCCCGACGGCCGATGAAAAGCTCGGCGACCAGCACCGGCAGGCCAATCAGCAGAACGCAGATAACGTAAAACAGGACAAACGCCCCGCCGCCATTTTCCCCCGCGACATATGGAAACCGCCACAAATTGCCCAAACCCACTGCGGAACCGATCGCAGCCAGAATAAACGCTGCTTTCGATGACCAGTGGACGCCTTCGCCAGCGGTGCCTTGCATAAGCCTAATCCCCTATTTTTCGCCGTCTTTTACCTGCGGCATGTCACGAAATGACATTTTAGACAAATTTTTACGTTTATTAGCAAATATTGTTGAACTGAACGGGTCAAAAAGCCGAAAACCGTGGTGGACCACGGCATGAATCGCGCAATCCTGAACAGGAGCAGCTTTTGAGCGAGCCGTTGGAACATCAAGACGCCCATTTGCATATCGAGCAAGTCGATGGACTGGTCGCGGCCGCCGGCGTCGATGGCGCTCGCGATATCCTCGATGCTTTCTGGCGTTCTACTGCCGATTTAATGGAAACGCTGTCGGCGCAAGTGCGCCAGAACGCGCTGGATCTTGCTGGCCAGACCGCCCATGCGGTCAAGGGGTCTGCAGCCAATGTGGGCGCGCAACGCCTCGCCAATACGACGGCGGCCTTTGAAGAAGCCTGCCGCCAAGGCGATCAGGAAGCGGTCGAGAATGCGCTAGAGGCTGTACGGGCAGATTTTGCTGCAGTGCGGGAGCACTTTGACGAGCATTTATCCAAGGCTTAGGTCAGCTTCAGGAAATTTCCGAGCTTCGCAGCATGTCCTGGTCCTTATGGACATGAGCGCTCATTACAAACCCAAATCCGGCCATGATGGTCAGCATCACCGTGCCTCCATAGGAGACCAACGGCAACGGCACGCCGACGACAGGGGCAAGCCCCATCACCATGCCGGTATTGATAAGAACATAGAGCGAGAACGTGACGACGACGCCGATCACGGCCATGCGTGAAAAATGCGACTTCGATGACATCGCAATGGAAAGGCCGGTCAGGATCACCGCGAGATAAAGCAGCAAAAGCACAATCGCGCCGACAAAGCCAAACTCCTCGCCGAAGATCGTGAAGATAAAGTCCGTCTGCATCTCAGGCAGGAACTTCAACTGGCTTTGCGTGCCTTCCATGAAGCCTTTTCCGTCAAGGCCGCCCGAGCCCAGCGCGATTTTTGATTGCAGAAGATGATAGCCCTGGCCCAGCGGGTCGCGGTCAGGATTTAAGAAGGTCAGAATACGTTCAACCTGATAAGGCTTCAGCAATTCAAACCGATAGGCGCCATACGCCGCCGTTAAGGCGCCGACGACGCCAATCATGCCGAGACGCCAGCTCAGACCCGCAACAAAAACCATCAGAACGCCCGTCGCCCCCAAAAGCAGCGATGTTCCCAAGTCCGGTTGAATGAAGACAAGTCCCACCGGCGCGCCGATCATCAACAAGGGCGGAATAAGATAAAGCAAATGCGAAACCTGTTCCGCACGCAGACCATGATAATAGCGCGCCAACCCTAGAACGAGACCGATTTTCATTGCTTCCGAGGGCTGAAATTGAATGCCTCCTAACTCAATCCAGCGCCTGGCGCCCATATGCACTTCGCCAATAAACGGCGTGGCGACCAGAGCTGCGAGCGCCGCAAAATAAATCGGATAGGCGAGCGACATCCAATACCGCACCGGCACAAGGCCAACAGCGATCAAAACGCCAAGCGCGACAAGGAAGCGCAAACCATGGCGCATCGCCCATGGCTGCCAATTGCCTTCTGCAACCGAATAAAGCGTAACGACGCCTGCGCCAGCAATCATCGTCAGTAGAATGATCAGTGGCCAGTGCAGCCGCGAAAATTTTTCGCGAACGCCTCGCCGCCGACCGGGAAGGATTAAGGACGACATCGCTATCCCGCCCTTACGCGCTGGTTGCGCCGCTGCGCCAAACTGCCTGGATCGACAGGATCAAGCGCCGCCGGATTTTTCTCAGCAACGGCGCGCATGATCTCCCGCGCCTTCGGACCCGCCGCGCGCGACCCGCCTATGCCGTGTTCGACCACCACAGAGCAGGCGTAGCGCGGATTTTCATATGGCATGTAACAGACAAAGAGCGCATGGTCGCGGCGCTCCCATGGGAGATCTTCCGGTTCGGCAAGTCCCTTCGCTCGGTCTTCCGCCGTAATCTGATAGACTTGGCTGGTGCCGGTCTTGCCCGCCATCTGCCAGTCGGGATCTTCCAGCCGCGAGCGCGCCGCCGTTCCATATTCGTTGGTGACGGCGTTCATGCCGGCGCGCACAATCTGCAAATAGTCCTGATCCACATCGATCAATGGCGCATCCGGCGCCGGCAGGGCGATGTCACCCACAGCACGCACAAGGCGCGGACGCACGGCGCGTCCGCTCGCAACGCGCGACGCCATCACCGCAAGCTGCAATGGCGTCGATGTGACATAGCCCTGACCGATAATGACCGACAAAGTCTCGCCTTGAAACCAGGGCTGATTTTCCGGCTGGCCGGCAAAATAGGCGCGCTTCCATGCGCGATCCGGTACGACGCCGCGTTGCTGACCGGAAACGCCGATTTCAAAAGTCTGCCCAAGCCCGAACTTTCGCGCCACGTCCGCCAATACATCGACATCGAGCGTCTTGGCGATTTCGTAGAAATAAACGTCGCAGGAATGCTTGATAGCGCCTTTCATGTCGACGGCGCCGTGACCGCCGCGCTTCCAGCAATGGAAATAGCGGTTGCCGTACCAGACGCGGCCCGGACAATAGGCGGTCTGCTTTGGAGAGACGCCCGACTGCTGCGCAGCGATCGCGCTGATCAATTTGAATGTGGAGCCGGGCGGGTAAACCCCCGACAGGGGCTTGTTCAACAATGGCTTATACGGACTTGCGTTCAGATCTTTCCAAAGCTGCGGATCAATACCGACATTGAAGTCATTCGGATTGAACGCCGGCGTCGACGCCATAACAAGAATGTCCCCGGTAACGACATCCATCACAACGGCGGCGGCGCTTTGAGGCTCGTCCGGCATTCGCTCGCCAGGCTCCGCCAGAACCTTCATCGCGTGTTCCTGCAGCTCCGCATCAATCGTCAACGCCAGCGGCTTGCCCTGCTCCGGTGGTTTTGCGTCATCGCTCAACTCCTCGATGACACGGCCATGGGCGTTAATCTTGACGTCCATCTCGCCCGCTTGTCCACGCAGTTCGGTTTCGTAGGTGCGCTCAAGGCCATCGCGGCCAACCTTAAATCCAGGCTGGCGCAATAGGATACGATCTTCGTCGCTATCCTCCGCCGCAAGGTCACGCTCCGTCACGGCGCCGACATAACCAATCACAAAGGCTGACGCCTCGCCGAATGGGTAATCGCGTGTCTCGCCCACATCAGGCAGCACGCCGCCGAGATGCGGCAATTCAAAATTGATTCTCGAAAACTCTTCCCAGGAGAGATTATCTTCAATCTCGACCGGCGTGAACGCGCCGCGCCGGCGAATCTCGCGCATAATCCGCGCGCGCTTTTCATCGGGAACAGCGACGATCTCGGAAATGCCATCAAGCGCTTGGTCAACATCGCGTGCCTGTTCCGGGATCAAGAGGACTCGAAAGTTTTTCCGGTTCGACGCCAGCACATTGCCAAAGCGATCGACAATCTCTCCGCGCAATGGCGTCAGGATGCGGCGGTTAAACTGGTTTTCCTGTGCAAGGTCGAGATATTTCTCATGATCTGCGATCTGTAACTGGTAAAGGCGCCCGGCGATGCCGGCGAACAACAAACTGACGCCGCCGCCAAACAGCACCGTGCGGCGTGAGACCGTTTCCTGACGTTCAGGATCATGAGCGTTGATGCGCGGCATCTACACCTCCACCAGCACGCGCCGGTGCAGTTGACCGAACACCGCGCCGAAGAGCGGATAGATCATCGCCGTTGCGAACATCTGATACAAAAGTCCGCGAATGGGCAACAACACGCCTGCCATCAAACTCATCACAAGCCACAATATAACACTTGCGCCGGCGGCGACCACTCCAAAACCGATCCAAACGACTTTTTGTTCACGCCCGAGGAAGTAGGCGCGCTGGGACAGAACAACAAATTGCGCAGCAAGGTAAACGGCCGGCCATAATCCAAGCGGTCCGCCCGTTAACAGGTCCTGTAAAACACCTATAAAAAACACGCTTAAAGGCGGCATGTAATCGGGTCCGTAAATCGACCAGAAAAACACCACAACCAACGGAATGATCGGTGCGGGGACCAAGCCTTCAAAAAACCGCACCGGCAATGCGAGCATGATGACGCCCAACAAGCCAAGAAATGTCGGCGCCGCCCCCTTCAAGAGCCGCATCAGATTTTCTGCGCGATAGCCCATCAATCAGCCTTCCGCCGGCGCTGGCTCGGAACCGGCTTCATCGCTGACCAAGGCTCCCTCATCCGCCGTCTCATCGATCGTCGGAAATTCGTAATTGATGATTCTGACAAGGCGCGTTCTGACATAATTGGCGTAAAGACGAACAACGATGTCGCTGCGCGCCTGACCGTCAATAACGCCAACTGGCACGCCTCGGGGCAGAACACCGCCAGCCCCCGATGTCATAACCCGTTGACCCGGGATTACTTCCGCCGGTTCGGAACTGGCTGTAAACGAAATTGTCGGTCGCGCACGGGTATTGCCGACGAGAATGCCTTCGACATCGGCGCCTTCAACATAGACCGGCACACGGCTTTGAATATCGGTCAGGAGAAGAATGCGCGAAGCATTGACGCCCGTATCTACAATCCGGCCAACAAGGCCTTTTTCGTCAACGACCGCCTGTCCGACTTCTACGTTACGGGCGCGCCCTGCATTGACCAGCATGGAACGTGCAAAGGCGTCGTTTGACTCTCCAATCACATAAGCATCAACCGGTTGCGCTTCCGGTGGCGCCTCATAGGTCTGAAGCCCTTCATATGAAGCGACAACCTCTCGCAATTCCAGCGCTTCTTCCATCCATTGGCGCAGCTCCGCGTTTTCCGCGCGCAACGCCTCGTTCTGTTTGAGCACATTGAAATAGTCAGAGACATTGCCGACGACGCCGTTCACATAGGAAATCGGGCCGGAGAACAGCTCCAACACCGGCGAAGCCGCATCAATGACCCCTTCACGGGCTTTTTGAAAAACCGAAGCCTGCGCCGAATAAAGGCTGGAAAGCAGAAGCAGGACGGAAACAAGAATGAGGAGAAGCAGGACAAAGCGGGAATGCGCTTTACGGCCCAATCCTTCCCGTCTGTCCTGACCTAAAAATTCCATGCCTCACGCGCACCAGGGGTTAGATGGCGGAGGTTAGCACACCGCGCATCGCTTTTGTATTTTCAAGCGCCGCTCCAGTACCCAGCGCGACGCAGGAGAGCGGATCGTCTGCAACCGAAACCGGCAGACCGGTCTCGTCACGCAGCACCTGATCAAGGTTTTTGAGCAGCGCCCCACCCCCAGTCAACATGATTCCCGTATCGACAATATCCGCAGCGAGTTCAGGCGGCGTTGCTTCCAGCGCCACCTTGACCGCTTCAATGATCTGGCTCACCGGTTCGGCCAGCGCCTCAGCAACCTGCGCCTCGCCAATGCGAACCTCTTTCGGCACGCCATGCATCAGGTCACGGCCCTTGATCTGGATCGTAACGCCCGAGCCTTCGGTCGGGATCATCGCGGACCCCACTTCCTTTTTAATGCGCTCAGCAGAGGCCTCGCCGATGAGAAGATTATACATCCGGCGGATATAGCCAACGATCGCGTCGTCCATCTTGTCGCCGCCAACACGCACCGAGCGCGAATAAACGATACCGCCAAGGGAGAGAACCGCGACCTCCGTCGTGCCGCCGCCGATATCGACAACCATTGAGCCTGTCGGGTCCGTCACCGGCAGGCCGGCGCCGATCGCAGCCGCCATTGGTTCTTCAATAAGTTCAACCTTACGCGCGCCGGCGGAGATCGCCGATTCCTGAATGGCGCGGCGCTCAACCGCTGTCGCGCCGGATGGCACGCACACCACAATGCGCGGGCTCGCAAAGGAACGGCGATTGTGAACCTTGCGAATGAAGTGCTTGATCATCGCTTCCGCGACTTCAAAATCGGCGATAACGCCGTCACGCATCGGTCTGATCGCCTCGATCTCGCCGGGCGTGCGGCCAAGCATTTCCTTGGCTTCGTTGCCGACCGCGCGCACAAGCTTGCGCCCAGCGCGGGTTTCGATGGCAACCACCGAAGGTTCGTTCAAAACGATGCCGCGTCCCTTAACATAGACCAGCGTATTGGCTGTCCCGAGGTCGATGGCCATGTCTGCGGAAAGCATGCCGAACAAAGTGGAGAGCATGAGTAATTGTCCTATTCGCCAAACTGAATGTCGGGCCCGTTTTTATCCTTAATGCGTTCCTAAATCGTCAACAAAGCTGGAATTATGCGGCGTTTCAAAACAACAAATCGGTTTTTACCTATTAACAAGATTCTCGTCCTGTCCACGGGCAATAATATGACTTGATCGTCAGTATGCGCTCTCGCGCCGCCGCATCGCCTTGTAAATCCAGCGCACCAACAGGAGGAAACCGACCCAACCGGCGATTATCAGGCCGATAAACGCCATATCACGTGGCTGACGGCTGGTGAAAAACTCCACCACGCCGCTAATACCCTCGCTCAAGACGTCTGCATCGGGCACGAAAACCCCAAGCAGCGCGACCAGTGCGATTTTCGGAATAATGCCAACCCCGGTTCCGGCCCAGAATTTCCACATAGGGATATGAGCTGAGCCCGCGGCGGCATTGACGACGATAAAGGGTGCGGACGGCACCACACGCACGAGCCCGCTGGCGACAATGCCATGATGGCCGATAAAATTGATCGTGCGCTGCACTCGGTCCCCACCGAGCTTTCGCACCCAACGCCCGCCGAGAAAATGCCCGAGACCAAAGGTCAGGGTGGCGCTCGCCATGGTGGCGATCCAGGCGAAAACAGCCCCCGTGATGGGGCCAAAGGCGAACACAGTCGCAGCAATCAGGAAAATCTGGGGAAATCCTGTTAGCGCCAGCAGCGAATAGACAGAAATTACAGCGAGAATGGCCCAAGGGGACTCAGCCGCCCGCGCCATCATTTCTTTTAAATCACTATCGCTATCCAAATTCAGCCATTGCTGGCCGAACAGGAACATCAGAACCACGAAAATAAGGAGTGTGCCAGAGACCGCCAGCGACGTAATCGCCTTGGCGTCCATTGCATTCAAAAAGCGCCCCAGCCGACGCAAAAACTCGACCATGCCTACTGGTTCCGACCTCTCTGATCCGGCCGAAGCGCTCCCCCGAAGCGCAATTTCCTCGTCCGGCGGCGCAGGCGTTCAGCTCTGCGCCAATGTTCACCCCTGGACCGATTTATCCCCAATCGGCCCGCCCCATCAACGTGATTTAATAACGTTGAGGGTCGCTAAACGCAATGGCGCAGCCCGGAACCGCATGATTTCCCACACCTTTGGGGCAAGCTTGCGCTCAATGACTAAAGCGGCCACCATTATGCTGGGGAAAATTGGGGCCGCGCCAGCGCGGCAGTGGTTTTGGCAGGGGCGTATATCATGCGATCACATCTTTTATTCTGGTTTCTTCTGTTTTTTCTGGGCGTGCTGGTGGGCGAACGTTACGGCCTGCCTGGGCTGGTCACCGGCGTGACGGATCGCGGCTTTGAAATGGCGGAGGGTTGGCTCGGTCGCGTGGACGAGCCCATTCCCGACGCCAGCGACGAAGACGATGCGCCAGCAAGCGCCGCACCAAGCGAAACAGCTGCAAGTGAGGCGCCGTCCGCACCCGCCAGCGCGGCGCCCGCGTCAGCTGGACTTGGCAACGCAGCCAATGCAGATTTGCGTATTAACAATGCCGGGCTTGCGATCATCAAGGAAAGCGAAGGCTTGCGTCTCGAAGCCTACAATCTTGGCGGACAATGGCTGATTGGTTACGGGCATGCACGCACTGCGCGTGCGGGCATGACGATTACGGAAGCGCAAGCGGAACAGTTATTACGCGAAGACGTACGCGATGCGGAAAATGGCGTGCGTGCTCGCGTCCTCGTGCCGGTCAATGAAAACCAGTTCTCCGCCATGGTCTCCCTCGCCTATAATCTTGGCGTTGGCGGCTTTGGACGATCGACCGTTCTCGAAGCGCTAAACGCGGGAGATTATGATCAGGCGGCGGATAACTTTCTCAATCACAATCGCGCTGGCGGCAAGGTCAACGCGCACTTAACTCATCGCCGCGAACAGGAGCGCGCGCTGTTTAACGCTCCGGCCTAATCCTCCGCATTCGGATCAGGGTTAGCGTTGCCCATATCAGCGATGAATTTCCAGTCACCGTTATCTTCACGCCGCCAAATGGAAATGTATTTTCCGTGGCCGGCGCTTGCGTTTTCCGTATCAGGAGAGGGCGTGTAAACATAACGCCCCCAGGTGAAGCCGAAGTCACCGCTAGGGCCGGCGACGCCTTCGACAGGATCCCATTCAAGGGTGGCGCCTTCCGGGAAAGTAGAAAATCGCTCAATCAATTCCGGCTTTCCGGAATAGGGCTGTCCGCCCCCCGGGAACATACGCACGTCATCGGCTGCGTAAGCTGAAAAGGCCGCCAGCACACCCTCTTTCGCCGCCATTGTGGCGAAAGCGCGGTCGGTTTCCATCATTTCCTCAACAGGCCCAGCCCAGGCGCCGGCGCTCGCCGCCAACCAGGCGGCGAAACTCATCGCTATCATCTTTTTCATAGTGCGCTCTCTCCCTTGCATCGCCGGACAACGCCGACCGCTTATTCTATCTTATCGAACAGAAAGAGAAATGGACGCGCTTTCGGCGCTGGCAGTTAATCCCGCAATCGCATCGGTTGGCGTTTCATATTTCGGCCAATCAGGCGCTTGATGGCGAAACCATGTCATCTGACGCTTTGCGAAACGCCGGGTATTGCGTTGCAACAACGAAAGCGCTTCGTCGCGTTCGCACTCACCGCGCAGCAATGATGCGATTTCCGGCACGCCAAGCGCTTTCATGGCAGGCAACGCGGGATCGAGATCGCGCGCGATCAGCGCCCGCACCTCATCAATTGCACCGGCTGAAAACATCTCCTGCGCGCGGGCGTTGCAGGCGGCGTAAAGCGCTTGGCGATCTGGCAGGATCACGGCCTTTGTAACAGGACCAGTGATCAGCGGATCCCGCGGCATATCCTGAAAGGACGACAAGGACGCGCCCGTCGCTTCAAAAACCTCCCACGCCCGCAACAGACGTTGAGTATCGCCTTCCGGCAAGCGCGCCATAGCCGGGTCGCGCGCAACGACTTCATCGCGGAATGCAGTCGCGCCAAGCGCGTTATGACGCGCTCGCGCCGCTTCGCGAGTCACTGTTGGAACATCCGGGATCGGCGACAAACCTTCGACCAAGGCCTTAAAATAAAGCCCCGTCCCGCCGACCAGGATCGCTGCCTTGCCGCGCGCGCTGATCTCATCAATGCAATCTACGGCCAGCCGCACCCAGCGCCCGGCGGAACAGGTTTCCGCGCCATCAAGCACGCCGTACAGATGATGCGGGATGCGCGCTTCGTCTTCTTCCGAAGGCCGCGCCGTCACGATGCGCAAGTCTTTATAGATTTGCATTGCATCAGCGTTGATGATTTCGCCGTCCAGCGCCTCAGCCATGCGAAGTGCTACAGACGACTTGCCGCTGGCGGTCGGCCCTGCGATAAAGATGATGCGCGCTTCTTTCATGGGAGTCTTCCGTACTCGAATGGCCTATGCCCTGTCCATCATCGCCAACCCCACAGCGCCGGTCATTGACCGCCGCATGCGCGACAGACTAACGGGGCTTTTTCCCAATAGCGACTTGCACGAACTCGGAGACGGCGTTGCTTATGATCTGATCCTCGCGCAAGCAGGTCCCGAAACGCTTGAGGCGGCCAATGACGCGCGACAGAACCTGCCAGTCGATATTAATATTATCCCAACCGAAAGGCGGCGCAAAAAACTCCTGATCGCGGACATGGATTCAACTATCATCGAACAGGAATGCATCGACGAAATTGCCGAATACGCAGGCAAACGTTTGGAAATCGCCAACATTACCGAACGCGCCATGCGCGGCGAACTTGATTTCGAGGCGGCGCTGAAAGAACGCGTCGCCATGCTGAAGGGGCTTCCTGAGTCCGTTCTTGCGCAGACTTTTGATACCTGCATCTCACTCACTCCCGGCGCCCGCACTCTCGTACAGACGATGAATGCACATGGCGCTGTGACGGCGCTCGTCTCCGGCGGCTTTACGTTTTTCACCGACCGCGTGGCGCAAATTGCAGGCTTCGCCCACAATCAGGCGAATGAGTTACTGCTGGAAGACGGAAAGCTGTCCGGCAAAGTCGCCAAACCGATCCTCGGGCGCGCAGCAAAACAGGACGCGCTCCTGAAGATCGCGGGCGAACATGAAGTTGACCTGAAAGAGACCCTTGCGGTCGGCGACGGGGCAAATGACCTGGCCATGCTGGGCCGCGCCGGGCTCGGCGTCGCTTTTCACGCCAAACCCACTGTGGCTGAAGTCGCAGATGCGCGCATCGACCATGGCGACCTGACGGCGCTTTTATACCTTCAGGGCATTCCGCAGTCTGAATTTATAGACTAGCGCTTAGGGCCGCAAAGACTCGTAGAATAGAAGGTCGCCCCGCTGGACATAAATCTGCACCGGACCGCTATTCAGATTGCGTAGCTTCGACAGCTTATCAACCGCCGCGCCGGGGCGCGTTATCCGCTCCCAGCCAATTTCCAAAATGACGTCGCCAGGCTGCAAAACGAGCGCGGCCGGGCTTTCCGGATCAATTGCCGTGACAACCACGCCCTCAACGTTCGGCGGAAGACCGAACGCCTGTTTGATGTCGTCGCTGGGCTCCTGCAAAGTCAGGCCCGCGCCTTGCGCCGCATTGGCCGGCAGGGGAATATTCGCCGCCAGTTGACGTGTTTCCCGGCGATCGACTTTCACCATCAGACGGACGCGATTGCCATCACGAAGAACGACCATTGGCGCGGTTGACCCGACAGGCGTGTCAGCGACGGCGCGCGTCAGATCACGAACGCTTGCGACTTTGCGACGATTGAATTCAAGGATCACGTCATTGGGCTCAACGCCCGCATCCGAGGCCGGACTGTTCGGGCGAACAACCGTTACAACGGCGCCGTTCGGCGCCGAAAGACCAAGCGTCGAGGCGATCTGCGGATTAACATCATCAATCTGCACGCCAAGCCAGCCGCGACGCGTCTCGCCGTAATTCAAAAGCTGATTAACGACCGTTTCCGCAAGATCCGCCGGGACAGCAAAACCAACACCAACGGAGCCGCCGGTTTGAGAGTAGATTGCCGTGTTTACGCCGATCACCTTGCCAGTCATGTCGAACAACGGCCCGCCGGAATTACCTCGGTTAATGGCCGCATCCGTTTGAATGAAGTCGTCATACTGACCGGATTGAATGTCGCGATTGCGCGCGGAAACAATGCCGACTGTTACAGACCCGCCGAGTCCAAATGGATTACCGATTGCAACGACCCAGTCGCCGACCCGGGCGCGTGAATCATCACCGAAGCTGACAAAAGGAAATTTTGTCGATCCGCCATCAAGTTGCAATACAGCAAGATCGGTTTCACGGTCGCGCCCGCGAACCTCTGCAGTGAATTCGCGTCCGTCGCTAAGCGTCACCGTGATTTCGTCGGCATTATCGATGACGTGGTTGTTGGTAACGACAAGGCCTGACGCATCAATGATGAAACCCGATCCGAGCGAGACCGCCGGGCGGCTGAATTTGCGCTGCAACTGTTGCAACTCGCCGGAGGCGCGGCCGCCATTGACGCGCTGCGCAGAGGAGATATTGACGACGGCAGGCGTCAGGGTTTCTGCCAGATCCGCGAAGCTATCCGGAGCGCCGCGTCTTTGCGCCTCGGCGCTGCCGGCAACCACAACCATCATTGCCATAATGGCGATGAAAATGCGCCCCAATCCCACTCGTACCATGCTCGCCTCTTTTGATGTGCCCAACCCTAAACCTTACAGGTTAACGCAAAGCTGGAGAACGGCAAGCGCGCTGCGGCCAGTTGAGGCGCACATTGACGTTACTGACGACGCCCTTCCAAGTTGTTGAAATACCGGAAGAATTCACTGTCCGGCGACAACAGGATCCGGGTCTCGCCCTTCTGTAGCGCTTCCTCATAGGCCAGAAGCGAGCGATAGAAGGCGAAAAACTCAGGATCCTTGCCATAGGCGGCGGCAAAGACGGCGTTGCGTTCGCCGTCGGCGGCGCCCCTGATCTTTTGCGCTTCTTCTTCAGCCTGCGCCTTGATCTCAATAACCTGGCGGTCAGCCTGGGCGCGGATCTGATTGGCCCGTTCGTTACCCTCGGACCGGTATTGCTGCGCCAACTGGCGACGCTCAGCAATCATCCGCTGAAACACGGCTTCAGAGTTTGTCTGAGGCAAGTCAGCCCGACGAATTTTAACGTCGACAATTTCCACACCGAGCGGCCGGGCGGATTGCGTAATCAGATCCCGGATGCGCAACATCAGCTCACTGCGGCGCTCGGAGATGATTTCATCGACGGTCACTGCGCCCAGAACAGCGCGGATTGAATCTTCCAGCTGCGGCCCGAGACGGCTTTCACCGACATCTTCTGTGCGTGCTGATTGATAAAACAACAGCGGGTCTGTGATCCGGTAACGCGCAAAAGCGTCAACGATCAAACGCTCCTGATTACGAGCGATGATTTCCGTTGGCGGGCGCTCAAGGTTGCGGTTTCGTTTGTCAATAAAATTGACGCTTTCCGCAAAAGGAACTTTGAATTTCAGCCCGGCGTCAGTGTACTGATTCTTGGGTTCGCCAAACCGGAACACCAATGCCGAATGCGTTTCCGGCACAATAAAGGCGGAGTTTACGATAACAATCAGAACAGCAACGATCGCAACGCCTAAAAGAGGAAGTGGCAACTTACTCATCTCAGTTCCCTCCCTGCTGGTTGCGCAGCTCGTTCAATGGTAGATATGGCACAACGCCTGACCCCGCATCTTCATCAATGATAATCTTGTCCATGTCGCCAAGAACGCGCTCAACGGTTTCCAGATACATACGCTGACGCGTGACTTCCGGCGCCCGCGCATACTCTGTATAAATCTCATCGAACCGCGCCGCCTGACCGCGCGCATCGGCGGTCCGCTCAGCAGCATAAGCCCGTGCTTCTTCCAGAATGCGTTGCGCCTGACCGCGCGCTTCCGGCACGACCTGATTTGTATATTGGCGCGCGTTCTGGATAACGGTCGCCTGATTTTGTTCAGCCGCCTGAACATCGCGGAAGGCTTCGTTCACTTCATTGGTCGGCGGTTCCGCGAGCGTCATGTTGACACGCTCAATCTGGATGCCGGAATTGTAGGAATCGAGCGCGGTCTGCATCAATATTTCGCTCTGTTCTGCGACTTGCAGGCGCCCATCGGTCTGCACAAAATCGAGCGTATTGCGGCCCACGATCTCACGCATCGCCGCTTCGCCAATCATGCGCACAAGCGCTTCCGGCTCGTCTATATTGAAAAGATACTGCGCAACGCCGGGCATATTCTGGCCCTCGACAGCCGAAACATCGGACTTGATCCGCCATTGTACCGTGAACGCAATATCAACGATGTTCTTGTCACCAGTCAGCATCAGGCCCGGCGACAGCTGCCCGGACCGTCGGTCATTGGAAGGAATGGTCATGTCCCGCACATCCAGCACCGGTTCTTTTCTGACCGCCTGAACGGGCGCCGGGACATGCCAATGCAGGCCCGGACCGCTGACTTTTTGATAATCGCCAAAGGTCGTCACGACCGCGAGTTCGCCTGGCGCCACCTGATAAATCCCACTGAACAGCCACAAGCCGAGAACGACCGCAGCGCCGAGGCCGATGATCGGCTTGCTCAACTGCGCGCCGCCTCCGCCCCCGCGACCGCCCCGGCCTGGAAAGGCTCGTTTCAGCCGTTGGCGAGAGGCCTGTAAAAGCTCCTCAAGATCGGGCGGCTCGCCGCCGCCACGTCCGCCGCGATTCCCGCCGTCATTATTGCCGGATCCGTTGCGCGGGGGTTGGCCCCACGGTCCGCGACCAGACCCTTTATTCCCAGAATTATCTTGCCAGGGCATTCAGCCTCTCTCATTTACGGTTGCGCCGGACCCAACCGCTGGAAGGGTCGCTGGCGCGCCCGTATATATGTCACTGAATTGACAAGGTGCAACGCAGCCCCACGTCTTTTCCGCCAGAAAACAGGATATAAGGAGCAAACTTGGCTGAACCGTTGACAATAAGGGTCCGCAACGCCCTCGCCGGCGTCATTAATCCCGATACGGGACGCTCGATTATCGCCGATGGCATGGTTCAGGGGCTGAGCGCCAGCCCCGATGGCAAGGCGCACTTTACGCTGGAATTCGCTGGCGGGACCCCACAACAGAACCAGAGCGTCTTTGAAGCAGCGAAAGCCGCCGCAGCCAGTATTGATGGCGTAACCTCGGTCTCAGCGGTCGCAACCGCTCACAACCAGGCGCCGCCGCCACCGCGCCCTCAGTCAGCGCCAGGAGGACATGACAATCCCCTGGGGATGAAAAAGAAGCCGCGCATCGAAGAAGCGGCGGAAACACTTTCCGGCGTAAAACGCATTATCGCCATTGCATCCGGAAAAGGCGGCGTCGGCAAGTCGACAATGACGGCCAATCTGGCGATTGCTCTTGCCCGAAAGGGCTACAAAACCGGCCTTCTAGACGCGGACATTTACGGCCCCTCCCTGCCCACCCTGTTCGGGCTCAAAGGCAAGGCTGAGGTCAAAGACGGCAAGGTTGTTCCCTTCGAAGCGCATGGTGTGCGGGCGATGTCCATCGGCCTGATTGTCGATCCTGAACAGGCGCTCGCCTGGCGCGGCCCCATGGTCATGGGCGCATTGCGGCAACTGATGAGCGACGTCGATTGGGGGGAGCTTGATTTCCTGTTGATCGATACGCCGCCAGGAACAGGCGACGCGCATTTATCGCTCATCCAGACGAAACGCCTGTCCGGCGTGGTCATCGTGTCGACGCCTCAGGAAATGGCGCTGGCGGATGTGCGCCGCGGCATTCAGCTTTTCCGCAAAACGCAAACACCGATCATCGGCGTGATTGAAAACATGGCCTGGCTGGAGGCGCCGGACGGAACGCGCCAATATCTTTTCGGCCAAGGCGGCGCCGAAAAGGCGGCCAAGGCGTTGGAGGCGCCATTCCTGGGCGCAGTGCCGCTTTATCCGGAGTTGCGCGAGGCGTCAGACGCAGGCGCGCCGCTTGGCGCAATAGATCATCCGGCTGCAGACATTTTCGCGGAACTCGCAGAAAAAATCGCCGCGCCTATTGAACCGATTTAGGGTCTTCCGTTGAATGATCGTGGGCGATGCGCCACATGCCGTCGACGCGCTTCATCACTAGCGAGAACGCGCCAGCGCTGCTGGCGCCGTCTTTCACAAGATTGAACCGGCCAGTCACAACACCGACGTCGTCAGTAATTTGCACAAAATCCGTTTTGTCGAGACTGAGCCGGCCTAAATCACCATCGTTGTCGCCATGACGCTCACGATATTTCTTTTGCGTTGCTGACCAGCCTTGCGTGACTTTGTTGCCTGACACGAACTTTAATTTATCGCTCTTCCAATAAGTCTCCATGAAAGCGTCAAGATTGCCTTCATTCCACGCCGCAACTTGCGCATTAAGACTTGCAAGGATGATTTCTTCGGCCGTGCGCGGACGGGCGGGAGCCTCCGCTTTTTTGGCGGGGCGCGGCTCGGGCGCGGTTTCAGGCGCTTGCGTTTTTGCAGGCGCAGTTTCTGCTGGCGTTTCAGCTTCAGCGGGCGCTGTCTCAACCGCTTGCGGCTCTGCGGCTGGCTCCTCGTTCTCTTGAAGCGCTGCTTGCGTAACGGGCGTTACACCGCCAGACGGCGCAGCGGCTATCACCCCAGGCTCCTGCGGCTCGGCGCCGACCATTCGTCCGACTGAGGAGGAAGTTACGGCAACAGTCATCGGCGTCACCGGCTCAAGCGCCTCGGTTGTCAGCTGCGCCGGGCCGCGCACTGCTTGCGGTTCATCAACCGCAGCAGATGTTTGCGCATCGTCACCAAGAATGAGGCTCATTTTTTCTTCAAGCGCCGCCGGGTCTTCCGGCGCTTCAGCCAGCACCGGCTCGCTTACCGGCGGCTGCTCAATCAGTACATCATCGATATCACGCGCAACCGGTTGCGGCGGCGTTGCAGGCGCTGCTTCAGCCACGACCGGCGTTACAACAGGCGCACAAGCATAGCCCGCCTCTCGTAAATTGACGACAAGCTCCACAGCTTTTTCAAGGCAAAACGCCTCGGCATTATCCGCGTGATAAGGGACGGAAACATTCGCGCCTGCATCGCGCGTATAGCGAACGTCGCACGCCTGCCCGACCTGTCCGGGCGAGACGATTTCGATGACGCGATCATCCCCCGGTTTGGCGCACGCCATATTATAATCAGCAGCCATCGCGCCGCCTGACATCGCCGCTATAATAGCAGCTATAGAAACTATATGTTTCATTGCTCCCCTCCTCATATTCGTCTTGATGCGGCCCGCGCCCGCATCATTCAGCTTGCTGTTTCTAACGCAGCCCGCACCGGTTTTGGAGCAAAAACAACGGCGTTGATGATCGTATCGTAAAAACGGTGAACCAAAGGTTGCAAAAGACGCTAAATTTCAACGCCTTCGTCGTCTTTCCCCAGGACACGATCAAGAATGAAAAATTCGCAAGCGTGCTGATTGCGCTCATTCTCCTCTGCGGTTGATTCGCAGCGCGCGTTCCATTCGTTCATATCAAGGTCAGGAAAGTAGACATCGCCCTCCGGCGCCGCATCGACACGCGTCAGATACAAGCGATCGGCGATTGGTAAGGTCTGCGCATAGATTTCGCCGCCACCGATGATGCAGACCTCTTCGGCGTCGCTGGCGCGCGCCCATTCCCGCGCAAGCTGCAAGGCTTCGTCAATCGTCTGAGCAATCATGACGCCCTCCGGCGCGAAGTCGGATCGTCGGCTGATGACGATGTTGTCCCGGTCCGGTAGCGGCTTGCCAATGGATTCGAATGTCTTGCGGCCCATGACCACGGGCTTGCCAAGAGTGGTTTTCTTGAACCACTTCAGATCGTCCGAGATCCGCCAGATGAGATCGCCGCCGGCGCCGATAACGCCATTGCGCGCCACCGCGACGACAAGGGCGATACGCATGCTCATGACGCCGCCTCACCAGCAAGTGCTGATAAAGCATCGCCGGTTAGGCGATTGACCGTCCAGCCGTCCATTGCTTGCGCGCCAAGCGATTTGTAGAATTCAATCGCCGGCGCATTCCAGTTGAGAACTGACCACTCCATCCGGCCACACTCATTCTTAACCGCGATCTGCGCGAGACGCGACAGCAACGCCTTGCCGACACCATGGCCACGCTGTTCTTCCGGCACGAAAAGATCTTCCAGATAAAGCCCGTGACGACCGAGAAAGGTCGAGTAGTTAAAAAAGTAAAGCGCGAACCCAACAGGCGCATTGTTGATCTCCGCTATCAAGGCAAAGGCTTTTGGGTATTCTGTAAAGAGCGTTTTTCGAATGTGATCTGTCGTAGCGACAACCTCGTGCGCCAGTTTCTCATAAGCTGCGAGTTCAGTAATGAAGTTGAGGATTACCGGCTCATCGCCGGGCCTTGCTTTTCTGACCGTAATCGTCATACGGCGACAGGCGCTTTAATATGGGGTTGCGGCGCATAATCTTCGAAAGCAATGTCGTCATAGGTGAAATCAAAAATGCGTTTCACATCCGGGTTGAGTGCAAGCTTTGGCAACGGGCCCGGCGTTCTCGCGAGCTGGATACGCGCTTGTTCTTCGTGATTTGAATAAAGATGTGCGTCCCCGAGAGTGTGAACGAAATCGCCTGCTCTTAATCCGCAGGCTTGCGCCATCATTTCAGTCAGCAAGGCATAAGACGCGATATTGAAAGGCACGCCAAGAAAGATATCGCCGGAACGCTGATAAAGTTGGCACGAAAGCCGACCGTCAGCGACAAAAAACTGGAACAGACAATGACATGGCGCCAACGCCATCTTTTCGATCTCCGCCGGATTCCACGCGGATACGATCAGCCGCCGCGAATAAGGATTACGTTTGATCTCATCGACGATCCACGCGATTTGATCGATGGTTCCGCCGTCCGGCGTCGCCCATGACCGCCATTGCTTTCCGTATACGGGTCCAAGCTCGCCATTTTCGTCCGCCCATTCATCCCAGATCGAAACGCCGTTTTCTTTGAGATACCGAATATTGGTGTCGCCGCCAGAAACCATAAAAGTTCGTGCACGATGGATTTGGTATGGAGCTTCTTGGTCGTGACCAGCGGAAACCCCTCGGCGAGGTCAAACCGCATCTGATGACCGAACACGGCGCGCGTACCGACGCCTGTGCGGTCAAGTCGCGCATCGCCCTCATCCAGCGCGCGCTGCAGCAATTCAAGATACTGACGCATAATACTTGGCGAATCTCCTGTCTGATGGCCAGTTTAGCGATCCTGGGGCGCGCGCCAACCAGCGCTTTTGCCCAAGCCCTGACAATGGTAATATCGGGCGTGAGAGGGGCGGACTGAGGGGTTCATTATGACGACAGGCAATCGCGCGCAAACCGCCGGGAAAGGGCTTGTCCTGCCCGGCCTCGCCATTGGGCTCATTACCGGCCTCCTCGTATATGGCGTTGTCGAATTCTGGATTGACGATGTTGATGACAAGCCCCTGCCGATTGCAGTTTTGGGGTTCATTGTCACCGCCGCCGCGTCCTATCTCCTGCTCGCCGAGCGCGATCAACTGGGCAAGGCTCTCGGCGGCGCGCTTCTGATTGGCGCAGCGCTGGTCTTGCCGGACTACACCATGGCGAGCGTCGCCGGTGACGAGACAAGAAACCTTTCAGCCTTTCCGCCAATGTTCTGGTTTATCGCCTCTCGCGGGCTTGTGGTTTTTCTTTTGCTGACGCTGGTTAAAGCAAGCCTGGATGACGGCGCGCCGCCGCGCTATGAACGCGTGTTTTTTCATGGCCTGACATTGCCGCTGATTGCGGGGGGCGCAAAGCTGTTCGCCTTACTCGCCATGCTGTTGCTGTTCGCCTGGGCGCGCCTGCTGAAAGAACTCGACGTCAACTTCTTCAATGAGCTGTTTCAGGAGCCTTGGTTTCTCCTGCCGTTCCTGGGTGCAATCGGCGGCGCATCCATCGCCCTGATGCGCGGCCAGCAATCGGTGCTGGGGGCGCTGCGGTTCATCCTCCTCCTGCTCGCACGCATGTTGATGATGATTACCGCCCTTTTCACGATCACATTGCTCATCGTGCTGGCGACAAAGGGCGTCGATGTTGTTTTTGAGCGGCCCTATCCAAGCGCCTGGATGCTCGGGCTCGCCCTCCTCGGTATGCTCATCTTCAATGGCGTTTATCAAAATGGCGAGGGCGGCCCGCCGCCGCTTTGGTTGCGCCTGCCGACCTTGATTACCCTGATCGGATTTCCGGTTTACGCCTTGCTCGCGTTTTACGCATTCTCGCTTCGCATCGGCGATTACGGCCTGACGCCGCCGCGGATTGGCGGGCTGGTGGTGACGGGACTAACGGCGGCCTATTCCCTCGTTTGCATCGCAGGGCTGTTGACCGAAGTGAACTGGCGCGGTCGCAAATGGATGCCGCTTGTGGGATCGCTCAATACAATCATGGCGGTTGCCTGGATCATCGCCCTCACGGCCCTCGCCACACCCATCATCAATCCATGGGCGATCAGCGCCAAGAGCCAGTTCAGCCGCATCGCCAACCAGACCGTTGCGGCGGAAGATTTTGACTTTGGCTATCTGCGTTTTGAACTCGGCCAGCACGGAGAGAAAGCGCTGGACCGCATGCTGTCGCTGAACGGTCACCCGGAGGCGACCGCCATACGTAACGGCGTCGAGCGCGCCCGCGCGGCAAAAAGCTATTGGGAATACAAAAATCCCGACGCTTATCTGCCGACCGTGATCCCGGAACCTGATGAAGACGCCGCAACCGACGGTCCGATGTCGCTGGAACTCAATCCTGATGAGGCCTCCGAAGCGCCACCTCACGAAGAGTGAGCTTTAGGTCTCTTCTTTTTGGATCTTGTGGATTTTGCGATGGGCGCCGTTGAAATCGGCGACGCCTTGCGAGATCGCATAACAGGCAAGCCTCACCGCCCGTGGTATGGTCACCTTTTCCCCGTCGCGTTCGCCTTTTTCATAATACTGGATCATCCGCCGTTTAAGGCCGAGAAGGTGTGCGGCGTCCTTTTGGGACAGGCCAAGGGATTTACGCCACTTTTTAAAATCGCCTGGTTCCATGATGGGAGCCCGCCGCGTGACGCACAAAATACGCCCACCCGCGCACTTAATGCACTCATATTACAAAATGTTGACAATTCTGACGATTTTCAGGTTTCGCCTAGTCTTCAATTATTTACGCCCATGTCTTATATACAGATTGCCCGCTCCGGCGGGCTATGGCGATAAATGACGCGTGTAATAACCGTATCGGACCCGGGGGCGGTACCCGGCGGCTCCACCAAAACCCCTCTTCCGCATTGGCGGGGAGGCTTTGACGGGGCCGAAATAGGATCGACGAGCGTCTAAAGACGATGTTTTCGCCCGGTTTGCCTCCGTTATTTGGCTAAACTGAATAGTTGCTAATGACAACAATTCGGAAGAGTTCGCTCTTGCTGCTTAATGCGGCTGAGTAACTCGAAATTGAAGTCCTAGCCCCCATCCAAGGGTTAGGCGGGGTTCGGGAGCACCTGGCAACAGAAGCTCCCACTTCATTTTTTGCATGCCCCCGAGCTATCAGATGCCAGCCTTCGCTGGCGGGGCGGCGCCTGACGCCAGAAGCCGGGACTTTTTCTTCTATCAAAAATTCCAGTTTAATATCCTAAAGTGCGAAGAATTTCCGCTTCGCGATCTGAGGACAACATCCCGTAATCAGAGTTAGCGAATTTGAATTCGTCATTTGGAAAACGCTGAAAATAACCTTCCAGCATTGAGGCGACACTGGATTCCAGAGACCGGTTTTCAAAACCAGCATTAAAAGCTTTTTCAGAACTGAAATGATAGCGCCCTGCGGGTTCCTCGCTCCACATAGGCAAGTCTCTATAAGGCTCTATACCAAATTCGGCCAGTTTTTCTTTTGGCGTCCATGTAAACTCCGCATTGCTATGAGTTACGTTTTTGATTGCTGTCAGATAATCAATTAACCGGAATGGCCGGGACATAACATTGAACGAGCCCGACAGTTGATTTTCTGCGCAATGCGCCAAGAACTGGCAAAGTGAAACAACATCCGTAAATTGCCCCCAGGTCTGTCCATCCTCCGGTGTCAGCACGTTGCCGCCACGCCATATCCGGATCGGCCAGTAAGGCTCATCTCCAGGCAGGGGAATTCTCTCACCCCGCATCCCGTGAGATCTGAAAATGCCAACCGGCCCGTTGAAATTTTCTGCAAGGACTTTCTCCGCAAGCGTTTTGCGCAAAAAATAAACCTGCTCATCAGGCTTGCGGTTGATTGGGTGGCCCTCAATATCTGACAGCCTGGCCGTCTCTACCGTGCCAAGTTGGCGCCACGCCGACGAATGATAAACTGCAAGAGACGATATATAGAAATAGGCGCCGGCATGACCACTCAAAAGGCGGGCAGTGTCCTCAACGCATTTAGGGCCCTTTTGCCACGTGTCGATGACGACGTCCCAGTCCCGCCCGCGCAACGCACCAAGATCCGGCCCACCGTTCTCCTCTTCGCGATCGCCCCTCAGCTTTTCCAGATAAGTGAAAAGATGGGGATTTGTAACGCCCCTATTGAACAGAGAGACGTCATGACCGCGGTCAAGTAAGGTTTCTACAATTGTTGGCCCGAGAAAGCCTGTTCCGCCCAACATCAACACACGTAACCGACGAGAAGCGGAAGAGCTTTGGTAAGTTGCCTCCCGTGCGGCGCTGGCCGGCGTGCCGGCGCTCAAGACAGTTCCCGCCGCTGCAAAGCCCGCAGCGTTTAAAAAACTCCGTCTGTGCATGCCCAAAATCCTAAATTTGCTGATCTAATTGAAACCAGCAAAGCCGTGCGCCGATAACACGTGCAAGCAAATTGGGACAAAGCGTCCCCAGATTGGGACCGACAGTCCTCATAACTCGCTTATTGCGAGTTCATCAGAAACTATTGGTGTTCAGAAATGGCTTTTTGAGTAATGGCTTTATACTGCCGACTGACGAATAGTGAGAGACCATCATCAAGGATAATGACGCCCCCTTTTGGCTTTTTTGATTGCAGCGCTCTTACGCAATCAAGATTGACGAGGTGTTTTCGACTTATGCGTTGGAATCCGAAGCCTGCGAGCTTTTCTTCAAGCGCCTTAAGCGTCATTCTTTCCAGATATGCCCCAGACTTGGTATGCAAAGAAACATAGTTTCCTGCCGCCTCAGCATAACGTATTTCGCCGCTGTTTAATCTTCGTACGCCATCAGCCGACTTTAGGCATAACCATACTGATGCTTGTGGGGCAGGCAGGTCTTTATCTAGGGTAGTTGATAAAGGCTGCACTTTTTCGTGTCTGCTTCTGGCAGCCACAATACTAATCATTGCGATTACTAGCCCCGCAAGGATACCTTGGGGCAAGCGCTTCATCGCCAAATGGGTCACATCATCGAGGAATGGGCGACTGATCGACCCGTCGATGCCCCAAAAAAGCAATGTGCTTACCGTCGGGTGCAAGCAGACAGAACCCAGCACCGCTAGACCGACAAAAAGCGAAGCAGTTTTCCAAGATGCCAATAATGTGTGATAGCGCAGACTCGTATAGACATATGCGCATAACAAAGCGCTCCAGAGGAATCCATCGCCGGCCCCCCATTTGATCGCATTCTGCCAAGCGACACCATAATAAAAACGGAAATGCGTGATGAGAATGGCCGCCACAGCTGCCCAAATAGCCGTTACAGCAAATGCAAGGTCGGTCTTTTTGAGCATTTTGTCTCTCAGGCACAGTAGCGAATGTTTTATAACATCGCTAAAACACCCGCAATAGAGTGAAAAAGGCGGCCCAAAGTGAGTGAAGAAATCGAACTGGATTATGATTTTTTGATGCAGCGCGCATTCCGCTATTTAATGCGCGATGTCCTGACCATGGTCGCCGATCTGGGCGACGCGCCGGGGGAGCATCATTTCTATATCGAGTTTCTGACCGAGGCGCCGGGCGTTTCCATCCCCGACCATTTGAAGGAACAATACCCTGAACGCATGACCATCGTCCTGCAGCATCAGTTCGAGGAGCTTATTGTTACCGATGATGGTTTCGAGGTCACATTATGGTTCAAGTCAAAGGAAGCAAAGCTTGTCGTCCCCTTTGATGCGGTCACGAGTTTCGCCGATCCCAGCACGCAATTCGGTCTGCGTTTTGAACCGCAAACCGAGAGCGGCAATGATGACGAAGCCTCATCAGCTTCAAACAGCGAAGAAAAAGAGCACGCCGAAAACGACGCCAGCGTTGAAACGGCTTCGGCAGACGACGCCGAAAAATCGGACGATGGCGCCGAAGTCGTCAGCCTGGATGCATTCCGAAAAAAATAAACGCTATTGCGCAGTCGGGCCTGTCGCGTAAACGACAGCGAACTCATCCTCATAGATACGCCACCAGTCTGGCATCGCATCAAAATGGCTGACCCGCCCATCGTTTGGTTTGATGATCGACCAGCCGATCTCATGAGATTCTATCTGTTGTCGGAGAACCTCCGTACCATCAGCTTTCATGCTGTCTGATATTTTCGGAATGAAACCGTCCTGAAACAACCGGTCCGCACGGCCGTCAACAAAAGTTTTCTCGCCTTCAAAGATCAACGCGCCGCCAAAGTTATATTCGTTGAGGACATTGCCGCTGACGCCAAAGTCCCGCGCTGCTTTGATCGCCTCGGTCGGATAGCTGGTTCCCGGCGGTGACCAACGCGCGCCCGCCCCAATCGCGGCGCCACCCGCCGCCACAAGAGCTATGATCACAGGAACAGCGACCCCAGCGCTTTTTGCAAGCGTTTGCTCCAGTGCAGATGTTTCCATATCCCTAGCCCACCGCCCAAAGGAAAGCGAAGAGAACTGCATTGAGATATCGCGCGCAAACAGCAATGGCGCCAGCGTGAATAACAGATAGGTGAAGCGGGTGTGCGTCAGATACATGTGCAGGAGAAGACAGAGAAACAACGCAGCGACGATGTTGGTGCGAAACCCACTCGCCAGCGCAAGAGCCAGCGCCGCCAGCATCACCATCTCTACTTTCATATCCTGCGGCAAGCTGAAGGCGCGCCATTCAGTAATATAAGGCAACGCTTCGCTCTCAACGATGGTCACCGTAGACCAGATCGATTCAAATCCATAAGGATGCGCCATCGATGCGACCGGGCATAACGCCAGAAACGCAATCCAGTGCAACGTGCGCGTCGATCTGAAATCGCGCGTCTCATGTAAATATAGCAAAAACGCGAGGAAGGCGGCGACAAAACCAAAAGTAAAACTTGCATGCATATTGGACCATACGCACAAGGCGCCAAGCATCCAGAAAGACGGCGCCTGCTTTTCCTGCGCCGCCATCCATAGTTTCTGCACAAATAATATGATCAACGGCAAGGCGATGATGTGAGGACGTGCGATGAAAACGTCACTGGCGACAGACAAACACCCGACGGTAATCGCCCCCGCCATGACCGGCTTCAGACGAGCTGACAACGGCCAGTAAAGTTGCCAGGTCACGACTAACATTACGGCAATCGCCATGAGCGCAACACCGTTCCAACCACCAGCAGCAAAAGCAGCGTAGAGTACAAGTTGCGAAAGCCATTCTTTTGCAATCCATGGCTCACCCGCGAAACTATGGGAATAGGCGTCCACATGCGGGAAAGACTTTGTCAGCCAGATGTCCTTACCGACCGCGATATGCCAGAGCGTGTCCGGATCGTTGAGGAATTTCGGCCCTGCCGCCGCGAAACCAACAGCCATCGCCGCAACGACAATGACGCCCAGAAGCGCGCGTAGGCGCTGCGCCGGAGCGGCGGTCTCAAACTGGGCGCCCAGCGACGCCAGATTGCCTGGTAACGCAGGAGCAGGATGCACATTGGCCATGTCTGCAACAGTCTCGGTTTCAATTGGCCGGGAGTGTCGCCGTTAAAGATTTCGACAGGTTTAATCATGCTGCAGCCACCTTACCCACGCGTATTCACGAAGCGTTAACCGCCCTTTCGGCTTCCGCAAAATTATCTATATGAAGTTTGTGGGCTCGCCTTGCGCTCCCCTCTCCCCGTGCTAAACGCCACCCACCGACAAACGATCAACAAATGAGGCTCGCCATGACGAAAACCCGTACAGAATCTGACAGTTTTGGCGAGCTTTCCGTCCCGGCGGATAAATACTACGGGGCGCAGTCGGCCCGCTCGTTGATCAATTTCCCCATCGGCGTCGAGACCATGCCCGACCCGCTCATTCGCGCGCTTGGCGTCGTCAAGCTCTGTGCGGCGAAGGCGAATCTCGCGCTTGATAATATCGATCCGAAAATCGGCGAGGCTATTGTTCAGGCCGCCGGAGAAGTCGCCGAGGGCAAGCTCAACGATCATTTCCCCCTGTCGGTCTGGCAGACAGGGTCCGGCACGCAGTCAAACATGAATACGAACGAGGTTGTCGCCAACCGCGCCATCGAAATCCTCGGCGGCGAGATCGGCTCGAAAGATCCCTGCCACCCGAACGATCACGTCAATCGCAGCCAGTCTTCTAACGACACTTTCCCCACGGCAATGCATATCGCGGCGGCGGAGGAAATTGTTCACAGCCTCGTCCCGGCGCTGCAAACCCTGCGCAACGCGCTGAATGACAAAGCGGAAGCTTTCAAAGATATCATCAAGATCGGTCGCACACACTTACAGGACGCGACGCCGCTGACCCTCGGTCAGGAATTTTCTGGCTACGTACAGATGATGTCCTATGGCATTGAACGCGTTGAAGCGGTACTGCCCCGCCTTTACGCCCTTGCGCAGGGCGGCACCGCCGTCGGCACTGGCCTTAACGCCAAGCCTGGCTTTGCGGAAAAGTTCGCCGAGGAAGTCGCGAATTACACCAAGCTTCCCTTCATGACCGCGCCGAACAAGTTCGAAGCGCTTGGGACCCATGACGCGATGGTCGAAGCCCATGGCGCACTTAATGAAGTGTCGGTGAGTCTGTTCAAGATCGCCAACGACATCCGCCTGATGGGCTCTGGGCCGCGCTCCGGCCTTGGCGAGATCAGCCTGCCCGAAAACGAGCCGGGCTCGTCGATCATGCCGGGCAAGGTCAACCCGACTCAATGTGAAGCGCTAACCATGGTCTGCGCTCAGGTGATGGGTAATAATGCAGCCGTCAGCTTCGCCGGCAGCCAGGGCCATTTCGAACTCAACGTCTTCAAGCCGGTCATCGTCTACAACACGTTACAGTCCATTCGCCTGCTCACGGATTCGGCGAATTCCTTCACTGACAAATGCGTGGTCGGCATTAAGGCCAATGAAGATCGGATCGCGGAACTGATGGCGCAGTCGCTCATGCTGGTGACAGCCCTCGCGCCGGAAATCGGCTATGACAACGCCACAAAAATCGCCAAGACAGCGCACAAAAATGGGACAACCCTGCGCGAGGAAGCGGTCAAGCTCGGCTTTGTTTCCGAGGAAGACTATGACCGGATCGTGCGCCCGGAAAACATGATTTCCCCGAACTAGGCGCCGGCGTTAACCGCCTAACCCAAGCCGCGACGCCATTTTTTCCGCTGACAGGGAATCACCGTCTCATATTGCCTCCGCTTTGGACCGGTTCTTGCTCTGTTACGGCTAGAACCGCCCCCAAACGGAAAAAGGGCGTAACGAGTTTGGTGAACGAAGGAAAAACCCATGTCGCAGAATACACCGTCAGAAAGTCAGTTACGGCTCGCGCTGGCGCAGTTCCTGTTTGCGCAGAACATAGACATTGAAACGCTTTACAAGGCGCTTGGCGCGGACCTTTCCAGCGCCGATAGCGAAGCGGTTTCCCACATGGCCGGGATCATTGACGGGATTTCGCTGGCGACCGCGAAGATCCGCACCCACGGCCTCGACAACTGGGCCAAGAATTAAACGTCCCTCCTTGCACTTGCACTAACTTGTACAATCCGGCTTTTCTGAGCTTTCAGGAAAGCCGGTTTTTTATGCGCAAGCGATCGATCACCCTTAAAGGCCACCGCACCAGCATCTCGCTGGAAGACGAGTTCTGGGATGCGCTCGACGCCTTCGCCGCAGAGGACGAGCGCTCGCTGCCGAAACTCATCTACAATATCGACCGGGCGCGGATGAAACAAAACCCGCCGCCGGGGCTGGCGTCGGCATTGAGGGTTTATGTTTTGAGGCGGATGCGGAGCGACGTCACGACGTAACGCAGCCAGGCCTTTAGGCGAGCTATTATATTCCGGCGTCTAGACTTGCGGAGTCTCGCCGCCCTCGGCCCCATACATGATCACGAAGGTTCCGAAGTCATCCGTAAAATCCTCGAACCGGTGAAACGCGCCGGCCTGCGTAAAGATGACGTTACCAGCCTGAACGGAAAAACGATCAAGCGAGGCTTCATTCTCCCCTATAGCAAAAGTTCCCGAACCGCGCATGACGACGTAAACTTCGTCTTGATCATGCGGCGTCTGCTTATCTTCCCCGCGCGGCTCATAGAAATAAAGCTTCAGCGTTCCCCGTTCGAGCAATAACGCCGCCGGCAAGCCAAGCGGACTGTCGCCGGCGGTTAACGCCTGCGTGATCGCATCGCGCGCCTCCGCCAGCGACATATTCCAACCCATAGGCGAAGACATTGTGTGTTGCAATGACGAGGCCTCACTCATTGGTTTCTCCTCTTTTGATCTTAAAGGCATGCCGCAGTAATTGATGGCGATTTAGCGATATCCCATAGCAGTCGCCTTAGGTTTCAAAAGCCACCCGAAACTTGCGATCCTGCAGAGGCCAGTTGCGGCTCCACTTAAAAACCAACCATGAATTCATAGCGCCGCCACCTTCGCTAATGAAAAAAGGCGGGCCGTTGGGCCCGCCTTTTCACTAAGTGTAGAGCCGGTATAGCGACTACTTCCGCTTTTTCTTCAGCGTCGGGTATTCAATTCCTAATTGCTCAAGATAAGTGTCATATTGTTCCGGATCGTAATAATACTGCTCAAGCTCCGGCTTGTAGCGCTCCATGATTTCAAGGTTCTTTTCTATCGCAGGTTCGTCATCCGGTCCGACAAACGCCTCATAGGTGATGTCTTTCGATTGTTCCTCGCGAAAATATTTCCATGCGGCGTCAACCTGTTCAGGGTTCAGCAAAAAGTCGAGCGCTGTCATGCCAATGACTTTCGCGCCCGACGTCGCGCCCTTATGGGCGATGGGCGTCGCCATGGCGATGCCATTGATCCAGTTATGACCCGGCAGCCCGTCAATGTTGGAAGGGAACCGCAACGTCACTGTCGGCACATTCCATGAAACATCGCCGATATCGTCGGAGCCGCCGCTCTTCGGCTCTTCTCTCGGCCCCTCCAGGCCGGTCAGTTCGGTCGCCAGCCCGTCCTCCACATCATTCGAACCGACATCGGCGCCGGCCAGTTCCTGCACGGCGCGGGCAAGCGCTTGATCATTCTCATCCCAATCTGGCAGGCCGACAGTTTGAATATTTTTATCCATGGCTTCGGCGACAACTTTTGAGAAGTGGCGCGGCCACGCGGAACCAATGATGCGACGCTCATAGGTCGTATCCGTCATCAGCGCGGCGCCTTGCGCGGTTTTTTCAAGCTTCTCGAAATTTTCGCGGATGTTTTCCGCAGTGATTTCGCGAATGAAATACCAGACGGTCGCGGTTGACGGCACCACGTTCGGCTGATCGCCGCCATCTACGACAACGTAATGGGAACGCTGCAACGGATGCAAATGTTCGCGCCGGAAATTCCAGGCGACATTCATCAGCTCAACCGCATCGAGCGCGCTCTGACCGCGCCAGGGCGCCCCGGCGCCATGGGCCGCTTCACCCGAGAATGTATATTCCACGGAAACAAGTCCGGTGCCCGGCGCATCGCCCCAGCGCACAGACATGTTATCGCTAACATGGGTGAAGAGAACGACATCGACATCTTTGAACATGCCGTCACGGGCGAAATACGCTTTGGTTCCGACAAGCTCTTCGGCGACGCCCGGCCACAAGACGATTGTGCCCTCGATATTTTCACGCTCCATAATCTCTTTCAACGCGAGTGCTGCGGTGATGTTCACCGCCTGACCGGAATTATGTCCCTCACCATGTCCGGGCGCGCCTTCGACAATCGGGTCGCGATAGGCGACGCCTGGCTTTTGCGAAGACTTCGGAATGCCATCAATATCACTGCCCAGCGCAATGACCGGATGCCCGCTGCCCCATTTCGCCCACCATGCGGTCGGAATACCGGAAACGCCCTGCTCCATTTCAAAACCATTCGCCTCAAGAATATTTGTGAGATAGCGTTGAGTTTCGACTTCCTGGAAACCAAGTTCGGAAAAAGAAAAAAGACTATCGACGATTTCCTGCGTCAGCTTGGCGTCGCCATCGACTTTCTCGGCAAGTTCTGTTTTCAGCGCCATAAGTCGGGGATCATCTTGCGGCGTCGCCGCCTCATCCTGCGCCCATGCGGGGCCCGTTACGACAACCGTCAATACTCCGATAAGTTTGAAAAACTTCATCGCCAACCCCTTCCGCCTGTGTGCTTCAGCCTTTGATCATAGGCATGCTTGTCGCAGACCGGCAAGCTGGAAGCGCCCCACAGATTGGCGAAGACGGAGGTTAGGTCCGAGTCAGATGGACGATGGTGACGGCTTGAGCTTTTCGCTACCCAGCCGCTTGCGCCACCACACTCAACGATGGCCGGCCAAGCACCAGCTGCGCATAGAGCCGGGTGATGTCATCGGAGTAGCCGCGGATGAGCGGCCGCACCTGTTCGTATTTTTCAACACCTGCGGCGCGTGCAATCACCTTACCGAAGCGGCGCCGCACTGGCGTGCGGATCGGGTCGCTCCATTCCGCAAGCGAGCGCACGACCTGCATGCGCGCCCAGAATTCACGGGCGGATTTTAAGGCCTGCGCCGCATCCTCAGGCAACAGCCCCGAACGCGCCATCGCATCCAACGCTTCGCTCGCATCCGTTTCCTGTACGAATGGATGCGCGGCGGCGTGTTTGTAGATCAACGAGCTGATAACCAACTCCACATCAAGACGCCCGCCCTCTAGCCGGTCAATATCCCAGTCAGAGCTGGGCCGTTCACGGCGCATGCGCTGAGCCCTGGCGCGATCGAGGTCACGGAACAGGACATCAGCGCGCCGTGCGCCTGAGACGGCGCCGCGAAGCGCGTCGCGCGCTATCTCCGCCGCCTTCTCTTCGCCAGCGATGACGCGCGCGCGCGCCAGCATGATCTGTTCATGAGCGACGGCTTCGGAAAGCACATAAGACTTGAACGTTTCGACATCGGGCGCGATCGCCCCCGCCCCACCGGATGGGCGATAGGAAAGGTCCGGCGTTACTGCAAACAAACCATCGCCCAGCCCTTCAAGCAGTTTGAGATAGCGCTGCGCAAAAGCCTCACCCGCCTCGCCTAATGGCTCGCTGGCGATAAAACCAAGATAGGTCGCATTCCCTGGCAAACAGGCGCCGGCGCCGTCAAAAACATGCAAGGCGATCTTTTTGCCGGCGCCATTTTCGTTCGACACCGGTGTTTTGACCGCATGATCAAAAAGGTCCGTCAGTATGCGTATATGAAGAGCATCCAATGCGCCTGCTGCAGCGTCAAACGGCGTTGCGCCGCTGGCGGCGCTCAAAGCGATGCGCGCAATCATTTCCCGTCGCCAGTTGGCGACGCCTTCAAGCGCGGCATCGCCTTTCAGTGGCGGCGGCGGGAACCGCGTCATCCACTCACGGCCATCCTGTGGAGTTTCAACGCCTGGCTTTTCGAAAAACGCTTCCGTTCCCTCAGTGGTGAGCGTCAGCGGGGCGACCGCAGCGCCAAAACAACCAAAAGCGTCAACCAGCGGGTCGCGCTGTGACGCGCCATCGCGCACCAGCGAGAATACGTCCTTGTGCTCTTCAGCATTAGCGAGCAGCGCGTCAAACAAACGCACGGCGCGGTTCGGATCTTGTGTTTCGCCAAAGTCCGTGAGGAGGCCCGGCGCATGCGAAGAGAAACGCATTTCACCTTTGGTGTTGGCTTTGCGCGCCCAGTCATCGACCGAATCGGAGAGCGTGGCGCCATTGAAAAATCCAAGATCTTCCAGCTTGTCGGCGTCTTCGGACTCTTCCCCTTCCGCGTGATAGGAGGCAACCTCTTCCTGCAGGCCGCTCATGATCCGACGCAGGCTGTTGCGCGCGTCGATACGCGAACCATCGAGGACCGCCGATAAAGCGTCATAGGCCGAAAATCCGCACAGCGTCGCAAGTGCGCGCTGCTCGTCTTCGCGACTGACCTCCATCGCCGCTGCGCCTTTCATCATCTGCGCGCGCGCCACCGCGATATGCGCCAGCTCCTCGCCTGCAATCAGACGACGCGCAACATCCTCAGAGAACAGCCGCGAATGCGCCGCCGTTTCAAATGTTTCACTGGCGGACGCTGTGCGAAAGATCGGTCGCGCGCCGCCAATCGCCAGGCGGCAAAGGTCTGCGACCCGGCGAAAAACCGCACGCGGATCATCGCTTTCTTTTTCAAGCGTCTTGCGCAAGTCATCATTGAGGATCGGCGTATCGCCCCAGACAAGCTCTTCAATGTCTTCAAGAAACGCCCCGCCGGAAACCCGGTCGCCGGCGACAAGACGCGCCGTCGCAAGCCAGGCGCGCAACACCTGCGATTGCGGCCCTTCGGCGGTCGTGCGCACCCGTGCAACATTGTCCGCGTAGCCGGCGCCGCCTACGCCGGAACCCAGGGGCGTACGCAAGGCGAATAGCGGATATTCACCGGGCTTGCCTTCAAAAGCTTCACGCAGCTCCGCACCAATGCGTACAAAAACGCGGTCGGCGCCACGCGCCTTGGCGGCAGAAAACGCCTGCTCGTCATAAAGAATAATCAGATCAAGCGGACCGAAAGGCGAAAGATCTTCATGGGCGAAGTCGCCCCCGGCAAGCACAAAAACGCCCTGCATAATGTTGTCGGCGTCTTCGACAGCCAGTTCGCCGCGCTTAACCGCGGCGCGCACCAGCCATTGCAGGCCGGTTTCAACCAGCCGTTCGGCGAAATCGACACGTGAGGCGGTCGCTTCCGAGACCGACCACTGACCGCCAAGCTCCGCCAGCGCAATTGCTATGTCCGCCCGGTTTTTTAATGGGGCAAGAGCTGCATGGAGCGCTTCAGGTCCGCCGACGCCGCGATCTAGCGCGGCAAGGTCCCGCGCGGTCTCCGCCAACACAGAAGAGGCGCCCTCAATCAACGCCGTTGCGGCGGCGTCAGGATAGGTCATGCAGAGTTCGGAAAGCCGACGGGTCGCGCCGAAAACCCGCAACATCAAAAGGCGCCGGTCCGGCTGATCAAGCGCTGCGCCCGGGTCTTGGCCCATAGCCTCCGCAACCGCACGCCGCCAGCGCGTCGCCGCGGCGCTTGCCCGCGATGGATCGATCTTGTCGCCTTGATCACGAGGCGTTCGCACACCGGAAACAGCCATATGCTTCCCATCCCATAGCTATCGAATTGAACGGAGGGATACTGTCAAAACAGGATGAATTCGCCGTTAAACATATTGTGACATTTAGACATGGCCTCGAATGCTGATATGAACGATTTTTCTTAACTCTTCCGAAGATTCATCATGACCCGGAATGTTGCGCGCATCTTGATATTTCTGCGGAAGCTCCGCCGCAAATTTCAGCGCTTCGATGTCCTCAGGGTCTGGCTTTTCGCCGTCATCATCGGTGTTGCAGCAGCTTACGGGATTATCGCATTTCGCGCCCTCATTGACGTCATTTCCGTTGTTGCGTTCGGAGAAACCGAGGCTGGCGTCGTCAGCGGGGCGTCCTCATTAAGCTTTATACGCGCCTGGGCGGCGCCGGTGGTCGGCGGCCTTGCGGTATCGGCTATCCTGTTTGTGGCAGATCAACTGAAATGGCTGGAAGGCGGTCGCGGCCAGGGCATTTCCGATGTGATCGAGGCGCGGGCCGTTGGCCATGGCCGGTTGTCCCTGCGGGCGGGCCTTGCCGCCGCGACGGTCTCCGCCGTTTCCCTGGGTTCCGGCGCCAGCGCCGGGCGAGAAGGGCCCGCTGTTCATCTCGGTGCAACGATCGCCTCAATCCTTGATCGTCATATGGGCTTTACCGCCCAGCAGCGCCGCGCGCTTCTGGGATGCGGCGCTGCGGCGGCGGTCTCAGCAAGTTTTAACGCACCAATTGCCGGCGTGCTGTTCGCCCTCGAAGTCATCCTCGGCAACTACGCGCTGTCCGTGTTCGGCCCTATCGCCGCCGCAAGCGTCGCCTCGGCCATCGTGACGCGCATTCACCTTGGCAACTTCCCCGCCTTTGCGCCGCCGGATTATGGCGCCGTCACAACCATCGACGTGCCGCTCGCTGCGATGCTTGGGATTATCTGCGGCTTGATTTCGGCAGGCTTTCTCTTTTCAACCGCTCAGTTCACGACTGGCGTGCGTGAATTCGCGCAGCGCCGCGGCATATCCTATCTTTTTTTGCCGCCGATTGGCGGCGCCATCATTGGATTGATTGGCGCGTTTTATCCGGAAGTCTTTGGGGTAGGCTATGAAGCCGTAACCAACGCACTTGCCGGAAAATACACCATCCTTCTACTGATTGTCCTGGTGTTTGTGAAATGCGCCGCCACTGTAATTACGCTGTCGTGCCGGTTTGGCGGCGGTGTTTTCTCGCCTGGGCTTGTGATTGGCGCGTTCGCTGGCGCCGCTTTCGGCGCGATGCTCGGGCAGTTCTTTCCAGACGCGACAGCCAGTCCTGTCTACTATGCAATGATTGGCATGGGCGCTGTCGCCGGCGCTATCCTCGGCGCACCGATCTCCACCACGCTTGTCATTTTTGAAATGACCGGCGAATACACCATTACGATTTCCCTAATGGTCGCCGTCGCTATCGCCACGCTAATCACCCAATGGCTGTGCGGACGGTCATTCTTCCAGTGGCAGTTGTCGCGGCGCGGTTACGACTTATCCGAGGGCCCGCAAGGGGTCATTCTGAAAACCATTCGTGTACGTGATGTTATGGAAAAAATGCCGCCGGGCGCGCCTCTGTCGAAAGATGCAGACCGACTTGTGTCATCGCAATCTCTTGGTGAAGCGCTGGCGAGCCTGAATGAAGCGGAAGAACACGGACTACCAGTTGTCAACGATGCGCAGGAAGACGAAGTCGTCGGTTATCTATCGCGTGTTAAAGCGCTTGCCGCCTACAATAAAGCGCTCATCGATGACAATATCGAGCATCACACCTGAACGCTCAAAACCGCCCGAACGCCATCACGGTAAACAGCCGCATTCGCTTACTGACCGGAAACGGCGATGCGCCACGCCTCAGATAAGCCGGCGTTAGCGACAGATGCAAAATGGCGGGGGCCGCCTCCGCAGGCGCGTCACGCAAGCCGCCACGCGCATCTTCCCACAAACTTCTTGCCTTGACCGGAATCCTACCAGCCAGATTTGGCGCAAGGCCCGCCCCTTCCCGCGCTAGAGAAAATGCAGCACCCGCCTTTAGCGCTGCCTGCATTGTCGCATCATTGTCTGTCGCCAACGCAACCGCCAGCGCATCAACAATTCCTTCGGCGTTTTCAAGCCAGTCAGAGAGGTCGTTTATATCCTCAAAGCCCTCGCCATAGAGAGGGCGGGCCGCTGCATCGATGGCGGCCTCGAACCGGGCCATCATCGGCTTGGTTACAATCCCCGTCGCCGCCATTTCCTCCACCACCGGATGCGCGCGATGGGCTTTTGCATTCACAATTTCATCGAGTGCTTCGCGCCACCATTGCAGCCTGATTTCGCCAAGCGGCGGCTCAGTGACAGCGCCCGGGATACGGCGCAGTTCTCCGTGAAACGCATAAAGCGCAATCAGCGCGCGTTTTAATGCATCCGGCGCATATTGCGCCGCCAGCCATCGGTCTTCATCGCGCGTAAGTACAAGATTGGAACAATATTCGCCGCCATGCGTTAGTTTGTCAGACATGTCTTTTTTCAACGTTGTTGAACGCACACCTGCTGGTCCTTAAGTGACCGCGTATCAGAAAACAATTCTTTGAAAGGGGCTACCTCATGACGATTTCTTTGCCGGACCTTCCTTACGGCAAATCGGACCTGGCGCCGCATATTTCCGAGCAGACGCTCGAATTTCATTATGGCAAGCATCACCAGGCCTATGTGGACAAAACCAACGCCGCCATCAAAGGGACTGACCTGGAAAACAGCTCCCTGGAAGAGATCGTCCGTCACGCGGCGGCAGACGATCAGGGCCTCTTTAACAATGCGGCGCAGGTCTGGAACCACACATTTTACTGGAATTCCATGTCGCCCAAAGGCGGCGGCGCGCCAGGCGGCGACATCGCCAAAGCTATCGATGAGGCTTTTGGCGACTATGAAGGTTTCAAGAAAGCCTTTGCTGACGCCGGCGCGACACAATTCGGTTCAGGCTGGGCCTGGCTGGCAGCGAAAGACGGCAAGCTGGAAGTGCGCAAGACCCTGAACGCGGAAACCCCGCTGACCGATCCATCCTGTACGCCGATCCTGACCATGGATGTCTGGGAGCATGCCTATTATCTCGACTTCCAGAATAAGCGCCCCGCCTATATCGATGCGTTTCTCGACCATCTGGTGAACTGGGAGTTCGCGAACGAGAATCTCGCGAAGGCGTAACTTTACTCATTGCTGACAAGCAAAAGGCTCCAGCGATTATCGCTGGAGCCTTTTTTTATTCTCTAGTTTTCGAATGCTTAGGGCGTCGCCGCGGCTGGCTGTTTCGACCAGTCGCGCTTGACCCCCGTCGCCATCAAAAAAGGTGAAGCGACAAAGATCGATGAATAAGTGCCGATCACGATGCCCCAGATCATCGCCAGGGTGAAACCGCGCAACACCTCGCCGCCGAACAAGACAAGGGCGCCAAGCGCCAGAAGCGTCGTTACCGACGTCATGACGGTGCGCGACAGCGTGTCGTTGATCGACAGATCCAAAACGTCCGGCAGGGATTTTGATTTATATTTGCGCAAATTCTCGCGCACGCGGTCATAGACGACCACTGTGTCATTCATCGAATAGCCGACAATCGTCAGGATGGCCGCGATGATCGAGAGGTTGAACTCAAGGCTGGTCACCGCAAACATACCGAGCGTGATCGCAACATCATGCACAAGCGCGGCGATTGCGCCCAATGAGAACTGCCATTCAAACCGGAACCAGATATAGATCAGCATCATGCCGATCGCGAGCGCAACCGCGATAGCGCCCTTTTGAATAAGTTCGCCGGAGACAGTCGGCCCCACGACTTCGATTTTACGAAACTCGATGCCGTCTCCGAGCAAAGCGCGCAGGGCGTTTTGCACCTCAAGCGCAGCGTCCTGTTGCGCATTTTCCTCCGCATCGTTGTCAACGGTTTCGCCATCGCTTACGTCAACATCCTGACGCTCGACAAAAACAACAACGGCTTCGTCGCCGCCGGCGAAGTCCTGAATTTCCTGAACCTTCACATTGCCAAGTCCAAGGCCAGAGACAGCTTCGCGCACAGAGGCAATGTCGATAGGCTCATCGTCAGCAACCTCAACGGTCACGCCGCCACGGAAATCAATGCCGAAATTTAAACCATGGGTAAAAAGTGCGACCATCGACCCTACAATCAACACCGCTGAAAAGATCAACGCGACGACCCGCATTTTGGTGAATGCGATATGCGTTTCGTCCGGAACCAGTTTGAGATACATGATCTGCCGCCCCTTATAACGCGATTGCTTTTGGCCGTTTCGACAGGAGATAACCCCCGGCGAACATGCGCGTCAGCACATAGGCGGTGAACACTGAAGTAACGACGCCAACGGCCAGCGTGATCGCAAAGCCGCGCACAGGACCAGCGCCAAGCTGGAACATGATCAGCGCCGCAAGAAAGGTTGTAACGTTTGCGTCAAGGATTGCCGACCACGCTTTTTGATAACCAATCTCGGCGGCGTTGATCGGCGTTTTGCTTCCTCGCAATTCTTCGCGGATACGCTCAAAGATCAGCACATTCGCGTCAACCGCCATACCGATGGTAAGGACGATGCCGGCGATGCCCGGCAAAGTCAGTGTAGAGCCGAAAAGCGACAGAACGCCAGCGATCAAAATGACATTCGCGATCAGCGCCATATCGGCGTAAACGCCGAAACGGCCGTAGCTGACCACCATGTAAATGATCACGCCGACGAAGCCGATGATCAGCGCCTTTGCGCCAGCTTCAATAGAGTCCTGACCGAGATCGGGTCCAACCGAGCGCTGCTCAAGCGTCGTCAGTTCCGCAGGCAATGCGCCCGACCGGATGAGCAACGCCGTTTCCGCCGCTTCGAGCGCAGAGAAATTTCCCGTAATGCGCCCCGACCCCTGGGTGATCGCAGACTGGATTGTCGGTGCGGAAATGACCTCGCCATCAAGCACGATCGCAAACACCGAACCGATATTGTTGCGTGTATAGTCTGCAAAGCGTCGTGCGCCCCGACTGTCGAAGGAGAAGTTGATCTGAAATCCCGCGCCGTCAGTGCTGGGCCCAGCAGAGGCGGTTTCCACCATGTCGCCGGTCACCTCCGCTTCTTCAAAAAGGACAAGCGGCAATTGTCCCGCGCCTTCACTCTCTGAAAACGGCACCATAATCCGGCCCGGCGGCAAAAGGCCCGCTGCGGCGTCAGTGGGATTTACTGTCGGATCATGGCGGTGAAAGCTGAGCTGGCCGCTACGATTGATAATGCTTTTTAAAGCCTCCGGGTCATCGTCGCCGGGAACCTGAACCACAATACGGTCTTCACCCTGTGGCTGGATAGCGACTTCCTTGTTGCCAGCCGGATCAATCCGTCGGCGGACAACCTCGATGGAGTCCCTTACGGCTTCTGTCGAATAATAGCGCTCAGCCTCTGTGGTGATGGAGATGTCGAGGCGCGCGTCGCTCACTGAAACTGTATAAGCGCGGAGCCCTAGCCCAAGCGCGCCGCCGACGCCGCCCCGCGTAATATCGCGCACTCTCTCGGCCGCTTCATCGGTCTGGGCCGCGTTGCGCACACGCAGGGAAACTGTGTTGGTGTCTTCGTTATAAACCAGGCTGTCGATGGAAATCCGATCGCGATTGACCGCACGATTGGGCCGCATCTCCCGGCGGATATCCGACATAACGCCGCGCATCCGGTCGTCGATGACTTTCTCCGTATCAACACCTAGGAGGAGGTAAGAGCCCCCTTGCAAATCGAGCCCCAGATTGATCGTGCCCTTCGGCAGGAAGCCCGGCAAACCTTCGCGGGTTTCATCGCTCAGGAAATTGGGGATCGCGAAGATCGCTCCCAGCAGGATGAGCCCTAAAACGCCGGCGGTTTGGAATTTAGAAAACTGAAGCATTGCCTCATTTACCGGCGCGAAACGCGCCGCCCCACTTGTCGATTATTTGTCGTTAGCGGCCGGTTCGGGCTTGGTGCGCACGTCGCTCAGGGTCGCCTTGACGACTTTGACCGACACATTGTCAGCGAGTTCGACCATAATCTCTTCGCCCTCAAGGACTTTCGTGACTTTGCCGACAATACCGCCGGCCGTGACCACAACATCGCCGCGGCGGACATTCGACACCATTTCAGCATGCTTCTTGCGCGCCTGACTCTGAGGACGGATCAGCAGAAAGTAGAAAATCACGAAAATGAAAATCAGCGGCGCCATTTGAATCAGCGGATTTGGCGCTGCGGTTTCGGCGGCCTGCGCATAAGCGGGCGATATCCACATTTAGTCAGTCTCCCTCGGGAATTGTCGATCCGGCGGCATGGCGATGCGCCGCCGGCGCACATAGTCGTCCCACCCCTGGACAAGATGGCGGATATATAACGGCTGCATTCCCCGTTGCAATGCGCGGCTGAAATTGGCGGGCGTTTTTTTGCCGGACGCTTTCTTCAGGTGAGACGAAAAGCGCTACATCTTGGGCACGCCACTTTCCTGCTAATAACCACGAAATCACGTTTTGGGTCCTGAACGACGCCAGCTGATCAATAGCGCCATCCCGGTAACGATATTTTGGGCGGCGCCAGTTCACATCAAAACCAGACCCGTAAGCTCCCGTAATCGCGACAGCCCCTCCGCCTCAATAGTGCCGTAACCAAAGCCTCTGGGTGATATAAAGACTCACCACGCCGACTCAAACCTTGAGCTTACGGCTGGCAAAACTTGTAAGTAAGCGCTCACTTGACAAATCTTTGCAAAATGCGTATGTGAGCGTTTACTCACGTTGGGTGGGTTTTGGACAATCCGAGGAGCCCCTCGTGAAGAAAAGAATTTTAGTTGATCGGTGGGCCTTTCACGCGACGGATTTGGCCGCCGCGCATTGCCGAAAGGGCGACGAGGCGACTGACGGCGCCGACCGGAAAATGGGCAAGTACTTTAATGAGCTGGCGCAGGCGTCATGAATGAATACGAAAATACGCGCGGCGTCACTGCCGCTGACGGCACCACAAAGGCGCGGATTGAGCGCGCGGCGCTAAACCTTTTCGCTGAACGCGGCGTCGACGCGGTAACCACGCGCGAAATCGCAGCACAAAGCGGTATATCCGAAGGCGCGATCTATCGCCATTTTTCAAGCAAGGAAGCCCTAGCGCAAACCCTGTTCGAGACCATTCACAAAAGGCTGTCTACGGATATTCGCGACGCCGCCGCCGAATACGATAAAATCGACCAGCAGGCGGAAGCCGTCGTCAACGCCTATTGCAAAATCGCGGATGACGACTGGTCGTTGTTTGCTTATCATCTGATCACAACCCATCGCTACCTGCCCTCCCCCGACCGGCCGGACACAAGTGAAGAAGACAGCCCCGTTGCGGCGATTGAAAGCCTGATCGAAAAAGCCATGGCGCGCGGCGAACTGCCTGCTGGCGACGTCGCCCTGAAAGCCGCCATGGCGCTTGGCGCGGTGTTGCAGCCGGCGCTGCACAAATTCTATGGCCGCATCCCCGAAACGCTTAGCGCACATCAGCCTGCTCTGCTGCGAGTAGTACTCGCCATTTTAAAATCATAAGCTGACAGGAGACGTTCCCGCATGATCAAAGCACTGCGCAATAATATCTTCCGTCTGGCCTATTGGACGACATCAATCTTCTTTGGCCTTCTTGCAGCGCCCTTGTTGCTGATCCCGAGCCGCAAGCCAGTCATGGCCTGGATACTCACCTACACGCGCGTCATGTGCTTCTGGCTGCGCTGGATTGCCGGCATTAAAATTTCCGTATACGGAAAAGAAAAGCTGCCCGATGGCTCCTGCATTATCGCCGCCAAGCACCAAAGCTGGGGCGACGGTATTGTCATGTTCTCGCAGATGCATGACCTCGCCTTTGTCACGGGCGATCACCTGGAAAAATTTCCTTTGCTTGGCGGCATTCTTCGCAAAATGGGCGCGATTGTTGTGAATAACTGCGGCGGCGCCTATGCGCGAGCGCGGCTCGTCGATAAAGACCTTAACAAAGCAAAAGCCGAAAACCGGCGCATTCTGATTTATCCGGAGGGGCATTTGTCGCCAGTAGGCCAACAACACCGGTATAAAAAAGGCGTTTATCATATTTACGCCGCCTATGGCTGTGCGGTGACGCCCGTTGCGACAAATCTCGGTCTGCGCTGGCCGCAACAAAGCTGGCGGTTAACGCCAGGCGAAGCAGTAATTGAATTTCTGGACCCGATTGAACCCGGCCTCGACAAGAAAACACTCATGTCAAGGCTTGAGGCGTCGATTGAACAGCGCTCCATCGAACTCCTGGGTGATGAATGTCCGCGTGATGTTGAAATCGGCGCAGTTCTGCCGGAACCGCAGGGCTGATGAAATGACCTCAAGCACTGAACCTTCTCCAGCGACAACAACGCCGCTGTTTTTTCAACGGCGTTTCTGGCCGATGTGGACGTCGCTCTCCCTTGGCACCTTCGCCGACAACGTATTGCGACAGTCACTGCTGATCGGCATTCCCGCTGGCGTGATTGCTGTTCCCTATTTTACCAATCCGGACAATGCGATCCCCTATATCGGCGCCCTGTTGCCGGTTGCAATCCTGATTTTTTCGTCCGTTTCCGGACAACTTGCCGATAAGTACGAAACCTCGATGATGTTCCGCCGCACTAAATTTGCGGAAATCATCCTGATGAGTGTGGCGGCGCTTGCTTTCATCTCCGGGCAGGGGGCGCTGGCGATCGCCATGCTGTTCGCCATGGGCGCTCAATCGGCGTTTTTCTCACCCGTTCGGGTCTCGGCGATGCCGAAATATCTGAAGCCGGAAGAACTGGTGCGCGGCAACGGCTTATGCAACGCAGGACTCTTTACTTTCATCTTGATGGGGTACGTCGTTGGCGGTTTCCTGATCATTCAGGATTATGGCGGCGTCGCTGTCGGCGCCGTTCTGATCAGCGCCGCGCTCGGAGGGTGGCTTGCTTCCCTGCGCACGCCTTACGCCGCCGCCAATGATCCGGCCCTGAAAATAAGCTTCAACGGCTTTGCGCAAACGGTCGCCATGTTCCGCCATGTCTTTACATCGCGCGGTGTCGCGCCGCCGATGCTTGGCGTCGGCGTATTCTATCTGCTTTCAACAGCGGTTACAGTCACTGTGTCGCTTTACGGTCGTGACGCCCTTTATGCGGACCCGCTGGTGTGGACCGCGCTCAACGGCCTTTTCGCGATTGGCGCAGGGCTTGGCGCAATCGGCGCCGCAAGTCTCGCCAAAGGCCGGTCCGGTCTCGGCTTTTCCACCGCCGCCATCGGCGCCGCGGGCCTGATGAGTTTCGCCGTTTATGGCCTGACGCCATTGGTCGCGGGCACGCCGGATGCGCCGCTCAGCCTTGGCGCCTTGTTCTCGAGCGGCCCTGGGCTCGCTCTTGTTTTCGTTTTTGTAGCAACCTCGGCATTTTCCGGCGTTTACATCGCACCATTACAAGCGGCAGTGCAGCGCCGGGCGCCGGCGCAATTTCGCGCACGCATTATGGCGGCCAGCGTTTTCGCTAATGCCGCTTTCGCCATTCCGGGATCGCTGTCGGTTCTCGCCATTACACAGACCGGCATGGATCCGCGTCTCGCCTTTGTCGCTGTCGGAGCCGCCATGCTGACGATCAGCGGCATTATGCTGACGCGCAGACGGTTATTGCCGGAGGGCCACTATGATGAGGCCTTTCGCGGCGCCCTTGCGGGCCATTAAGGACTTGTCGTGCAATAGCGGCTATCATCGGCGAAACAACTAATAGCAATGTCACTGTCTTCATGAGTATTCTTATCACTGGCGCCGCCGGCTTTATCGGGTCTTATGTCGCTCACGCTCTCCTTGCGCGGGGTGAGCGCGTAATCGGAATTGATAATCTCAACAACTATTACCCTGTCGCCTTGAAAGAGGCGCGTCTTGAACGCCTAAAGGCGAAAAGCGCATTTACATTTCATCAGATCGACATCGCTGATTTTGAAAGTCTTAAAGACACGGTTCACAATGCCGACGTCACAGCAATCGTTCATCTCGCCGCGCAAGCCGGCGTGCGCTACTCAATCGAAGCGCCTTTCGCTTATGGCCACGCCAACCTTATGGGGCATCTGAGCGTTATGGAGTTGGCGCGCACTTTACGCGTCAATCATCTGGTCTACGCTTCATCTTCATCCATTTATGGCGCCAACAAAGAAATCCCTTTCAGCGAGTCCCACAAAACCGATGCGCCGCAATCGCTTTATGGCGCCACAAAAAAAGCCGACGAGTTAATGTCCGCATCTTACGCAAGCCTTTATGACTTGCCGCAAACCGGGCTTCGCTATTTTACCGTATACGGCCCATGGGGCAGGCCAGACATGGCGTACTGGATATTTACAGAGAAAATGCTGAAGGGTGAGCCGATCCAGATTTTCAATCACGGCAAGATGGGGCGTGATTTTACCTTTATCGATGACATCGTCAGCGGCACGCTGGCGGCGCTTGACCGGCCGCCTGGCAAAAAAGAAGGCTTTCACCAGGTCTATAATCTCGGCAATGACCGGCCGGAAAAATTGATGACGCTGGTCGAAATTCTCGAAAAAGAACTCCGCATCACAGCGACCAAGGAAATGCAGGGGATGCAGGATGGTGACGTCGAGCAAACATGGGCGGATATTACCCGCGCCCGCAAAGAACTTGGATATGCGCCGAAAGTGACCCTGGCTGAGGGGCTCGCCAGGTTTGTCGAGTGGCGCCGCGCCCTGTCCGCCAGTTTCGACTAAAGGCTGCTTCTGCTAGGGTTTTCACTGGCAGTCCGGATAACCAGTTAAGATCTTGTTAAGGATTGCCTGGCGTAAAATTTGCTATTTTGACGTGCTATTTGCGTAATTACGCCGATTAACCCACTGGCAAGATCACAACGGTAACTATTAACGGTTATGGGCCTGTCATTTTTCATCATCGCGACCTGCCTGATTTTTGGCTTTATCGCGGCCATCGTGTCCTTCCGGCCCAATTTATTCCCGGAAATCAGGGCCAATCTGCGCCGTGCGGAAGCAGTTAAACAATTCTCGCCACGCAACACGCTCTTTTTGATTGGTCCGGCGGCAAATCATAGCGCCTGCCGAATGCAGCGCCGTTTACTAAAACCGGCGATTCCTGCGCTCATCCGCGAGGATGTGACAGTGATGGAAGTTTACGGTGACGACACCCCGCGCAAAAACGGCGAGCCGATCGAATGGCTGGATCCGTCGCTCCTCCGTCACGCGTTGGACGCTGAACATGGCTTTTTTATCATCTATGTGGACGACGCTGGAAAGAGTTGTTTCCGCAGCGAGGCGCCAATGGTGACCGCAGACATCTTGCGCCGGGCACGCCTCGATATTCCACCGCCAAAGGGCGACGGCCCGGCAAAGTCATCTGTCCTGAAAAAACTGCGCGCCGCTTAAAGCGCAGCCTGCACAGGCTTTACGGTAGGCCGCCCAATCGAGTGATAGGCAAACCCCTTCTCCGCCATTTCGGATGGATTATAGATATTGCGCATGTCGACCATGACGGGAGTGTTGAGGAGGCTTTTCACGCGCTCCAGATCTAGAGCACGAAATTCGTCCCACTCCGTCACGATAATAACAGCGTCCGCATTCTCCAGCGCCTGATAGGGCCCCTCCACATATTCAACATCGCTGAGCAGCGTTTTCGCCTCTTCCATGCCAGCCGGATCGAAAGCGCGAATGTGAGCGCCCGCCCCTTGCAGCGCCGGCACAATATCCAGTGACGGCGAGTCGCGCATATCATCTGTATTCGGTTTAAAGGTGAGGCCAAGAACCGCAACCGTCTTGCCGGCGATTGATCCGCCACAGGCTGCGATCACGCGATCCGCCATTTTCTTTTTGCGCTCATCATTGATACCGACAACGGCTTCCACAATTTTCGTCGGCGCGTCATTGCTTTGCGCGGTGCGCACCAGCGCCAGCGTATCCTTTGGAAAACAAGAGCCGCCATAACCGGGACCCGCATGAAGAAATTTGGCGCCGATGCGCCCGTCAAGACCGATGCCCTTGGCGACTTCCTGTACATTCGCGCCAACCTTTTCGCACAAATCAGCCATCTCATTGATGAACGTGATTTTGGTCGCGAGAAACGCGTTGGCGGCGTATTTGATCAGTTCTGACGTTGCGCGATTGGTGACAACGATCGGCGTCTCGTTCAGGTAAAGGGGGCGATACAGCTCGCGCATCACTTTAACCGCGCGCTCGTCTTCCGCGCCGACGATAACGCGGTCAGGCCGTTTGAAATCTCGTATGGCGGCGCCTTCTCGCAAAAATTCCGGATTGGAAACGACGGAAAAGTCGGCGTCCGGACGAACCTTGCGAATGATGTTTTCCACTTCAGTACCGGTGCCTACCGGCACGGTCGATTTGGTGACAACGACTGTATAGCCATCCATCACTTCGGCGATTTCTTCTGCGGCTTTGTGCACATAGGACAAGTCTGCAAAACCATCGCCTCGCCGTGACGGCGTACCCACCGCGATAAACACCGCATCAGCCTGTGGCGTTGAAGCCGCAAGATCAAGGCTGAAAGAAAGCCGCCCGGCTTTCACATTTTCGGCGACCAGCGCCTCAAGTCCCGGCTCATAGATCGGGATTTCCCCTTGCTCCAGCTTTCGGATTTTCGTCTCGTCTTTATCGACGCAGACGACTTCATGCCCGAAATCCGCAAAACAAGCACCAGAAACGAGCCCGACATACCCCGTCCCAATCATCGTGACGCGCATAGCAAATCCTTTGTGTTCGCACCGAAAGAGGGGCGCGCCTTCGCCCGCTCAGCCTTGGTACTATGGCTCTTAAACGGCGTTTTTGGGAAACACCACAGCCCGAACGGTCATCAACAGGATTTTGAAGTCAAACCAAAGTGACCAATTGTCAACATAGGCCAGATCATACCGCACCCGCTCGGCCATTTGTTCGTTTTCCGAGGTCTCGCCGCGATAACCATTGACCTGCGCCCAGCCGGTAATGCCCGGCTTGACTTTGTGACGCCCGGAATAGTTCTCAATCGTCTGGGCGTATTGGTGATTATGCGCCATCGCATGAGGACGCGGGCCCACAAGGGACATGTCGCCTTTGATGACGTTGAGGAGCTGTGGCAGCTCATCAAGGCTGTATCGGCGTAAAAACTTGCCGACGCGTGTGATGCGGGGGTCGTTTTCCTGGGCCTGTGTGACGACATCGCCATCCTCGGCGACTGTCATGGTGCGGAATTTGTAGATTCTGAAAACGGCGTTGTTAAACCCATGACGCTGCTGGACGAAGAAGATTGGCCCCTTCCCCTCCAGCTTGATGGCGGCCGCAATGACCAGCAACACAGGCGACGCCGCTAAAAGAAACAGCAGGCCAAGCACATAGTCCTCGATTGTTTTCCAGACCCCGCCCCAGCCTTCCAAAGGACGGCGATAGAGCGACAATACCGAGGCGCCGCCGACTCTGGTGACGGCGCCGCCCATATGGTCAAGCCAATGACGGTTAGCACTGATCGCAATAGATACCGGCAATATCGACAGCCGCCGGACCAGTCTCGCCATGTCAGCGCTTGAAGCGCCCGGCATCGCGATGATGATGTCATCGATCTCGCCATTGCGGGCGGCGGCCCCGAGCGCATTGAGATCGCCTGTGAACGTAGAGCCGTATTCTTCATCGCGCGTATTCTCAAGGCCCGCGTCATAGACTCCCACAATTGAAATGCCCTTTTCCAGCGTCCCTGCCTGCTCTGCGAATTTCGCCCCAAGCTCATTGGCGCCGACAACCGCAACCCGCCGGGCAAACGCACCCCCGTCGCGGCTCATGGCGCTTAACCAGATGGCGCTGACAGCTCTGGAAAAGGAAATCGACATCACAACGCTCGCCGACCAGGAAAAAAGCCAGACGCGAGAAAAGTTCTCGGAAATCTTCAGGGCGAACCCAAACGCCAGCAGGCTAAGAATAACCAGCGCCCATCGGGACAGAATCGCTCGAAATGAATGGTTTGAAGACAGCAGCTGATCATATTCGTAGTAACCGTCGCGGCGCAAAAGCGCCGTTAGGCCCGTCGCCCCGACGATCCCTGCGGCAGCGTAATTTTGAAAATCGAATTCCGATCTCAGTGCAAAGACGTGGTAGACATAAGCCACCGCCACCGAGGTTGCGATCACAAGGATAAAATCGACAAATTGCACAACATCGCCAAACAGCGCTCGCGCCACAGGTGAGCGATGGCGCACGCCATCGCTGGAAAAACTGTTCGCATCGTCAACGCTCGACTCAACCATCCGCGCGACACATCCTTCTGACCCGGCAATCATACCCGCCCTTAAGCAAAGAATCAGCCATCGGACGCATCAACTCTCAGGAAAAATGCACAATATGCTGTGCGGCCCGAGGATTGCCTGTTACCGCAGAGATTATAGACAAGAAACGCGTCAAAAAGGTTACTCTGTGCCATGTCGAAACAGTTTTCCTCATTTCACGTGACCTGGCGGGATGCCGAACGGCGCCCGCTCGGCATTTTCGCCAATGAACGCGATTACGGACGGGCAGCCGCCTCGGCGCTGCAAGACCTTCTGAACCAACTCGCCGATGAGGGCTGGATCATCCAGGACATCATTCCCGCCAGTGGCTTGACGCCCCGCCAAACGGCGGCGTTTACAATTATCGCATTCCGCTAGAGCGCCGGCTGCAAGCCAGGGCGCAAGGGGCTTGCCAGCCCGGCGAACCTGCGCCATGTGCAGGCTCCATGACATCGAACAAAGCAAATGACGCCGCAATTGCGGAAGAGATCAGCGGGCTCGCCATGAAAGCCGGCGCAAAGATCCTGGAAATCTATGCGACCGATTTTCAGATTGATCGTAAGGATGACGCCTCCCCGGTGACCGAAGCTGACCGGGCCGGTGAGGAAATCATTCTGTCCGGTCTCAAAGAGATTGCGCCGGACATTCCGATCCTCGCCGAAGAGCAGGCCTCCGAGGGGCGCATTCCGACGCTTGGCGACCGGTTCTTCCTTGTCGACCCTCTGGACGGCACAAAAGAGTTTATCAACCGCACAGGCGAATTCACGGTGAATATCGCCCTTATCCACAGCGGCCGCCCCGTTGTCGGTGTTGTCTATGCGCCAGCGATCAAGCGCCTCTATGCGGGCGACATCGCCCAAGGCGCATGGGTCTGCGAGGTGAGCGATGAAGGGATGCTAGGTCCAAGACACCCCATTACCGCCTCGCCTACCCCGAAGGCAGGGCTGATCGCCGTGGCGAGCCGGTCCCATCGTTCGCCGGAGACAGACGCGTTTCTGGAAACTCTTGATATTGCCGACTTCGAAGCCGCCGGCTCATCCCTGAAGTTCTGCCTGTTGGCGGAAGGCAAGGCGCATATTTATCCGCGGTTTGGCCGTACGATGGAATGGGATACCGGTGCGGGACAGGCGGTCCTTGAAGCCGCCGGTGGCGCGGTTGTCGTCCATCCAGGCGGCGAGCATCTGACGTACGCCAAAAACGAACGCGGCTTTGACAACCCGCATTTCATTGCATGGGGCCGTCGAACTGAATAGAGATGGATTAGCGGTAAAGAGCGCCGCTCGCCGCGCCGGAAAGCCCCGTGGGCACAGCAGCGCCCCGGCGCACCCATACTTCCCAAAGAGCGGTCTGATCCACCAGGCGAAACTCTGTATAAAGAAGAGCTTCTACGCGGGCCTTGGCGGCGGTTGTCGCCGGATCAAGATCAAGGCGCGGCACAAAGACAACGCTCGCCGCTGTCGCTGCCGATGGGCCGTCAGCATGGCATTGGCGCTGCTTTGCGAGAACGCACGCCGTATCCGAGCCGGTCAGGATCGCAACGTCCATGCCTTGCGCCGTGATTACGCGTGCGCGGCTCGCCGCTTCCAGCAACATTGTCGATTGATCAACCGGAGCGAGCGCGAAAAACTCGCGTGCTTCCGGCGTAGAGAACCGCCCCTCTTCAACCCAGCGCGCAATTGTTGGCCCTCCGGGTTGAACAAGCGCAAGCTCTGTTCGAATGGCTTCCGGCGCTGTTTTCGCAACCTGATGTTGAAGCGAAAACTGTCCAACGGCATGCACTGAAATTGCGCAGGTCCAGAACAAAGTCGGTGTCGCCGCCGCCAGCGCCACTGAAACGCTGGCGCGATCATGATTGCGAAACAGGCCGTCATAAAACGGCGACGCAACGGAAAAACACGCAATCGCCGCGACAAGTGCAAAAACCAGCATCGTGTTTGCGCCGACAATACGCGCAGCCACAAATGCAACCAGCCCAAGCCCCAATGCAGAAGCCCAGGCGCGCCAATGCTCACGCCCGCCAAAAATAACCGCCGTCGCCAGCACGACGCCGGCGCTTACCGCGACGCCGCTTAACCCCATGGCGCCCTCACCGCCTGCAAAAGCGGCGTTGATGTTCAAGACGCCAGACGCCGCTGACGCGCGCGCGAGATTAATACCGGGCGCAAGATATTCCATCAAAGCTGCGAGCGCTGCAAAAGACGTCAGGGTCGCCGCGTAACGCGACAAGCCGCTGCGGCCCGACAGGAACGGACATGCCGACAAAGCAATAAAGCCGGCAAGTGAATAAACCGGATTGAGCAGCCAAAGCGTGAACAGGACGGCGCCGGCGACCAGCCCTTCCATTCGTGCGCGCCAGGCGCCGTTATCCGCTGACGCAGCAACAAAACAAAACGCGCAGGTGAGAAACAGCGCCAGCCCAAGCTCCGCAGGGCCTGCAAACGGCGCCGCAACAACAGCTGCGAGCGCGCCAGACAAGAGCGACGCCTGAATAGCCGGAAGGCGCGATGACGCAAAATACGCAAACGGGTAAATCACAAACAGCGCGCCAAGCGCTTTGGCGATAAGGTGAATTCGGCCCGGCGCATCGGCGAAAACATCGGCGCCCAATAAAAGCAACAGATAAAACGGCGTCTCACTCTGCAACAGGGACGCTTCGCCGCCAGACACAGCGCGCGCCTCGGCAATCGGCGCAATCATGTCAGCTGTCGGCGACAGGCTGAGAAGCGCCGGGGCGAGCAAGGCGGCAATCAAAAATGGGAGGGCGGCGGCAATCGACGTCAAAAATGACCAGCCTGGATTCTGCCACCCATATGCCGCCATTGCAGCGCGGCGCGCCAGTGGCGCCGAACGCCGCCAGGCGAACTCTTCGAAGTCTTGCCCGTCGTCATAGGTTGTGCTCATTGAGCCCCGCCCTAACCCTTAGTGTTTCAATTCGGCCCGTTCGCCAAATCGTTAACAGGGATTTTGCAAGCGCTTTGCCGTACTGACGAAAGAATCCTTAAAATGCCGGCAAATCAGCACCTTGCAGGTTTGCGTTGAGCGGCGAACTGTTATGATGAAGGTTAATGCGTACGTTGTTACATATGCCGCTGGACCCTGCGTCGCGGATGATCAGGGTGATCCTTGCCGAAAAGGGACTCCCGGCGCAGCTATCTTCGTGTCATCCCTGGGATGATGACGGCGCTATCGCGCAAGCCAATCCGGCCGGTACAATCCCTGTACTGATTGATGAGCCGCCGACCGGCGGCGCTCTTTCGGTGGCGCCGGCAATGGCAATCATCGAATATCTCGAAGACGCCTATTCCAACGAACCCTTACTGCCCTCCACATCCGCCGCGCGGGCGGAAACCAGACGGCTTTGCATGTGGTTCGTGGATAAGTTCGAACACGATGTCATAGATCTGATCGTCAGAGAGCGTATTGACAAACGCCTGATGAGACGCGGTCAGGCCGACTATGATCTTTTGAAACAAGGAGCCGCCGCCCTCTCCTGGCATCTTGATTATCTGGGCTGGCTGCTGGAACAGCGCCCTTGGCTGTCGGGCGAAAAGATGACCGCTGCTGACCTTGCGGGCGCAGCATATCTATCATCTCTCGACTATGTCGACGCCGTACCTTGGGGGAAATTTCCAAGCGTTCAAGAATGGTATGCCCGGATAAAGTCACGCCCCAGCATGCGGCCCATCCTGCGCGACAGGATCGACGGGCTGCCGCCGCCGGCGCATTTCGACAATCCAGACTTCTGACCGTGGCCGGACTTTCAAAAATGGTCTCGGGCGATCTCAAACAGCGAATCCGGCAGGAGGCTCAGTCACTGGGTTTTGACGCCGTAGGTTTCTCCGCCGCCGCATTGCCGGAGACTGCGCGCAAAAACTTTAATCACTTTCTGGAGGCGGGCCGCCATGGCGACATGGGCTGGCTGGCAGGGCGCACAGACCAACGCACGCACCCGCGCGCACTATGGGCCGATGCAAACACTGTTATCATGCTCGGAATCAATTATGGCCCGAACGCCGATCCAATGGCCGCGCTCAACGCCAAATCATCTGGAACGATATCAGTATACGCTCAAAACAAAGACTATCATAATGTCGTCAAAAAGCGCCTGAAACGTTTGGCCCGGTGGCTTGTTGAACAAAGCGGCGGCGACGTCAAAGTGTTTGTTGATACAGCACCGGTGATGGAAAAACCTATCGCCGCGCAAAGCGGTATCGGTTGGCAGGGCAAACACACAAATCTGGTGTCCCGCGATTTCGGTTCATGGCTGTTTCTGGGAGCGATTTTTACAACGGCAACCATTCAGGCGGATGCGCCGGAAGCGGATCATTGCGGGTCGTGTCAGAATTGCCTCGACATCTGCCCGACGGATGCTTTTCCTGGGCCTTATCAGCTGGATGCGCGCCGATGCATTTCCTATCTGACGATTGAACATAAAGGGCCGATCCCGGCGGCGTTTCGAAAGGCGATGGGAAACCGTATTTATGGATGCGATGACTGTCTGGCGGTGTGTCCCTGGAATAAATTTGCATCAACCGCACAGGAAGCGGCGTTTCACGCTCGTGACTCATTAGCCTCACCGGCGCTTGGGGAACTTGCCACGCTTGACGATACGGCCTTCCGGGCGCTCTTCGCCGGCTCTCCCGTCAAGCGTACAGGCCGCAATCGTTTTGTGCGCAATGTGATGATCGCGATCGGCAATTCGGAAGACCCGGCGCTGTTGCTCGCCGCTATAGATCTACTTGATGATAAAAATCCACTGGTGCGCGGCGCCGCGGTTTGGGCTGTCGGGCAATTGGCGGACAAAAGTGAGTTTCTGAAGCTCTTAAAAAAATACGCTCCCGCCGAAACAGACGAGAGCGTAAAGGCTGAATGGCGCAGTTTTTCGAGTGATCAGACTTCGACAGTGACCTGAACGCTTGCCTTAGTGAAATTCCCGTTGTCATCCTCGACCCAGTACCAGAACTCATCCGTACCGATATAATTTGGATCGGGTGTGTAAGTGAGTGTCCCGTTTTCATTCTCATACACACGGCCATGCCCAGCCTGAACAAGGCCATCGATTGAGATCGGGTCACCCTCGGGATCGAAATCATTTGCGAGAACGTCAATAGTGACGGATTCGTTTTCAAGCACGCTGGCAAAGTCCGTGCGTGCGACCGGCGCCGCACTGTCGAGATCAAGCACGCCGTGGTAAACCGGGTCAACGCGCGTAAACCCGCCCGTCGCATTGAGGTTTGCAATATCGGGATTTTCAACGAACACGGCAACCTTGATCAGTTCGCCGGTCGCGCGGTCTGAAACATATTGGTCAAACGCGGTGACATGGCGCCCGTCCGGGAGCGTCCAGTAGCCTTCCTGTTCAACCGCCCCGCGCAGCGAGAACCAGTCATAAGTGACCGGGTCCCAGTCGGGCGATACCGGCGAATTGCCGATGCTGTCGGTTTTCGTACCCGATAGCTCAAGCCCAGCCTTACCGGGGAAGTCCGGTGCAACAGGAAACCCATCAAGGTCGGAGTCAAAGAGCAGCCGCCCTGCAACCAGATCATCGCCGGTGAGGATCAGGTCCTTTGCGTCGCCATTGAAATATTGCGTCGATACATTCGTGATTGTCGGATCGACAATCACATACCGAAAATTGCCATCGAACGGGAAGTTCATGTTGACGGTTTCTTTCTTGAACAGAAACCCATTCTCGAATCCGTCGATATTGATGCCATTGAAGACCATGTCAAAAGTGTTGACGCCGACCTCAACGCCGTTGACTGCCGGCTTGGCGCCGCCTGAACCGTCGGTGCCGATAACGTCGATATCCTTGAACGTATAATGCCCGGTATATTGTACGTGAACGCCATACTGCGTTTCCCAGGCGGTGAAATCTTCAATCACGGAACGAATGTCATGGGCCTGTTCCGGACCGCCCTTGATAACGACAAGGCCGGACCGGGTCGCGATCGACTCATTGCCGAGAAAACTTGAAATCGCGGGCTTGCTTATCAATGCGTCGTCGAGATATCGCAACGCTTCAGGCTGGTCCAGATTTTCCGGCAGCACATTGATCGAACCGTTGCCGCGCGACATGTACACAAAACCTTCGCCGCCAGGCACGCCCGCCGCAACGTTATCGACCGCATCAACGAGGCGGCCCTGAAACCAGAAACCGGCGCCGGTACGCCCGAGATCGAACGCCGCGACATCTTCATGCCATTTCGGACCGCCGCTAACGCCAGTACCCTTGATGGCGATGTTATGCGTCCAACGCCCCGTTTCATTGCCCGTTTCAGCAACGAAAGCAGCGCCAAAAACGTCGTAGGCCGCATTATCTGAAATTACTGCGTTGGAATCGTGATGCACAAAGCCCCAACCCGGCGATCCCCATACGGCATTGCCGACCAGCATGGCCGGATCTTCCAGATTATCGACGCCTGCCCGGTGAATGTGGAGCGAGTAACGACCCTTTACGTTGGAATCGGACTCCACCGCGGCGAGATCGCCAACATCAAAAGACCGCTCTGACTTATCGGTGCGGCCAAGGTCCGAGAACTCCGAATATCGCACATCAATGTCATCGGAATGCATCAGCATGACGTGACCGCGTTGATGGACCGGCAGTCCGTCCGCATTCTCCGTTTCCACTCTTACATTGCGGGTATAGTTCGCGACATAAGCTTTCAGATCAGCGCGCGGCGTATCGTGGTCAAACTGCAGCGCACGATCGAACGTGATGACATTGCCGTTGATCGCCGTGATGATCAGTTCTTCATCTTCCGTGACGCCTGAATTTGGATCGCCAATCGCTGCAGGGTTACCGTTTGATGTAAGCTTCGTGCCAGTCAACACCAGACGGTCTCCGACCTCCCAGCCTTCCGGCGGCTCTTCCAGCGTCAGGGACGTATCGCCCGCCATCGGATCGGTTGCGACTTTCAGGAAGGCGGCTTTTTCAGCGCCATGAGATTGGAACTCTCCGTGGCTGACAATACCGCGTGAAAGCAACATCGGGTCCCAGGAGACATCAATCGGACCATTATCGGCAATCTGAATGACCGCCTCAACATTTGCAGCGACTGGGTTGTCAATCGTCCCAACTGTCATCGACCCGGTTGGAGATACAACCAAAGTGTCGACTTCCATGAACGTATCGACATCCGTTGCAAATTCTAGCGCACCATCAACGCGGACCGTGAAGAGAGAAACCGGGCTTTCCCCGTCATAGTCCACAGTAACGCCATCCGGGATAACAACCTGTGCGCCGTCGCCAGGCACTTCACCGCTGGCCCAGGTATTAGGATCAAACCAGGAGCCGTCATTAACGGCGATATGCGTTGCATCGGCGACCGGCACCAACGCAAGGAGCGCCATATGTTCGCCAGCCTTCGACGGATCATCCGGATGAACATGTCCGCCATCACCATGACCGCCATGCCCGCCGCCATTATGGCCATCATCTCCATGTCCACCGTCATCATGACCGCCATGTCCCTGATCGTCGCCGTGACCATTACCATGGTCACCTACATGAATTTCGACGCCCGCTTCAGTGATATTGCCGTTACTGTCTCTGGCTTCGTAACGGAAGGACGCCATGCCTTCAAAGCCGTCGTCCGGCGTGAATGTAATGACACCATTTTCAAGTGAGACAGATCCGTTGTTCGCACCGAAAACCCGCACCAGTTCCAGTGGGCCGTTTCCTGCGGGCGCGTCATTGGCGAGAAGATCAGCGGCGGCGATATTCAGGGAAGACTCCGCGCTGGTCTGAAAATTAACATCGTCCTGTGCGCCACTTGCCACTGGCTCCGCTGGCGTGACCGGACCTGCATCTACGGGCGGGACATTGACGGGCGTGCGCCCGCCGCCTGTAGTCGGAAGCGCTGGCTCGCCATCATTGTCATCGCCGCCAGCGACCGGAATATCGCGCTTTCCCAGACTGAGACAGCCTTCCGCCAACAGAAGCGGCGCAAACAGGCCGGCATTCGCAAGCTTTTGCTTTGCGCTCTTACGCTGCTTGCGACCCGAAGAATTGAGTTTACTGAGCGGATCTTGTTTTGCAGCTGCGATCAAAGCGTCGAAATCGAATGTGTTTGCTGGAATGAAATTGCGACCGGCGCGAGATTCAAAACTCATAACAACCCACTCGTTACAATTACGCCAGCTTGTGAAACCCGAGAGGATTTACGCCAGCAATCGCGTTTTTTGTTGCACGATGCTTTTGTGCAACAGCGAGTAAGGTAACGAAGCGTGGAATAAATTCCCTTGCGCAACTAGTTCGAATTTTTTCTATCGGCTACAAAAGATGACAGCTTACGGATTATTAAAGGAAGCACGCCATCGGATATTTACGTCCTGCTAAAGGTCGTGAATATCCATGAAACAGTCATTTGATAATTTGAAATACCCAATCAACGCGCAAATTTTTCACGCGTTTATGATCGCCGGTTTAACCGGTGCGCGACCCGGCGCCAATTGCGCACCAGGATCGGCGGAAAAAGGTCATTAATCAATTCGTAACGCTTGACGCTCCAGTCAACTCTGTCTTCGGACTGCGGGCGCTTCTTGAATTGCGTCGTGAATTCGCGCGCCGTGCCATCCCACGTCGCCGTGTAATAATAAAGGGCGATCGATCGGCGTGGCAGCCGTTTCGGATGGTTCACTGGCGCTGGGTGGCCATGATAACTCGTCGCGTTAGTGGAAAACACGACGCACCGATTAAACACTGGCGCAACACGATGTACGCAAGCAGACATCTCCTGATCCCAAAGCTCAAGCGCACCACCATAGGATTCTTCCCAACCTTTGTTGAGATAGATCAGCAGATTAAGGCGGCGTTCCAGTTTCAGTTTCGGATGAAGGTTGAAGTCGGCATGAACGCTCAAATGACCGCCCTGCCGCGTTTCGTGAAACCCGCCGCCCAGAAAATAGGGATCAGGAATAAGCCCGCTTACGCCCGTCATGTTTTCCAGAAAAGAAACGAAGGGCTGTGAATTCAGCGCATAGAAAAACGACCGCAACTGCGCCGGCAGAAAGTCCGGATTAAAGCTGGTTTTAAAACGCTCCTGATCCCGGTCGAAAGTCTGGCTGTCCGGGTCCGGTGCGTCAGGGAAGTAATCAAGACAGGCATCCAGAATCTCCGGTGAGACGAAGTCGTCCATTACAATATGAGGGAAAGGGTCTGCGTTTACATATCGATCATGAAGATCGACGCCCTTTTCCTTGAGCACCGTTGCGTCGAAGAAGCCGAAGGACGGGTCCGTTATATTGATGTAAGTCATCTTTAAGGGTCGCTTTCCGAAGTCAGGCCGATTCTTTGAATTCCTGCTGTGTGTTTGGCTCTTCTGCAGTCTCGCCTTTTTGCAAATCTACATTTGCCTTGGCGCTTGTATCATCAGACATAATGCCAAAAAGGTTCGCATCCGCCACGCCGCGCTTGATAAACCGTTGACGGTCGGCTTCGGGACGCCAGCCAAGGTCCGCTTTTGCTGTTTCATTTTTGAAGGGTGATAGCTGCGCCCGCGATTTCCAGTCGCGAAAACTTGGCTTGGTGAGCCCCTTTCGCTTCGCCAGCAAGCGCTTCGCCCAGTATTTTGCAAGGTCAACAACGAAATATGTCCAGATCGGCGTCGGACGCGCACGCATTGCGACAGTGTTGGCTTTCCCAACTTCTGCAAAGTAATCACGACCCGACAGCATCGGATCGCCAATCAGATTATAGGATTTGCCAAGTGCGACATCATCTGTGGCGGTCGCCGCCAACACCAAGCCATCAGCTACATCATCAACCAGAACGAACGGCATGATATTGCGACCATCGCCCCATAGCTTGCACGTCGTCGCGCCGCGCCACATTGCGATGCCCCAATGCTGAAGCGGGCCGCCCTTGCCGATCACGATGCCGGGACGCACGATGGTCAGCGGCAAACCTTGCTCACGTTCCAGTGTTTTTAGCACGTCTTCGCACGCCGCTTTGGACCGTGCGTAAAGATTTCGCCGTTCAAGATCATGATCGAAGGGCGTTTCTTCCGTAATTGGGCGATCTGCTTGCGAGGCGTCATAAGAATCGATCGTGCCTGTATAGATGAGGCGTGAAACGCCGGCTTTCAGGCATGCTTCGCCAATCCGTCGCGTTACATTCACGTCGTTCTCAAGATATCCCTGCCAGCTATTCTCTGTTGCTTTCGCCAGATGGAAAACCGTATCAACACCGTTCATGGCGGACACAATCATTTCTTCGGATTTCAAACTGCCGGTGACAATACTGACGCGTCCATCGTCGCGTTGAAGCCCGCCGCCGGAACCTCTTGAAAAGACACGGACCGCATAACCTTCATCCGCCAACGCCGTGACCAGCGCACGGCCGATAAACCCGGTTCCGCCAATGACCAGCACTGTCTTACCGTTCTCCGGTTTCGCCTGCTGCAACGGTTCGAGCGCAACCGGCGCATCCAGTTCAGGCCGCGCTTTATCCAGAGATTTTTCAATCAGCGCCGTTGCACAGGACGCAAGCTTGGCGCTGAGCCGGTGATCGACGGGCTTGCCCGCCTGCATTGCTCCGTAGAAATTGCCGACCGCCTTTGTGATCGAAAGGCCATAAGGTGATAATTCGTTTAGAGATGAAAGCTGACGGGCTGCGTTGACAGCGCCGGATCGCATCGCCTGACCGGCGACGGACAATTGCGCCGCCATGGGGCCGATGATGATGTCCTGAAAGCCGGCGCGCTCCAGCAGATACGTATCTTGTGCAAAATCATAGGTCGCCAGTCCGCCAAGCCCACGCAAGCGCACGCTGCGGTTATCATGGCCTTCAATCAGCGACAGGTTGATCGTGACGGCCGCCCCATCGGCCTCCCCGGAAATCCGCCAGGTCTGATAATGACGAACGCCGCCGGCAATGGTTACGGGATGGCGCAAACTGACATCGACATTGTCGAGACCGCCAAAAAGATCGGCGACGAACGCGAATAGATGCGGCCCAAGTTCAAACAGAATATTGTCCGGACGCCGCAACATCCATAGACCAAACGGACCGGACCGCAGAGGCGGCAGCGGAAACTGCCAGTTCACCTCGATGCTGTCGATGGGCCCGATAACGCCAGCATCAACATCGCGCTTCAAACGGTCATAGGACGGCAGCATGAGGAAGTTGTGATTGACGCCGAGCGCAACGCCTTTGCGTTTTGCTAACTCGTCAAGCGACCTGCAATCGTCGGCGCTCAAGGCAAAGGGTTTCTCAACAAAAGCGGCGCAGCCCGCTTCCAGAATCTGGCGCGTCGCCGCTGCATGAGTTTGCGGCGGCGTCAGAACATGAATGCACTCCGTTTCTCCAGACGCCAGCAACTCATCAAGAGACGTGTGCGCATTCTTCACGCCATAACTGCTCGCCAGCTGCAGCGCCGCCTCACCGGACAAATCGCAAACCGCTGTGACTTCAACGCCCTTTGTCCGGCGCAACGCGTCCGCATGCCATTTGGCGATGTATCCCGCGCCCAGGAGCGCAACTTTGATTGGCTGTGACGACATCAATTTTTTCCCGGCGGCCCGCCGCCTCACTTATACTCGACAATGGCGACATCGCGCCCCTGCATGCGCTTTCGCCGATAATTCAACATACCTATCAGGTTTGGAAATTTGGAAAGGGTTAAAAAACCCGCAAAGAGGCCCGCATGGGCCGGTTTGGCGCCATCCCGGATCAGCCTGCTTCTCGTTCTAAGAAAGGACAGCGGATAAAGCAGGAGCAAAACAAGGCTCCAG
>CBDDKD010000063.1:0-104543 GCA_965230025.1 Hyphococcus sp.
CCCCAGCATCAATCGTGCTGGATATCGAATTTGACCGTGAGGATTTCTCCTACGGGCCTTTCGCTGCAGTCTCGCGAAGACTACGCGGGTCAGTTGTCAATGGAGCGCTCAAAAAGGCGTTCCAGCGCTGGAAAAATCGCGGCGTCACCGTATTGGCCGCCATGCCCTTTGAAGAAGCGCAGTTGCCCAAGCACAAGCCGCGCCGCTGGTGGAGCGAAGCCGTGGGCGCATGGGCGGGAGACTTCGTCGAAACGATGTTCATTCGCTTCACGCGCCTGGCTGTTTTCTATGGGATTCCGGCGTTTGTACTTGGCTTCCTGATCTGGAAATACGTCCTGAACGGATAGGTCTGCGGCGAACTTAGCTTTTTCTTCCGGCCCGGCTTTTCAGGAAGACATAAAAGGCGCCGCCACCGCCATGTTTGCGGTGCGCCGGACTGGCCCGCACCACCATATCCCGAAACGGTTCTTCTTTCAGCCAGTCACTGAGCCGCGCGCGCAGAACACCGTGGCCGAGCACATTAGCGCCAAATGCATGTGACGTGCTGGCGCCCTTGCCGGTAATCACCAGAACACACCGTTTGTCAGAAAGACGCGCATTGATCAGAAAAGCGAGTAGCGCTTTACGCGCAGTGACTTGCGTATGACCATGCAGATCAATGACAGCTTCAATCGGCGTCCGTCCCCGGGCCACCTTACGGTCATCACGGGGGTCGCCGGCGACAAACGGGTCAGGCGCCGCCCGCGCGCGTGTCGTTGTCCTGCGTGGCAGCACATTGCCGGCCTTTTTTTCAGGCGATAGCTTCTCCGAAGAGCGCAGGCCGGTCTTGTCGCTGGCAGGCAGTGTATCTTCCGACTCTCGCCGCATCCGCTGAACATCGCGCACCGCGCGCCGCCACAGGGCTTGCTCTTCCGGCGTAAGCCCGCGTTTTCTCACTGAGGACCCGGCAAAGACAGTCGCGCCACGGTTGCGCGAGGCAACAGGACATACATTTGTCCGCGAGCATTCATTTCGCCCGCGATTGCTTCGGCCCGCTCGCCGGCGCCCCAGAAAACATCCCCGCGTATCGGTCCGCGAATGGCGCCGCCCGTATCCTGCGCGATCATCAACCGGCGAATACGGTCAGGCCCATGCCCCGACACCGGATCAATATCGACCCAGACTGGCGCGCCGAGGGTGTGGAAGCGTCGATCAACGGCAAGGCTGCGCTCACCCGTCAGCGCAATCCCTTGCGCGCCAAATGGACCCTGATTTTCAGGCCCACCTTCAATGGCGCGAAAAAAAACATAAGAGGCGTTTCGCTCGCGCATGGCGCGGGCGTCATCAGCGCTTGTTGTTTCCAGCCAGCGACGGATCGACTGCATCGAAACGTCCGCAAGCGCCATCACGCCTTCACGAACCATGACACGGCCGATCGCCGTGTAGGGATGCCCGTTCTGGCCGGCATAACCAACGCGTATGCGCTCACCATCATCGAACATAAGCTGGCCGGACCCCTGGATTTGCAAAAAGAACAGATCGTTTGGCGCAACCCATGCAATCGGCGCCGCCGTCCCATTCAAAGCACCGTCGTTGATCGACTTATGATCAGGATAGGGAATAAGCCGATCCCCTATGACTCTACCGGCAATACGTTCGCCCGCAAGGTCTTCGCGAAAGGCGCCGAGATCAACCTCGATCAGATCGTCAGGGCGCGTATAAACCGGCGCCGTATAAGCTGGCGTGGGTGCGCGTGCGGCGCGATAGGCGGGTTCGTAATAACCGGTGAAAATCCCGGTTTCATCGATCCGCGCCGGCTCGCCGGCGGCCGGCCCTTCTGGAAGCGGGTCGCGGCGGTTGAGGATTTGGACCGGGATAAAAGCGGCTTCGAAAAACGCTCGCACTGCGGCGATCCGGCTATCGGGGTCCGTAGCATCGGAGACCCGCACTCGTCGCGCCATCTCGCACGTCGCCTGCCAATCCCCTGCAACGCCGCCAATAGACTGCCCTTCGAAAGCCGCGCCCAGATTTTCCTGCGGATTTGCGGGCGCGCCTTCTTCTTTCGATTCGATCGCATTGCAGGACGCCAGAAAAGCCGCGAACGCCGGCTCCAGCGCATCCAGGCGCCACCCATCCAGATCGGCAAACTGTACCGGGCGCAGCTCAATATGTCCGTCGTCAAAAGCGGAATCACCGAAGGGCTCTTTTTCAAAAGCAGGAATGAAACCGCCAAAAACCAGTATCGCGGCAATAATGACCGCAACAGCGCCGACGAGAAAAAAGATCACGGTTTGGCGAAAAGTCGGCGCGGTCACAGGCGAAGCATCCTCAGCTGTCGGCTCTGTGAACTTTTATTAGGCGCCGCCCGTAGCGACAAGCGTCCAGTTGGGGTCTTTGCTGTCAATCTTCTTCGAGAAAGTCCAACGGTCCTTAACCAGATCAATCCGGTTCGGGTCGCCGTCTATGACTGCGCCCTCTTTATCGCGCGTCACACGCACCTGATTGGAGGTAAACTCGGCTGTCGCAGACATCACCTTGTTATCGACGTCGCTGTCGACAATCGCCGCATGGTCGATGCCGACAAATTTCAGATCTACAACCTGGCCAGCCTCTTCGCGGGCGACCACGGCTGATTTGAACGCCTCGTAGATTGAATCATCGATATAAGCGCGCAGGGAACGGATATCGCCTGAGGCGAAGCCTTCGACAATCATCTCATAAGCACCACGCGCCCCGGCCAGAAATTCGGCCTCGTCAAAAGATGGGTCCGCGTCGCGCAGCACGCGTGCGTTGGTCGACACCGGCTTTGGCTCTGCGACATCGTCCGGATCATCGCCAAATTCCGCCTCCGCCTGCCGCTCACGGGCCGACTTACTGGGCGCAGGCTCGAATTCCTGCCGCTGTTCATGGCCGGTCCGCGTGCCCATGACAGAAATCAATCGGAACAGGATAAAAGCCGTTACACCGGCGAGGATAAGCAGTACTGGGTCCATATCGGAATGAATTTACACGCCAAAATCTTAATAATACGCCTCGGAACACTATATAGGAGCGAATGGAAGGAATACACCACCGCAAATGCTCTTAATCCTTGTCGCACTGTTCATTATCGGGCCGATTGCTGAAATCTACGTGCTGTTGAGCGCGGGAAGCGCCTTTGGCGTCTTGCCCGTAATTGCTGCTTGTCTCGCGACCGCATTCTTAGGCGGCTGGATCATTCGCCTGCAAGGCTTGGCGGCGGTGAAAGGCGCGCAGCGCGACCTGGATGCCGGACGCCCGCCTGTCGCCTCGGCGGTAAACGGGGCGCTTTTACTGGTTGCCGCGCCATTTCTGATGACGCCAGGATTCCTGACCGACGCAATGGGTTTCGTCCTGTTGATCCCGCCGGTCCGCATGTTTCTCGCAAAACAGGCCCTGCGCCACATTAAAAAACGCATTGACCGCGGCGACGCAAAGATAACGATCTTGCGACCGTAAGTTGCGGGTTGCAGGCGAAGGCGCCGCCGTGTATGGACCCCGTTTCACAAATCTAAGAGCGGTGAGACAATGTCAGAAACGCCTGAAAACAATAATGGCGCAACCGGACCCGGCGCAGACGCACCGCAGGATGGACCCTCATTCGTTGTCCTCGCGCAGTACCTAAAAGATCTGTCGTTTGAGAGTCCTCGTGCGCCGAACAGCTTTCAAAACCAGCAATCGCCTCGCCTTGACGTCAATGTCGATGTTCAGGGCAGGGGGCTTGGTCCGGATCAATATGAAGTTGAACTTTCCGTTACCGCACGCGCCAATCGCGACAATGATGCAATCTTTGTCGTCGAAGCGTCTTACGCCGGTGTTTTCGAAATTAAAAACCTGCCGCGCGAACAGCTGGAAATGGTAATGCTTGTCGAATGTCCGCGCTTGCTGTTTCCCTTTATGCGCCAGATCGTCGCCGACGCAACGCGCAACGGAAATTTCCCGCCGCTGATGCTCGAGCCAATCGATTTCATGGGCATTTATGCAGCCAATGCTGAAAAAGCCAAGCAGCAGGCCGCCACTCAGAACTAGCTCAGGCGTGCACCGCTGTCGCCCACAAACAATCGTCGCCAAGCTCTTCAATGAAAGCCTGGTGCGCCGCGCGTTCATCATCAGTAAGGCGCGAGGCTAACGGCGATGGGCGCTGTCGCGCCGTGCGTTTTGCTGTTGCGTTGGTTTGTCGCGTATTTTCAGAAGAGGCGTCACCCGCGAAATTTAGGCCGGCCTGCGCGCCGCCGGTCAGTTCAATATAGACTTCAGCCAAAAGACGTGAATCAAGTAATGCGCCGTGACCGTCCCGCTCACGCTCCTTGGTGTCGATGCCAAACCGCGAGCAAAGCGCGTCCAAACTGGCTGGCGCGCCAGGAAATTTGCGCCGCGCAATCAGCAGCGTGTCGATGAGCTTATTATCCAGCGTTGGCAGCGTTGCGGCTTTCAGCTCAGCCTGAAGAAACGGGAGATCAAAACCCAAACCGTTATGGGCGATCAGTTCCGCCTCTGCTGCAAATTCTAGAAACGCCGGAGCAACCATCGGGTCGCTAAATAGCGGTTTATCCCTCAGGAATTCAGCGGATAACCCATGCACGCGATAAGCGCCGTCAGGCATATCCCGTTCAGGGTTTACATAAGTGTGGAATGAGCGCCCGGTAATCGCTCCGTTGATCAGTTCGATCGCACCGATTTCAACGACGCGATGGCCTTCCGCAAATTTGAAGCCCGTTGTCTCCAGATCAAATACTATCTGCCGCATGTCCGCCCTTCCGGCTTATTCATCTATTGGCGGATAAAGCGTATTCTTTACCTGCGCCGCAATCGCCCTCAGTGTAAACGGCTTTTGAATATAGCCAGCATCTTCAATCCCATCGAGTTGATCGCGCACCGCCGTTTCCGCATAGGCGGACATGAAAATCACCTTGGCCTTTAACGCCATATCGCTGCGCGCCTTGTTGACCATCGAGGGTCCATCCATGACCGGCATCATCACGTCCGAGATAATAAGATCGAACTGATCATCTTCTTCAAGGATCTCAAGCGCTTCCTCGCCATCTTCCGCTTCACTGACCTCATAGCCGCAATCGGTGAGCGTCGCGACAACAAAGGTTCTTACCGGGTCTTCGTCCTCGACGATCAAAATCCGGCCAGCGCCGGTCAAATCCTGAGGCTCGCGCGAAGCCGCCGAAGACGGCGCAGCCTCCGTCACAGGCTCATCCTCAGGATGAGCGGGGAGATATATTCTGAACGTTGCGCCTTCACCCGGCGCGCTTTTCAGATCGATGACGCCGTCCATCTGACGTATGACGCCATAGACGGTCGAGAGGCCAAGCCCCGTGCCTTTACCGCTCTCCTTGGTCGTGAAAAAGGGATCGAATATCTTGTCTGCAATATCCTGCGGCACGCCAGGTCCGCTGTCCGCAACCTCTATCAAGACATAGTCCTGTTGCGCCAGGCCCGGGACGCCCTGATCGCTCACATCAGATTCAGCGACGTTCTGTGTCCTGATCGTCAAGACCCCGCCCTCGGGCGCCATCGCATCACGGGCATTCACAGCAAGGTTCATGATTGCCGTCTCGAGCTGATAACGATCAACCTTGATCGCCGCCAGACCGCGGCCGTTGACGAGATCAAGCTTTACTTTCTCACCGATAGCGCGCGTCAGAAAGCGGGAGAAATCGCGCAGGATTTCCGTGATTGAAAGCACTTCCCGCTTCAGGGTCTGCTTGCGTGAAAACGCCAGCAATTGTTTTGTCGTATTCGCGGCGCGCTGGGCGTTCTCACGGATCTGCACAAGTTCCTGATAAGCCGGGTCACCTGCGGGGTGTTTCAGCATCAACCGCTCACAGTGGCCTAAAACGACTTGCAGATAGTTGTTGAAATCATGAGCGACTTTGCTCGCCAGCTCGCCAATACCGCGAAGTTTTTGATCTTGCGCATAGTTTTCCTCCATGCGCTTTCGATCCGTAACATCGACGGAGTAAAGCAAGGTGCGCCGCGTTCCATAAGAACCGCGCTTGCGCCGCACAGGCCGTGCATAAAGCGCAAAAGTCTGCGCCGCCGCACCGGCGCCCACTGCCGCCTCTACCGGTTTCGGCGAAGAACCGGCTTTAGTTTTACGTTTTACCTCCGAGGCAAGCTCATCAAGCGTTTCCGTCTGCATCAGCTTCACAAGGGGCGTATTCTTTTTGGCGCCGCCAAAAACATCCGTGAACGCCTTATTGGCTTCAATGACGCGTCCATCGCGATTCATATCGCCGTCAATCACCGCAATGCCAAATGGCGCTTCCGAGATATCCCCGGAAAGAGAGACATCTTCGACTTCATCCACGGACTCGTCTAGCGCCAGTTCAATACAGGCAAAGCCCTCGCCGACGCCGCCGCGTCTGAAGGCAATAAATGACCCCTCAACGGGCTCGCCGTTCCGGCGGCGAATTTGCGCGGCGTGGCCCGTCCGGTCGATGCGCCATAACGTACGCAGGAGGTCGCTTGTCTCGCCAAGGACAATGTCATCAATATGGTGGATCGCGCCGCGCTCAACGCCCAGTTTTTCCCGCAAAACGGCGTTTACCCATGCGATTTGGCCGGATTTCTCAATCGCAAAAACAGGGCGCGGAAAGTCCGCATAGGCCGCCGCCAGCGCGTCATGTTCTTCCTCGTCAATTGGCAGACCGCGAAGCCGCCAGATAACATGTTCGTCTGCGCCTGTGATGGGACCCACACTGACCTCAAAGCGCCGCCGCTCACCGCCGCCTTTAAGACCCATAACCTGATAGATAATCTCTTCAGCAGCCTGCGCGCTTTTCGCGGCGCGGCAAAGCCGGAACAGTTTTGTCGCTTCTGCGCCCTGTTGCGCAAAAAGCCGGTCGATGCGTGGCGGCAATCCTGCCGGCCCCATTACACCGGCCTCTTTCGCCAAAGTAAAATAAGCCTGGTTGGCGTAGGTTACGACACCGTCACGGCGCGTGACCAGACGCGCATCCGGGTCGGAATCAAGGACCCGCTCGGCGAGACCCAGCGCGCTTAAAATTTCCGCCCCCGCAAGCCCGGCCGCCTTCGACGCTTCCGCCCCGGTCGCCCGCCGCAACATCACCCCGGCAAGCAGCATCGGCGAGAACATCCGCATGACGGCGCCGCCAACAAAAAGCGCGATCAACAGCGCAACCCCTCCCGCCAGCACAATGTTCGGACCGCCTGTGTTGCTGGAATTGATCACCACATAAATAATCGCAGCGATGGCCGAGAAGATGCCGGCCCATAGAAGCCAGAAAGAGGCGACATGCCAGGCGCCGCCAGCCTCATCTTCATCAGTAGTTTGAGCGCGCTTTTCATCGGCGGCGGCGTCCATCATTGCGATAATTTCATCCGGCGTCGCAGGCCGTGGCGGCGCAGATCCCTCATCCGCTAATCCGGCATCGACCAGGGAATCCGGCAACGTTTTTGATGGTCCTGCAGGCGCGCCCACGCAAAAGCTCCACACGAAGGGTGATTCGAATCGCAGATTATGGCGAGCTTCGCGTCTGCAAGCCACATGAGCGGGAGGCTTTCAGGCGCAATTTTTCCCCGACGCCTTCATCTCCAAAACCACGCGAAATTGCGACCCCAGACCTCAACTTCGTCCTCTCTTCAAAAAAGCGGCAGCCCCCTTTCAACAAGCCAGCCCAGCGCCTTATGTTGAAGAAAGCCGCCACGGCAATGACGCGTGAGCGCCACACAACTGATCCGGAGCAGGAATTTGGCTAAAAAACTGGGACTGGTGCTGGGTTCTGGCGCCGCGCGCGGTTGGGCCCATGTGGGCGTTTTGAAGGCGCTTGAAGAAATCGGCGTCAAACCGGATGTGATTGCAGGCTGTTCCGTTGGCGCGCTTGTCGGGGGCGCCCACCTGCTTGGGGTTCTCGACGAATTCGAAAGCTGGGCGCGGGAGTTACAGCCGCTGTCAGCCCTCGAAAAATTCACGCTGAAAGTACGGCGCGGCGGCCTGATCGATACGCAGTCCGCTTTTGAGGCGTTCCGCGAATACGATAAAGATATCGAAGAGCTGGATGTTAAATTTGGCGCTGTCGCGGCGGACCTCGCCACAGGCGCTGAAATCGCTCTGACAAAAGGCTCGGTAATTGACGCTGCGCACGCGTCGAGCGCGATCCCGGTTCTGTTTCATGCCGTGCGTCATAAGCAATACTGGCTGGTCGATGGCGCCCTCGCGAACCCCGCACCGGTTTCGCTGGCGCGTGAGCTTGGCGCCGACGTCGTTATTTCTGTTGACCTGAACGCGGTGCCAAGAGTCCTCGATCGTTTCGATGCGCCCGCGCCGAGCGTGCCGGCCGTTGTCGAAGCCCCGGCGCCGCCCAATCCGGGCATTACCGGCGCGGTCGCAAAGCTGATCGAAGACACGCAAGCCGCGCTTCGTCGTCAGGTCGCTTTCGCGAAAGCGCGGGCCGAGGCGTCTCCACGACTGTTTGAGACCGCTTACGCCGCCGCCGATATTTTCCAGATGCATCTGGCGCGCGCCAATGCGTGCGCTCATCCACCGGACATTTTGTTGCAGCCGGATATGCGCGACGCCATGCCCACCGCGTTTGATCGCGCCGATGAATTCATTGAGGAAGGCCGGCAGAGTCTGCTCGCCCGTCGCAACGATATTGAAGCCCTGCTGACCTGACGCCAACAACCGGGAGACACCCACCATGAAAAACAACATGATCGCCATCTGCACATTGTCGATAGGCGCCGCTGCATGCGCCGCTGGCGCAACACAAACCAGCGACATGACACCGGCAGGCGACGCAGCGATGATGGAAAAGCATCAAACACCCCATGTGATTTCCGTTGAAAGCGCTGCAAGTTTTGAAACAACGCTAACGAACTTACGCGCTGCAATTGACAAGCGCGGCTTCAAAACATTCGCGGTTATCGATCATGCTGCGGGCGCCGCCTCTATCGATGAAACTTTGCGTCCGACAACGCTGATCATTTTCGGCAATCCGAAAGGCGGGACGCCTCTGATGCAGGCGGAACAAAAGCTGGGCCTGGAATTGCCGCTGAAAATGCTTGTTGCAGCTAACGCCGATGGCGGCGTCGATATTATCTATCCTGAAATCGCCCATCTGTTTCACGAATATGGAATTGCCGACATGACCGCGCCCCTGGCTAAAATTGAGGGCGCCCTCGGCGCCATCGCGGCGGAGGCGGCGCAGTAACGATCCATAACACCACATGCCGCGTATGATCACACATCAACGCGGAGCTTTTGTTGTCGTTTTCACATAGCCCTTACAATGCACTTATCATCGGCGCATCTGGCGGCATCGGTGCGGCGCTGGCGAGCATCATCGATGCTGATTCAGCTTGCGCAAACCTGGAAACGCTGAGCCGTTCGCAGGATGGTTTTGATATTCTCGATGAAGCCGGCATCCATAACGCCGCGGCAACGCTCCGCGCGCGTGACGAAAGCTTTGACCTGATCGTCAACGCAACCGGTTCGCTTGAAATCGACGGCGCCGGACCGGAAAAAGCGTTCAAGGAAGTCGATCCCGACATTATGGGGAAGGCATTTCAGATCAACGCCGTCGGCGCCGCGCTTGTCATCAAGCACTTTGCGCCTTTGCTGCGACGAGACCGAAAATCCGTTTTCGCAACCCTCTCCGCGCGCGTCGGCTCCATTGGCGATAACAGGTTAGGCGGTTGGGTAAGCTACCGCGCGTCCAAAGCCGCGCTTAATCAGATCGTGCGCTGCGCCGCCATTGAGATCGCACGCGCCAACAAGGACGCTGTGGTCACCGCCCTTCATCCGGGCACCATCAATACGCCGCTGACCGAAAAATTTGCAAAAGGGCGCTACACGGCAACACCGAATGAATGCGCGCACAATTTGCTTGGCGTTCTTGCAGCACTGTCGCCAAAGGACAGCGGCGGCTTTTTTGATTACGCCGGCGAAGAAATCCCATGGTGAGTAACAAGCGCGTCATCCTTATTCTCGGGGACCAGCTTTCCCGCGAGGTATCGAGCCTTAACGGCGCTCGAAAAACAAAAGACATTATTTTGATGGGCGAGCTGCGTGAGGAAGCCGCCTACATAAAACATCACAGGAAAAAAATTGCTTTCATATTCTCCGCCATGCGCCACTTTGCACAAGCTCTGAGAGATGATGGGTATACGGTGGATTACCAAAAATATGATGACGACAATACTGCATCGTCATTCACTGCGTTGATAGAGAGGACGATCAAAGACCATGGCCCCGGACGCATTATCGTCACCGAACCGGGAGAGCATCGCCTGATGAAAGTGATGCAGGGCTGGGAAGATCAGTTCAATCTTCCCGTGGACATTCGCGAAGATGATCGATTCATTGCAAGTCACAAGGAGTTTAACGACTGGGCGGCGGGCCGAAAAACCCTCCGTATGGAATATTTTTATCGTGAAATGCGCAAGAAAACCGGCTTCCTGATGGATGGCGATGAGCCTGTTGGAGGCGTATGGAACTATGACAAAGAGAACCGAAAAGCTGCAAAAAGCGACCTTTTCATGCCCGATGTCCGCAAGGTTGAGCCGGACGACATCACCAAAGACGTTTTAACGCTCGTTGAAAAACAGTTTGGCGATCACTTTGGCGATCTTGAACCCTTCTGGTTTGCGGTAACACGCGACGATGCCCTTAAAGCCCTGGACCATTTCATCAAGGAGGCTTTACCTTCATTTGGCGACTATCAAGACGCCATGCTTTCGGGCGAAAAGTTCCTCTATCATTCGGTGTTATCGCTTTACATCAACGCCGGATTATTGACTGCGCGGGAAGTTTGCGAGCGGGCGGTTCATGCCTGCGAAAATAACAGCGCGCCGCTCAACGCCGTGGAAGGTTTTATACGGCAGATCATTGGCTGGCGTGAATATATGCGCGGCGTCTATTGGCATGGCGGCGATGACTATGTCCGACAAAATTTCTTCGGCGCCAAACGCTCCTTGCCAGAGTTTTACTGGTCGGGCGAAACCAGGATGGCGTGCATAAAGGCCGCCATCGACCAAACCCGCGAAGAAGCCTACGCGCACCATATCCAGCGGTTAATGGTGACGGGGACCTTCGCCATGCTCGCTGGCATTGATCCGCATCACGTTCATGAATGGTATCTCGCGGTCTATGCGGACGCCTATGAATGGGTCGAGGCGCCAAATGTCATCGGCATGAGCCAGTATGCGGATGGCGGCGCGCTGGCATCGAAGCCATATGCGGCAAGCGGCGCCTATATCAATCGCATGTCGGACTACTGCAAGTCCTGTCATTACGCCGTTTCAAAGAAAACAGAGGAGGGCGCCTGCCCCTTTAATTCTCTGTACTGGGACTTTCTCGCACGTCACGAAGACAAGCTGAAAGGCAATCCGCGCCTTGGCCAGATGTATAAAAACTGGGAACGCATGGATAAGTCGAAAAAGCTTGCTTACCGGGCGAGAGCGGGCGCTCTGCTTAAGCGGCTCGAAAAGGGCGAAACCCTGTAACGCGGTATTTTGTAGTAACTAGCCCGGAGTCGAAGGTTCGCGTTTCAATGTGCTCAAGTTCAATATCATGCTCCAGCGGTCCAAACAGCGGTTTGCCAGCGCCAAGCAATATCGGTATGCGCGTCAGCGTTATGTCTTCGATGAGACCATCGGCCAGGAACGACTGAACAACTTTACCGCCATCCACATATGCTCTTTTCCATCCTTCCGAGGCGAGGCGGCTCATAATAACGCGAGGCTCATCGCCAGATATTTGAGCGCGGTCCCGTAAATTTTCAGGAATGTCGGCGTCGGTCAGGGTCTTGCTCAAGACAACAACCGGCCTGCGATACGGCCACTCGCCAAATGTCAGGACTTTTTGAAAAGAAGCACGGCCTAACACCAACCCATCGACGGAATCCATGAACGCATCGAAACCGTGATCTTCGCCCTCTGTTTTCTGCTTTGTCAGCCAGTCTATGCTGTCGTCACATCTCGCGATAAATCCGTCCAGGCTTGCGGCAATAAATACGTGTCCCGATGTCATGAGCCCATTCCCAATATATTGGCTTGGTTCTCATAAACGAATTTCAATTATCCTGAAGCCGGGTTTTGAGCGCGGCGAGAAATGCTTCGCAAACGAAGCTCAATCTAAAGTATCTCCAGCACCGCTTCCGGCGGGCGGCCAATCGCCGCCTTGTCGCCATTGACGACAATGGGGCGCTCAATGAGGATCGGATTTTCCGCCATGGCGTCGATCAGCGCGCTCTCCGCGTCCACATCTTTCAATTTTAGATCCGTATAGGGCGCTTCCTTGACCCGCATCATGTCTCGCGGGCTTTTAAGCCCAAGCTTTTTGGCAATAGTTTTCAGTGTTGTTTTAGACGGCGGGGTTTCAAGATAAAGCACGACATCCGGCGTAACACCGTTTTCCTCAAGCAGCGCCAGTGTCTGACGCGACTTGGAACAGCGTGGGTTATGATAGATCGTGACTGACATTTAAAATCGCTCCAATCAGACCGACAAGCGATACCCGCCGCTTTCCGTCAACAGGATGGAGGCGTTGCCGGGATCAGGCTCAATCTTTTGTCGTAAGCGATAGACATGGGTTTCCAGCGTATGTGTCGTGACGCCGGAATTGTAACCCCACACCTCATCAAGCAGGACATCGCGGGTTACGGCCTTGCCGCCTGCGCGATACAGAAACTTCAGGATCGAGGTTTCCTTTTCCGTCAGGCGGATTTTTTTGTCCTCTGCGGTAACCAGCATTTTTACAGATGGGCGAAACTCGTAAGGACCGACTTTAAAGACCGCATCTTCACTCTGTTCATGACTGCGCAAATGAGCGCGCACACGCGCCAACAATACGCCAAACTTGAACGGCTTGGAGACATAATCATTCGCGCCTGCATCAAGCCCTAATATCGTATCCGCTTCAGAGTCAGCGCCCGTCAACATGATGATTGGCGACTTGAAGCCATTCTTGCGCATGATCCGGCAAGCCTCGCGGCCATCCATGTCCGGCAGGCCGACGTCAAGAAGCATCAAATCTATATGCGCCTCTTCCTTAACCCGCGCGATTGCGTCCTGCGCATTCGCCACCGGCTCAATCGATAACTCATCATGAACACTAAACTGATCAATGAGCGTTTCCCGTAAAAGCTCATCGTCATCAACTAGAAGTACTTTTTTCGCCCGCGCCATTTTTCTTCTTTCCTATGTCTTCGGTCCCATGGGTCGTCTGATAGCGCCAAACATCAGAAGAATGGAATTCACAATCAGGAGAAACAAATCGTCAGATCACGTTACCGCGCATGGCGACAAAACTAAGAATTAACCGGGCGAATACAACTGTTTATCCATTAAGGATCGCCCGGCCGCCATTACTTGACCCTCATTCCGCCAGGCGCTCGCCGAAGACGCCGGTCCCGATCCGCACATGGGTCGCGCCAAGCTGGGCGGCGATCAGGTAGTCTGCGCTCATCCCCATGCTAAGCTGCGCAAGGCCGTTCCGCGCCGCGATTTTCGCCAGCAGCGCGAAATGCGGCGCCGGATCGTCGCCGACAGGCGGGATACACATGAGCCCAGCCGGGTGAAGCCCATATTCATCTCTGCAAAGGGCGATGAAATCGTCCGCCTCACCCGGAGCGATCCCGGCCTTTTGTTCCTCCTCGCCCGTATTCACCTGAACCAGCACATCGGGCGCCTTTCCCTGCACCGCTATTTCAGTCGCCAGCACCTTGGCGAGCTTAGGCCGGTCGACGGATTCGATGACGTCGAAAAAAGCGACGGCCTCCCTGGCCTTATTGGTCTGCAGCGGTCCGATCAGCCGCAATTCGATATCGGGATATTGGGCCCGCAGAGACGGCCATTTCTGCATAGCTTCCTGGACGCGATTTTCACCGAACACCCGATGCCCCGCTTCCAGTGCAGGTAAAATTCGCGCGGCGTCATGTTTTTTTGAGACGGCGGTGATCGTCACCGCGTCGTCGGCGCGCCCGGCCTGTTCCAGCGCAGTCTTGAGTTCTGCGCCAATGGCGCGAAGATTGTCAGCCGGTGAAATTGTTTCAGTCGTCAAAGGATACCGCCTTTTGTGGTAAGCTCTGGTAAGAATATTCGATCAAGGATCACAGCGCTCGCCGCCGCCGCCCAAATGTTGAATAAATCCGGCGGCGTCTGTGCGCCATTCTCTCTCGCTTTCTTAACGGATCAGGCGCGCATTCCAAATCCGGAAATTATCGCCAGGGCAATGCCGGCTGGCGCGGCAATCGTGCTGCGCGATTATCAAAACCGGGAGCGGGCGGCGATGGCAAGGCGATTGCGCACAATCTGCACCGCCCGGAAAGTGTTCCTGATCATAGGCGCTGACATTGACCTCGCTGAGACCGTGGGTGCTGACGGCGTACATCTGCCCTCTTGGTTTGACGCAGGCCGGGCAAAACTCGGTGATATGATCGTGACGGCGTCCTGTCATACCAGACTTGAATTGGACCGCGCCGCCAAACAAGGCGCTGATCTCGCTTTCCTGTCGCCGGTTTTCGCGACGCGAAGCCACCCAGGCGCCAAGCATCTTGGCGCCGGTGCGTTCAGGAACATGGCTGTCACATCGCCAACGCCAATCCTTGCCCTTGGCGGCGTTGACGAGACCAACGCCAGCCAACTGGCGGGGCCCAATGTCGCCGGGCTCGCCGCCATTGGCGCTTTCAGCCCACGTTAAATTGAAATGTCTAGCCCTGTTGATCCTCAACTAGAATCCAGACGCCCAAAACGTTGCCGGTCGGATCGCGAAAATGAAAGCGCTTACCGCCTGGAAATTCATGCCTTTCGGTAATTTCACCGCCCGCATCGACGACGCGCTTTTCCGAAGCCTCAAGGTCATCTGCATAAAGAATAACAAGGGTTGACCCGACGACCGGCGCCTCACCGCCGCGCACGCCGCCCTCGATCCCGGCGCCGGAAAAGCTGATATAGTCCGGCCCCCAATCCTGAAACTCCCACCCGAAAGCCGCGCCATAAAACGCCTTGAAAGCAGCAAGGTCCTTCGCTGCGAACTCTACATAATCGATATGGTTGTTCTTTTGGGGCATCCAGGCCTCCCGTCGCTCACTTGCTATTGACGTGGTGATACGCCCGTCGCCAAACCGACATCAACTGACATTAACGTATTGGCGCAACAAAAAGCGGGACGACCAAAAGGCCGTCCCGCTTTTATCCCCTCTAAGGCCTAGGCGCCTAGAACTTAGAACTTGATCGAGCTTTCGATCACAACCGTGGCGGCTTCTTCGGGGCCGCCTGCGGCAATTGGTTTTTCGGATTCGACATATTGCGCTGCTGCGCCAACTGTAATGCCGCGTCCGATAACATAGCTTACGCCCGCTTGCGCTGTGCGGGTGTCGCGGAACAAAGTAGGGTCCAACGGGTTCGGGCCGATCGCATTCGCTTCAGCCTGGCCATAGCCAAGCATAACGGCGACGTCGCCTTTCTCTTCACCCGTTCTGAAAGTAATGCCCGCGTCGAATGCGAGATAGCCGTCATCCTCAAGCGATGCGAGGCCGGCATTGGTCGTTTTCACCGAACCGCCAAGCGTGATGCCGCGATAAGCAAGATTAAGCCCCAGCGAATAGGCTTCGTAATCGTCATATGTCAGCGACGCCGTCTGGAAGTCTTGATCAGCGGTAATATAGCTGGCGCCCAGCCCCACGAATAATCTGTTCGGGCCGGAGCCAATACCCTGCTGATAGTAAAGCGCCGCTTCGAACGCATCGTCCCAGCGCGCCGTTTCGGTCAACATCGTGCCGTCCGGCGTAATGATGAACCCGGACTGTGGCGCACACAGGCGGCTACCGCAATTTTGCAGTGATGGCGAATAAGAAACGCCGAGCTGCAGTCCGCCGAGGACGCCGCCAAGGAAATTCGCGGGCGGCATAAATGTGAATTTTGTCGAATAGCCAGTGAAGTCGTTCACAGTATGAACGTCGTTCAGACCGGAAAGGTCCGTCTGCCAATCATTGACATTGACGGCGCGGAAAATTGTCGGCGACGTAACCGCTAGCGTACGTGCAACACCCTGTTCGCGGCCCAGAATAATCTGACCAAAGGGTCCTTTAACGTAACCGGCCGCACCCTGGAGATAGGCGTCGCTGTCCAGTGGCGCGACACCGCGCGGACCACCGATCAAAAGGCTCGAATATCGTCCGCCAGCGAACATTTGTCGTGGCTGGTCCGCATCAAGGCGACCGGAAACAATCGCGCCCAGTTCAATACCGTTATCCAGAATCGTTGATGCCGTTGTGGTGACTTCAGCGTTTCCGTCCGCTTTCGCATCCCCGTCAACGAGACCTGCGGCGACACTGATTTCGCCTTCAACATTCACTTCGATCGGATCCGCTGCAAAAGCCGCGCTGACGGTCATTACCGCCGCGCTCGCTCCCAATAATGCCGCTTTCAATCCGGTCATCACTTTAATCTTCTCATCGGCCAAGGCCGCGCGCATCCATCATACCCGAAATGATCGTCCCTCAGATCACCCCAGGCCATTTACCCGAACCAGCAAGCCAGCTCGTTACGCCCCACGCAACGCCCCTAGCCGTAAAGCCAGCCATTATCGCCCGTCAGGTCAAAATCTTGACAAGGTCTAACGGCATAAAGTTAACAGCTTTATGACCATTCATGATAATGGCCCACGCCACTGCCCGGTTCAAGCCGGGTTGAGTTAACGCCGTTGTCTAATTGAACAATTGTGGTAGGAAAGCCACTGCTCGATGGCCAGGGTTTCCTTGCGCCGCAACAAAGATAAAGAAAACACCTATGAAGCCCGAAAAAGTAAATGCTTACAAGCTGTTAGCCATCGCGGCCAGTGCGGCCATACTGGCCGCTTGTGGCGGCGGCGGCAATTCCGGCAATCGCAATGCGTCCCTGCCAGCCTATTCCACGGGCGATTCCGGCCAGGCGACAACGGTTAATCGTTTTCTTTGGGCCGCATCACTCGAAACACTGGATTTTCTGCCGGTATCATCGGCCGATCCTATCGCCGGGCTGATCATCACGGATTGGTACGTCAATCCTGAACTGCCAACGGAACGGTTCAAGACCACTGTTTATATTCTGGACAGCGCCTTGCGCGCAGACGCGCTGCGCATCTCGGTCTTCCGGCAGGAGCGCCTTGAGGATGGCGGATGGATCGACGCTGCGGTAAACCCGGCGACAGCCCGCGAGATCGAAAACGCCGTCCTGACCCGCGCGCGCCAGCTTCGACTTAACGTTATTGACGACTAGAATTCAGCGCCAGATCAGTTAACAAACGGCGCTTTAAGCGCCGTTTTTTATTGCCGGAAGTTTTCAACAATGCCCCGCTACAATCCGAAAGAAGTCGAACCAAAATGGCAGGCCCGCTGGCGTGAAGTCGGCGCGTTCAAAACCCGCAACGACACAGCCAAGCCCAAATATTATGTCCTGGAAATGTTTCCCTATCCGTCGGGGCATATTCACATCGGCCATGTGCGCAATTACGCCATGGGCGACGTTATCGCACGCTACAAAAAGGCTTGCGGTTTCAACGTCTTGCATCCGATGGGCTGGGACGCGTTCGGTATGCCCGCGGAAAACGCGGCGATGCAGACAGGCTCGCACCCAGAAACCTGGACCCGCGGCAATATCGGTGTCATGCGGCGCCAACTCCAGCGCCTCGGCTTTTCTTTCGACTGGGACAGGGAATTCGCGACCTGTGATGCAGGGTACTACCGCCACCAGCAGCGTTTGTTTCTGGACTTCTGGAAGCGTGGTTTCGCCTATCGTAAACACTCCATGGTCAACTGGGACCCAGTCGATCAGACCGTTCTGGCCAATGAACAGGTCATCGACGGCAAGGGCTGGCGCTCTGGCGCGCCCGTTGAGCGCCGCGAGCTGTCGCAATGGTTCCTGAAGATCACCGATGAGGCTGAGGACCTTTTAGCGGCGCTTGATGACGACCGCCTGAAGGGGTGGCCCGACAATGTGCGGGTGATGCAGCGCAACTGGATCGGCAAGTCAAAAGGCTTGCAGATGAAGTTCCGTTTCGCTGAAAGAACAACCGCGCCGGACCAATTTGACGATGGCGTCGAAATCTTCACCACGCGTCCCGACACGCTGTTCGGCGCCAGCTTCCTCGCCATATCGCCTGACCATCCGATCACGGCGCATTACGCCAAAACCGACAAAAAACTTCAGGCGTTCATCGCCGAGTGCCAGAAAACCGGCACCTCGGAAGAAGCGATCGAGAAGGCGGAAAAACGCGGCTACCAGCTGCCGGTGGAAATGGCGCATCCCTTTGATGACCGCCGATTGCCGCTCTATGTCGCGAATTTCGTCCTGATGCAGTATGGCACGGGCGCGATCTTCGGCTGCCCATCAGGGGACCAGCGCGACCTGGAATTTGCGCGAAAGTATGGCCTGCCCGTCCCGCCGGTAGTACTGCCCCCGCAGGAAGATCCCGCAACTTTCGAAATAGGCGACGAGGCCTATACGGGGCCCGGCACCATTTTCAATTCAGGTTTTCTTGACGGTCTTGCGACCGATGACGCCATCGCCAGGGCAATCGCCAAAATCGAGGAAATGGGCCTCGGGCAGGGGACGACTCAATATCGCCTGCGCGACTGGGGTGTTTCGCGTCAGCGTTATTGGGGCTGTCCGATCCCCGCGATCCATTGCGAAAAATGCGGCGTCGTGCCCGTGCCGGAAAGCGATCTGCCGGTAGAGCTGCCGGAAGTTGACGCCAGCGAGTTCTCAATCCCCGGCAACCCGCTGGACCGGCACCCGACCTGGAAGCATGTGAAATGCCCAAGCTGTAAGGGCGACGCGCAGCGCGAAACCGACACTTTCGACACCTTTGTCGATAGTTCCTGGTATTTCGCCCGCTTCGCGGCGGCGGCGGAAGATAAGCCGGTCGAAAAAGAGGCCGCGGATTACTGGCTGCCGGTGGACCAATATATCGGCGGCGTTGAGCACGCGATCCTGCATCTTCTCTATGCGCGGTATTTTTCACGCCTGATGACGCAATGCGGATATTTATCCGTAGAGGAACCGTTTGGGCAGTTATTCACGCAAGGCATGGTGGTTCATGCAACCTATCGCGACGCGGAAGGCGAGTGGGTGCTGCCGGAAAATGTCGTCATCGAAAAAGGCGAAGCAAAAAGGGCGGATAACGGTCAGCCCATTACGGTCGGCGCTATCGAAAAAATGTCGAAGTCGAAGCGCAATGTCGTTTCCCCTGACGCCATCGCCGACACTTATGGCGTCGATGCGGCGCGGTGGTTCATGCTGTCGGACTCACCGCCCGAGCGGGACGTCGAGTGGACGGAAGCCGGCGTTGACGGCGCATGGCGATTGATTGGCCGTATCTGGGACACGGTTTCCGAGGCGGAAGATCTGTTGAAGAAATTCAGTTCGTCCTCTCTGAACTCAGCTAGTGAAGAAGACAAACCGCTTCGCCAGGCGACCCACGCCGCCATTGCCGGCGTCACTGACGACATCGAGCATCTGCGCTTCAACAAGGCGATCGCCCGGCTTTATGAATTCGTGAACGCACTCAAGAAAGCGCCTAACGCAGGCGAGGGCGCCCGGGCCGAAGCCCTCGGCGCGCTGAGCCAGTTGATCGCCCCATTTTGTCCGCATCTCGCGGAAGAGTGCTGGGAAACGCTTGGCGGCCCTGATTCAGGAATGGGGAGATTTGTCTGCGATGCGCCATGGCCAAAGGCCGATCCGGCCTTGCTGATCAAGGACAGTCTGGTGATCGGGGTGCAGGTCAACGGCAAGCGGCGCGGCGAGATTGAGGTCGCAGCCGACGCCGAAAAAGACGCTGTGGAACATGCGGCCTTGTCTGACCCGACGGTCCAGCGCCATATTGACGGCAAGACGATCCGCAAGGTCGTTGTCGTGCCCGGCCGAATTGTGAATATTGTCGCCAATTGAGACGGGCTTTTAGGAGGCTGAAAACGCCGATGAACGCCGCCAGAACAATCCTCGCCGTTGTGCTCATGCTCGCGATCGGCGCCTGCGGGTTCAAACCGATTTACGCCGCGCCCAAAGGTCAAAATTCCGCACTGAACCAGCGGATCGCCGTGCGCTCCGTTGTCGGATCGCAAACCATCAATCCGATGCTCACAGAAGCGCTGTACTCGCGCATGTCCTTAAAAGAAGGCGAAGCACCGCAATACGATCTTTACGTCACGGCATCGGAACGCGCCCAGCGGCTGGCGGTGCAGATCGACAACACGACAACGCGATACAATTACCGGCTGCGCGGGCGTTACACGCTCATTGATCTCAGCACGGGCAAACGTATTCGCGGGCGCGCCGAGGCGGTGACGTCCTACAACATCGTCAGTTCGCAATATTCAACGCTGTTTGCTGAACGCACCGCGCAGGAAAAAGCCGCGCGTATTCTAGCCGAGGAAATCGAGCGCGATCTGTTGCTGCGCTTCAGCGAAGACACCGTCGATGATGCTGATACCGAATTGCCGGACTACCAGATTGATCCGAGGACAAACACCCTGACGGACCCGGATCTGGAAAACGCCGTTCCTGATCCGTTTACCGCCGCCGACCCCAAAGCCGCGGTTCCCGGTCCTTTGCTGGAAGAGGGGTCGGAGCTTGAGGTCTCTGATCCCGATACGGACGAATAATGGTTGCGCTCAAAGGCCGGGCGATAAAGGGCTTTCTTGCAAAGCGTGACCCGGCGCTCAGCGCAATCCTGATCTATGGTCCCGATTCCGGATTGGTGCGCGCGCGCGCCGTCGCGCTCGCCAGCAGCATTGTTGAAGACTTCAAGGACCCGTTCAACTATCTCGAGCTTGGTGACGCGGATCTGAAGGACGAGCCGGCGAGGCTTGCCGATGAGATCGCTGCGCTGTCTTTTGCGGGCGGCGAACGTGTGGTGCGCCTGCGCACTCAGGGCGAAGCGGCGGCGAAGGCGGCCGCAAACCTGCTCACCGCTCTTGATGGAGGCCATTTGAAACCAAACGGGCTGGTCATTATCGAAGCGGGGGATCTGGCCCCGCGCTCAGGTCTTAGAAAAGCGTTTGAAAAAGCAAAATCCGGCGTGGCGCTGCCCTGTTACGCGGACGGCCCTGCTGACACGCGGGCGATGGCGTTGGAAGCGGCGCAAAACGAAGACCTTCGCTTTGATAACGACGCCCTTGACCTTCTTGTTGCGATCCTAGGCGACGATCACGGGGTCTCCCGCGCGGAAATCGACAAGCTGATCCTCTATAAAGGACCGGCTGCGCTGCGCGCCGGCCCCGGAACAATTACGCTTGAGGATATTCGCGCATCACTGGTCGATGGGCTTGGAGACGCCATGAACGATACCGCAAGCGCATGCGCCGACGGCGCGACGACGCATCTCGCGCACGCCTTGCACAAAGCAGCCACCGCCGGCGCCAGTCCCATCGGCCTTTTACGCGCCATGCAGCGCCAGTTCACGCGATTGAAGACCGCCAATGATTTTATCGATGCGGGCGATAACGCCGCCAGCGCAATGAAGAAATTGCGGCCCCCTGTGTTCTTCACCGAGCAGCGGGCTTTTGAAAACCGCCTTTATAAGTGGCGAGGCGCAAAACTGGATAAAGCCCTTCGCATGCTGCTCGACGCTGAATTTGATGCGAAATCCTCAGGCGCGCCGCAACGCGAAATCGTTGAACGCACAGCACTACGTCTGTCGCGCCTGGCTGGTCGGTGAAATCCCGCGCTTTAAGTCCTCAAAAGGAAATTTCAAAAAATTCTTTTTCTGAGATGTCCAAAGGAACGAATTGCTATATGCGGGCATTATCAATGGGGGAGTGACGCGAAGGTAAAGTAATCATGAGTCACCCAGCTCCGGCAAATCTCCAGGACGATATCGTCAGCGCCTTTTCCGTTGAAACGGACAAGGTCTTTAATCGGCGAAACCGGCAGGTTTATGCGATTGTCGGTAAAAATCCCGAGTTAAAGATTGTCTCGGAGGTTTGGTTTGGCAGGTTTGACACCCAGGCCGAGTTTCGCGCCGTGTTACAACATATCTTCGACCTTTTCGGAGATGGAGACTATCGCTACTGGCTGGCGGACTTGCGCTTTTTGACGTCGAGTTTCGATGACTCAAAAGAATGGCTGGTGAACCAGTTGATGCCCGCCATGCTCAACGCCGGTCTGGAGCGCGAAGCGGTTGTCTTGCCCGCAGGTACGGTCACCGAAGAAGGGCAGGACGTTTACGCATCCGCCTCGGATGCGCTTCAGAAGATTACCGACGGCCGTGTTCGCAGCTTTACGGACATTCAAACAGCCAAAAAATGGCTCCTCGGCGGTGGGCTGCCGGAGCTTAAAACTGTCGATGCTAATCGCCAGGAACAACCTTCATAATAATCGCCGCGCCAACTACCGAAGCGGCGACAGCAACACTGAGCGCAACCAGATAGCCGCTGGCGAGGCTGGCCAACCCCGCCGCCAGGGCGACCCCTAAAAGCTGCGCAATACGGCTGGCTGCATTCGACATGCCTGACGCAAGCCCTTCGTCTTTGTCCTCAACGCTCGACATGACCGCAGCCGTCAATGGCCCGACCATGGCGGCGAAGGCGACCCCCAGGACGGCCATAGGCAAAAGAACGCCAACCGGAAACCCGGCTGGGCGCAGGATAATCAGCATTCCATAGCCAAGAGCTGCGATGATGGAGCCGCCGGCCAGCATCGGCCGTACCCCAAACCTGTCGGCAAGACCGCCAAGCGGGGCGGAAAGAAAACCGACACTGAGCGTAAAGGGCAGAAACGCCAGCCCGGTCGTGGTCGGGGAAAGGCCGCGTCCGTCGATCAGTTCAAACGGCAGCAAAAAGAACATGATGGAAAGGCCGGTATAGATCATCAGCGTCGCAAGGTTGAGGCCGGTGAGGGTCCGGTTGGCGAACAGACGCGGCGGCGTCATCGGATGATCGCTGCGCCGCTCCCACCAGGCGTAGACGCCCATGAGCAGGGCGCCCGCGCCGATCGCCAGAATGGTCTCTATACTGATCGATAGATGTTGTGACGCCGCCTCGCCGGCGAGTTCTTCGGCTTCGCCTGGCCCAATCGCGCTGAGACCCCAGGCGAGGCCCCCGAGGGAGGCGGCGAGGATCGCGGCGCCGGGAATATCGAACCGTCGCGGGTCCGGCGCGTCCTCGGCCTTTGCGAAGATCAGAAGGCCAATCGCCGCCGCCGCCAGCGGCGGGTTGAGCCAGAAAATCGCCGGCCAGCCATAAATTTCAGTGAGCCAGCCCCCCAGAACCGGGCCCGCCGCCGTGGTCAGCGCTGAGGCGGAAGCCCATACGCCGATGGCCTTGCCCCGGTCCTTTTTGGGATAGGTCGCGCCGATCAGCGCCAGGCTCGCCGGCGCGACAATCGCCGCAGCGGCGCCTTGCAGGAAACGCGCGCCGATGAGGATGAGCGGCGTTTCCGCCAGCGCGCAAACCGCCGACGCCACGCCGAACGCTGCGCACCCAATCGTCAGCATACGGGCTTTTCCATAGACGTCGGCGAGGGCGCCGCCGATTAAAACGAAAGCGGCGAGAGACAGGATATAGGCGCTGATCACCCATTGCACCGTGGTCAGGCTGGCGCCCAGATCATCGCGCAAGGCCGGCAGGGCGACGGTGAGCGCCGAGCCGTCAATGAACGCCATGGAAGAAGCAAGGATGCAGGCTGTCAGGATTAATCGGCGCTGCAGGATCGGACCGGCTCTGCCCAGTTCCTCCGGACATGGTTCGGCGTCGATAACGCCGCGGCTGCATGGCTCCAGGTGGCTTCGCGCCGTTGCCGCCATTAAACGCCAGCGCCCATGAGACGCCGGCAAAGATCGTCCAGCTGGTCGAGCGTCATGTAATCGATGGTGATCGACCCCGCGCCTTTTTTGGAATGAGCAATCGCTACGTCGAGGCCGAGCACGGCGGACAGATCGCGCTCCAGCGCCCGCGTATCGGCGTCTTTAGAGCCGCCCGAAGGCTTTGATTTCTTTGCGCTTTTTGTGCCTCCGCTGCCGCTTCTATCCGCGAGAGCGTCTTCGGCCTCTTTGATATAGCTTTCCGTCTGACGCACCGAGAGGCCTCGATCCACCACAAAGGTATAAGCGATGTCCGGGGCCGATGAGCCGAGCAGCGCCCCGGGCGTGGCCGGCGGTGATCTTGCCGGCGGCGAGACCGTCCAGCGCTTTTTTCGGCAGGTTTAAAAGCCGCATGATATTGGCCACATGGCTGCGCGATTTGCCGACCGTCTTTGCAATCTCATCCTGGGTCCGGCCAAAAGCATCGGCGAGCCGCTGATAGGCTTGCGCCTCTTCGACGGGATTCAAGTCAACACGCTGAACATTTTCGATCAGCGCGATTTCCGCCGCTTCTTCATCCGTCAGTTCACGGATGATTACCGGAACATTGTGAAGCTTCGCTTTTTGCGCGGCGCGCCAACGGCGCTCTCCAGCGACAATTTCATAAGTGTCGCCGCCCATAGGGCGAACCAGAATCGGCTGCAGCAATCCTTTCGCCCTGATCGATCCGGAGAGCTCTTCAATGGCGTCCGCATCGAAAATCCGGCGTGGCTGATCGGCGTTGGGGGCGAGATATTCGATTGGCAACTCGCGCTTCGGCCCGGCGCTTTCAGGGGCCGGCGAGGCGGCGGGCGCATCCCCCAGAAGGGCGTCCAGCCCTCGGCCTAACCCTTTGCTTTGGCTCTTCTTTTTTTGCGGCAACCGCCATTTTTCGTCCCTCTTTTTTCAGGCCGCGCGGGGCCGGGCGCGCTCGCGCTGGATCACCTCCGAGGCGAGCTGGATATAGGCCTGGCTGCCCGGACATTTGAGATCATAAAGCAGCGCCGGCTTGCCATGGCTTGGCGCCTCGGAAATGCGCACATTGCGTGGAATGACCGTCCGGTAGACTTTGTCTTTCAGATGCGCGCGCACATCGTCCTCAACCTGGTTGGTCAGATTGTTGCGCCGGTCATGCATGGTCAGGACGATACCCTGAAGTTCAATCGACGGGTTAATCCGGGTGCGGACCGTCTCGATTGTGCGCATGATTTGTGACAGGCCTTCGAGCGCAAAGAACTCACATTGCAAATGGAATGATCACCGCATCCGAAGCCGCTAGCGGCATTAATCGTCAGAAGGCTGAGGGAAGGGGGGCAATCGATTAAAACATAGGTGACGTCAGCGCCCGCTTCCGCCCCTGAATATTCTTCAATCGCATCGGCGAGGCGAAAATGGCGTCGTTCCGCGTCAATCAGCTCGATTTCCGCCCCCGCGAGGTCAACGCCCGCCGGCGCCAACCGTAATCCCGGTATGTCGGTCGCCGCCACCGCCGCTTCGAGGCGATAATCGCCCGACAACACGTCATATGTGGTCACGCCGCGGTTCGCCGCGGCAATACCGAGCCCCGTCGACGCATTCCCTTGCGGATCAAGGTCGATCAACAGGACTTTTTCGCCCACCGCCGCCAGGGCCGTTGATAAATTGATCGCAGTCGTCGTCTTGCCGACCCCGCCTTTTTGGTTGGCGATGGCCAGAATACGCGGGCTGGAAGGGCTGGAGGGGCGTGAATTACTGGACACGGACAAGGTTTCCGATTTCTAGAATGGTCCCTGCGCCCGGCTCGTTGGCGCTGGTGCAGCTTTGATGGCGATTAACATCCATATGCCAAGATTTAGCGGCTTCGGTCAATTCCAGCCCTACATCTTGTCCCTTGAGTAGGAAATACCGGGTATTTTGCCCTTGAATTCCAGCGCCATAGCCCAGCAACTTATCGAGCCGGGCGAGGGCGCGCGCGGTGATGACATCGGGCGGATTTGGCAATTTCACTGATTCGATTCGCTCCGGTATGACTTTCAGCGTCGAAAGGCCCATCGCTTCGCCGGCGGCGGAGAGGAACGCTGCCTTCTTTCCGGTCGATTCAATTAATGTGACGCATACGTCCTTTTCTACGAGCATCGCTGCAAGCACCAGCCCCGGGAACCCGGCGCCGGATCCGAGATCGACGATTGATTTTACGCCCTCGGGGAGCAGCGGAACCAGCTGCGCGCTGTCGAGGTAGTGCCGTCGCCATCGGTCTTCGATGGTCGAGCGCGCAATCAGATTATGGCGCGAGGACCAGTCCATCAGGACACGGTCCATCGCATGAATGCGCTCCATTGTTTCACGTGAAACATTCGCCGCTGTCGCGAATTGTTCTGGGGTAAAATTAGTCATGAGCCACCCCCTCCGTCCGCTTCGCGGACACCTCCCCCATAAAATGGGGGAGGAAGCAAGCCGCGCTTTTATCTTCCCCCGCTTGCGGGGGAAGTACCGGCGAAGCCGGGGATGGAGGTGTCTTCATGAAGCAGCCCGCGCGCCATTCTTTTTGACCCAGGCGAGGAGAAGCGCCAGCGCCGCCGGGGTCACCCCTTCAATACGGCCTGCCTGTCCAAGCGTTGCCGGCGCCGCATCCATAAGCTTTTGCCGGACTTCATTGGAGAGGCCCTTGATCGCGGCGTAATCGAGATCGCGGGGCAAGGGCAGGGACTCGTCTTTTTTGAACGCCAGAATGTCCGCTTGCTGCCGGTGAAGATAGCCCGCGTAAAGCGCATCGAACGCCAGCTGCTCCGCCACCGCCTGCGGTATATCGCCAAGCTGCGGCCAGATCTTTTGCAGATCTTCCAGCCCGATGTCGGGCAGGGCGAGAAGGTCCGTGACACTGCGCCGCCGGCCATCCTGATTAAGCCGGATGCCATGCTTTGCGGCTTCATTTGGCGTGAGGGCGGTCTCGCGCGCCCAATCCCGCGCCTCCTTCAGTGCGGATTGTTTCACGTGAAACATCTCGGCCCGCTCCGGCCCGACGATGCCCGCAGCAATACCAACCGGCGTCAGGCGCTGATCCGCATTGTCCGCGCGCAGGGTCAGACGGTATTCGGCCCGGCTCGTAAACATCCGATAGGGTTCTGTGACTCCATGAGTCACAAGGTCATCGATTAAAACGCCGATATAGGCCTCTGACCGGTCCAGCTTGAACGCTTCAGTCCCCGCGACCGTCCGCGCCGCATTCACCCCGGCCATTAAGCCTTGGGCCGCCGCTTCTTCGTACCCCGTGGTGCCGTTGATCTGACCAGCCAGAAAGAGACCCGGCATCGCCTTGGTCTCCAGCGTCGGGGTCAGCATCCGCGGGTCCACATAGTCATACTCAATGGCGTAGCCATAACGGACGACTTCCGCGTTCTCGAGGCCCGGAATGGTTTTCAAAAACGCCGCCTGGACATCCTCAGGCAGGGAGGTCGAAATCCCGTTCGGATAAACCGTGTCATCATCTAACCCTTCGGGCTCCAGAAAAATCTGGTGACTGTCCCGCTCGGCGAAACGGACCACCTTGTCCTCTATCGACGGGCAATAGCGCGGGCCGCGGCCCGCGATAGCGCCGCCATAGACAGCGGACTTGCCGATATTCTCCTCAATGATGCGGTGTGTTTCACGTGAAGTGTGGGTGACGCCGCAGGCAATCTGGGGGACCTCAATACGGTCCGTCATGAACGAGAAGGGCACAGGAGCATCGTCCGCCGGTTGCATCTCCAGCCGGTCCCAGTCGATGGTCCGGCCATTGAGGCGGGCAGGGGTGCCGGTTTTCAGCCGTCCCATTTTGAGGCCAAGTCCGTAGAGGCGTTCGGAAAGCCCGACCGCCGGCGCCTCTACCCCGCCCCAGGTTTTATCTTCCGCCCTTGAATTGGCGCGGCCCGCCGGAATGCGGCGGTCGCCAATATGAATAACGCCTTTCAGGAAGGTGCCCGTCGTCAGGACCACCGCCCTGGCGCGGATCTCGGTCCCGTCAGCAATAATGACCCCGGCGACTGTTTCACGTGAAACATTTTCCTCGACAATAAGGTCCTCAACGGCGACCTCGGCGATCTCGAGATTTGGATAGTCCGCCAGCAAGCCCTGCATGGTCTCGCGGTAGAGCCTGCGGTCGGCCTGCGCGCGCGGACCCCTCACCGCCGGGCCTTTGGAACGGTTCAGCATCCGGAACTGAATACCGGCCTTGTCGATCACCCGGCCCATCAGACCGTCCAGCGCATCGACCTCGCGCACCAGATGGCCCTTGCCGAGCCCGCCAATCGCCGGATTGCAGGACATCTCGCCAATCGTGTCCTTGCGGTGGGTCGCAAGCAGTGTCTTCGCGCCAGCGCGCGCGGACGCCGCCGCGGCTTCGCAACCGGCGTGCCCGCCCCCAATCACAACGACGTCGTAGCTTTTCATGTCCTTATTCCGCTCTGCGCGTTCCTGCGCCGGTCATATAGGCGGGACGCGAGGCTTTGGAAACATGGGAAAGCCGGACAATCCCGCCTGATCAGAACAGGCCGAGGCCGCAACTGCCCGCAGCCATGATCATAATCGAAAACCAGAGGCCGTGCGTGATCACAGAGTTGGCGTGATCGCGCACCACTTCGGTACGCGCCTCCGCCGTGGCCGCGCGCGAAAATTCTCGCATAAGACTGACCAGCGTGCGCGCAAAAACTCCGCCCAGAACCAGGAGCAAAGCAAGACCGATCCAGAAAAACTGACTGCCAGGAGCGACGCACATCGGGACTGAATATCACCGGGACGTTTCCAGAATGTTTCACGTGAAACAGTGTAAGGCCGCTCAGAAGGGCGGGGATAAGTTTTCATGTCACAAATTGTTACAGCTGGTATGCGCAGGCTGAGTTTAGCAGCCGCCCCCGCCAGTCGCGGTAACGAAACCGCCAAAGGCCAGCATGAACACGGTGACGATGGCAATGACGACGAGCACAGCCAGCCCCATGGGAGACAACCAGGCGGCAAGCAAAACCCCGCCCGCCCCGCTCAAAGCGCCGATCCCGGCCATACCAGGCGCGCTGATCGCGCCGGCGATCCCGAGAACAACCGCCGCCAGCCCCGCAAAGGTGAGCGCAAACATAAAGAGCATGACACAGCCGCGCATCTCGCCTTTCTCTGACGGCGGGATGAATTCCTGTTCTCCTGTCGCCACGGTAACCCCCAGAATTTTAACGACTTCCGGCCCTTCCCACTGTGCTTTGGCGCGCGCGTCGTCATAGGCGACCACCAGCGGCATGAAACAGGCGGCGATTAGCGCAATGACGCCAAGAATCGCGGAGGTGCGGGCCGCGGCGACGCGGCCAGAGCGGCTCAACAATATTGAAGGATCGAATTCCAGAGCATCCATAGCCGCCTCGCTATCACGCCTCGCTTAAGCCGCACTTAAGTAAAAGCCCATGTTTCATGTGAAACCTTTGATCAATGCTGCGCCGCAATCTTTACAATTTGGAAAGAACCCGCGATTTGCGGTTAATCGGGCACGGGCGCTGCAATTCCAACCCTATCGCAATGGGGGAACCGGCAAAGGAGTGTCAAAATGACTAAATCCGCGGTTCAAAGGGCAAATAATATGTCAGTGGAAAGACAATCAGTATACGGAGATCATATGTCATATGGGGACATGCTCGACCAGCGCTGCGTGGCGGCGATGCTTACGCGGCGCCTGTCTGAAAAGCGCCAGAATTACGAGCGGGCCGCCACCCGGCTGGAGCTGAGAGGCGAGGCGGACGCCGCCCAGGTGTTGCGACGGGCCGCGTCGCGCCTGCAGCGGCTTTCCCGGGGCTAGGGCCGCTCATTTACCAATACAAAAACTCGAAAAGATCTCGCCAAGCACGTCCTCGACCCCCACTGCGCCGGTAATCTGGCCCAGCGCCCGGGCGGCGAGGCGAGCGTCCTCCGCTGCAAGCTCCGGCGCGCTCGCGATATGCGCCTCGGCGCGGGTGAGGGCGGCGATAGCCTCTTCCACCGCCGCAACATGACGGGCCCGGGTCAGCGCCGGGCCGCCGGAATCACCGCCGCCCGCGACATTCTCCGTCAGGGCGGCCAGAAACTCAGCCATACCCGCCCCGGACTTCGATGAAAGCGCCATAACCTTAACCCCGTCGGGCAGGGGAAGCGCCGGTATGGCCGGGCCGAGGTCCGATTTGGACCAGATCAGGAAATCGTTGCGCTGCAGCAATTCCACGGTTTCCCGGGAAATGAACTTGCTCGCGGGGTCCAGAACCGCGATCCTGAGATCAGCCGCTTCTGCTCTCGTCCGCGCGCGTTTGACGCCCTCTTCCTCAATTTTATCGCCGGCCATACCGCGCAAACCCGCAGTATCCGCCAGTGTCGCGACAATCCCGCCGAGATCGAGCCGGGTCTCGACAATGTCCCGTGTCGTCCCGGCGATGTCTGAAACGATGGCGACCTCCGATCCGGCGAGCGCATTGACGAGGGATGACTTGCCGGCGTTGGGCGGGCCGATGACCGCAATCGAGACGCCTTTCCGGATCATCCGTGCACGTCCTGATTGGTTAATAAAATCAGTTAACTGATCTTTAAGCCCGGCGACCGCCGGCCCCGCCGCGGCGGCGATGGCGGCCGGAACGTCTCCTTCATCGGGAAAATCGATATCGGCCTCAAGCGGCGCCATGACGGTCAAAATCCTGCGCCGCCAGTCTTCTGCGAGGCTTGAGAGCCGACCCTCAAGCTGACCCAAAGCCTGTTTTCTCTGCTGTATCGTTTCGGAGTCGATAAGATCGGCGAGCGCCTCCGCCTGGGCCAGATCCAGCTTTCCGTTCCTCAGCGCCCGCAAGGTGAATTCGCCGGCTTCAGCGGGCCTTGCGCCAAGCCGTGAGAGCGCATCATAAAGCGCCGTTTCCACCGCGCGGGCGCCATGGAGATGGAACTCGGCGACATCTTCGCCGGTGTAGCTTCCCGGCCCTTTGAAAAGTATGGCCAGCCCGCGATCGATCAGCGCCCCGTCCGCCGGGTCGCGCAAGGCGGCCAGAACCGCCTCTCTATTATTAATTTGTTTACCAACTAACTGCCTGGCGATAGGCAGCGATTGCGGCCCCGACAGTCGATAGACCGCAACCCCCGCCTTGCCGGCGCCGGAAGCCCGCGCGAAAATGGTGTCCCTGTCGCCAGTCAAAACAGCTCCAAAATCATGGGCGCGCTTTTCTTATTGAGCCGCATTGGCTTCCAGCTGGGCGCGCAACTGGTCGCGATGCACGCCGACCGAATTATTCACGATCAGGCCGTCTTCAAGGACATAAAGGTTCAAATAGCGAGAACAGACCTGTTTTCCGGTCGGCTCAAAGCCCAGAAGCGTCTTTGTGTGATCGCCGCAGATCAGGGACTGGATGGCGACCTTATCCCCCTCGGCGAGAATGTGCTCAATCTCGACACTCACATTATCAAGCGCGCCCGGAAACGGCGCGGCCTCCTGAAAAGTGGCGCGGGGCGCGCCGCGGACGCGCTCCTCGAGCCCGAGAACAGTGGCCCCATCCGGCTTGAAATAACGGTTAATCGGCTCAATCGCGCCGCTTTCCAGGGCGTCGAACACTTCGACGATAATCTGCGTATTGCGCTTTTCTTCCACCGTCTGGTCGTTGGCGCCCAGCGCCGGCGCAGCTGACAACGCCAGGATTGGCGCAACGAAAAAGGCCTTTTTCATCATCGGACTTCCTCCGGGTTAGCGCCGCCGTCAGCGCCTGGTTACGCACCCGACGGGAAACCGGCAAGGATGAATGATGTGACGCCGGCTATTTCTTCTTCGCGCCGCCGGACCCGCCCATGCCGGTCATCGCTGCGCCCACCAGGTTCTGGAATTGCTCCATCCCCTTGCCTGACATCGCCATCCATTGCGCCATGAAGCGTTCCGGATCGGCGAGCGTATCCATATTGTCCTTGGCGCGCCGAGTCATTTCCTCGACGATCATGTCGTTCATCGGTTCGACATTGGGCATGCCAAAAAACGTCCGCGCCTCCTGGGGCGTACAATCAATGTTAATCGTGAACTTCATGGCCTTGCCTCCGTTTCGCCTGTCGCGGCGAGTTTGAAGCTTATCGGCCAGCGCGGCTCTCCACGCAAGTCACGCCCAGAAGGACGCCGGTTTCAGGATCAGAGACCAGCCCCACCGCGCCATGATCGTGGTCCCGGCTATCGGCCTTGGCGGAACAAAACTCATAAATATCAACTCTTTGCGGCGCCTCAGCGCCGGTTCGGCGAACTTCGCTCGAGAGGAATTTCAAGACGCCGCCGCCTTCAACGCAGACCGCGCCAGTGCTGGTATCAATGATGCGCGCATCCTCCGCCAGCGTGCATTTCGGAGAGCGCCCGCGCAGCTCGTCCGTACAGTGATTAACCATAGAATGGGCGCGCGCAAAGGCATGGGCGGACGCCAGAGCGCTCATCTCTGTCGCGCCGTCTTTTCCAGTCGCAGCGTTTTGGGGAGGTTCGTCTGAATTTTTCACGGCGCCAACAGCCGCCCGCCTGGCGTCCTCAAGTTTCGCTTCAATTGCTTTCAGGCGCTTGCCCGCCGCGATTAAGTCATCATCTCGCGCGGCGGGCGCGATAATCTTTTTGCGACGATCCACGGACTGAGGCGGCTTCCTGATTTCGCCCTCCGTGACAGGCGCCTCTTCTTTCATCAATTCGCGCGAATAGGCGGCTGTTGCAATATGGCGGTCTTCCTCCAGCCTGCGCACGCGCCGCCCCAGAACGTACCCTTCCAAAAAACCGGCCTCCAGGTGCGGCGGGCATCCGCCCAGATATTGGGCGTTTGAAAGCGCAAAGTCATAACCGCCCTCAGCGGTGCATTCCGACGCCGTCGCCGCACGCATTTCAATGCGATCCGTCGATGCGCACCCGCCAAGAGCCGCGAAAGCCGCCAAAGCGTTGAAAAACTTGCAAGCCACCTCAAGTCCCCCACCTGATAGCCTTGTTTCAGCGTGACGCTTTGCCGATAAAAGGTCAACGCCGCCAGGCTGCGGGAAAACCCGCGAAAACCAAAGGAATCCAGAAGCCTCATGTCAAAAGTCATGATCATTGACCAACATGGCGGTCCTGAAGCGTTCGTCGCCCGCGAACATGACCTGCCTGCGCTGGCCCCGGGACAGATCCGCGTCCGTCATACGGCCATAGGCTTGAATTTCATCGATATTTACCAGCGCAAGGGGCTCTATCCGGTCTCCATGCCAGCGGTTCTGGGCTCGGAGGCCGCCGGCATTGTCGAGGCGGCGGGCGAGGGTGTCGAAGACTTCTCAGCCGGCGATCGCGTCGCCTATATCGGCGCCGGCGGCGCGTACTCTGACGCCGCAATCGTGCCCGCGGCAATGGCGGCGAATATTCCGGACGCCGTCGACGATGAAACAGCGGCGGCGATATTTCTCAAAGGTCTCACCGTTGAAATGCTTGTACGCCAGGTGTTTCATCTCAAGTCAGAACACCGTTGTCTGGTGTTCGCTGCGGCCGGCGGTGTCGGCACGCTGCTTTGTCAGTGGGCGCATCATATTGGCGCGGAGATTGTTGCGGTCGTCGGCAATAGCGACAAAGTCGCAATCGCCAAAGAAAACGGCGCCGATCACATCATTGACCGAACCCGGGCGCCTTCCATCGCAAGCGAGGTCAGAAACCTCACCGGCGGCCATGGCGTTGATGTGGTTTATGACTCCGTCGGCGAAGCAACCTTCGAGGCGTCACTCGATTCTCTCGCCATGCGCGGTCATATGGTGACCTATGGCAACGCCTCAGGCCCGGTTCCGGCGATCTCGCCGCTGGAGCTGTCGCGGCGCGGCTCCCTCACCCTGACGCGCCCGACTTTGTTCCATTACGCCACCCCGGATCACCTGCCGCAGATGGCCGCGAACCTCTTCGACATGGTGGCGAAAGGCGCGCTCAACCCGAAGATCGGCCACCGCTTCGCCCTTGATGAGATTGCCAATGCCCACCGGCTTCTGGAGAGCGGAAAGAGCGCCGGCTCGATTGTCATTAAGCCATAATATGTAAGGGTTTCAAATGCTTAAAAGATTAATGGCGACTGCGATTTTGGCGCTTTTTGGCTGTAGTGAGTCCGTAACCAACACAAATACACAAAGTTTTACGGCGTCTTCCGATGGCTGGTCCATTGCACCGCAAGGCGAGTTGAACGACTTTTTCGAATGCCTCGAAGCTGAAGGCGCGACCCTCGTTTCCGCCCATCGCGGCGGCCCCGCGCCGGGGCTTCCCGAGAACGCGATTGAGACCATGGCCGCAGTTTTGAGCGATGTCCCGGCGATCATGGAGATCGACGTCGCGACCTCTTCCGACGGCGTTCTCTATCTCATGCATGACGACACGCTTGAGCGCACGACCACGGGCGCCGGCGACGCCAACGCGCTTCCCTGGAACGAGATCGCCGGGCTCCGCCTTGAAGATAATGACGGACAAAAAACCGGCTTCGCGCCATCGCGGTTCGATGACGCTCTCGTCTGGGCGAAAGACCGCACCATTCTGCAGATCGATTTCAAGCGTTCGACCCGCTACGAAGATGTCATCGATGAAATCAACCGTCAGGATGCGGAGGACCGAGTTATTCTGATCGCTTACTCTATGGCGTCGGCGGCGAAACTGCATCGCCTGGCGCCGGATGCGATGATTTCGCTTTCCCTCGACACCCAGTCGGAGCTGAACCGGGCGGTCGCCGCCGGCATTCCCGACAATCGCATTCTCGGATTTACCGGAACCGACGATCCGCGACCCCGGCTTTTTTCCATTCTGAACGGCCGCAATGTGGAAGTGATTTTCGGAACCCTGGGCGGGCGGGACTCCATCGACAACGACATCGCCCGCTCGGGCTATGAAGCGCTTTATGGGGAAATCGCCGCGCAAGGGGCGGACATCATCGCCACCGACCGCCCCCGGGCGGCCCACGCCGCGCTGCGCGAGGCTGGCCGGGCCGCAGAAGCGGGCGAGTGCGGCGTCAATTCGCCGGGCGCGGACAGCGACAAGGCTGGCGGGCCATCGGTTTCTTCGCCACAATAATCCGCGATGAAGCGCACCATTCTCATCTACGCCCTGACGCTTGGCGCGGCTGTGTTCGCGCTGGAATGGCTGGAATATAAATACATCACGAAGGTGTTTGCCGGCGAGATTTACGTCCTGCTGATTGCGGCGACGTTTACAGCGCTTGGCGGCTGGGCCGGCTGGCGCCTGACCCGGCGCTCATCGCCTGAGGGGACGTTCGAGAAAAACGATGCAGCGCTCAGCGCCCTTGGCGTCACGGCGCGGGAATATGAGACGCTTGAGCTCCTCGCCGAAGGCCTCACCAATAAGGAGATCGCGCGCAAACTTGAGCTCTCGCCCAACACCGTCAAAACCCATGTGGCGCGGCTTTATGAAAAGCTCGAGGTGTCGCGGCGCACCCAGGCGATCCAGAAGGCGCGGTCGTTAGCGCTTATTCCATAGGGGCAAAAACTGGAAATCACCCCTTTGGGCGATGGCGACGCCCTTCAGGTAACGCGTAATTTTGAAGCGCAGTGACAACGAGCGACGAGCCGCTCATCACGAAGGAGGAACATTATGGAAGGTGCTGTTGTTCGCTTTGAAATCGGCTGCCGCGACGCCGACGCGATCTCAGATTTCTATAAACGCGTTTTTGACTGGAAGATTGATAAGTCGCCCATGGGCGCAGAGATCGACACCGGGACAGATGATGGCGTCAATGGCGCGATCACGGCCCTGGGTCATGAGCCCCACAATTATGTGAAATTTTACATTGAAGTCGCTGATGCTGACAAAGCCTGCGAGACGATTAAAGCACATGGCGGCGCCGTGGAAATCGGGCCGATCGATATTCCGGGCGGAAAGGGCCGCTTCGCCTGGTTCAAAGACCCGGAAGGCAACGGGCTGGCGGTCTTTGAAGCGCCGACAAAAGGACAGAAACCATGATCAAGATCGCCCTTATTTACGGCGTTATCGCCGGCGCCATCTCAATCAGCGTCATTACTTACGGCCTTGCGAGCGGCGGCCCTTCATCTCAGACCTTTGGCTATCTGACGATGATTGTTGCGCTGTCGCTGATCTTTGTCGGCGTCAAAAGCTATCGCGATCGATATCAGGGGGGCGTCATCAAATTCGGCCGGGCTTTCTTGTTGGGTCTCGCCATCGCCGCGGTCGCCGGCGGCGCCTATGTCATCGGCTGGGAGATCTATCTCGCCTTTTCCGAATACGCCTTCATCTCCGACTACACCGCCGGCGTTATTGAGGCCAAACGCGAGGCCGGCGTTACGGGCGCCGATCTCGACAAAATCATTTCTGACATGGCGGCCATGGAGAAAAACTACGCCAACCCCCTGTTCCGGCTTCCCATGACCTTTCTGGAAATTTTTCCCGTGGGCCTTGTCGTCGCTCTGATCTCAGCGGCGCTTTTGTGCAACCCCAAAGTGCTGCCGGCGCGCGGCTAGAGCGCGTCCACAAAAAGTGGGAACCGGTTTTTGTGAAAAGACGGGCGAAAACAAACCTAGACTGCGTTGACGGTCTAACAAATTGTCAGCGCAGTCTAGGCGAAAAGCGCTCCGGCGAACGCCGCGACGGCGGCAAAGACAAAAATGGCGAGCATTAATTGCGCAAGGTCGCCAGCCCCAAGCTCGCGCATCAAATAGGCGGCGAACATGACCAGCGAAGCAATGCACAACAGCCCGAAAAGGGCGGCTGCGGATACCATAAGAAACGTCCCGACCGTTATCGAAGTATCAGTAAATAAAAACGCAACATTGGCGTGATTAACGCGAACCGATGTCGGTTTTACGACAGCAGAGCAAAAAATTTATAGCCTATTAATCCGTGTGCGTTGTGTTTTGCACAACATGGATGAGGTGTGGGGGCCTATCCGCGCGGCGATGAAAAGGGCGGCTCCGGCCGCGGGCGCATCAGATTGATTTTCCACCCTTTTTCCGGGTCCGCCCGACCGTTTTCATACCCATCGACCAGTTTGAAAGAAAGCCAGAGACCGAGCAGACTGAAAAAGACGCCGCCGAGCGCCTGCCCGATCAGGACGCCCGGCGCGCCGGCCCATTGAGCGCCGAGCCACACAAAGGGCAGGGTGCCGATCGTGTTTTTTCCCCAGTTGAGAAGCGTCGACCAGATCGGCCGGTTGAGATTGTTGAACGCCGCGTTTGAGACGAACAAAACACCGTTGAAGTAATAAAGCGGTGTTACAATCGCAGCGAACCAGAAGACGAGCCTGGCGCCTTCATCGCGTAAGCCAAACTGCTCCGCGATAAAGCCGTTAAAGACGATCAGGATAACCCAGATAATCACTGTGTAAGCGCCGGTGAACTGGATCGCTTTTCGGATCGTTTCGCGGACCCGGTCGTAATTGCGCGCGCCAAAATTCTGGCCGATGATCGGGCCCACCGCGCCGGACAGCGCAAAGATCACACAGAACGCCAATGGCGTCAGGCGGCTGACAACGGCGAAGCCGGCGACCGCCGCTACGCCGAAGGGCGCAATCATTCGCGTTACGATCATGATGCCGATGGGCGTTGCGATATTGGTGAGGATCGCCGGGCCTGCAATCGCAAAGATCGGCGCCAGGTCGCGGCGGAAATGCGCCGCGTCAAAGGGCGCGAACCCGCCGTAATGTTTGAGGATCGGGTAAACCGCCGTCGCCATCATCGCGAACCGCGCCCCGACTGAGGCCAGCGCCGCGCCGTCTAGCCCGAGGCCAACCCCAAAGATCAGGATCGGATCGAGAATGGCGTTGACCGCGCCGGCGGCAAGGGTCGCGTTCATCGCCCGACGCGCATCGCCATGGGCGCGCAACAGACCGGAGCTGACCATCGCCAGCACCATTACCGGCATCGAGGGGACGACAATGCGCAGATAGCGCACGGCGAAATCCTTGGTTTCCCCCGCTGCGCCTAACATTTCAAGCAATTGCGGCGCGAAGACCCAGAACAGCGTCGCCATCGTGACGCCGACAATCATGCCGACGACCACGACGCTGGTTGCAATCCGCCGGGCTTCTTCTTCATCGCCCTGACCAATCCGCCGCGCCGCCAGGGCGCCCATGGCGATCATCAGACCAATGGTGATCGACTGGTTAAAGAACAAAAGCGTTCCCGCGAACCCGACCGCCGCGGCGAGCGCCGACTCCCCCAGCAACGAAATAAAGAACAGGTCGGCGAAGTCGACGAGAAAGATCGAGACGAGACCGACGCTGGCGGACAGCGACATGACGATCACATGCCCCATCAGATCGCCCTGGAGGAACTTTGCTTTTTTCTGGGTCAAGGTAACGGCTGGCCTAACGCTTGGATAATGATGCTCCGGCGGTTATGCCTCATCTTTCACCGGCGAGCTATCCAATTCGGCGCACGCTGCACAGCATTCGTCGATCACGAAATCGTGTTGGCACAATACTGTGAGGGGCTAAAACGCTCTGTCTACGAAGCGTTTTATCTATCACTTCAGACTTCGTCATCCGGCAGGAATTCCAGGCCGGCATCCTGCCCGTCTATCCAGACAACGCGAGCTCTCTGTCGCGGGCGCCCGAGACCAAGGCGAACGCTCACTTCATCGGGAAGGTTTTCGGCGCCCAACAGCGAAACCATGCAGCCTTTGTCGCTGACATCGCGAACCGCGCAATTCAGCTCTGTATTTCCGCTGATATAGACTTTCGCTGTTCTGAAGGCCGCCGCCCGATCGCCCTGGCGTTTGTCCGTTGGTCGCTGCAGACGTTGCGGCGCCGCGCCATTTGATGACGCGCTCCGCTTGCCAAATCCGCCGGTTCTGTGAACCATAATCTCCCGCCTCTGGATTCAGGAACTTTTCTGATCTTCGGGATTTTATAGTTTGTTGGTGAACGGATTCTTAAAACCGCCAGCCTCAAAAATTACATTACGGTTGGTGTTCGCCGGCGGCTTTCCATCCATCCCGCCCCGTCAGGCGGTCAAAATAAGCCGACGTTTTCGGCCCCATCATCTTTCCGTTTCGGGTAATCTTGATAAGGAACAAAAGATACCCCAACGCGATGTCGGCAAGAGAGAACTCCGTAAGCAGGTAACCGTCTTCTCTCAAGCTATCCTCAATAAACTTGAGGCAATTCGTTGTTTCTTTTACCGCCCACGTTTTCATCGCCGGTATGCGCTGGTCTTCCGGCAACAAAGCCGTTTGCGCGATCAGCATGTTCACATATCCGCCCATGCCCGCCTCGCCAAAATGCAGCCATTGCAGATAATCCGAATAGTCTTCATCGTCCGGTTTTCGCGTTAATCGTCCGTCTGCATATTTATTTGCAAGATATTCGATAATAGCGATGGATTCGATGATCCGCTTGTCCCCGTCGAAAAAGACCGGCGTTTTGCCCAAGGGATTGAGCGCCAGATATTCCGGTTCCTTCAATGTGGGACGGTCAAACACCCGCGTCTCGATATCCGCTTCCAACCCGAGTTCTTTAAGCGCCCAAACGACGCGCAGGGACCGCGCATGCGGAAAATGAATCAACCGAAAAGACAAAGCACGCTCCTTTGATAAAGTTGGCGCAAAGCTAATGGGCCTGTTGCGGCGCCGCAATCTTGAAACGCAGTCGTCTTTACGCGTACTTGTGATTTCGTCTCCACGCGCACAGGATGCTGATCGACGAAATCGGGATCGGGAGGTTTACAATGCAGCGCATATTTCACGGCCTTATTTTGACGCTTGGGCTGGCGTTTAACGCATTGACGCACGCAACCGCAAATGACGTCACAGCCTTTGTCGGCGTGCATGTTGCGCCCATGGATGAAGAGCGCATCCTTCGCGACCAGACTGTTATTGTTGAGGACGGCCGCATCGCATCAATAGGCCCGCAACAGGCGACGCTTCCGCCCGAAGGCGCCAAAATCATCGACGGCGCCGGGCGCTATCTGATGCCAGGCCTTGCTGAAATGCATGGCCATCTGCCGGGCGGCGGGGCGGACGCTGAAGATATTCTGTTTTTATATGTGGCGCGGGGCGTCACGCTGGTCCGGGGCATGCTCGGAAATGAGGAGCAATTCGCCTTACGCGACCAGATCATGGCAGGCGATATTATCGGACCAACGCTTTATCTCGCCGCGCCCAGCATAAACGGAAACAACACCAAGACCGCCGTAGCCGCGAGAGAGAAGGTCCGCGCCTATAAGAACGCCGGCTGGGACCTTTTGAAAGTGCATGAGGGACTTTCGGTGGAGACCTATGACGCGCTGTCGCAAGAAGCGGCGGCGGTGGGCATTGCCTTCGCCGGTCATGTGCCGAATGCGGTCGGCCTTGCGCGCGCGCTGGAAAGCAGACAGCGCACTATCGATCACCTCGACAATTACCTGACATTCATGGGCGCGGAAGATACGCCCGCAACAGACGCCATGCTTGACCGCGCTGTCGAGGCGACACTCGCCGCCGAGGCCGGGGTCGCGCCCACCATGGCGCTTTGGGAGCATTTTGTCGGCCAGCCCGATGATATTCTTGAGTTCGAGGAGCTCAACTACGTCTCCCCGCAGACCCGCAGCAATTGGGCGGAACGCATTGCCAATGCGCGATCTGAGGCTGCTGCTAACCCTCGCGCGGCGGAGCTGATGGTGTCGAACCGGCGCAAATTGCTGAAAGCGCTGTCCGACGGCGGTGTTGAAATCCTGCTCGGCTCCGATGCGCCGCAGTTTTATTCCATTCCCGGTTTTTCGGTTCACCGGGAAATGCAGGTCATGTCTGAAGCAGGCATGTCGCCTTATGCGATCCTCTATTCGGGAACAGCCGCCGCCGGCGCCTATTTCGCTGAGCATGACGTCGCCGGCGTGATCGCCCCCGGCGCCCGCGCGGACCTCGTCCTCGTGAACGAAAACCCGCTTGACGATATCGCTAACGCCGCAGCCATCGACGGCGTCATGCTGCGCGGGCGCTGGATTGAAAAGACGGAGATCGATACGCGGCTGGAGCAGATCGCCGCCAAGCATCGCTAAAATTCGTCTAGCTGTCCGCCAACCTGAAATTGCGCAAACGACCAGTCGAAGGTTTCCCACGACGAGACGAACGGCCGAGATTTCATTCCGCTGTAAGCTTTCCCGGAATTTCATGGGAGGCGAGCATCGATGAAACTCACCATCAATGGCAAGACATTCGACTATGCCGGCGACCGCGACATGCCGCTCCTGTGGTATCTGCGCGATGAGGCGGGCTTCAAGGGCGTCAAATTCGGTTGCGGCATCGCCCAGTGCGGCGCATGCACCGTGCACCTGAACGGGCGCGCCACACGGTCCTGCGTGCTGCCGGTCTCTGCAGCGGAAGACGCGAACATCACCACCATCGAAGGGCTTGCGGACGGTGAAACGCTGCATCCGGTGCAGGAAGCCTGGATCGAGGAAGACGTCGCGCAATGCGGATATTGTCAGGCGGGCCAGATCATGGCCGTCGCCGCGCTTCTGGAAGAAAACCCGAACCCGACGGACGAAGACATTGATAACGGGCTGACCAATATTTGCCGCTGCGGGACTTATACCCGTATGCGCAAAGCCATTCACCGCGCTGCGGCGCTTCGCCGGGGAGAAGCATGATGGACGGCGCATCAGTCATCACAACCCGGCGCGATCTTTTTCGCTACGCCGCCGCCAGCGGCGCGCTTGTTATCGCCGCGCCGCTGGCCGCCTGTTCACGGCGGGCTGAAGACGCCGCTGGCGTCAGAGAAGCGCAATCCTCCGCTGTCGGACCATTTATTATCATCAATTCTGATGAAACGATCCAGATCGCTTTTCCCAATCCGGAAATGGGCCAGGGCGTCGATACAGCGCTGCCGATGATCGTTGCGGAAGAACTCGGCGCCGACTTTGATAAAGTTTCCGTCGTGCAAATGCCGCTTGAATTGATGCGCGGCGAAGACGGCGAGATCACCTGGAAATATATCGCTCAGGGCTCAGGTGGTTCCTATTCCATTGTCGGGCGCTGGGATGGCTTGCGTCAGGCCGGCGCCGTCGCGCGCGAACTTCTCATCGCCGCCGCGGCGCAGGAATGGGCCGCTCCAACCGGAGAAATCACTGTTGAAAAAGGTGTTTTACGCCATGCCGCCAGCGGGCGCGAGACGACCTTTGGCGCCGTCGCCGGCAGCGCCGCGGCCCTGACGCCGCCAACGGAGGCGCCGCTAAAGCCGCGCGAAGAGTTTACGCTTATCGGCACACCGCAGAAAATGAAAAACGCCCGCGCCATTGTCACGGGTGAGGCGGTCTATGGCATTGACGCAGAAGTCCCGGGCATGGCTCACGCCGTCATGGCGCGCTGCCCCTATTTTGACGGAACCGCTCTTCGCGTCGATGACAGCGCAGCGCGCGCCGTACCCGGGGTCATTGATATTGTGAAAGTCGACCGGCCGCCGCTTGGCGGGCCTTACGACGTCCAGGCGGAAGGATACGCCGTTGTCGCCGAAAACACATGGGCGGCGATGAAAGGCCGTGAAGCGCTCAACATCGAATGGGATCATGGTCCGTTTGCGGATGAATCGACCGCCGGCTTCAAGGCGCATTGCGAAGAGTTACTGCAGGGCGAAGGTCAGATCGTACGCAATGACGGCGACCTTGCCGGCGCCTTTGCAAACGCGGTGACAACCCATGAAGCGTATTACTGGCAGCCTTATGTCTCCCATGCGCCGCTGGAGCCGCAAAACTGCGTCGCCGATGTCCGCGACGATGAGATTTACATCATCGGCCCGATGCAGTTTCCATCAAGCGCCAACCGGATGGTCGCCGCCAAGCTGGACCGGGATCGCTTGTCGATCAAGGTTGATATTACGCGCCTTGGCGGCGGTTTTGGCCGGCGCCTTTCAAGCGACTACGCCGTCGAAGCGGCGGTTATCAGCGATGCGGTGAAGCAGCCCGTAAAGCTGCTCTGGACCCGCGAAGACGACATGCGGCACGATTTTTACCGCCCTTCCGGCATGCACCATCTACGCGCCTGCTTCGACGGAAGCGGTAATATGACCGGCTGGGCGCACCGGCTCGCCAGCGCATCGAAATATTATCGCAGACCCAATATGCCCGAGACGGATTATTGGGGAGCAGAGCTTTATCAGGATGATTTCCCGGCGCAGCTCGTCGATAATCTGCAAATGGAATATTTCTCCGCCAGGTCCGGCGCGCCGCGCGGCTCCTGGCGAGCTCCCGCCCACACGGCAAATGCGTTTGTGGTGCAGAGTTTTCTTGATGAAATCGCCTATGAGCGCGGCGAAGACCCGCTGGCGCTGCGGCTCAGAATTCTCGGGGATTCCCGCGACCTTGCTTATGAAAATCACGGCGGCCCAACCTTTAATCCCGGACGCCTGGCGGGTGTTTTACGGCTCGCCGCCGATCGTGGTGGCTATGGCGCGCCAATGGGACCTGGCAGAGGTCGCGGCATCGCCGCACATTTCACGTTTGGCGGCTATGTGGCGCAGGTTGTTGATGTCGAGATCGGCCCTGACGGGACTTTGCGCGTACCCCGCGTCGTCGCCGCGGTGGATATTGGAACGGTCGTCAATCCGAACGGCGTCGCCGCGCAGCTGGAGTCCGGCGTCAATGACGGTCTGTCCACGGCGCTGCGGCTTGCAATAAGCGTTGAAGGCGGCCGGGTGACCACCGGTAATTTCGATAGCTACCAACTGATGCGGATCGCGGAAGCGCCGCCCGAGATTGAAACTCACATCATTGACAATGGCGACCCGCCGGCGGGCATGGGGGAGATGGGGCTGCCGCCCTTTGCGCCGGCCCTCGCCAACGCAATTTTCCAGGCAAACGGCAAGCGTATCCGTGAATTGCCGATCGCCGACCAGCTGCGCGTTTGATTGTTACGGCTCCTACGTATTCATCGAGTCGAAAAATTCCTGATTCGACTTGGTTTGCTTCAGCTTGTCGATGAGGAACTCGATGGCGTCGGAAACGCCCATCGGCGACAGAATACGGCGCAGGACAAAAATCTTCTGCATCGCGACCTTGTCGGTGATGAGGTCTTCCTTGCGCGTGCCGGACTTGGCGATATCAATCGCCGGATAGGTGCGCTTGTCGGCGACTTTGCGATCGAGGATAAGTTCCGCGTTGCCTGTGCCCTTGAATTCTTCGAAAATAACTTCGTCCATTTTCGAGCCGGTTTCGATCAGCGCCGTCGCAATGATCGTCAGTGATCCGCCCTCTTCGATATTTCGCGCCGCGCCAAAGAAACGCTTCGGACGCTGCAGTGCGTTGGCGTCGACGCCGCCGGTCAAAACCTTGCCTGAAGACGGCACAACGGTGTTATAGGCGCGCCCCAGTCGCGTGATAGAATCGAGCAGGATCACAACATCGCGGCCATGCTCAACAAGGCGTTTGGCTTTTTCGATGACCATTTCCGCCACTGCAACGTGCCGCGTCGCGGGTTCGTCAAAAGTCGAGGAAACAACCTCACCCTTCACAGACCGCTGCATGTCCGTCACTTCTTCCGGACGTTCGTCGATCAACAGAACGATCAGATAAGCTTCCGGGTGGTTCGCCGCAACGGAATGCGCGATATTCTGTAGAATGACGGTTTTACCGGTTCGCGGCGGCGCCGTGATAAGCGCGCGCTGGCCTTTGCCCAAAGGCGCCACCAGATCGATGACCCGTGCGGTCAAATCTTTAGTTTTCTCGCCCTCGATTTCCATGTTCAGACGCTCATCGGGATAAAGCGGCGTCAAATTGTCGAAGTGGACCTTGTGGCGCGCTTTTTCCGGATCTTCGAAATTGATGGTTGAGACTTTCAACAGAGCGAAATACCGCTCGCCATCCTTCGGGCTGCGGATCTCGCCGATCACCGTGTCGCCTGTGCGCAGGGCGAAGCGGCGGATTTGGCTGGGGCTCACATAGATATCGTCCGGACCGGCCAGATAATTCGCCTCCGGCGAGCGCAGAAAGCCGAATCCGTCGGGCAAGACTTCCAACACCCCGCCGCCGGAAATCTCCACGTCGTGATCGGCAAGCTCCTTGAGGATCGCAAACATCATGTCCTGTTTGCGCATGGTCGAAGCGTTTTCGACCTCAAGTTCTTCAGCGAAGGTCAACAACGCCGCCGGCGTTTTTTGCTTCAATTCTTCTAACGACATGGTTTTAGGCAGCATGGGAATCCTCAAGGGGAAAATCGCCTCGCAAAGATGCGGCGGCGGTACAGACAAGTTATGAATATGGTTCTCGCGCGAGACCTTTTATCCCGCGGAAATAAGGTGAGTTGGCCTAGATATAGCGCTCGAACGCCATTCGTCAATGGAAGGGCTATGGAGCCCCTGAGCGTCAAAGGATCAAAACGGCTTCACAATCACCAGAAAGACAACAACAATCATGGCCAGAAACGGGACTTCATTCATAATCCGCCAGAATCTCTCCGTGCGCGGGCGTTCGCCCGCCTCAAATTTACGGCGCGCTGAGCCATAAAATCCGTGAATCCCCGATATCAGCAGAACCAGCGCGAGTTTGACGTGAAACCAGCCCGATGAAAGCAATTGCGGGTTGGCGATCAGCATCAAAATGCCCAGAACCCAGACCATGATCACCGCCGGATTGGCGATGCCTTTATAAAGCCGGCGCTGCATCTGGATGAAATAGCGTTCCGCTTCGCCGCCTTTTTCCGACTGATGGTGGTAAACAAAAAGCCGCGGCAGATACATCATCGCCGCCATCAGCGCGATCACCATGATCAAATGAAGCGCCTTTATCCACAGGTAAACACTAGCCAGAAATTCCGCCATCAACGATAGCTCCTCACAAACTCAACCAGCGCCGCAACATTTTCCGGCGGTGTTTCCGGGATGAAACCATGCCCGAGATTGAACACGTAAGGGACGTCGTGAAAGAGCTTTAAAAGCGTTTCCGCCGCTTTCTCCATTGGCGCGCCACCGGCGACAACCAGCAGCGGATCAAGCCCCCCTTGCACCACGACCCGCTCGCCAAGATTAGCCCGCGCCCAGGACGGATCCATCGCATAATCAATCCCGAAACCATCGCAGCTTTTCAAAAGCGCATATTCGCCCGCCTTTTCTCCCACGCCTTTTGGAAAAAGAATCACCGGCGTATCGGGACGTGCGTTTTTCACCTGACTTGCTATCGCATCCATTGGGGCCACTGAGAGCTTATCGAGGACGGGCCAGGGCAACCCCACGGCCCAGGTATCAAAAAGCTGTACGGCGTCCGCACCGGCGTCAATCTGGGCGATCAGATATTCAACGGTCTTCTCAACCAACATTTCCATGAGGTCGTTGAAGAAATCCGGCTCCCGGTAGTACCGCAGCCGCAAGGCGGACGGGTCCTTCATCGGACCGCCTGCCAGCATGTATGTGGCCACCGTCCAAGGCGCTCCGGCAAAGCCGATCAGCGCTTTATCGTCGCCGAGCGCCGCCCTGGTTTTCCGAACCGTCTCATAGACCGGATTCAGGGTTCCATGAATATCTTGCTTTCGAAACCGATCAATATCCTTGGCGCTTACGACCGGCTCCAGCCGTGGCCCTTCACCTTCGACAAAACTCAAGTTCTGACCCAGGGCATGGGGGATCAACAGGATATCGGCGAACAAAATAGCTGCATCGAGATCAAAGCGTCTTACCGGTTGCAGCGTAACTTCACTGGCGAAATCGGAATTATAACATAGATCGAGAAACGACCCTGCGGTCGCTCTCAATTTCCGATATTCCGGAAGATAGCGCCCTGCCTGACGCATGAACCAGATCGGCGGTATGGCCGATTGTTCGCCTTTCAGTGTTTTTATGAATTTTGACTGGTTCGACATGGTCTACGAACTTTCCTGTTAACTCTTTATAAAGGAAGCTTAAGAAAGGATTAATTTAAGGAGTCAGGGTGAATCCAGAGGAAAAACAGTCGCGCTTTTTATTCCCTCTGAAATTGGCGGGTCTCCCCCATCTTTCCACGCAGGGAATAAATCTTCAAACACATGTTGAAAAGCAAGTTAGAGCCAATGAATCAAAGGAATTCATCTGGGTATGATTATTGAGAAACTGGAATTTTCCAAGTGAGCGGGCGCCTTTTATCGGACAAGTATGACCATTTCGGTTTTCAAAACCTTCTGGGCGCCGGGACGGCAGGACTCATGTGCTTTTGCGGGGGGATAAAATTGACCTCGCGAAACCGCGTTTCTTTCCCCTATAATTCCCCAGATGAGTAATACCGGCCTGAATAGCGAAGCGCCTGACCAGAGCGCCAGGAAATCGCAGCTGCTTGCGACCTATTTTCATGTCCATCTTGTATCGGATTCCACTGGCGAAACGTTAAACGCCATGTTGAAGGCGACGACGGCGCAGTTTGCAGCGGCGAAACCGCTTGAACATATTTACGCGTTGATACGCTCGCGGGCGCAAATGGAAAGAACGCTGGCGGAAATCGAAGCCTCGCCCGGTCTCGTCCTTTACACGATTATCAATCCCGAATTGCGCCGGCTTCTGGAAATCCGCTGCAGTGAGTTACAGACCCCGGCGATCTCGGTGCTCGATCCATTGCTGCATGCTTTTACCGATTATCTGGGACTTGAAAAAAGTCTTAAGACCGGCGCTCAGCATCAACTGGACGACGCTTATTTTCGGCGCATTGGCGCCATCGACTATACGCTTTCCCATGATGACGGTCAGATGGTTTGGGATCTTGAGCCTGCGGACGTCGTTTTGGTCGGGGTCAGCCGAACGTCAAAAACGCCGACCTGCATGTACCTTTCCAATCGCGGCATACGCGCGGCCAATGTCCCGCTTGTTCCAACCTCCGATCCACCGGAGGAGCTTTTCTCGCTTCGAAAGCCGATGGTTATCGGTCTGGTTGCAAGTCCTGAACGTCTGGCGCAAATCCGAAAGAGCCGTTTGGGCGAACTGAATGCGACTGGCGCGGCGGAGGACTATTCCGATCTGGACCGTATCCGCGAGGAAGTGATGCGCGCTAAGCGTCTTTTCACAAAACATCGCTGGCCGATGATTGATGTGACGCGCAAGTCGGTGGAAGAAACAGCGGCTGCTATTTTAACGAAGCTCTCCGCGCGAAAGAATCTGTGACCGATCATCCAAAAATCATTCTGGCCTCAGGCAGCGCTATCCGGGCGGAAATTTTACGCAGCGCCGGCGTTGACTTTGATGTCATCAAGCCTGGCGTTGACGAAGACGAGATCAAAGCAAGCTCGGCAAAAAATGGCATGGGACTGGAAGAAATCGCGATCACGCTTGCGGAAGCCAAATGTATGGCTGTGGCTAACGAAAGCCCGGATATTGTCATCGGATCAGACCAGATCCTTGAATTTCAGGGTTTGGCTTTTGACAAACCAAAAACCATGGATGACGCCCGGGACCGCCTGTTAAAAATGCGCAGCGCAACCCATACGCTGATCAACGCCATTGCAGTTGCGCGCCGCGGCGAAATTATCTGGCGCAATCTGGATCGGCCGCATCTTACGATGCGCGACTTCTCTGAAACAGAGATTGATGCTTATCTGGACGCCGCCGGACCTGACATTCTCTTCAGTGTCGGCGCGTATCAGGTTGAAGGACATGGCGCGCGGCTGTTTGAACGGATTGATGGCGATTATTTCGCAGTGCTTGGCATGTCTTTGTTTCCTTTGTTGGGCGTTTTGCGCCGCGAAGGCGCGTTGCCGTTTTAAATGACCAACCCGGAACAAAAATCTTCTACTGCGCCAAAACTGGCGGGGGTTGTCGGCTGGCCGATCGATCATTCGCTTTCGCCTTTAATTCATACAATATGGGCGCATCGCGCTGGAATTGACGGTTATTACGTCCCGCTCGCAGCGCCTGAGACCTATGACGATTTTGAACGCGTCATGGACGGGCTTCAGGCTATCGGCTTTGAGGGCGTCAACGTAACATTGCCTCATAAAGAGCACGCCTTGCGCTATGCGAGCGAGGCGAGCCCGACCGCTGAGAAAGCGGGCGCTGCGAATATGCTGACATTTCGTAATGGTCGTCCTTATGCCGATAATTCAGATGTCGTAGGTTTTGCAGCAGCCCTGCAACAAGTTTTAGGTAACGAGAAGCTACCGTCCAGCGCAGTCGTGCTGGGCGCGGGCGGCGCCGCGCGCGGCGTTATCCTTGCAATACAAAGCCTCGACGTTCAGTCAATTACTTTGGCTAACCGTACACGGACAAAAGCGGAAACAATCGCCAAAGACTTGTCAGTCCATGTTGCTGACTGGCGGGAGAGAAGCGGGCTTTTCGAAAAAGCGGAACTCATCGTCAACACAACCAGTCTCGGCATGAGCGGCCAACCGCTCCTTGAAATTGATGCGAGAAAGCTAAAATCAGAAACGATTGTTGCGGATATCGTTTATTCACCGCTTGAAACGGATCTTTTGAAACAGGCAAAAGCGTATGGGTGCGAGGTGATTGACGGTCTTGATATGCTCATGCATCAGGCCGCGCCCGGTTTCCGCGCCTGGTTCGGCGACGAAGCGATTGTCGATGACGTATTGCGCGCCGAGCTTATTCAGGAATTAAACCGCCGGGAGCAGGCATGATCAAAATTGGCCTCACGGGCTCCATCGGCATGGGTAAATCCACAGTCCTGAAAATGTTCGGTGCGCTGGGGGCGGCGACATGGGATGCAGACGCCGCCGTGCACCGTCTCTATGAAAAGGATGGTCTTGCAGTTGAGCCGATCGGTGCTGCGTTTCCCGGCGCCGTCGAAAACGGTGTTGTTGACCGCTCTCAACTCGCAACGCTCGTTCTTAATGATCCAAAGGCTATCGAAAAACTCGAAGCTATTGTTCACCCGCTGGTCTGGCGGGATCGGGAAGCCTTTATGGGGGAAGCGGCGCTCGCCGGCGCGTCTGCGGCGGTGCTCGACATACCGCTGCTGTTTGAAAATGGCATGGACGGGTTTTTCGATGCGGTGATCGTGGTCAGCGCCCCTGCGGAAATTCAGCGGGAAAGAGTGCTTGCGCGTCCGGGGATGAGCGAGGAAAAGCTCAACGCTATTCTCTCCCGGCAGCTTGCCGATGCGGAAAAGCGAAAACGCGCCGATTATGTCATTAACACCGGTCAGCCGCTTGAGAAAACACAAGAAGACGTAGAGGCGGCGTATAACGCTATTTTGACAAAACTTGCCGCTTCATGACAGCGTTTTAGTTCAGCTCTTCAAGAAACGCTTCATAACGGTGAGCCGCATCTTTGAAGTAATCTTCATTATACCAATGAATCCAGTCCGGCTCCAGAAACGGATCGTCGAATACATGGTGCGCATCTTCGTAAAAGATCAGATCGGTGATGGCGTCTTTTGACTGCCGGGCTTCGAAATAGGAAAGACATTCCTGCGCATCGACCATTTCGTCAGCGCCAGCGACAAAGGCGAGTGTTTTTGGCGCTTGCGTCCAGCCTCGAAAGCGCGACAAGGCCCCGGGGCCGCAATAAGGGTAAAACAGGATCGCGCCATCAACCGCCGCCTCTTCGCCATTCCACCCCGTAAGCCCGGCGGGCGTTCGGGTTTTTCCGTCCATGGTCAGGAAATCCATGACTGACCAGCCCCCATGCGACCAGCCGGCCAGTACAAGATGTGAGGCGTCGAGACGATCATCGCTTTGCGCAATCTTGATCGCGGCGACGACATCGCCGGCGCGCTCCTGGCCGATCAAGGCCTTGCCCCCGCAGACGACATCCAAAGCTTCCTCTCGAGAAAACCCGCGCGGGCCGTTGCTGTCGACGATCACGGCCGCATAGCCTGCGCGATTGGCGATGTCGGCCCACTGCTCCTGAAACGGCGGACGTATCCCCGCACAGCCATGAAACTGTAAGACAACCGGATAGGGCGGCGCGCCCTCATCAGGCAGGCGGACCTCGATATTGTCCCTGATCAGATCAATACGCTGATCCAGACTCGTTTGCTCCGTATTCGCGGCGACCCAGGCGAGCATCAGCGGCTCACGTTTCCAGAACAAAATCCCAGTAAGAATTGCCAGGATTAAAAGCGCAGCCTGCCAGCGTTTCACCATGGCGCCCTCAAAGGAGTTCCGCTTTTTGCGCCAGATCTTTCAGAGACTCTGCTGGTCTCGCCCCAAAATGGCTGATCACCTCGCTGGCGGCGAGAGAGCCCAGCGCGCCGGCGCGATCAAGCTCAAAACCCCGGGCCAGGCCAAATAACAATCCGGCGGCATAAGCGTCGCCGGCCCCGGTTGTGTCCTCAAGCTTGCTTGGCGAAACCGGACCAATCGTGACGATATCGCCATCGCGGGGAATTAAGACTGATCCCTTTTCGGACAGGGTCACTGCGGTCAGCGGGCAAAGCTCGCGCGCCTTGTTTGCAATCACATCAAGGTCGTGACTGCCGAAAAGCGCTGCGGCTTCCTTATCGTTCGCCAGCAGAATATCGACGTGATCAGCGATAAAGCTGTTTAACACATCGAACTGACGCTCAACGCAGCTCGCATCGGACAAGGTCAACGCCGAGCGCTTGCCGTTTTCGCGGGCGATGGCGCAGGCTTTGGTGAAGGCGTCGCGCGCCACGGGCTGTTCGAAGAGATAGCCTTCGAAAAACGTGATCGCCGCCCGCTTGATCTGCTCTGCGTCGATATCGTCAGGCGAGACAAACCCCGCCGCGCCCAAAAAGGTCGTCATCGATCGCTGCGCATCGGGTGTCACATTAACGAGGCAGCGACCGGTTGCGGGGCCGTCGCCGAGCGGTTTGGTGTCGAACTCGACACCCATGGCGCGGAGATCGTGACGGAAGATTTCGCCCAGCGCATCGTCCGCAACCTTGCCGACAAAGCCGCCCTTGCCGCCCAGCGAAGCGACACAGGCGATTGAATTCGCCGCCGATCCGCCGGAAATCTCCACCGCCGCCGCCATGTCGTCATAAATGACGCTTGCCTGATCTTCATCGATCAGGATCATGCCGCCCTTCGGAATGTCGTGGGTTTTCAAAAAGGCGTCGTCGGCTTTCGCCAGCACATCGACAATCGCGTTGCCGACGCCAATTACGTCAAGGTCGTCCTGCGCCATGAAGGCTCCTTATCTGCGGCTTAACTCCGGCAGGCTTATAGGTAGCCGCAAGTGGCGAGGCAAGGCGGCGCAGCCTGGCCTGAATGTCCGCTCTCGGTTGTCGCGCGACGCCGGCCGCATTAGGGTCCGGCGCACAGCCGGGCCAGTCAGGAAGAAAGAACCCTTCGTTGATGAGAAACATTTCTAATGTCGCCAGTCGCATCGCCGCCGCCAGCATATTGCTCGCCGGCGCCTGCTCGACAACGACTGGGACCGCGCCGACCCCGTCTGTGGCGCCAGCGCCGCCTTCAGCGCCGGTTTTTGTCATGGATGATATTCTGGGCGCGTCGCCTGACAGCGTTGACGCGCTTCTCGGCGCGCCGACCCTGACCCGCCGTGAGGGGGCGGGCGAGTATCGTCGTTATGCGCTTTCCACCTGTACGCTGATCATTATTCTTTACCCGGATGACACCGGGGAATCGCGCGCCGCCCATGTGGATGCGACTGCGAAAAACGCCGAAGATGAAAAGCCCGATCTGAACGATTGTCTGGCGGCTGGTTAGCCTTCTGTGTCTGGAGCGCCGTAACGCGCCTGGCGCGCCCATTCGAGGCCGGCGGCGATAACAGCGACAAGCCCTAGTGCGGCGGTTAGATAAAAAACATAGGCGAAACCGCGAATTTCAATCAGCTCACCCAAAGCGCCGCGCCCAAGTGAGCCAAGTAAAAATCCTAGGGATGCAAGCAGCGCATATTGAACCGCTGCGTATTTTTTATTTACGATGGAAGAGAGATAAACAACGATTGCAGCGCTTGCAAAACCAACAGCAAGGTTTTCGGCTGCAATGACTAGCATCAATCGTGCTAAGGCTTCGTTTGATGTTACCTGCAACCCCAGAAAATCCGCGAGCGGCTGCATAAATCCGAACAAGCCGTAAAGGCGCAATGTCGACATGACAAAATGGGTTTGTGCGCCGCCCAGCGCTAAATCCGCAAACAGAAGATTGGTTGCGGCGGCGAGAACAGCGCCGGCAAAAAGGCACGGCATGCGGCCAATTTTTAAAATTGCTGCACCGCCAACGCCGATGCCGACAAAGGTCATAAGCGCCCCAAAAAGTTTCGATGCAACTGCGACCTCATCCAGTGTGTGGCCCAGCGCGCCGTAATTTTCGCCAAGATAAAATGGATACGCAAATGCGCCCCAGACGAGATCTGTAAAGCGGTACGACAACACCAGCACCAATACAAGTAACGCCCCGAAGCGAAGCCGATCGATGATATCGGCCATGGGCGCCAGCACAGAAGCATAAAGGGCGTCGAAAACCTTCTGCCCGGGCCAGGTTCTGTCTCCAAGCGCGGGCGCCTTGCCGCGCGAATGAGCGACGAGCATGAAAGTCGCTGCGGCGACCGGCGCAACAATAGACGCCAGAATAATCAGCGGTCCGGTTTGCACGGTGAAAGCCCTTGCGTTCGCCTGATCGGGTGAGTTCAGGGCAAACGCCATGAATCCGAACAATGCGGTGAAGGACCAGGCCCAACCAATGATGACCGGGGTCAGCGCGAGATTACGCCATAAGGGTGGCGGCGCATCTTTGATGGTGCGTTCACGCTCTGCAATCTTGCTGTCGGCGGCGATAAAAACGCCGCTGACCGCGATGGCCATCAATACCGTAAGGGCGACAAAGGTATTGTTCCAGCCAACTCTCGCCGCGATAATTAATGCGCCTGCGCCGCCAAGGATCACTGACGTGCGATATCCGAGTTGATAGACGGCGGACAAAAGGTCGACGGTGATTTCCTCGTCGGCGACTTCAATCCGCCATGCGTCTATCAAGACGTCCTGGGATGCAGATGCAAAGGTGCAAAGGACGGCCGCAATAGCGATGATGCCGATTTGCGTTGACGGGCTTACGGTTGAAATCGTGAATAGAGCGGCGAGGATGACGCCTTGCAACAGCAAGATCGTGGCTCGCCTTTGGCCCATATTAAAAAACTTTGGTGTTGGCGCCCGGTCAACCGCCGGTGACCAAAGAAACTTGAAACTGTAGATGATAATAATCCACGAAAAAACGCCAATGGTCGCAACACTGATGTTTTCGTTGGTGAACCAGGCGTTCAGCGTGCCGGTGATCAACACATAAGGAAGACCGGCGGCAAAGCCGAGAACGAACATAGCGCCCGTCTTTCGCCGACCGAGGGCGACAATAAGTTCGCGCCAGCTATAATTTTTCGACGCCGCCATTACACGCTCCGCTATGGATTGAAAATGTGGCGCACATTAGGCCAATTCGCTCATGAGGAAAGGGTGCAACCGGCAAAGTGATGGCGTATTGCGGTTTGCCGTTAGGACGCAGCGGAAAACGCGCTTTTCGCCCCGCCCCATTTGGCGAGCATGCGGGTGAGATCGGTCGGTTCAAAGGGCTTGCTGATAAAATCGTCCATGCCGGCGGCGATGCATTTCTGGCGATCGGCCGCCATGGCGTTTGCGGTCAGCGCGACGATGGGGATGCGTGAGATTTCTTCATCAAGGCCCCGTATCTGCCGAGCCGCTTCAATGCCATCGACTTCGGGCATATGCATATCCATCAGGACGACATCATAGGGCTGACGGCGAACCGCCTCGACCGCCTCGCGGCCGTCCTTGGCGAGATCAACATGGTGGCCCGCGCGCTTCAAAATGGTTGTCGCAAGAACGGCGTTGATCTGGTTGTCCTCGGCCAGCAGGACACGAAATCCCGCCGCGGCGTTAGCTTGCGACTCCGGCTTTGTTTGCGCCGGCGCGGCCTCTTTTTTTGCATGTTCCGGAGCCATATCTATAAGTTGTTCGTATAGGGAAGACTGCCGGATCGGCTTGATGAAGTAGCCGTCAAAACCGGCGCTTCGCAGCTCCGCGATATGACTGCGTGCGAGCGGCGAGAGCAACACAAAAGAACGGGCAGCAGCATCCGAAAGCCGCCCGGCGCCTTCGCCGGCAAGATAAATATCGCATAGCAATACAGCATCGGGACTATCGTTGATTGCCGCCATTATGGCGTCGACATCGCCAGCACAAATAACCTGTGTTGAGCCTGCCGCCGTTAACTGGAGTTTCAGGCTACGCGCAAGAACGGGTGATTTCGTTGCAACGATAACCGGTGTGGCGATGGGAGCAGGAACCGTCTGTATACTGTCTTCATAGTCGAGGGCGATCTCGAACGAGAAAATGCTGCCCCGCCCCACGGCGCTTTTCAGCATGATGTCGCCATTCATGGCGCGCACGATTTTGCGGGCGATAGCGAGCCCAAGGCCGGTGCCTTCCTTGTCGCCATTATGGGTGGACTTCGCCTGCGAGAATTCCTGAAAAATTGACGCCTGCATGGGCTCTGGAATACCGATCCCCGTGTCTCGTACATCGATGCGGATCGACGCCTTGTCAGCCTGTTCAATAAGATGCGCTTCAATACTGACGCCGCCATCATCGGTGAACTTGACGGCGTTGCCGGCGAGATTGATCAGCACCTGACGCAACCGCGCTTCGTCGCCGAAAAGCTTCGCCGGGATTTTGTTGTCCACATAAGCGGCGATCTCAATACCCTTGTCGGCGGCGCGGGGCGATAAAAGCTCTGCGATGCTCTGAACCAGCGCGTAAGGACTGAACGGCGCCGCATCAAGCTCAAGTCGGCCTGCCTCGATTTTGGCGAAATCAAGCAAGTCGTTGATGAGTGCGAGCAACGCGACCCCGGATTCGCGCACCGATTCGGCATAGGCGCGCTGATTGGGTTCCAGCGTCGTATCGAGCAGCAGGCCGGTCATGCCAAGAATGCCGTTGAGCGGCGTGCGCATTTCATGACTCATGGTCGCCAGCCAACGCATGTCGGCGACAGTGTTGCGGGCGTCCTTGCGTGCACGATCATCGCGTGGCGCGCCATCGCTGGCGGCGCCCACATAAAGCCGCTCGCCGTCGCCAAGCACAGTCTCTTCCCAGTCGATGACCAGCTCGTGGTCGCCGGTCTGGGCCACGGTGCGATAGGGCGGCGGGCGCCCCCGGTTGCGCCCAGATTGCCGCCAGGCGCAAAGGACCGGCCAAGCCAGTTTTCAACCGGCGCGCCAAAAAACTCGGCGAAGGCGCGGGAGACAAAACGAATGAATCCACCCGCATCGCATAAAACGATTAGTTCACTGACATTTTCGGCGCCATTGTTATCGGCGACGCCGGCAGCAGGTTGATCGGCGTTATGCATGTAAGCGGCTTCCCCTTAGTGAATGCCGCAATAATGCCGTTTCAGCTTTGAAAAATGGTTGATAGGCGTGGTTAACGCAACGCTTAAAATGCGCCCTGTTCGTGCGGGCGGGGCGCATCAGCCGCAGACGAATTCATAGCCGATCCGATAGCATTGCGGCGCCGGAAACTGATCGCTTCCGCGACATGACGGCGCGCAACCGAATTGGCCCCGTCAAGATCGGCGAGGGTGCGCGCAACGCGCAAAATTCGCATATAAGCGCGCGCGGAAAGCGCCAATGTTTCGCAGGCGCGTGACAATAGCGCGGCGCCGTCTGCGTCCGGTGCGGCGACGGCGGACAAGTCCGCATCCGCAAGCGCCGCATTGGTCGTATCGGCGCGGGCGGTTTGCGCCTCACGGGCGTGGGCGACACGGGCGGCGACGCTCGCCGTATCCTCACCGGCGCCAGGCGCGGCAAGGTCGGCGGGCGTCACGGCCGGCAATTCGATGCACAAATCCATGCGGTCCAGCAGCGGGCCGGAAATGCGCGCCTGATAGACTTCCTCGCAGTTCGGTCCGCGTCCGCAATTTCGCCCCGCTGGCGCGGCCATACCCGCCATCGGCAAGGGTTCATGGCGGCGATCAGTTGAAACCGCGCGGGATAGCGCACGTGAAAATTCGCCCGCGCAATCAGCACATCGCCGGTTTCCAGCGGTTGTCGCAGGCTGTCGAGCACCGGCGCGGAGAATTCCGGCAATTCATCGAGAAACAAAACCCCATGATGGGCGAGCGAGGCTTCCCCCGGCCTCGCTCGCACCCCACCCCCGATCATCGCCGCCATGGAGGCGGAATGGTGCGGGGCGCGGAAGGGGCGCGCCCGCGTCAACCGTCCGCCTTCAAGCAGGCCGGCGAGGGACTGAACCATTGAAATTTCGAGCATTTCCGCTGGCGACAGGGGCGGTAACAGGCCGGGCAGGCGCGCCGCCAGCATCGACTTGCCGGCGCCCGGCGGGCCGACCATGAGAAGGTTATGACCGCCGGCTGCGGCGACTTCGAGCGCGCGTTTGGCGGTTTCCTGGCCCTTGACGTCGATAAGGTCCGGTATGGCCGCCGGACTTTCCAGTGCGCCAGGTTTTGCAGGGGAGAGGACTTGCGTTCCCTTGAAGTGATTGACCAGCTGAATAAGCGATTTCGGCGCAATGATTTCCGCCTCGCCCCCGGCCCGGGCGGCTTCCGGACCGCTTTCCGCCGGGCAGATCAGGCCAAGCCCCATGGCGTTTGCAGGCCACTGCGGCGGGGAGCGCGCCGGCGACGGGAGCGATTGATCCGTCAAGGCCTAGCTCGCCCATCACCGCAAAGCCGGCGGCGGCGTCATGAGGCGCGGCGCCGATCTCGATCAGCAGGCCGAGCGCCACCGCGAGGTCGAAATGGCTGCCTTCCTTGGGGAGATCGGCGGGCGCCAGATTAACGGTGATCCGTTTCGGCGGCAGGCCGAGACCAACCGCTGACAAAGCGGCTCTGACCCTTTCTCTCGCCTCCGAAACGGCCTTGTCCGGCAAACCGACTATGGTGAATGCCGGCTGTCCGCCGGTCAGTTGAACCTGCACCGTGACGGCGCGCGCTTCGACGCCATGAAAGGCGAAGGTGGTGACTTGGGCGACCATCGATCTCCTCATTTGGCGCAAGCGTCGATGCGTTAACCATGACTCAGCGATTAGAACATTTCAAGAACAAATTTTTACCCACATGCGCAGGCCCCCGTCTTGACGCGCGCTGGCGCATGGCGTGACTAGGCGGGGGGAGAATAACAAGGGCTTTTCATGACAACAGAGCTTTCACCGCCGAAACCCGTTATTGCGCTTCGTGTTGGGGTCACCGGCCACCGCAAGGCGCGGCTGGAGGCGGATCAGATCGACCGCATCAATGCGCAGGTTCAACTGGTGCTGGACACGGCTTCGGCGGCGCTCCGGGCGGCCCATAAAGACTATGTGCAGGAATATGCGGATGCGCCGCCGCTTTACTATTTTGTCAGCGCGCTGGCGGGACGGCGCAGACACTCTGGGGCGGCGAAGCAGGCGCTAAACAGCGGCTGGCGGTTGCTGGCGCCGTTGCCGTTTTCAGTTGAAAGCTATGGCGACGATTTTTCCGAGCAGGACCGGCAGGAGTTTGAACATCTGTTGAGCGATGCGGATGCGGTCGCCGAACTGGACGGCGTTCGTGACGGGCAGGCGCATGAAGACCGCGCCTATTTACAGGCCGGCATCACGACGATTACGCAATCGGATTTTATCATTGCAATCTGGGACGGTGAAGAAGCGCGCGGCATCGCCGGCACGGCGATGATCAAGGAAGAAGCGCTGGCGGCGGGAAAGCCCGTGGTCTGGATCAACGCGGTTACGGATACGCCGCCGGTTTTCATGGGTGAGGACGGTCGGCACACGCCATTTTCCGTCGAGGCCGCTCATGCCGCGATTGACGCTGTTGTCGCCCCGCCGCCGTGCGAAGAAATCGAGCACGCCTTTTCCGGCAAGCAAACCCACGCCCTTGCCGCCTATCGTGAGTTTTGCAGTGAGAGCACGCATACATTCAACTGGGGCTCTTTCTTTCAGTTCTGGGAAAAGGCTTTTGCCGGCAAATGGCCGTTTGATGTTCGCCTTTCCTGTCGCTCGCCGGCAGCGGAAATCGAGGCGGCGCAAAAGTCGACACTCGCCGAAAAACTGAAAGTTTCCGCGCAGGACCAGCGCGTTTTTAATGAGATGATCATTCCGCGCTTTGTCTGGGCCGATCACCTGGCGATCCATTACGGTAATCTTTATCGCTCTTCCTATTTCTTCAATTACCTGTTTGCAGCGATGGCGGTTTTTCTGGCGCTGTTCGATCTGATCGCCGGGGGCATGGGCTTTGGCAGCAAGACGATATGGATCGGATTGGAAGTCACCATCATCATTCTCATCCTTGGCGTCACGACGGCGGGCAAGCGTGGACGCTGGCACGAGAAATGGATTGATTATCGTCAGCTTGCTGAGGAAATGCGCCAGTACCGGCTCTATTATCTGACCCTGGGCCGGGCCGAACTGAGCGAAGATTTTTCACAAGGCGAAGGCGCTGAGGCGGCCGGCTGGGTTGACTGGTATTTCGCGGCGACGCGAAGGGAGGACGGGCATGGCGTCCGGCTGTTTTGACCACAATGCCATCCGGAACATCGCCGCCACCATTCTTGATGAGGAAATTCGCCCGCAAATCGCCTATCACAACCACAAGGCGGAAGTCTTACACAAGATGGAGCATCGCCTGCACCACCTTGGTGAGTTCGCTTTTGCGATGACGTTGCTGGTCTGTCTCATCTATCTTTCGCTGGTGTTTTTAAAATCCGGCGATTTCGGCGCGGTGAAGGACTTTGCCTATAAAACCGAGAAACTTGTCAAAAACGGCGTCACCATGATGACCGGCTTTTTGCCGGCGCTGGGCGCTGCGTTTTTCGGCATCCGCGTGCAGGGTGAGTTCGGTTCAACCGCAGAGCGGTCTCACGCCACGGCGGCGCAGCTGCAAAACATTGCGCAGAAGTTCGAGCCGCTATCGCAATCAGATGCGCCTCGCCTTGAGATCCTGCGATTGCGGGTGGCTGAAGCGGCGCGGGCGATGTTGATGGAAAACATGGACTGGCGGCTGCTTTATATCTCCAAGCCCTTGAATCTGCCGGGATAGCCGGGAATTGCGGGTCCCGCAGCGATTTCGGTGGTTTCCGTATCTTGCTGATCTGTAAGCCGATTGGGGACAAATTCGTCTTGCGGCGCGTGCTAGAATTATGCTGGCACTGATCATTACGTGCAGGTTCGCCGTTATTTAAACACCAGAGAAGCAATGCCTGCTGTTTCTGTTTTACATTCGCCGCGCGATGAAGCGCTGGGAGAAAAGATCGCTGACGCGCTATCGCGTCAGGGGCATAAGACCCGTTGTCTGGGTGAAGACCCCTTGGCGGGCGATCTAATGCTGGAAGACGGCGCGGCGATCGTTATCTGGTCGAACGCCACCGCCAAGCTTGCGCGTCTCCATGTTCAGGCGCGCGAAGCGCTGGAGCGCGGCGCGCTGATCCCGGTCACCGTCGGCGGCGCCCGGGCGCCGAGCGGTTTTGAAAAACTTCAGCCTGTCGACCTGTCCGGATGGGGCGGCGACGAAAACGACCCCCGCTGGCGCTTTGTCCTGGAGGAGGTCACGCTCGCCGCTCAGCGCATCGGCCTTAAAGACGGCTCAGTGTGGGCCGAACCGCCGGTCGACCCGGCGCCGGTCGAGCCTGACGTCTCCGAGGGCGAGACGATTGAATATGAAATCGACGAGGCGCCAGCCCTCGATGAGGGTGAGCATGTTGATTGGGACATCGATCCGCCAGCGAGGGATGAAGAGACCGCCGCGCCGATCAATGTCGAGGCGAGTTATCATATCAGCGCCGAACATTACTGGCCGGAAACGCCGGCGCTTGCGAAAAAGCCTGTCCGGTTCCGGGCGCGCCAGGTGGTGCTTGGCGGCGGCTTTGCGCTTTTCGCGCTGACAGCGGCGGCCGTTGTTTTCGGTCCAGCGCTGCTGTCGCCGCCGGCGTCAATCGATATCGCCTCAACCGAAAGCGAACCGCCGTCGATTGCATTCGTGCAGCCAGCGCAGCCGGCTGAGAACACCAATGCGCCGGTGACGCCAAAAGCGCAATCGGATTTTGAAGTCACATCCTACCGCGATGAAGAGAACGTTGAAAATGACGCTTCAGCATCGGAGACAGCGGTTCCGGACGAGGTCGGCGCCGACGACCAGATCAACGACGCGGAAAACTTAACCGAGCCAGCTGAAGATAATCCCGTCGAGCTTGCTTCTGCGGATGAAATGCTGGCTGAGGGCGACGCGGATAACGTTGCCGGTGTCGATCCCATGGAGGCGTTGGTCGCCGAGGCGACGCGCGAGGCGCCGGTGCTGGCGTCGCTTCCCGAAGAGGTAACCGCGCGTATTCAGCTTGGAAACTATTTCACCGATTGCGAGAAATGCCCTGAGATGGCGGCGCTGCCCGCGGGGTCGTTCCGTATGGGCTCGCCGCCGAGCGAACAGACTCGTACAGAGGCGGAAGGGCCGGTGAGGGATATTTCGCTGGCGCGGCCTTTTGCGATTTCAACCCGCGAAGTCACCTTCGATCAATGGCAGGCTTGCGTTGATGAGGGCGGGTGCCGCGGTTACGCGCCATACGACATGGGTTGGGGGCGTGGAAATCGTCCGGTCACGAACGTTTCTTTTGAGGATGCGAGGGCTTACGCTGCGTGGCTGTCGGCCAAAACCGGAAACGAATACAGATTGCCAAGCGAGGCGGAATGGGAGTTCGCCGCCCGGGCGGGCGGCACGACCGCATTTTCTTTCGGCCCCGGCATCTCTTCCGACAAAGCCAATTATAACGGCAATTATGCGTATCTTGGCGAAAAAGGCGAATTCCGCGGACGCACGACGCCGGTGGCCAGTTTTGCGCCGAACAATTTCGGTCTCTACGATATGCACGGCAATGTCTGGGAATGGACCGCCGACTGCTGGACGCCAAATCATTCGAGCATACCCGTAAACGGCGCTCCGGCGACAAATGCTTCATGTACGGCGCGGGTGATCAAGGGCGGCGCATGGAATACCGGCGGATGGCGCCTTCGCGCGGCGCACCGCCTCGATAAGGCTAATGGCGCACGTGAAAACGATATCGGTTTTCGCGTAGCGCGCGGCGGTCAATTAAGCGGCCGCCTTCTTTTTCAGTCTACGGTGTTTTTTAACCTTGGCTTCGTTGCCGCAGGTCGCCATTGAACACCATCGGCGCTGCCCGTTTTTCGAACTATCTACAAACACCCATTCGCAACTGTCGCCGCCGCAGACATGCAGGCGCTCAAGTCGGCCGTTTAACAGAAAATCTTCCGCGGCCTCGACAATCAATCGCGCGGCACGCTCCAGCGCCGGGCGGCTTCCGTGCAGCGGCGGCGGAACCCGTCCCCGTCACGCACAATCCGGCAGTGGCGGGCGGCGCGTTCTTTCCAGAGGTCGATGAGCGTCAGGTCTTTTTCTGCGATGTCGCCGTCATTGGCGAGCGCGTAAAATATCCGCGCAAGGCCGGCGCGCAATTCACTTGCGGCTTTATAAAACTCCTCAGCGCCTTTCGGATCGCGGGGCGAGTTCGTCTTTGGCGCGATCCATGTCATCGCCATAGAGAAGGCCCGCCGTCTCGGCCCAGCGCGCCATGGCGGCGGCGTCGCCAAGCCGGTCGATGGGATCGCTCGACCATTTGTCGACGGTGTTGACGAAATCGAGCGCCGCATTGCCGCCGATAATGTCCGAAGGCGCCCATTCGTGTTCAGAAAATCTCATATCGTAACCAGTAAAAATCGATTGACCAGTTACAATATAAGGTTATTTTCGTAACCGTCAATAAGAGTTTTGACAGTTACAAGCGCCAAAGGCCGTGAGACCTGATCGGCGACATTCATGGAGAGCGCATCATGGCGAATTCAACGATCTTCTTTTTGCAGCTTATCGTCCTGGTTTTTGTGATGGCCATCATGGGCCAGACCGTCGACGGGGTTGTTTAAGATGGCTGCGCGGGCGGCGTTGTTTTTCCGCCCGCGCCAAAATCTAGGATTAATCGATAACCGCCAGCATTTTTCTGTGCAGCTTAGAGCTAAAACGAACTATCGCGCCCTTTAACTGTTAGCGCGACGCTATTGGCGCAACTAACTTTAAAGCATCCTGCTTTTGTACGAGTCAGGATGGCGAGGTGAGCCATATAGTCACAAAACGCGATAGCGATGAAAGGGTATTGAGTGGATTGGCTGACGGCCCCTTGGGCCTCGATTTTTTTCATCGGGTTGACCACGATCGGTGTTTATACGGTTCTTGTCGTACTGACGCGTTTCGCAGGCTTGCGCAGTTTTTCCAAAATGTCCGGATTTGACTTTGCAATAACGGTAGCGATTGGATCGATCATCGCCGGGACAGTAATGGCGAAAAACCCGCCCCTGTTGCAGGGCGCCATTGCTCTGGCATGTCTTTTCGCATTGCAGATGGCTATTGCGACTTTACGCGTCCGGTCAGGCGCTATGTGCGAATTGATCGACAACGACCCCCGCCTCATTATGCTGGGCGACAAGATGCTGTTCGATCAAATGAAAAAAGCAAGGATTACCGAAAGTGATTTGCGCGCTAAGCTACGCGAGGCGAATGTGCTTGACTGGGGTCAAATTGAGGCTGTGGTGGCGGAAACTACCGGTGATATTTCCGTTTTACATCGTGGTGAGGATAGTCCCCGGCTTAATCCGGCGCTCCTGAAAGGCGTTATCGGCGCAGAGCAGCTACAGGCCGTCGCACAGCCGTGATGTGCTTTCGGCCTGTTTCACAAACGCTCTCCGTGACGCCTTAGGTCGTTTCCGGATAAAATAAGGAGGTTTCTGATGCGCGTCGCTGATCTGGTTCTAGACATTCTCGCCGCTCATGGCGTCAAACAGGTATTTGGCGTGCCTGGCGACGCGATTAACGATATTACGGACGGCCTGCGCCGTCGCGACGACATGGACTTCATCCTTGTACGTCATGAAGAGGCCGGCGCGTTCATGGCGTCCGCGCAGGCGAAGCTGACCGGCGGTCTTTCGGCGTGCGTTGGCACGGCGGGGCCGGGCGCGGTGCATCTTTTGAACGGTCTTTACGACGCAAAGCTCGACCATGCCCCGGTCATTGCGATCACCGGCCAGGCGGCGACGCAATATATCGGCACCGGCTATCACCAGGAGGTCGATACGGAACGTCTGTTTTCCGATGTCGCAGAATATTCCCAAACCGTCATGACAGAGGATCAGCTTCCAAGTCTTATGCTGGAAGCTTGCAAGGCGGCGATTTCAGCGCCTGGCGTGGCGCACATCTCCATCCCAACCGATGTCGCCGGGCGATCGCTTTCGACAAAGAGAGGCGACTTTGCGCTCGGCTCGGAAAAAGGTGAGATGCGTCCTTGCGAACCATCCATTGCCGAAGCGGTTCAGTTGATCAACGCCGCCGAGAATGTTGCGATCCTGGCCGGCATTGGCGCGGCGAACGCGCGCGAAGAACTTTTGGCGTTGTCGGCGCAACTCAAGGCGCCGATTGTGCGCACCCTGCGGGCGAAAGATTACATCGACGAAGGCGACGAGGCGTGCATTGGCGGCCTTGGCATGCTGGGAAGTGTCGCCGGATCGGCGGCAATGGACGGATGCGATCTTCTTTTAATTGTGGGCGCCGATTATCCTTATGTGAGCTTTTATCCGAAGAAAGCGAAAATCATTCAGATTGAGCCTAACCCCCACCGGATGGGGCGGCGCGCGCCAGTGGCGGCGCCCTTGCGCGGTCATGCAAAACCATCCTTACAGGAACTGAACGCGCGCGTGGAAGAAAAATCCGACGACCGGTTTTACCGCGATATGCAAAAGGAAAAAGACAAGGAAAGAAACGGTCATAGGAAAGCTGAGCAGTCCGATGCTGCGCCGATTAAACCGCAGCGGGCCATCGCTGAGCTTGCCGCCGCGGCGCCGGACAATGCGATTTTTCTTTGTGATACTGGCACAACGACGGCATGGACGGCGCGGCATCTGCCAGTCGGAGCGAACCAGCGCTACACGCTTTCTTCCGCACTCGCATCAATGGCGTTCGCGTTGCCGGCGGCGATTGGCGCGCAGTTCAGCTATCCGGACCGACCGGTTGTCGCTATTGCCGGCGATGGCGGTTTTGCGATGCTGATGGCGGATTTCGTTACTGCCGTAAAATACGATCTGCCGATCACCTGCGTCATTTTTAATAACCGGAAACTGGGGTTCATCGCGCTGGAACAGGAAGCAAAAGGCCTTCCCGAGCATTCGATTGATCTTCTCAATCCTGACTTTGTCGCGTTTGCCAAAGCCTGCGGCGGGATCGGGTTCAAGATAGACAATGCGTCAGACCTTGCGGACGTGTTCCGCGAAGCGATTGCAACCGGGCGGCCTGCTGTTGTCGAGGTTATGGTCGACCCGGACGAACTAATCATGCCGCCGAAAATATCTCTGGAACAGGCGGTGAACTTCGGCATCGCCAAGGTCAGGGAAGTTCTGAATTAGCCGTCGCAATATTGGCGGGCTGGCGGGCCGATTGCTTACCGCAAGTTTAACGCTGGCGGCGCGCGCGCAATTTTTCCGCCATGCGAGGCCGCGCACGGGTTGCGGGCCTCTTTCGCTCTCCTTATATCCCGCTCGAAACAACGTTCAGCCGGACTTGTAGAAGGGGCCCGGCGGCAAAAAATCTGAAGTCTATCAAGGGGCTCGTCCGTTTCCGGCGCTGATGTCGGGCTGGATATCAATGGGCGGCTCGCTGCAAGGAGAATTGAAGAATGGGTAAAGTTATTGGCATTGACCTCGGTACGACGAACTCTTGCGTCGCCGTGATGGAGGGAAAAGAGCCGAAAGTCGTTGAAAACGCCGAGGGCGCGCGCACCACGCCGTCCGTTGTCGCGTTCACCGACGATGGCGAGCGGCTGATCGGTCAGCCGGCGCGCCGCCAGGCGGTCACCAATCCGGAAAACACCTTTTTCGCCATCAAGCGCCTGATCGGGCGCCCTTATGACGATCCGACCGCGCAAAAAGATAAAGAGATGGTCCCTTACGCCATCATCAAGGGCGACAATGGCGACGCCTGGGTCGAAAGCCGCAGCGAAAAATTCGCGCCGTCCCAGATTTCCGCTTTCATCCTGCAGAAAATGAAGGAAACGGCGGAAGCCTATCTCGGCCAGGAAGTGACGCAGGCCGTCATCACCGTTCCCGCTTACTTTAACGACGCCCAGCGTCAGGCCACCAAAGACGCCGGCAAGATCGCCGGGCTCGAAGTCCTGCGCATCATCAACGAGCCGACGGCGGCGGCGCTCGCCTATGGCATGGACAAGAAAACCGGCAGCCAGAAGATCGCCGTTTACGACCTCGGCGGCGGCACCTTTGACGTCTCTATCCTTGAGATCGGCGACGGCGTTTTCGAAGTGTTGTCCACCAATGGCGACACCTTCCTCGGCGGTGAAGACTTTGACCTGCGCATCGTTGACTACCTTGCGACCGAATTCAAAAAAGATCAGGGCATTGATCTGCGCTCGGACAAACTTGCGCTGCAGCGTCTGAAGGAAGAGGCCGAAAAAGCCAAGAAAGAGCTGTCTTCGACGGCGCAATATGAAGTGAACCTGCCGTTCATCACGGCGGATGCGTCCGGTCCGAAGCACCTCAACATGAAGCTGACCCGCGCAAAGTTCGAAAGCCTCGTTGACGATCTCGTCAAGCGCACGGTCGATCCATGTAAAGCTGCATTAAAAGACGCCGGTCTTTCTTCCGGCGATATTGACGAAGTCATCCTCGTCGGCGGCATGACCCGCATGCCGAAGGTGCAGGATGTCGTAAAACAGTTCTTCGGCAAGGAGCCGCATAAAGGCGTTAACCCGGACGAAGTCGTGGCGCTTGGCGCGGCGATCCAGGCCGGCGTTCTGCAGGGCGACGTCAAGGACGTACTCTTGCTTGATGTGACGCCGCTCTCGCTCGGTATCGAAACATTGGGCGGCGTCTTCACGCGCCTCATCGACCGCAACACCACGATCCCGACCAAGAAGTCGCAGACATTCTCCACCGCTGAGGACAATCAGTCGGCGGTGACGATCCGCGTCTTCCAGGGCGAGCGTGAAATGGCGGCGGACAACAAGATGCTCGGCCAGTTCGACCTTGTCGGCATTCCGCCGGCGCCGCGCGGCGTGCCGCAGGTGGAAGTCACCTTCGACATTGACGCCAACGGCATCGTGCATGTCTCGGCGAAAGACAAGGCGACCAATAAGGAACAGTCGATCCGCATTCAGGCCTCTGGCGGTCTCTCCGATGACGACATCGAAAAGATGGTCAAGGACGCGGAAGCCAACGCCGACGCGGACAAGGAACGCCGCGAAGGGGTGGAATCGAAAAATCGCGCCGAAGCGCTGGTCCATTCCTCCGAGAAGAACCTTGAGGAATATGGCGACAAGATTTCCGCCGAAGACAAGGACGCGATTGAAAATGCGATCGTGAACCTGAAAGACGCGCTCGAGAAAGAAGACGCCACCGCGGAAGAGATCAACACCGCGGCGACGGCGCTGGCCCAGGCCTCCATGAAACTTGGCGAAGCCATGTACAAGGAAGGCGTCGGCCAGGACGGCGAGGCCGATCCGGGCGCTGCGGCGGCTGCAGCGGACGCGGCTAAAGAAGAAGCGGCCGAAGACGTTGTTGACGCCGATTTCGAAGAAGTCGACGGCGAGAAAAAAGACTAAACCGACGGGCGGCGGCGCTTTTAACAGCGCCGCCGTTTCCTTAGCGCGGCGAGCGGGGGCTTCAAAACCGCTGCAGCTAACGGACAAAAAGGACGGCGCGAACCATGGCGCAAGCATGTTATTACGAGACCCTCGGTGTTGAACGCGGCGCGGACGCGGCGGCGATAAAATCCGCTTTTCGCAAGCGCGCGATGCAATACCATCCGGACCGCAATGCGGATAATCCGGAGGCGGAGCAAAAGTTCAAGGAACTTGGCGAAGCCTATGAGATCCTTTCCGACGACCAAAAGCGCGCGGCCTATGACCGGTTCGGCCACGCGGCCTTCCAGAACGGCCATGGCGGCGGCGGGTTCAACGGCGCCCAGGGCTTTGGCGGTGGCGCGGGCGCGGCCGGTTTCTCCGACATTTTCGACGAGATTTTCGGCGAGTTCATGGGCGGCCAGCGCGGCGGACGACGCGCGGGGCCGGGCCGCGGCGCGGATTTAAAATACAATCTCAAGATCAATCTCGAAGACGCCTTTCACGGCAAGAAAACCCGAAATCAAGGTGCCGGGCTCCGTTGCTTGCGAGACCTGCGACGGCTCCGGCGCCAAGCCGGGCTCCGGCCCCGCCCATTGCGACACCTGTAAAGGCGTCGGGCGCGTGCGCGTGCAGCAGGGCTTTTTCACGATTGAACGAACCTGTCCCCATTGCAATGGCGAAGGGCGCACGATCAAAGATCCGTGTTCGGATTGCTCAGGTCAGGGCCGCGTCCGGCGCGAGCGCACGCTCTCCGTCGACGTTCCGGCGGGGGATCGAGGACGGAACGCGCATTCGCCTATCCGGCGAGGGCGAGGCGGGCCCGCGCGGCGGGCCGGAGGGCGATCTTTATATCTTCGTCCATGTCACCGAGCATGATCTGTTCGAGCGCGACGGCGCCAATCTTTACTGCGCCATGCCGATCCCGATGACGACGGCGGCGCTCGGCGGCGAGTTCGAAACCCCGACCATCGACGGGGGCCGCGTGAAAATCTCCGTGCCCGAAGGATCGCAGACGGGCAAGCGCTTCCGCGTGCGGGGCAAGGGCATGACCCAGCTTGACCAGACCGGCCGCGGCCATCAGCGCCGCCGCGGCGATCTCTATGTTGAGGTGCAGGTCGAAACTCCGACGGGCCTTAACGCCGAACAGAAAGACTTGCTGAAACAGTTCTGCGAAGCCGGCGGCGGCGAAGACTGTTGCCCCCAGTCACAAGGCTTCTTCAAACGCGCGAAGAATTTCTGGGAGAATGTGACCGACGTGGGGTGAGTCACACTAGGTGAATTTTATGGCATCAAAGTTCAAAGGATCATATCAAGAATTACAAGACAAAGTTCTTTTAACTGGCGTAAATGGCGAGTGGAGTGATAAAGGCAACCAAAAACAATACCGCGCCGAGAATGGCGCGATTTTAAATTGGTGGGAAAGCAGCAAAACTGTCCAATTTCAAGGCGACAAGGACGAAGCTTCAAGCTTTGAAGCTAAGTTTATGGATAGCGAAGGCCAGTCAGGCAATTCTACTTCATTGCCTAGGCAGCAAAAAACGAATGACACCAAAATCTTTATCGTTCATGGCCATGATACAACGAGCTTAGAACAACTAGAGCTGGTTCTTAGGCGGTTGGGGCTCGATCCTTATATTTTGCAAAACAACGATGGGCAATCACGTACTCTTGTCGAGGCGTTAGAACAGCAAATATACGAACGGTCCGCATTCGGAATAATCCTAATGACGCCTGACGACTATGGTTATCCAAAGAGCAGCCCAGATGCTGACAGGCAGCCACGTGCGCGCCAAAACGTAATTCTCGAAATGGGCATGGTGATGGCGTCTTTAGGTCGCGAACGAATGGTAATTTTGAAGAAGGGTAACCTTGAAATGCCTTCGGATGTGAATGGAATTATTTATTTGGAGTTTAATGAGCACGTGAAAGAGGTTTCGACGAAACTAGCTCAGCGCATTAAAAGCGCCGGAATCAATTTGGACGACGCAAAAATTGCTGCCGCAGCACAATAGCTTTCGTTTCTATTGTAGAATTAATCATGTTCAGCCGACGGCATTTTAGTCTCATGAAACCCTCTCTTTTGAAGTTCCATGATCTGGCTGAGAACAATTGCCGCCGCTACGTCATTTATGCCTCTTCCCCATCCAAATTTTGTTGCAAGTAGCTGCAAGTATGCCGCTTGTGCTTCCGGCACTTCAAATTTGATCAGAACATCTGACGTTAGCTTCCGTGGACGTCCACGGGGACGCTTAGGGGTTGATTTTTCTCCCATAATTATTTTTCCGAATAAAAAAGTCTTTTTTATTCCATAAATTCATTGCCATTGGGAGTCGAATAAGCTTAGCCAGTGAGCTAATGTAAAACGGGCGTTTCCGAAGAAACGCCCGCCGTAGTAACCCGCTGCGTTTGTGGCTTGGCAGTCGGGGGCCCCGTAGATTGGGGGTCGCCTCTCAGACCACCCGGACTGGCCGGGGCGATTTAACCTTTGGCGAGGAATCGCTCCACCAGTCTGAGGAGTCGGTCTTATATCGACTCGCATAGCTCCAAAGAAAAATTTTCTCCCCATGTCACGACTTGATAGTTTTGCCGTCGGATGGAAACGACGAGGACCGCCCTACGACCCATTGGCGTTACCTCCCCCTCATCGCTCAGGAGGCTTCAACAGTCGGTCAGGCGGAACATCCAGCGCGTTGGCGAAGCGCTCGATCAGAGAGAGGGTAAGATTGCCGGCGCCGTTTTCGACGATGCTGACATAGGCCTGGTCGACGCCCGCTTCGAAGGCGAGCGCTTCCTGCGACAGGGCGCGCCGGCGCCGCTCCCGCCTGATATTGCCGCCGACCGTTTGCCTGATGTCCATGGGGGGACCGAAGGGGGGCCGGGGGCGGTGTGTCCAGAGAATATTTTTGAAGTTGACGATTATAGCCAACATTTTTCGCATAGGGCGCGTTTTAGCGCTCGAGCGATGCCGTCAGTGTACGGTCTCTTTCACCTCGTCATCGGCGAGCGCCCCATCCTCAAACCGGTCGGCGGTCGCGAGTTTCGGGAACAGCCGCGTCCAGGACAGCGCCGCGGCGATCGCCACGGTTCCGCCGAGAAGGACCGCGCCGACGGGGCCTAAAAACCGCGCGGCGACGCCGCTTTCAAACTCGCCGAGTTCGTTCGACGCCGAGATGAAAATGAACGACACCGACGAGACGCGGCCGCGCATCCTGTCGGGCGTCGCCAGCTGGATCAGCGACTGGCGCACATACATGGAGATCATGTCCGCCGCGCCGGTGACCGCGAGCATCGCCAGCGACAGCCAGAAGAGTTTCGAGACTGCAAAGCCGAGCATCGCCGCGCCATAGATCGCGATGGAGACCAGCATCCAGACGCCGACTTTGCGCGTCAGGCCGCGCCGCGCCAGCATGAAGGCGACGATGGCCGCGCCAAGCGCCGGGGCGGCGCGCAAAACGCCCAGCCCCTCCGTGCCCACATGCAGAACGTCCCGGGCGAAGACCGGCAACAGCGCCGTAACGCCCCCGAAGAAAACGACGACGAGATCCAGCGAGATCGCACCGAGGACAATCTTGTTGTCGCGCACATAGCGCAGGCCATCGACGATCATCGATAATCCGTGTGCGCCTTTTATTGGCTCGTGACGCGGCGTCTGCGCCGCCCAGAAAACGAGGATCGCAATAAAGGTCATCGCGGCGGCGGTGGCGTAAACCACATGGGGTCCCGCGATATATAAAAACCCGCCAATCGCCGGGCCGAGGATCGCGGCGGTCTGAAACCCCAGCGAATTCCATGCGATGGCGAGGGGGAGCTCTTCGCGCGGGACAAGGCGCGGATAGAGCGAGTTCGCGGCGGCGGGGGTAAACGCGTTGACCCCGCCCATCAGCGCGGCGGCGGTAAAGATCGCCGGAATGGCGACGTTTGTTGGCGCAAAGCTCGCCGCGAAAAGCCCGCCGATCACGAAAAACCGAACGATGTTGGAGACGATCAGGATCAGCTTGCGGTCAAAACGGTCCGCCGCCTGACCGCCGATCAGCGACAGGAGAAAGACGGGCAGGAACTGCGCCAGCCCGACGAGGCCCAAGAGGAACGCCGACTCCTCGATGGACCGCGTCTCGCGCGCCAGATCGTAGATCTGCCAGCCGATGGCGACCGCCACCATCTGGCGTTCGGCGGAGACCATCTGGCGGGCGATCCAGTAATGGCGATAGCCCTGATGGCGAAAGATTTCGAGCGAGGGGAGAAGCGACATGATGCGGGCGGACCTTAGCGGCGCCCGCGATGCAATCAACCGGGTCGCGCACGGCGAACGATCAAGCAAATGTGTAGGCGTGCGTGATTGCGGGGCGCGGCCCGGCCCCGCATCTAAAGGTCCGATAAGGAAACTGGAGTCCCGCCATGACCGATACGCCCCTTGAGCCACGCCCGCCCCTGCCGCCTTTTACGCGCGAGACCGCGCTCCAGAAAACCCGCATGGCGGAGAACGCCTGGAACAGCCGCGACGCGCAAAAAGTCTCCCTCGCCTATACGCCGGCGAGCCGCTGGCGCAATCGCTCTACATTTCTCACGGGCCGCGAGGCGATAGTCGAATTCCTGTCGGATAAATGGGCGCGCGAACTGGATTACCGTCTGATCAAGGAACTTTGGGCGTTTACGGACAATCGCCTGTCGGTGCGGTTTCAATATGAATATCACGATGCCAGTGGAAACTGGTTTCGCGCCCATGGAAACGAACAATGGGAATTTGACGACAATGGCTTGATGCGCCGCCGTGAAGCGTCCATCAATGACGTTGCGATTACTGAGCGCGAGCGCAAGTTTCACTGGCCGGCGCCGGGCCCGCGGCCTGACGATCATCCGGGCCTTACGGAATTGGGATTATGATGCGGGACATTCTGTTTCTTTTGCCGCCGGGGTTTGAGGATAATAACCGGCGGGAGTTCTGTCCGGAATGCGCTGAACTCTGGGGCGTCTTAAGTTATTTTCCGGCCATCAAGCACGCGCTCGACATTCGCTATGAGCCGATTGCGCATCCGCGTCCGGGCCTTGTGGAGATGCTGGGCGAGGGGGAATGGAATTGCCCGACGCTGGTGCTGGCGGACGCCGCCGCCGCCGGGCCTGATGCGGAGGTGAAACGTGCAGGCGATTACCGGATACTCGATAATGCCCGCGACATCGCGAAATACTTCGTACACAAATTCGGAACGCCGTTTCCGCGCGGCAGCTGAGCCTTCAGCTTAAAACCCAAGCCGGACCACATCGAAACCGATCATCAGCAGCCCGGTGAGGGCGACCCCCCAGGCGGCGGAGCGCAGGACCGGCACGCCCATCATATAGATGACGGCGAACGCCGCGCGTCCCGCAACGAAGAGAACCGCGCCCCATTGGGTCAGCGGTGTCGAGATACCGGCGAAATGGGCGATCAGGATCAGCGGCACGAACATCGCCATGCCTTCGAGGTGATTGGCGATGATGCGCCGCATCCGGCCGAGGAGCGCCGTCGGTTCGCGGGGCTCGTCACGCGCGCCCAGCCCCCATTTGAATCCGTAAGTGGCCGGGATCAGCGCCCCTTGCAGCAACACAAGCGCCAGCAGGATCGCGGCGACGCCAAACAGGGATTGAAGCTCGACGGACATAGACTCTCTCCATTTTTACTACTAACTACATAAATTATAGTCTATAGTCAATTTATATTTGATCGGCTATTTTGCAAGCCATGAGCGAGAACTCCACAGGCTGCCCGATTGCGCGTACGGCGATGATCATCGGATCGCGCTGGACCGCACAGATCATGCGTGAGCTGATCGATCATGGCGCGCGCCGTTTTCAGGACCTGCAGGATGCGCTGGACGGCATTCCGCCCAACACGCTTTCAAGCCGGCTGAAAATGCTTGAAGAAGGCGGCATCGTGAAACGTGAGTTTTATGAAACGCATCCCCCGCGTGCGGAGTATGTGCTCACTCCGAAGGGTAAAAAAATGAGCGCGGTGATCGGCGCCATGCGCGACTGGGGCGCCAAATACGGCTAACCTTAACACTCGTTTTCATGAAACGTGGTTTTGCATTTGCGTTTGTAACGCTTTGCAAACAGGCGTTCTGGTTAACTGAGCTTCGGGGAATAAGAGAGAGACGTCCATGGAAAGCCTGATACTTCTCGGCGGCGGCGCGGTGCTGGGCGTCATCTTTGGCTGGGTCGCGTTTTTCATGACGCTGTCGGCCCGGCGCCGGATCAGCGATCTGGAGATCGAGGTTGCGCGGTTGAAGACTGCAGGCGCGCCGCCGAAAGACAAGGCCGATGCGTCATTCAAATCGGCGGCGGAGTCAGAACCGCAACAACAGACATCGCCGCAGGCTGCACCGGAAAGCCCGGCGCCAGTTCCAACTTCGGTCACAGGAGCGGCGGAGAAGAAGGTTGCGCAGGATCGCGCCGACGCCGGGGATATTCCCTGGCGTGCGGGCGGGCAGACGAAAGACATGAAACCCGCGAAGCCTGCCGCCTTTGATTTCAGCCTTGGCGGCAACTGGCTGATCTGGCTTGGCGGCGCGGCGCTGGTTCTCGGCGGCGCGTTTCTGGTGAAGGTGGCGATTGACGCCGGGTTTTTCGGGCCGGGCATGCGCGTTCTTCTCGGTCTTGCAGCGGGCGCGGGCATGATCGCAACGGCGCAGTGGCTGAAGGCGGGCGGCGCCCCGAAAGGCAGCTTGGCGCCGCTTGTTCTCGCGGGCGCGGGCGGCGCCACCATATATGGCGCAATATTCGCCGCCTACGGATTATATAGTCTTATCCCGGCGACTGCAGCGTTTGTTTTGCTGGCCGTCGCATCGGCGGGCGTCGTGGCTCTTGCGGTCATCCACCGCGCGCCCGCCATGGCGGCGCTCGCCATTGTCGGCGCGCACGCTTCGCCGATCATCACCGCATCCGGGGAGCCTGCGGTGATAGCGTTCTATCTTTACATCTACGCGATTACCGCCGGCGGGCTCGGCGTTGCGCGGATCATGCAATGGCGCGCCATTTCTTATCTGGCGCTGGCGGGCGGTCTTTTCTGGCCGTTCATGGCTATCCTTGGCGGCGCCGACAGCCACACGGGCGCGCTTTTTGTTTATCTGCCGGCTTTTCTTATCATGGCGGCGTTTGTCGCGTGGGACGACGCTGTCGAGCCACTCGACGTCGGCCGGTTTTTGCGGGGCGGCGTTAAAGCGCTTGCCGTGTCGCTGGCGGCCTTTTACATCGCCGCCGCTGCAACGCTGACGGCGGCGGTCATGCTGACCGTGCAGGCGGGATTTGCCGGCGGCGCCACATTGATGTGGGGCGCCTTTGCTGCACTGACGCTCGCCGGCGCCCGGTTCCGCGAGGGATTGTCGCTGGCGCTGATCGCAGTCGTGCTTGCGACCGCCATTGTCTTTGCGCTTGCCGATCCGCAAGGGTCATCCTCTCTCATTGTCACCGGCGCGACGTTCGCGGCGATCCATGCGCTTGGCGGCTATGGGGTGATGCGTATGGTCCGCGAAAAAGCGCCGGCGGCCATCGCCGCCGCTTTCGGCCCGGCGCTCATCCTGAGCGCGCTTTACTTCGCCGAGGCGGGACTGGAACAATCGACCGCCTGGGGGTTCGCGGCGCTTGGCGTCGCGGTCTGGAACATCCTGGTGCTGACGGAATTGAAACAACGCCTTGGCGGGTTCGATGTAACGCCGGGGGCGAGTTCGGCGTTTGCGCTGGCGGCGTCGCTGGGGACCGGTCTCGCGGTCGCCATGGGGACGGAAGGGCTGGCGATGAGTTTCGGCTTCGCAATTCAGGCGCCGATGATCGCCTGGTTGTGGCGGCGTTTTAATCTTCCGGCGCTGAAATACGCCGCCAGCGCTTTCGCGGCGCTCGGCGCATTGCGGCTGTTGTTCCTGCCGGAAGTTCTGACGACGAATGTCGGCGCGCTACCGGTCGTCAACTGGCTGGTTCCCGCCTATCTTATCCCCGCCGCCGGGTTCTGGTTGGCCGCGCGCTGGTTTCAGGGCGGCGGTCTTAGCCAGCGCAGCCCGGTTGTGCAGGGCATGGAAGGCGCCGCCATCGCGGTTTTTGCGAGCTTTGTCAGCCTTGAAATTCGCCACCTCTTCAATGACGGTCAGCTTGATGCAAACTTCGACAGCCTTTTGGAGATCAGCCTACAGACGATATCCTGGGCGCTGATCGCGACATTCCTGCGCTGGCGGTTTGGCGCCGACCTGACGCGCATACGCGCCATCGCCGTGCGGTGCCTCCTGTGGTTCGCGGTGCTTCTTTCCTTCGCCGCCGCGTTGACCGGGTTAAACCCATGGTGGGGCGATAACGGGGCGCAGATCGCCGGTCCTTTCCTTTTCAACAAGCTTTTCCTGTTTTATCTCGCGCCTGCCGCGGCTTACGGCGCAGCGGCCTTTGTCGCGCATCGCTTGGGTGAGCGCTTACAGGCGCGCGCCGCCGGGCTTTTCGCGGCGTTGATGTCTTTTGCTTGGATGATTTTGACCATCCGGCAGGGTTTTCATGCGCCGGACCTTTCTATTGGCTCTGTCGGCGACGGAGAGTCCTGGTCGTATTCGATTGCGATGATCGTTTACGCAACGGCGGTGCTTGTCGCCGCCGCCATCAGGCGCAGTGTCGTCTTCCGATATGCCGGTCTGGCCGCCTTGATGCTCGCGGTCGGCAAGGTCTTCATCATCGACACCGCGGCGATGGACGGCGTCTGGCGCGCGACATCGTTTCTGGGGCTCGGCGCGGCCCTCGTCGGCGTCGCCGTTTTTTATCAGCGTATACTGGCGCCGATGCTGGCGGAAGCCGACGAAGTCAAAGAGTAACGCAATTACCTGGTGCGCAATATGCCAGACACGTCCTGCCGCTTATCCCGAGCGGCCCGCCGTTTACCACGTTGACGGATGAATGGTCCTGTCGTCACCTTCTCGCCATCAAAAAAACCGCCGCGAGGTTGCGTTTCTTTTGCGTGGACGGGGAAGTCGAAAAGAAAAGGGGCCTACCAATGAAAAAGAGTGTTCTAGCAGGCGTTTTCGCCTTGAGTACGGCGTTTGCGCCGGCTTTCGCCAATGATGTCGAAGCGTTCTGCGTTGATTTCGCAGGCGGTAATGGTTGGGATACGGAACCATGTTCCTGCGTTGGCGATGTGGCGGCGGGCGACGATTCTGTGGCTGAGGCTGTGCTCGCTCTCGAAAGCGAAGCCGATGTCGACGCCATGGACGATTCCGTGAAAGAAGCGCTTTCGGTTTGCTTCCCGGAAGGCTAGCGAAAATAAAACCAGCCGGCGGGCGTCGCGCTCGCCGGTTCGCCGTTTATTTGCCAATGACTGACAGCGCCGCTATGGCGTTCTCTTCCGCGCGGGCGTTTTGAGCCGCGCAGAAGGGAGCGTCGCTAATGCCAAAATCCTCCATTCTTGTTGCGGGCGCCGGCGGGCGCATGGGTAAAGCGGTCGTCGCGGAAATCCTGAAAACCCCGGGCGCGAGCCTCGCCGGCGGATTTGAACGTCCGGGCGGGCCAGATATCGGTAAGGATATTGGAGTCTTGGCCGGGCTCGATGCGATCGGCCTGGCGGTCGAAGACGCCGCCGCCAAGGGTCTGAAGCGGGCGGGCGTGATGATCGATTTTACCACGCCTGAGGCGTCGCTCGGCCATGCGAAAGCGGCTGCCGATCTGGGCGTCGCCCATGTTATTGGCGCGACCGGATTTTCACCGGAAAATGAGGCCGCCATCGCTGAGATGGCGAAAGCGATCCCCATCGTTAAATCCGGCAATATGAGCGTTGGCGTTAACATCCTGACGGCCCTGGTGGAACAGGCTGCGCACGCCCTCAGTAATGATTACGATATCGAAATTACCGAGGCGCACCATAGGGCAAAGCTCGATGCCCCGTCGGGCACGGCGCTGATGCTGGGCGAGGCGGCGGCGCGCGGACGCGGCGTCGATTTCACGGAGAAAGCCGTCGGTATGGCCGGGCCGCGCAGCGGTGAACGCAAAGCCGGCGATATCGGTTTCGCGGTGGTGCGCGGGGGCGGCATTGTCGGCGAGCACGAGGTCGCTTTCGCCGGCGCGGATGAGGTGGTGACGCTTTCCCATCACGCCATCGACCGTGGCCTCTTCGCCAAGGGGGCGGTTGCGGCGGCGCGATGGGCGGTGGGAAAACCGCCCGGTCTTTACTCCATGCGTGACGTTCTGGGGCTCGGCTAAGCCCGTTTCGGACGCCGCTAACGCTGAACATGGTTAAGCGGAAAGCCTAGAATTCGAACAACTGGGAAGACGGTCCGGCAACCATAGGCTGGCAGACTGTAAAGCTTGCCAGGGGTCGCCATGCGTTCTGAAGTTTTCACAGCCGCCATCATGATTTCATGTACGATCATTGGCGTGCGCTATCTTGACCGCAATCGCGCGCCGGCGCCCGGCGCCGACATGGCGGTGGTGCAGTCCGGTCATTCGACCGTTGCGACTGCAAGCGCCCGGTGGGACCGGGAGGTCCGCATCGCCGCCGCCCATGATCATCAGTACTATGTCAATGTCGCAATCAACCGGCGTTCTGCGAACTTCCTAATCGATACCGGCGCGAGCTACGTGGCGCTGCGAGAAAGCGATGCGCGCGACGCTGGTGTCTATACGTCGTGGACGGACTTTAACTATCCTGTGCGCACCGCCAATGGAGAAACCAAGGCGGCGCTTGTCACCCTCGATGAAATGGAAATTGACGACATCCGTGTTGAGGGGGTGAAAGCTTTTATTCTCCCTGACGACCAGCTGTCAGTAAACCTACTCGGCATGAGTTTCCTGTCGCGCATTGAAAGCGTTGAAGCGCGCGCTGGCGAGATGGTGCTGAGGGGATAGGCTCCTTTATCCAAAAGGCTTATCGATCGATGGCGACAATGCGGTAAACAGCTGCGGGCCGTCCTCGGTCATATAGAGGCAGTCCTCCATGCGGATGCCAAACTCGCCGAAAATATAGATGCCCGGCTCGTTAGAAAAGCACATGCCGGGCGCCAGCAATGTCTTTTCTCCGTGTACGAAGTTCACTGGTTCATGGCCGTCCATGCCGATGCCATGGCCCAGGCGATGAGAAAGGCCCGGCACTTTGTAGCCGGGTCCGAACCCTTCGCTTTCATAGTAACTGCGCACGGTGTCATCGACGACGCCAGCCTCAACGCCGATCTGCGCCGTCTCCATCGCCAGTTCCTGCCCGCGCTTGACGGTGTTCCATACGCGTCGCTGTTTATCGCTTGCTTCGCCGAAAACCCAGCTTCGTGAAATATCGGACTCGTAGTCGTGTACGGAACAGCCGCAATCCATCAGGACAACGCCGCCTTCCTGCACTGTCTGCGGTTGGCCGGACCCATGGGGATAGGCGCTCGCCTCGTTCAAAAGCACCAGGGAAAACCCGACATTGCCGCCGAGCGCCGTTGTCGCGGCGTTCATAATGGCGCTGATATCCTGGGGCGACATGCCCGCCTCTATTTGCGAATAGGTGTGGACGTAAGCGGCCATGGTGATGTCGTTCGCGGTTTGCATCAGCGCGATCTCCGCGGCGGATTTATGCAGGCGGCAGCCGCGCGTCACGTCTTTGCCGGAAACGATTTCGAACTGAGGCGCGGTTTGTGCGACGCCATCGACAATGAAATGGCGGACGGTTTCCTCAATGGCGAGTTTACCGTCTTTCAGGCCTCTGTCCTTCAGGATGCCCGCCACCAACGCGAACGGGTTTTCATGTTCGTGCCATGTGCGCACATCGTCGCCAAAGGTCATGCTTTCACGGATCGACGGTTCTTCGAAAAACGGCGTCACGACGCCAATCTCGCCCTCCGCCGGAATGACAACGCCGGTCAGGCGTTCGGAGCGCCACCAGCGTATGCCGGTGAAATAAACCATGGCGGACCCGGCTTCCAGCAGCAGTGCGGCGACGCCCTGTTCGCGCATCAGCTGTTGCGCCTTGGCGACGCGGCGTTTGCGTTCGTCCGTACTGATAGGAACCGCACCCTGCGCCATGTTGGGGAGTTCAGACGCACCCTTCGCCTTCGCCGCATGCACAACGCCGCCTGCGGCGGCGAGCCCCATGAGCCCCGAGGTTTTGAGAAGGTCTCTTTTGGTGAGTTGCATGCGGAGCTCCAGTGAAAGCGATTGGCTGTAGAGGTAAGAAGGTTTTATCGCTCCGCCGCCATCAGGCTTGGCAGGGCGCCGAGATCCGCGCCGGCCTGGCGCATGAAGAACTTGCGCAATCCGGGGACGGCATTGACCGCGCCCATGCCGAGATCGCGGGCCACACGCAGAGGCGGAAAATCATTCGAGAACAGACGGTTCAGAAGATCGGTCCCGAGCGCCAGAGACGCGGAGTCAAACCGCCGCCAGCGCTGATAATTCTGCAGAACGCTAAGCGATCCGATATCAAGGCCAACCTCGCGCGCTTCGGTGAGCACGTCGGCGAGCGCGGCGATATCTTTCACGCCAAGATTATAACCCTGGCCGGCGATCGGGTGGATGGCGTGCGCCGCATCGCCGATCAGCGCGAGGCGCGGCGCAATATAGCTTTGCGCCAATGTGAAGGCGAGCGGATAAGACCATCGCGGTCCGGCCGGTTCAATGGCGCCGAGATAGGGCCCGAACCGGTTTTCGATTTCCGTACGGAATGCGTCATCGCCAAGCGCCATATAGGCGGGCGCCGCTGCTTCGCGCTCGGTCCACACCAGCGACGAGCGATACTTTTTGGTTTGCCCGCCTTCGCGGACGGGGGTCATCGGTAGAATCGCAAACGGTCCGGCGGGAAGGAAAAACTCCTGTGCGACACCGTGATGAGGGCGTTCGTGCGCGACCGTCGCGACAATGCCCACCTGTGGGTAACGCCATTGATTGGTTTTGATATTGGCTTCCCCGCGCAGGCTGGAAAACCGTCCGTCCGCCGCCAGAACCAGTGTTGAGGAAAGCGTTCGTCCATCTTCAAGCGCGGTGATTGCTTCGCCCGGCTCATAGACGGTCGATACGCGCTTTGCCGGCGCGATGAGGCAAATGTCTGATGCCTTTTCGATGGCGTCGAGCAGCGTCTCGCGCAGGCGGCGGTTTTCGACGATCCAGCCGAGCGGCGTATCTTCGCCTAACTCGCGGCTGTCGAAATGCAAATGAAAGCTGGAGACGGCGCCGTCGTCAAAGCGGCTTTTCGCGCGCCCGTCGGTGACAAGAATGTCCTGAATGGCTTCTGCATGCGGCGCCACCGGATCCCACAAGCCAAGGCGCTTGAAAACGCGAGCGGAAGCATAGGAGACAGCGGTCGTGCGCCCGTCAAAGGCTTGTCCGCGCATCGCCGCCGGGTCGCCTGCATCAATCACGGCGCACGTAAAACCACGGGCGGAAAGCGCCAGCGCAGCGAGACCGCCCGCAAGGCCGCCGCCGACAATAACAATATCAAATTGATGTTTTTCCACCATAGAGCGCCAAGTTTCGCGCGTTAGGCTCACCGCGTCCACAAGAATTAGTTGATCAGGGGCGCTTGCGGCTGCGGCGAAAAGCGCGGCATTAGAGAGTGAGCCGGCATGGCAAAGGAGAAACGGTCAATGCGCATGGGTTTTGGCGTTCTTGCATTCAGCGCGGCGTTTCTCGCATCGTTTGGCGCCGGCGCGCAGGAAATCAGCGCCGCCACCGACACGGCGCTTTTCGTCTTCGATACGGGGCTTTTGTTTGTGGGCGCTCTTGGCGCCCTGATGGTTGTTTTCGCGTTTGGCCTGCGGGATGTGGGGCTGGCGCGCCCGCAACACACATTTTCGGTTTGCCTGCGAATGTTGGGGCTTGTCGCGGTGACGGCGCTCGCCTTCTGGATCAGCGGATACAACCTTGCGCATCTTGTCGAAAAGGGCGGCCTTCTTGGAGAATTTCAGGTCTGGGGTCCCGATGACATCGACCCGATGAGCGTCGGTTACGCCTCGGGGATGCATTGGTTTTTCCAGATGGGGCTGGCGGCGATCGGCGCGGCGGTTGTCTCCAGCGCGGTTTCCGAGCGGGTCAAGCTCTGGGCGTTTCTGATTTTTACCGCCGCCTTCGCCGGACTGATCTACCCCATCATCGTTGGATGGACATGGGGCGGCGGCTATCTGGACGAGGCCTGGAGCTATTACGATTTCGGCGGCGCGGGCGTCATTCATATGACGGGTGGCGCGGCGGCTTTGGCGGCCGCTTTCGTGGTCGGGCCGCGCTCGGGAAAATTCCTTCAGGCAGGCGGGCGTCACATCCCATCGGACGCATTACCGCTTGCCGCTTTCGGTACCGGATTGATCTGGGTGTCATGGTTTCTGGTCGCCGCAGCAATGGTGAAATCCATAGCGAGCGTAGAAGGCGCGATCTCGGTTGGAATGATCATGGCGAACTCGCTGTTGTCCGCTTCGGGCGCGGTTCTGGCGGCGCTGTTCCTGACTCAGGCTGTTTATAAGCGCGTTGGCCTGGTGACGGCGTCCTGCGCCGCAGTTGGCGGGCTTGTCGCGATCGCCGCAGACCCCTTGCATCCATCTTTGTGGCAGGCGGTCATGATCGGTGCGGTCAGCGGCGTCATTGTCACCGTTGCGCCGCCATTTCTCAGCCGTTTCCGCGTTGATGACGCCGGGCTTGTTGTTCCGACCCACCTTTTTTGCGGCGCCTGGGGCGTTGTGGTGGCGCCATGGACCAATCCCGACGCGTGGGTCGCCGGACAGATTGTCGGCGCAGGCGCGATTGCTGGCTTCGCCAGTCTCTTGAGCCTTCTGTTCTGGATTGCATTGAAATACACGATCGGCGCGCGAATTCGGCTCCCCAATGACGTGACGCCTGAGACCGAAGCAACCCAAGGGGCGAATGGTTAACGAGCGTTAACCCTTTTTATGCGCGGCCATGTAAAACTTGTCGGAAATCGTTTTTGCCACTCTAACGTTCCGTAATCGTCCTATGTCGCGCAGCTCTCGAACTTACACCCGCCGCTCCGCCCGAAATCGCGATCAATTCGCCGAACTGGTTGACCGCTTGCGTCATTGGGCGCGCAACGTGCTGATGCGTGCGGGCGGTATTGCCCTCGTGCTTCTCGGGGTTTGGATTGGCGCGGCGTTGGCGACATTTTCGATCAGCGATCCGAGCTTTAACACCGCAACCAGCGCAGCGGCCCAGAACATCGCCGGCGGCGCAGGCGCGGCGGTCGCGGATTTATTGCTGCAGCTGATGGGCGGCGGGGCCTTTTTGCTGATTGCGCCGATGATGATCTGGGGCGGTTTTGCGTTGCTTAATGGCGCCCCTGAAGAAACGCCGGGTGTTTTCTGGCGCCGCCTGGCGCTTTTCCCCGTTTCCCTGATTGTCGGCGCCGGTGCAATCGCCGCCTTGCCGACGCCGGCCGCGTGGCCTTTTGCGGTTGGACCCGGCGGCCTGATTGGCGATGCGCTTCTGGGCGTTGCAGCTAACGCGCTAACCGCGTTCGGCGTGCCGGCGGCGGCCTCGATCTGTGGCGCAACCTTTGGTCTTGTTGGGCTGGGCGTATACGCCATCGTCTGCGGTCTCACGCGCGACCGCGTCATGGAAGCCTGGTGGGCGCTTGAGGACAGCTATTACATTGTGCATGACTTTATAGTCGCCCGCTACGACGCGCTGAGAGGAGAAGGCGCCGAAGAAGATGAGGAAGAATACGACGAAGACGGAGAATATGACGAGGAACTGGAAGACGAAGATGGCGAGCCGATGCTCGCCGCACCGTCGCGCAAGCGCAAGATCATTCGCAAACATGGCAAGTCCCGCGAGAGCAAGCGTGAGCGCCGCGAAGCGCAGCCGGTACTGCCGGTCTTCACCGCAGGCGACTATGAGTTGCCGCCGCTTAATCTTCTCGCCAAGCCCGGCGCATCGAACCGAACCGTCATTTCCGACGAAGCGCTGGAACAAAATGCGCGCATGCTTGAAAATGTCCTGTCTGATTTCGGCGTGCGCGGCGAAATCATCAATGTTCGCCCCGGCCCGGTTGTCACGCTTTATGAGCTGGAGCCTGCGGCGGGCGTAAAGTCATCGCGCGTTATTGGTCTTGCGGACGACATTGCGCGTTCCATGAGCGCCGTCGCCTGCCGCGTTGCGGTGGTGCCGGGTCGCAATGTCATCGGCATTGAACTGCCGAACCAGGATCGTGAAATGGTGTTCCTGCGTGAGCTTCTGGGCGCGGGTGACTATGAGAATACACGCGGCGATCTTACCCTCGCGCTTGGCAAAAGCATTGGCGGGGAGCCGACCTTCGCTGACCTGGCGCGCATGCCGCATTTGCTGATCGCCGGCACCACGGGGTCGGGTAAATCAGTTGGCATCAACACCATGATCCTGTCGCTGCTTTATCGAATGGCGCCGGATCAATGCAAACTGATTCTGATTGATCCGAAAATGCTTGAGCTTTCCGTTTACGAAGGCATTCCGCATCTTCTGGCGCCGGTGGTGACCGATCCCCGCAAGGCGGTCGTCGCACTGAAATGGACCGTGCGCGAGATGGAAGAGCGCTACCGGAAAATGTCCAAAGTTGGTGTGCGGAATATTGAAGGGTTTAACTCGCGCATTCTGGAAGCGGAAGAAAACGGCGAAACGCTCTCGCGCACTGTGCACACTGGCTATGACGAGGAGAGCGGCGAGCCGGTTTATGAAACCGAAGAGCTGGAATATGAAGCGATGCCTTTCATCGTCGTCGTAATCGACGAAGTGGCCGATCTGATGATGGTCGCCGGCAAAGATATCGAAGGCATGGTGCAGCGCCTGGCGCAAATGGCGCGCGCTGCCGGCATCCACCTGATCATGGCGACGCAACGTCCGTCGGTTGACGTGATCACCGGCACGATCAAGGCGAACTTCCCGACACGGATTTCTTTTCAGGTAACTTCTAAAATCGACTCCCGCACGATCCTTGGCGAGCAGGGGGCGGAACAGCTTTTGGGGCAGGGCGACATGCTGCACATGGCGGGCGGCGGGCGACTGCGCCGCGTGCATGGGGCGTTTGTGTCTGACGATGAAGTCGAGAAAATCGTCAAATTCCTGAAAAAACAGGGTGCGCCTGACTATGTTCAGGAAGTTACAGAAATGCGTGAAGAAGATGGCGGCGCGGCCGGCTTCGATATCGGCGGCAACACATCTTCCGGCGATGCGCTTTATGATCGTGCTGTGGCGGTGGTGCTGCGCGACCGGAAAGCGTCCACATCTTATGTTCAGCGCCGGTTGCAGATCGGTTACAACCGAGCCGCGACCTTGATTGAGCGCATGGAGGAAGAGGGCGTTATTTCCGCCGCGAACCACGCTGGCAAACGCGAAATTCTGGTCGGCGAAGACGCCGCGTAACGACCGTCTGCGCGCTCTTTATCCTAAACACTGTGGTCGAACTACTCACCGAGCCGGTGTCCTAAACGACTGTTTGTAAAAGCAATACGCGATTAACGCGTTGTGCGGCGCACGCGCCTGCCTGTGAAAAACGTCGTTAACTTTTTGATTTTGTGCAGAAAAACCGTGTTGCCCGATTGATCTTTACGTTTTGTTAGGGATAATTAATCCCAAGGCGAGCGGATCAAGCGGGTGGCGTATGTCAGAGCACTACGAGAATTTGCCGGGCGCGGCGGGCAAAGCGCGGTTTTTCCGCCCTGAACGCCATGCCGCCCGCAAACTGTTCGCAGATGCTCCCCCCCGTGTCTGGTTCGATGATCGCGAATTCCTGCTTGATAATATCAGCGCCACCGGGGCCGGCTGCCGTACGCGTGATTTCCTGCCGGAGGAAATGGCGATTGAAGGGGATGGCCGCGGCGTCCTGCGCCTTACCCAGTTCGGCCGCGAAATCTTCAGCGCGCGGGCGCGTATGGCGCGAACGGGTCTTGATCGCGGCTCTTTGATCGTCGGACTGGCGCTTGATGATACAAGCTTTCCGCTCAACGACCTCATTCGCAAAAACGCCGGCGCCCTGGCTTTTGGGTTCGCCGAGGGGGAACAGGATCGCAGCGCGGTTTCCGCGGAATATAAAAGTTATTGTGCAGACGTTCTGTCCTTCATCGGCGGCTATCTTGAGCATATCGACCGGCACCTGACGCCGATTGAGGGCAAGCTTGATCGTAAAGCTGTCGATGAAATCATCATGGAGCTGACAGACGGCGCGACGCCTGCCTGGCGTACGCTGCTGATGGAAGGCAACGATCTTGTCCTGCCCGTCCATCATAATAAGGCCGCGCGGGGTGTATTAAAGCAATATACAGAGCGTGTGATCACGCGAAAGCTGACGGGCGGAAACACGTGGGCGCGCAGCTATTTCAAGCCCATGGGATATCCCGGCGATTTTCGCATCATGAATTACATGTATGACGGCGTGCCGGAAGGCGACGGCATGCATGCAAAGTTCCTTCATATGCTGGGCGTTGTCGCCGGACGGCCAATCGTTACGCGCATGCATGCGCTGGCTGATCTGATTTTAAATCATGCGAATGAAGCGCAGAACGGGCAAACCAATTTCAAAATCATGAGCATCGGTTCAGGGCCCGCGCGCGAATTGGAGCCGCTTGTCAAAACCAGCGGCGGCCTGAGCTGGCACGCAACGCTTGTCGATCAGGAGCCGGAGGCGCTGAATTACGCGCTCGACAAGGCCGCAAATCTCGGAGCCGCAGGGGCGCTGAAAGTCTCCGCGCTGAATATTTCCTTCCGTGACATGCTGAATGCGTCGTCCTTGCGTTCGCATCTGGTTGAGCAGGATATTATTTATTCATCCGGGCTGGTTGATTATTTGAACCCGCTGCTGGCCATGCGGTTCGTGCGCAGAATGTTCGATTATCTAAAGCCAGGCGGCAAGCTGATTATCGGCAATGTGAATAATCTGCGCACCGGCACCTTGTGGCCAATGGAATACATTCTGGACTGGACGCTTTATTTCCGGAACGAGATGGAAATGCGGGCGATGGCGAACGAGACGCCGGAAGCAACCGTCAGTATCGAGAGCGATCCGCTCAATGCAATTTATTTCCTCGTTGTTGAAAAACCGGGAAATTCGGCCTAAGCGGCGTCGCTTCCTTCCTCTGTTTCTTTTGCGTCTGCAAGCGGAAACACGACGCTCGCCGTCGTGCCAAGATCGATCTCTGAATTGAGGATGAGCGCCGCACCCTGATCCTCGACAATCTTTTTCGATAGCGACAGGCCAAGACCCACGCCTTCCATGGTTCGCGTTTTCACGTCTTCGGTCTGCACGAAAGGGGCGAAGGCGGCGGTAATCTGATCCTGGCTCATGCCGCAGCCATGATCGATGATATCCAGGCGATAGCCGCCATCCTCATTCACGCCGCCTGTTATCTCGACGCCGCCGCCTTGCGATGACGCTGCGATGGCGTTGTCGAGCAGTTGTCCAATGGCGTAGGCGGTATGAAGGTGATCAATATGCAGCTTTGCATTCTCCATTTCGCCAACACTAATCGTAACTTTTTCCTGTTCGGCTTTTGAGCGCGCCTGTTCAATAACGGTCTCTATGAGGTAGTCCACAGAACAATCCATCGCGTCATACGAAATCTTGCCGGCGGTCGCGTCGGCATAGCGGAGCATTTTGCTGATTGATGTGAGCAGGCTGGTCGCAGATGAGTGAATTTCATCAAGATAGTCGCTGGGATCGGAACCAGGATCGTGGGTCACCTGGTTTTTCACAACCTCTGAAAAACCAACAATCTGGTGCAGCGGCGTACGCAGTTCGTGACTGAGGATAGACAGAAAGCTGATCTTTGCGCGGTCCGCCGCAGTTGCTTCAATCAGCAGTTTTTCAATGAAAGTGGCGTCCATTTCCCGCTGGCGCAGCTGGAAAAAATTTATCCTTGAGCGGATTTCCTGCATGTAAATGGTGAAAAATGCGACAGACGCGATGAAGATCATGAAGAAATGCCCGCTGGCGATTTCTTCGGGTGCTTTCGGGCTGATGACGGTAATCGTCAGCGAATACGCCGCCGAAACGCCAATAAAAACTGCGGCCGCTGCGAGAAAATACATTCGTTGCATACAGGCGTAGAAAATGAAGATCGCAAGAATGCCAATCAGATAAGGCGGTCCGCCTTCCGGATCCATCATGCCGATCATGCCGATCATGCCGACAACGGACAGCGACCCGATCACCATCACCGATATGGTGATGTATTGGAAATGCATCTTGAAGCGGTCAAAGAAGGTTAGCGATATCAACGAAATCGCCACCGGCGCGCAAATCGCCCACCGCAAAATCAAAACATGGTTTAGTTTTTCGTCAAACGTATAAACATCGAGAATGCCGAAGATCAGATAAATCCCGATACCGAGATAGTTGACCAGACGCTCCTTTGGCAGCTCAACGTCGATCAGATATTTCTGATAGGCGTGCTCCGTCTCCCGGTCGCGAAAACGCGCCTGCAGAAAGTTGAACTGCTTGACCGCAACAGCGCCGAAAAGGCCGTAAAAAACGCTTTTCTTGGCTGCGGCGATATCGGGGGTCGGGTTGGTCATCGCTCGACGTAATTGTTGCCAGCATTTTATAGGAATATCCGGTTAATTAGTCCTTGGCGCCGCGGCGGCGAACGGCTTTCGCCGCTGCTGTGGCGGCGGTTATGGTTAAACATTTCTTAAACCTGGACGCTGCGCTGCGAACGCGTGCGCCTGACAGCGTGATCTTTTCCGGCCAGCCTGTCGTATTCCAGACATTGTAAACGCTGCTGTCCGGCCTCTCCAGCCGTGAAAAAGAGCAACAGCCCCGCCTGTAATAAGAGAGTTTAATCCAATGAAATCAGTCTTTTCGGTGGCCGCCTGCGCCGGTGTCTTGTTCGCGGCGCAATCCGCATTCGCTCAGCCTTCGGGCGCGGACGACGGCTTTCAGGCCGCTATTGGCGGGGGCATGATGTTTGCGCCGTCCTATGTTGGCGACGACGATTACCAGTTGTCCGTGTTACCAAACATTCAGTTCAGATATGGCGACCGTTTTTTCGCCTCCGTGCAGGAGGGGGTCGGTTATAATATCGTCAACACAAAAAACTTTCGCGCAGGTCCGATTGCGCGCATCGCGTTTCCCCGCAACGAAGACGGCGATCAGCCTTTCGTGATTGCCGGCGACCCGACGACGGATCTGATTGGTCTGGGCGATGTGGGCGCGACGGCGGAGCTTGGCGGCTTTGTCGAATACAGGGCCGGCGCCCTGTCGGCGACACTGGAAGCGCGTCAGGGCGTCAATGGCCATAACGGCTTCGTTGGCGATATGTCGGTGAATTATCGCGGCCGGCGCTTCGCTTTAGGGCGGCCGCTGATCTACTCGATTGGCCCGCGCTTGAGGCTCGTCGATGACAGCTATCAGTCAGCTTATTTCGGTGTGACGCCGGCGCAGTCTCTGGCTTCAGGCCTGCCGGAATTTGACGCCGATGGCGGGCTCCATTCCTACGGGATTGGCGCGACAGTTGTACGGCCCATCGACCGGGCCGGGTCTATCAACGCTGTCTTTGTTGCTGGCTACGATCGTCTTGCAGGCGATGCAGGCGACGCGCCGCTGGTGCGCGAACGCGGCGCGCGCGACCAGCTGATGATCGGCGTCTTTTTCAGCTATTCGCTGTGAGAGCAACGCGTGCGGCGCATTGATGTCGCTGGCGCTGAAATCCGTAATACCTGAAAACTGGAGCGGGCGATGAGATTCGAACTCACGACCTAAACCTTGGCAAGGTTTCGCTCTACCCCTGAGCTACGCCCGCGCTCCTTTGCACCGCCCGGCTGTTGAAGCCCGACAGGGGCCGCTATATGCACGACGGGATCGGCCAATGCAAGTCGGATTATCAAGGGCCGGGCCAGCGCGCGCGGGAGGCGAGAAGAGATGAGCGACGAAGCTGCGCCGCTGGAAGGCGCGAAGTCCCGTGATGATTTCTTCGCCTATCTTGATGGGCTGGGCGTTCGGCACAAGACCGTGGACCATCCGGCGATCTTTACCGTGGAAGAGGGGCGAGATTTCAAAAAACATATGCCGGGCGGGCATTCCAAAAATCTGTTTTTAAAGGACAAAAAAGGCGCGCTGACGCTGGCGGTCGCGTCGAGCGATACGCGCGTTGATCTCGTCGGGTTGGGCAAGGCGATCGGCGCAAAAGGCCGGCTTTCTTTTGGCAAGCCGGAATTGATGACCGCAACGCTTGGGGTCATTCCGGGGGCTGTCACGCCCTTCGCCCTTTTCAATGAAAGCGCTCAAGCGCTCACCCAGGTTATCCTTGATGAGGCGCTCCTCGCTCACGACCCGGTCTGGTTTCATCCATTGGAAAACACCGCCTCGACCGCAATTTCCCCAAAAGATCTCGTCGCGTTTGTCGAAAGCTGTGGTTTTAGCCCGCAAATCCGCAATCTGGCGGCCCCGCTGGAAGGTTAACGGCTTGCGTTTCGCCAAGGCGAGCCTCATCTAGAGGGCTACAGTTAAGGAGATGGTCATGGATACGATCATTAGCGCGCCCGGCGCGCAGCCGGGGGATATGCCCGCAGATATCATTAAGGACGCGAGCGTCGAGACGTTTGAGGCCGATGTTTTGACGGCGTCGATGAGCGCGCCTGTGGTGGTGGATTTCTGGGCCGACTGGTGCGGCCCCTGTAAACAGATTGCGCCGGTATTGGAAAAGGCGGTGATGGCCGCCGGTGGCAAGGTGCGCCTTGTCAAAGTGGATATCGACAAAAACCAGATGCTCGCGTCGCAATTACGTATCCAGTCGATCCCGACGGTTTACGCATTTTTTCAAGGTCGCCCGGTCGACGGTTTTCAGGGCGCAGTGCCTGAAAGCGAGATCAAGGCGTTTATCGATCGCCTGATTCAGCTAGCAGGCGAGGCTGCGGGCCCCGATGAGGGTATCGAAGATTATCTGAACGCCGGCGACGCAGCGCTAGACGAAGGCGACATCGCCGCCGCAGCGCAGCTTTTCGGTCAGGTCGCGCAAGCCGACGCCGGCAATATCCGTGCGCTCGCGGGTCTCGCGCGCTGTCATCTGGCGACGGGCGACATCGAACAGGCGAAACAGACGCTTGAACTGGCGCCGCCGGACAAGCGCAACGACCCCTTACTGGCAAGCGTTCAGGCCTCGATTGCTTTGGCTGATGGCGCGCCACAGGGCGGTGATATTAGCGCGCTGAAGGCTGCGGTGGATGCCGACCCGGCGAACCTGCAGGCGCAGTTTGACCTTGCCGGCGCGCTGATTGGCTCCGGTTCCATGGAGCCCGCGATGGATGCGCTGCTGGCGATTATCGAACGCGACCGTGAATGGAATGAGGAGGCGGCGCGCAAAAAACTGCTGACTGTTTTCGATGCGCTGGGCCCGGCGCACCCGGCGACGGCCCGCGGACGGCGCCGATTGTCGTCAGTTTTGTTTTCCTGAGCGCATAGGAGGCGGTTGCTGTCCCTCAAATGATGAACGACCCCGGACATCTTTCCACCCCGCGCCTGCCCAGGGAAATTCCGCTGTTTCCCTTGCCTGGCGCGTTGTTGCTGCCCGGCGGGCAACTGCCCTTGAATATATTCGAGCCGCGTTACCTCAGGATGATCGATGACGTTCTTGGCGGCGCGCGCATGATCGGCATGATTCAGCCTGCGGAGGAAACCGGCGGTGATCATCCGGACTTATTTTCTGTGGGCTGCGCCGGACGGATTTCCTCGTTTGTAGAAACAGGGGACGGGCGTTACCTGATCACGCTGAACGGTCAGCGCCGTTTCCGCGTTATCAGGGAGATTTCAACGGACACCCCTTACCGCCTGGCTGAGGCTGACTGGAAGGCTTTTGAAATCGACGCCCATAACGACCCGTCCGGCAAGAATGTAGACCGTGACGAGTTTTTGCAGGTAATGCAAAATTATCTCGATACGGAGGGGTTGCAAACCGATTGGGAGGAGGCGTCAGCCGCTTCCATTGATGCGCTGGTGGTGTCGCTCGCCATGGGCTGTCCTTTTGCGCCGAATGAAAAGCAGGCGCTCTTGGAAGCCCAAACGGTTGAAGAACGCGCCGAAAGCCTGATGGCGCTGATGGAAATGTCCGGCGGCGATGAGAACGGCGGCGAGCAGTTGCTGCAATGAGAGCAGCGTCGCGTCTCGCGCTGGAGGAAAACTATGAACGAGAATGAACATTCCACGCCAGCCGGCGATATCGATCCAAAGCTTCTTGAAATTCTGGTCTGCCCGCAAACCCGTGGAACGCTTGTCTATGATCGGGACAAGGGCGAACTTCTCAGCAAGAAAGCCATGCTTGCCTATCCGATCCGGGATGGCGTGCCGATCATGCTGATCGACGAAGCACGAACGCTGAGCGATGATGAGGCGAGCGCGCTCTGACCGGTGCTGACGCAAACGGGCGACAATTTCAGCAAAACAGTGTAAGCCGGTTGAAAATCCCGCCGAAAGGAAAAGAGGATGACGGCCTTACCGCCCGTAGACGCGCCTGCAAATGATCTGGTTTCCTGTGAATCGCCCGAGGTTGCGGTTGCGCGCCTGATAGCGCTTTATGACGAGGCTCATGCGCAGATCACTGACCGTTTTGAGCGCTATCTGGCGGGCGGCGCGCAACCGGACACAGCAAGCGCGCCGGTCTATCCTTATCTTTGCGCTGAGGTTTCTGCTGAGGCGACGACCCAGACCTCGAAGCTGGCGCTGGGCCGCATCGCCGCGACAAGCATCAACGGCGCGACCATTACGCAGCCGGCATTGTTTGCGGATTATCTGAGGGATCAGTTAAAGCGGATTATTGAGCGTTTCGATGCAAAGATTTTTGTCGGAAAATCATTCACGCCGATCCCGCTAACCTTTGCGATTGAGAGCGCGACAGTGGCGCTAACGCACGCTAAACGCAATCAGCTGCAAAATCATTTCCATACGCCCAATCTGGTGGCGACCAATGACGACATCGTCGACGGGCAGTTCATCCTGAAGCGAAGTGGGCCGGCGCCTCTATCCCTGTTCACTGCTGAGCGGGTCGATTATTCCCTGCATCGAATTCAGCATTACACAGCGACAAAGCCGGAACATTTTCAGGAATATATTCTGTTTACAAACTATCAGCGTTATGTTGATGAATTTGTCGAGTATGCTAAAGAAGAAGTTGAAGCGGGCCGTGCAACCGCCTTGATTGAACCCGGTGGACGCGAAACCCGCAAAGGCGCGCCGGCGCCAGGCGAAGCCATGGCGAAGCTGCCTCAGATGCCGGCCTATCACCTCGTTCAGGAAGGCCGTCAGGGGATCACGCTGGTCAATATCGGCGTCGGACCATCCAATGCGAAAACGATTACCGACCATTTGGCGGTGCTGCGCCCGCAAGTGTGGCTGATGATCGGGCATTGCGGCGGTCTGCGCCGCACGCAACGGCTTGGCGACTATGTATTGGCGCATGCTTACCTGCGCGATGACAATGTGCTTGATGACGTGCTTGATCCGTCGGTTCCCTTGCCGACACTGGCGGAGGTGCAACTGGCGTTGACCCGTGCGGTGCAGGAGGTCTCCGGCAGCAGTCAGGGTAAGCTGAAGGAACATTTGCGCACCGGCACGGTCGTCACAACCAGCGACCGCAACTGGGAGCTTCGCTTTGAGCGAAACGCCGTGCGGCTCAATCAGGCGCGGGCCATCGCCATTGATATGGAATCGGCGACGATCGCCGCTAACGGTTATCGCTACCGCGTCCCATACGGAACGCTTCTTTGCGTTTCGGACCGCCCGCTCCATGGAGAGATAAAGCTGCCGGGCATGGCGGACGCCTTCTATCAGGAACGCATCAGCCAGCACCTCGCCATCGGCATTCGCGCTATTCATGTGCTGCGCGACGAAGCGAAGGCCGGGGCGCTACACTCGCGCAAGCTGCGCAGTTTCGATGAACCGTTCCTGCGTTAGGTTCGCCCGATCGCGCTTATTATAGTCAAGCCTTGTACGGATGATTAGAGTTTGAATGCTAAGGCATTCTTGAGGTGCATCGTAATAGCGCTGTGCCCGGTCGCTCTGCAAATTGCCAGGCGGCGCTTAAAAGGCAGCGTATATGTCAAAAAAAACCCTTCCTGTTCAGGCTGTGGCCGCCCTTGAGCTTGTAGCCTTTGTGGGCTTTGCGCTGATATCCAAAAAGCTGATGGACCCGTTCATCTGGCGTTATGCGGGGCCGGTCACGCTGGTGACAACGCTTGTTCTCCTGACCGCCTATATGCGCCTTCGTGGTGAGAACTGGGCGTCCATGGGACTGCGCCCGCTGCCGGGCGTCAGGGCCAAGCTGTTGCTGATCCCTCAGACGCTTTTGACCTTCGCTGCGTTTTCAGTTGCGGTGGCGGCGGCGATGTTCGGCGGCGAGGCTTTGGGCTGGGAATTCATGTCGGAAATGCCGGCGGGTGTGGAGGAGCGCTGGGGTGACATCAAAGGAAATTTACGCCTTTACCTTTTATGGATTGGGATCGCCTGGGTGTCTGCTGCCTTTGGGGAAGAGATGTTCTTCCGGGGGTTTATCATCACGCGTCTGCAGTCGGTCTTTACCGGCGTCAGATTTGCCTCGGTCATCGCCGTTATTCTCGCGGCTGCATTCTTTGGCTATGTCCATATGTATTATCAGGGCATGCGCGGCTTCGTCACAACCGGCGCTATCGCTCTGGCCTTCGGCGCGATGTTCCTTCTTCTGAAACGAAATCTCTGGCCGGTGATACTGGTGCACGGGATTGTCGATTCAATCGGGTTTACAGCGCGATTTATGGACTGGGACGTCTAACGGCGCCGTCTTACCTCTTTCGTCGTTGATCCTCATAAATGTGCTGTGCCGAGCTTGTGCGCAGGCGCGCAGGCGACGGCTTCAACTTCAACCAGCCAGTCAGGCGAGACGAGGCCGGCGACAAAAACGGTTGTGATTGCGGGGCGAACGCCGTCGAGCATTTCCTTGCGCACGTCGACAAGCGCACCCATGTCGTCACGGCGTATCAGAAAGAATGATAGCTTGACGATGTCGGAAAAATCCATTCCTGCGCTTTGCAACACGGATAGAACATTTAGCAATGCATTGCGGCACTGACCGTGAAAATCAGCAGGCAGATGACCTGCAGGAGATTCTCCGAATTGCCCGGAAATATGAAGCGTCCTGACGCCATCCTGGGTTTCGACGCCATGGGAATAGATACCATGATAAGGGTCCTTCACGGGGAATGGGTCGTGTCTGGTGGAAACTGTCATGCTGTGCTCTCCGATATGTGCAGGCGCTGCGTTCAGCAGCTTGCCGGCAACATGGCGCGCCATTGCATGATGCGAAATGGAGAAGAAGGCAGGGCGCGTATGAGAAAAAGTCAGGCCTGAAAAGCCTTAAAAGTAGGGCTTTTTAGTCAGACGCCGCTGCATGGAACCAGGTCATCACGTCACGGACCATCGGCGCAGTTTGTTTGTTCGGCGGATAGACGAAATGGAATGTCTGATTCCATTCCACATGAGTGTCTGAAAAAACCGCCATGGAGCCGTCGGCGATATGCCGGGAGACGAGCATTTGCGGCAACAGGGCGTAACCCTGTCCGGCGAGGACCGCCTGCATGGCGACGACAAAATGTTCAAAAATGAACGCCGCAGCGGCGTTGGATAAATCAATGCCTGATGCTTTTTCCCAGGCGCGCCATTCATTGCTGGAAAAAATCTGGATACGCCGTTCGCCTGAAGCAATCAGTGCGGCGCCGTCGCCGCCAGCGCGTTCGAAGAGAGCGGGCGCACATACCGGTGTCAGAAGACCGGGCGTTAACGCACTGGAGATAAGACCGTCCCAACCTCCGGCCCCGTAGCGAATGCTGAGATCAATCTCTTCGCGGGCGAAATCGACAACGCGGTCAGACGTCATGACTTCGAGATCAATACCCGGTAGCGCCGCAGCGAAGTCATTCATGCGCGGGGCCAGAAAATAGGAGGCGAAAGAAGCGGTCGTCGCCAGCCGGAACCTGTTGGAGCGTGGCGTCCGGCGTGAATAGCGCGCAAAAGCGCCCCGCAAGGTTTCAAACGCCGGCCCGATAGAATCGCGCAGCATGCGCCCTTCCTGCGTCAGGGCGAGACCATCTGGCCGCCGGTTAAACAACTGCGCGCCGATATAGTCCTCGAGAATTTTCACCTGCTTGCTGATCGCCCCTTGCGAAACGCCCAGTTCTTCCGCTGCGCGGGAAAAATTCAAATGACGCGCGGAGACCTCAAAGGCGCGCACAGCATTCAAGGGGGGCAGGAGATTTTCCATCAGGCTATTCTATCAGCTCATAAGCGGGTTTGGTATTTTAGGACGCCTTATCTGTACTGCGTGCTATGCCGGACTGACCCGTTCGTGTGAAGTTTAGTCTTGCTTCCGTTTGACAAGCTCAATTTCAAAAAGCTTTGGCCAATTCTTGCCGGTGACAAACAGGCGGTTCGCTTCAGCGTCATAGGCGACGCCATTCAGGACGTCGGTTTTGCCTTGCGTAAAATCTGCATCGGGTAAAAGCCCTCTCAAATCAATAACGCCGGTCACGGCGCCGGAAACAGGATCGATACGGACGATTCCATTGGTCCGCCAGACATTGGCGAAAACCTCACCGTTAATCCATTCGAGTTCATTTAGCCGGGCGAGGGGTTTGCCGCGAAGGGTCACCTCTAACGTGTCCACGACTTCAAGCGATGTTGTGTCGAGCATTCTTAGCATTGATGTGCCGTCGCTCATAATGAAGTGATCGCCGTCATGGGTTATGCCCCATCCCTCACCTTCATAAGTGAATGTACTGATGACGGAGAGGGACTGCTTATCAAAGACAAAGCCCTTCTGGCCACGCCAAGTCAAAGAAACGAGTTTGCTTCCCGCCTGTGCAACGCCTTCACCAAAAAACTCGTCTGGCAGTTCTGTACGCTCTAAAACTTCACCGGTTTCCAGTCTGACTTTTCTGACGGAAGATTGTCCCCGTTGCCCGGTGCTTTCAATCAGTATGCCGTCATCGAAAAGAAGGCCTTGGGTGAAAGCCGTGTCGTCATGGGGATAAACATTAATAATGCGATAGCCGTAATATGCTGGATTGGCCGCATCCTCAGCGTGCAAGCCTGCGACCGAAAGCGTAAAGACCGTTATCGATGTGAGAAAAAACTTCATACCGGTTTTTCGTAAATCCTGTAGGTCTTGTAAATCTTCGCGCCCATATCCGTCAGCATGGTGAGCATGGCGGTATTGTTTTCCAGAATCCAGGAAAGTTCCGAATGAGTGACGCCATGGTCAATATTTGCCGAGTTGACCATATCGATAATCTTGTAGGCGAAAGCGGCGCCGACGGGCTTGCCCTGAAGTTTTTTGCGCACGCCCATCAACGGCATGCGGGACTGGTCAACGCCTTTGACCTTCAGGCGCCACAGAAGCTTAGCCCAGTTGAAAGGCAAGAGCTTGCCGTCGAAATCGCGGATCGCGCGATTGATGTTCGGTAAGACGAGGCCAAACGCGGCCGGCTCGCCTTTATAATAGCAAAGCACCACATTGTGTTCCTGAATGATGGGCTTTAATTCGCTCGCCATGTGACGGGCGTGATCCTCTCCAAACGGAATAAATCCCCAATTATCGGACCATGCGTCGTTATAGATATCGATGATGGTGCGAATATCGCCAAGGAGATCGCCCGCCTTCAAGGTGCGGATTGAGACTTCCGGTTTGTCGAGCGCCTTTTGCACAAAGCGCAGCCGTTTTTCAGGTATAAACTCACGCACCGGAAACCATTCCAGGGCATGCATATCAATCGCTTTGGTGAACCCCTGTTCTTCAAGGCGCGCCGCATAATATGGCTTGCCATGGGGCATCATGATGTAAGGCGGCGCATCGTAACCATCGACGAGCAGGCCGCACTCTTCGTTGACGGAAAAATTAAACGGGCCCGCGATTTTTTTCATGCCCTTCGCGCGCAGCCAGTCACTGGCTGTATCGGTCAGCGCCTTGACCATGGCCGGGTCGTCTTCGCATTCTAAAAATCCGAAATGTCCGGTCTCGTCATGATAGCGATCGAGATGCGCGCGATTGACGATGGCGCTGATGCGCCCGGCCGGCGCGCCGTCCTTGTAAGCGACCCATAGCTGGTGCGGGGAATCTTTCAGCCCCGGATTTTTCGCCGGATCGAGACGCGCGGATAACTCAAATTCCAGCGGCGCGACGAAGTTGGGGTCTTCGCGGTAAAGCGTGCTGGCGAGGCGCATAAAGGTTTTGCGGTCGTCGGGCGTCGCAACCGGGCGAATATCGATATCAGGCATCAGGCAAGTTTCCGTTTCGCGTTGGCGCCAGCATGCGCCGCCGCCAACGCCTAACCTTAGTTCAGCTTAATATCCACCGTTGCGCCGGCTTCAGAAACCTGGAAAAGCGCTCTTTCCACATGCGGCGCAGCGAACCGGACTTTTGGATTGTTCGAAATGCCCCAGGGTTCGTCGGGCAGGCCGAGGCCGGTCTTGTCAAACTTTCCGTTGGCGTTACGGTCGTGATAGACGGCCATGGCGAAATCGCCGCTCTCCGGCGTGGTCATGCAAAACCGGGTCATTGGCGCCCGGGCGGCGTATTTGACTTTTTTGACCCGGCCTTTTCCGCCGCGCAGAAATGTCTCGTTGTTATTCGGATATAAATCGGCGGTGATCAGTCCGACGCTTTTCTTAACGTCGCGCACAATGATGCGGATTTCATTTTCCGCGCCTGTGCAGCTGACATGTTCAAAATCAAAATCGCCGTCTGCAGCGCTTGCATTGCCAGTGACAGCCAGAAATCCCAGAAGCGATCCCCCGGCCCCAAAAATTACCCGTCTTAACCAACCCGACCAACTGTAATTTCGCACGCAACGTATCCTTCTTCGCCGTTCATCCGGGCCAAGATACCCGAAATGCCCAGTTCATTTACGGCGCAATTGTGAAATGATTGCGACCCACGCCATTGTGATCCGAGCTCACCGACCCTCTTTAAGCGCTTACCGTTTCCTTGGCCAAAACATCGGCAAGGGCGGTATAGGCGTTAACAACAATATCCAGGTCTTCAGCCGTATGGGCGGCGGAGACACTCAGACGCAATATTGATGTTGCATTTGGCGTGCCAGGCGGAATGGCGAGATTAACGTAAACGCCATTTTCCATAAGGAAATTCCAGGCCACGAATGCCTCTTCCTTGCTGGAAAGTTTGGCGGCGATAACCGGTCCGGCCTCCGCACACAAATCAAATCCAAGCTGGGTGAAGGCTTCGTGAATACGCCGGGCGTTCTCCCACAGACTTTTGCGCATGGAGCCGTCGCTGGAAATTTTCGCCAGCGCCGCTGAGGCGGCGGCGACATTCGCCGGCGACGGGGACGCGGTGAACATATAAGGCCGGCTCGAAAAGCGCAGATATTCAAGCTCCGGATGGTTTGACGCGACAAAGCCGCCGATCGACGCAAGGCTTTTGGAGAACGTGCCGGAATAGAAATCGACATCACTTTGAACGCCCTGCGCTTCGCAGACACCGCGCCCGCTGTCGCCATAAACGCCAAAGGAATGGGCTTCGTCGAGTAGCGCCATGGCGCCATGCTTATGGGCGACTTCCACCAGCTCCTTCACCGGCGCGGTGTCGCCGAACATGGAATACATACCCTCAAAGCAAACCAGTTTGCCTTTTACGTCGTCTCCAAGGCGGGAGAGGCGCTTGTCGAGACTCTCCGGATCGTTATGACGGAACCGGATCGTTTCTGCGCCGCTAAGCTGACACCCATCATAGATGCACGCGTGGCAATCCGCGTCGATCAGGATGACGTCGTTGGGCGGCGCTGCGAGCGCCGAGATGGCGCCGAGATTGGCCTGATATCCGGTCGAGAAAACCATGCAGTGCTTGTAGCCGAGAAACGCCGCCAGATCCTGTTCCAGTTGCCGGTGAGCGGCATAGGTACCGTTCGCGAAGCGTGAGCCGGTCGTGCCGGTTCCGTCGCTGTCTATTGCCTCCTTGGCGGCGCTTATCGCATCATCGTGATACGTCATGCCAAGGTAATTATTCGTTCCCGCAAGGACGATTTCCTTGCCATTCACCATCGCACGGGTTGGCCCCTTCATTTCATCCATGGAGACGCCGAACGGGTCACGGCCGGTGCTTTCAAGAAGGCTTTTGTACAACTCGGCCGTATTTTGGAATTTATCGAACAGACTCATTGTTTACGATTGCTCTTTTTTGATGGCGTGGATCGCGTCAACGAGTTCGCCGATGGTTTTTATTTCCGAGATCGTATTGACCGGGATTGAGATGTCGTAATTGTCTTCAATATCCATGACGATATCGAGCACCGACACGGAATCGATTTCGAGATCAGCGATCAGGTCGGTCTCGCGCGTGAGTTTGATCCCTTTGTCGTTCAAAGGCTCCAGCAGCGAGCAGATCTTGTGAAACACAAGATCGTCGTCTTCCTGAATTCCGGACATTCCTATCTCCTTAATTCCCGCTCGCTTCGCGGAGTTTGCTTATAGCAAACCGTTTTCCTGATACCAACGCACGGTTTTTGCAAATCCTTCGTGGAGCGGCGTTGCGGGCCTCCACGGGGTCGCTTTTGTCAGCAGATTTTCCCTCGCCACCCAATCCGGATGGAAAAATTCGTTGATTTGCCCGGTTCGCACGCTTGGCGGGCGATTGAGAAGGCGCTCCGCCCGCTGCAAGGCCCCATGATAAATAGCAATTACCGGTCGCGGGAGGCGAATGCGTCTGACGGGCTTTCCGAGCGTTTTTCCAAGCAGCGCGCCGATTTCAGACCAGGCGAACCCTTCCGCGCGTTCATCGCCAATCTCGTAAACGCAGCCTGGCTCAGCGGCCTCGGCGGCGCTGAGAATGGCGGCGGCGGCGTCATCGACATAGAGGAGAGAAGCGCGGGCCGGGGGATTAGTTCGGGGCTCCAGAGCAAGCCCGGCCTTGACCAGCTTGAAATAATCGAGCGTCACCATATCGCCGGGCCCGTAAATCGCCGGCAGGCGAAGGGCGAGCCATGGATTTCTCCCTGACGCCTCGCGCACGGCCCCTTCGCTGCGGGCTTTGCTGCGGGCGTAAGGCGAGACTGACGGCATGCGTGCGGACATCGAAGAGATGTGGATGAACTTCGCGCCCGCCTCTGCTGCTGCTTTCGCGGCGTTCACTGCGCCGGCGACATTGACCGTTTCATAGTCTTCATCCCGCCGCGCATGCGTAATGCCCGCCAGATGAACAAATGCATCGGCGTTCCGGGCAAGCGTTGCGAGCGCGGCAGTGTTTTCAAGATCGCCTTCGACGACGCTCACATCACCAGCGCGCCGCAGTCGGCCAGAGTCTCGCGCCAGCGCGGCAACCTCATGACCCTGATTTAGCAGATGATCTATGGCGACGGCGCCGACAAACCCGGTGCCGCCGGTAATGGCGATGCGCAACAGTTACACCCGCGCTTCGCCAACCGCGAGCGGCGTATCCGTTTCAGCCGAAGCGCGCTCTTCGTTGAAGGCGCCGTCGAGATATTTTTGTTTGACTTTGGCTCGCGAAAGCTTTCCGGAGGATGTCATCACCATCGAGTGAGGACGCGCCAGGACAACGTCCGCCGGCGCGCCGGCGGCGTTTTGAATAACCTGCGCGATCTCGCGTTTCAGCGCGACAAGAGCGTCTTCATCCATGCCGCGCCGTTCTGCGACAACCACAATGCGTTCGCCCTTCCCGTCATCGACGGAAAACGCCGCAACGCCGCCGCTTCTGACGCCATCGACTTTCTCGACCGCCCATTCGATGTCCTGCGGCCAGATGTTGCGTCCATTGATGATGATGAGATCCTTGGCGCGGCCGGTAATCACGATCTGTCCGTTCAGGAAGTATCCCATGTCGCCAGTATCGAGCCAGTCGCCGCGATACATGGCGGCCGATGCACCCGGATCGGAGAAATACCCTGGCGTCAGGCTCGGCCCCTTTATGAAAATCCGCCCGACGACGCGTTCGTCCACAGCCTTGTCAGTCTCATCGCGCACTTCAATATCATGCTCGGGGAGCGGCCTTCCGCAGAGAACAAATCCGCGGCGGTGTTCCGCCGAGGTCACGGCGGAGGCCGGTTGCGCGATGCCGGAGCGGGTGTAGTGGCGCATATCGACTTCATCGACTTTCACCGGCGAGCCTAATTCCGGAAATGCGATTGCGAGCGTCGCTTCCGCCATGCCGTAGCTTGGCGTGAAGGCGCTGCGCGAAAACCCGCAAGGCTCGAAGGCTTCCGTAAACGCGTTGAGCGCTTCGGGGCGCACCATGTCGCCGCCAATGCCGGCGACGCGCAAATTCGAAAGGTCGATTGACCCAGGTTCGGCGCGTGCGGAGCGCTTGGCCGCCAGATCGTAGCCAAAGGACGGGCTGTAGGTGACCGTCGTTTTGTGTTCGGTCATGATGCGCAGCCACAAAAGCGGCCTGCGGACAAAATCGGAGGTTGCGAGAAAATCAACCGAAACCTGCCCCACCATTGGCGCCAGGATAAAGCCGATCAATCCCATATCGTGATAGAGCGGCAGCCAGCTTGCGGCGCGATCACCCGGACGCAACTGCAGCCCATGACGCGTGATCGCCGTCAGATTGCTGCTGACTGATTTTTGCGTGCCGATCACGCCCTTTGGCGCGCTCGTAGATCCGGACGAGTACTGAATATAGCAATGCTCATCAGGCCCGAACGGTTGCGCTTCGACGCCATTGTCAGGCAACGCGCGCAGCGCATCGAAATCAAATACCTCGACGCCATCGATATCCTGTGACGCCTCGGTGAGAAACTCTGTCAGCTGCGTCGGGCCGATTGCGGCGGCGGCGCGGGCGCCATTGATCATCTGCCGGACCTGATTGATGTAACCGTCCTTGCCGCCGAGATTGACCGGCATCGGCATCGGCGCGGGCACCAGACCGGCGTACTGGCAGGCGAAAAACGTAATCAGAAAATCCGGGCTGGTCTCCGCAACCATGGTCAGCCGGTCGCCGCGCTCAAATCGCGCCGCCAGACGGTTGGCCAGGGCGCGGGCTTCGTTGCGCAATTGCGCATAGCTCAAGCGATGGGCGAGCTCGCCGCGCAGGGTGAAAAAGTTATATCCGGTCTCGCCACGTGCAGCGTAGTCGAGTGCGTCCGGCACGCTTTCAAACCCGCCAATGCGCAGATCGAGAGATTCATTCGAGGTTGGTGTCGGCAAAGCTGGTCCTGAGGTAACAGCCATCAACGCCCCCGCACTAATGCCGGCGCGGCGCCGGCGTGTGATTGACGCGCCCTCGGCTCCCCCGGCCCGACGCAAAGTTACGCAGTTTATCTGCGCGCGAATATTGGCCCGCTGCGATGGGTTTAACCATACCCGCGAGCATTTTTAATGTTGAGCGGATACAAGGCCTTAGGTCAACGGGCAAGAGCTTGCTTTATTGCATTGCATCAATAAATGCTGACGGTTGTTACAGGAAGCGCACAGGGCGGCGTTGCGCCGCTCTTGAACTGGCGGCTGCCGAGGCTTAGTTTCCGCCGCAACCCGCTAATTCGGCAAACTTTCAGGCGTTGCTCGCGCCATTTCAGGGAATACGGCCTATGCGCCTCTTCGTTGGCTATAAAGCATGGAAAGAGGAGGAATATCTCCTCAACCGGATGACGTTCGATGATCTGGTGCGGGCGTATGTGACCTATCCGGCGATCCAGATTTATGCGCTTATTCTTGTGGTCGCGCTGGCGGTCGGGCTGGCGATGACCTCGTCGATCCTGATGTTTCTTGTCTCTATAGGGGCCGGGGCGCTCTTATTTCCCATAGCCTGGTACATCACCCACCGGTTTATCCTGCATGGCAGCTGGATGTATAAATCGCCCTATCTGGCGAAACTGTGGAAGCGCGTCCACTACGACCATCACCGCTTTCCCAATGATTTATCAGTACTTTTTGGCGGTCTGCACACCACGTTGCCGACGATTGTGCTGGTCGCCGGACCGCTCGGCTGGTTGATTCACGGGCCGGCGGGCGCGGCGGGCGCGATTACCGGCACCGTCATCATGACCTGCATCACCGAGTTTCTGCATGCCGGCGAGCATTTGGCGTTTGAGCCGAAATCGCAGTTCTGGAAAGACATCAAAAAGCGCCATCTGGCCCATCATTTCCATAATGAGAACGGAAATTACGGCATTGCGGAATTTTTCTGGGACAGGGTTTTCGGGACGTTTTATGCCGAGACGGCGGATCGCCCACGCAGCGCCACAGCCCGAAATCTTGGTTACACAGACGAAACGGCCAAGGCATATCCTTGGGTTAAAGAGCTGACGGACGCAGAGCCGGACAAGAAACAGGCGATGCGCTCCCGCGCAGCCTGAGGTTTTATCGTCCATTTTTTCACTGGCTTGAGCTGCGCTTTTGACCGGCGCGGCAAGTTTTTGTTGATTTTAACGAAGGGCTTTGCCAGTTTCCGCGCGACTTCATCGGGGGCTGGTTGAAGCGCGCGCGTGACCTCACGTCGCTGCGGCCATATCAGCAATCACCCCACGATTACTGAACAAATTCCCAGGAGAGATATAAAATGAGCTTGGAGCTTTGGTTGGTCATTCTGGCCGGCTTGGCCGCGATTGGGTACGGCGCCTTCACCGTGAATTCTGTGATGTCGCTTTCCACCGGCACGGACCGAATGAAAGAAATCGCCGCCGCTATTCAGGAAGGCGCAACGGCGTATCTGAACCGTCAATACACAACGATCGCCATTGCTGGCGGCGCAGTCTTCCTCGTCTTGCTGGTGGCTTTTAAGGGCGACTTTATTCCGGCGGGCGGCTTCGTCATCGGCGCGGTCCTTTCGGGCGCGGCAGGCTTTATCGGCATGCTGGTCTCGGTCCGGGCGAATGTGCGCACGACGCAGGCGGCGAGTGAAAGCCTTGGCGCCGGCCTTTCTGTTGCGTTCCGCTCCGGCGCGGTGACGGGCATGCTCGTTGCGGGTCTGGCGCTGCTTGGTCTCGCTGGATATTATGGCGTCTTGACCGGCGTGATGGGCAATGCCCCGGAAAGCCGCGACGTCGTGAACGGACTGATTGCGCTGTCGCTCGGCGCATCGCTGATTTCTGTCTTCGCGCGTCTTGGCGGCGGCATCTTCACCAAGGGTGCCGATGTGGGCGGCGATCTCGTCGGCAAGGTTGAAGCGGGCATTCCCGAAGACGATCCGCGCAATCCCGGCAACGATCGCGGACAATGTCGGCGACAATGTCGGCGATTGCGCCGGCATGGCGGCCGACCTGTTCGAAACCTACGCCGTGACTGTCGTTGCCACGATGGTTCTGGCGCTCGATCTTCTTCGCGGGCGAATGGGGCTTGCCAGCGTCATGCTCTATCCGCTCGCCATCGGCGCCGTGCCTGCATCGTGGACGTCGATCATCGGCACCTTTGCGGTATCGCTCGGCAAGGGGTCCACGAATAT
>CBDDKD010000064.1:0-35858 GCA_965230025.1 Hyphococcus sp.
ACGACCAAGACGGCGCGATGATTCACTTCATTATTTGCAAACGCGCTATCAAGGGATGCTTTAAGCGCCATATAATCGACCCTGTTCAAGCTGTCCGGTGACGTTGCTTTGGCGCCCGGCCAGGGATCGCTTGAGAAGGCGGGTGATGGCTCAGGCAATGAGCGCAGGCGCCCGGCGTTCGCGAGCGTGCAGCCATAACCTTCGCGATAAACGGCGCTCGCATGGCCAAAGCCCAACGGGCCCGCTGCTGATGCTTTTTTATTTTCAATGTCGGCTTTTACCGCGATCCTGGACAGCATCGGATTGATGCCTTCAAACTCCCTGGCGACGACATCGTCGGCGCCGCGCCCGGCGAGGAAAATCTCGGAGCAAGCGACTTTCGCTTTATAGCCAGCGCCGATGCGCGCAAACCTGTCGGCCTGAACGCCGGCGCCGATCAGAATAAGCGCGCCAGCTGCGCCAATCGCCAATAAAAACCAGTGATGGAATTTCCAGTCGCCCAAGGCCCAACCCCGCCATAATTGCTTCAGGGTTGATCACATGATCGCGCCAAAATCAAAGATTCCGTCTATTAGAGACCGATAAAAGGCTGGACCAGTTTGCCGGTGAGGGTTTTGAAATCCAACGGCGCCGCAGTTGCAATCAAGCAAATGCAAGGCTCGTCGCCAATTGCTTTCGGGCTATGCGTATGGTCATCGCCAAGGTCCGCAAGATCGCCGACGTTGAATTCACCGATCTCGTCTTCATAAGCGCCGCGCAGAATGAGCGTCAGCTCTTCACCCTTATGGGTGTGTTTTGGCATCCGCGTGCCCGGCGCGATTTTCAACAGACGAAGAACACCGTCGCGATAACCTTGAGCTTCGATCACGCTTTGCGACATGCCCGGCGCAACCTGGCGCCATTTAACGTCGTCCAGCGAGCCGTTCAGATAAGCGCTGAGGGGTGGTTGCTTTTCAACCCGGTCGGAAGAATCGTGGTGAGGGGTGACGACATTCGCCTTGCTGTCCGCGCGCGCCAAAATTTTCTCAAGCGCGTCGGACGCCATCGCGACCGGCTCGACCTCTTCAAGACAAACGCCGCCGAGCGCTTCAAAATCAGAGACAGCCTCAGCGCATTGTGCGCACTTGGCCAGATGAGTGGCGAGCACGACAGCGCGCGCCTCGTCCAGGCGCCCCGCTGCAAAATCAGCAAGCGTTTCGGTTCTTGGATGGTGATTTACTACTCTCATACTAGGTCGCCGATTTCTTTCCGTACTTTTTCGAACGCCAGCCGCAGCCGCGATTTTACAGTTCCGAGCGGCAAATCCAAACGCTCCGCAATTACAGAATGGGGCTCGTCCTCATAAAAATGAAGGCGCATGACCTCTAGCTGTTCAGGCGGCAGATTGCTCACTGCCTCCTTAATACGGGCGCTTTGTTCATTTAGTTCACATACATGGTCCGCCCGGGGGGATTCTTCCGGCATCAGCGCCGGCTCGTCGGGATCAAGTGAGCCCCGGGAAGCCCTGCGAATGGCGTCAATCCTGGCGTTCCGGGCAATGGTGAAGATCCAGGTCGAGGCCGACGCCTTGGCCGGATCAAACAATTTCGCCTTTCTGAGGACTTTCACCATGGCGTCCTGGGCGAGGTCTTCGGCTTCCTCAGGCGAGGCGCCGCCGCGCATTAAGAAACCCTTAACCCTGGGCGCAAAATAGGCGTACAGCTCCGCGAAAGCGCGCCGGTCGCCAGTCTCCGCTATGCGCAACAAGCATGCTTGCATTTGCCGCGCTGCGTTTAGATCTTGTGGTTTTGTGCTAGACACGCTCGCCGATCAACAGAATAGAATTTCCCAACAGCCATGCGATGGCGCCTGGCCGCCCGTAAGTCCAGAAGAATACTCACTTCTTCGTGTTTGATCTACTGGAAACACCCTAGCGTAACTCGAGTTCAAATTAAGGGAATATCAATGCCATTTGACGCCGCTCGGAAAAAAAGCCCCATGGGTCGCCAGCGCATTGCCGTGATCGGCAGTGGCGTTTCCGGACTTTCCGCCGCGTGGCTGCTATCAGACGCCCATGAGGTTGTTGTTTACGAAAAGGACGATCGCCTGGGCGGCCACACCAATACGGTCGATGTTGATCTGCCCAGGGGCAGGTTGCCGGTCGATACCGGGTTTATCGTATTCAACGAGCCCAGCTATCCGAATTTCACCGCCATGCTCGACCATCTCGGCGTCGCGACCGAGGCCTCCTGTATGTCTTTCGGCGCCTCAATCGATCGCGGGCGCGTCGAATATTCCGGTCAGACCCTGTCTTCGGTATTTGCCAAACGGTCCAATGCGGCGTCTCCAACATTCTGGAAAATGCTTCGCGACATTCCGAGATTCCACCGCGATGCGCGGACCGCACTGCGCAGCGGTTTTTGCGAACACGCCTCGCTTGGCGATTTCGTCACTCAACGCAAATATGGCCGCGGCTTTTGCGATCATTTCCTGAAGCCGATGGCGGCGGCCATCTGGTCGACGCCAAGCGTCAAGGTGTTCGACTACCCGGCGCTGTCGTTCTTCAAGTTTTTTGAAAATCACGGCCTTCTGCAAGTACTGAATCTGCCAATCTGGCACACCGTTTCCGGTGGCGCGCGCAGTTATGTGCGCGAGTTGGAAAAACGCTTTTCCGACAATGTCCGGCTCTCATCTGCGATAACGAAAATTGTCCGGACAGCGGACGGAGTGGAGGTAACAAATGTCAATGGCGCCATAGAACGCTTTGATCAGGTTGTTATCGCCTCCCATGCGGACGCGGCGAGCGCCATGCTCAGTGATGCGGATGAAGCCGAGCGCGCCATTCTTGCGGCGTTTCAGTATCAACCCAACAGGGCCGTTCTCCATCTGGACGCTGCACAAATGCCTCATCGACGTCGTGCATGGTCGAGCTGGAATTATATCAGCGAAGGCGATGACGGCGCCGTGTCATATTGGATGAACCGTCTGCAGAACCTTCAGTGTCCGGAGGACATTTTTGTTACGCTTAATCCTGTCGGCGACATCCCGGAGGAGAAAGTGCTTGGCGATTTCACTTATGATCATCCGATGTTCAATGCCGCAACCTCAAAAGCGCAACGCGATATCGCAGATATTCAGGGACGCGGCGGCGTCTGGTATGCGGGCGCGCATCTCGGCTACGGTTTTCATGAGGATGGCTTGCAGTCAGGCCTTGCCGTTGCGGAGGCGATCGGCGGCGTTCGGCGGCCATGGCGGGTGGAAAATGAATCCGGCCGCCTTCAGCAGACCGAAATTCTTGAGGCGCGGCTTTGACAATTGATGTCGATACGGGCGCTGCGGTTTACGAAGGGGCCGTCACCCATCGCCGCTTCAAGCCGGTAAGCCATCATTTGCGATATCGGGTCTTCTCATTTCTTCTGGACCTGGACATGCTGGATCAGGCTGCGAAAGATTTGCGGTGGTTTTCGCGCAACCGGTTCAACCTTTTTTCATTCCATGATCGCGACCATGGCGACGGCAAGTCGGATGATCTGGCCGCTTATATCCGCACCGCTCTGGTCAACGCTGGCGTTGACGGTGGCGGGAGCATTCTGACGCTTTGTTATCCTCGTATGCTGGGATACGCATTTAATCCGCTTACGGTTTATTACTGCCATGATCAAGACAATCAGCTATCTGCGATTATCTACGAGGTCAGCAACACATTCGGTGGGCGGCATTCTTATTTAATACCGATCGATGGGGCGGCGGACCGGATTGAGCAAAGCGCCGATAAATGCTTTCATGTTTCGCCTTTTATTGACATGGATATGCGTTACGCGTTTTCGCTGACTCGGCCAGATGACAATATCAGCGTTTCAATACAAACGAGCGATGAAGAAGGTCCGGTATTGAATGCGGCGTTCAAAGGCGAAGCCTCGATCCTGAGCGATAAAAAACTCTCATCGCTTTTTGCACGCTATCCATTGATGACGATGAAAGTCATTGCCGGCATTCATTGGGAAGCGCTGAAACTCGCATTGAAGGGCTTGCGGTTGCGCGCCGGCGCGCCGACGCCGGAAACGCCAATTACCGTGGTGCGGACCAGCCCCGGCGACATCAACGCGGCGGCCTGAGGGCCAAAGGTTTATCCGCTAAGCCGGTTGTGGACGCTGCCTTTCTTTTGCGCTAGTCGAAGGGTAGATTCTGGAGGCTTTTCCTTATGAAAAAAATCTACCCTGATGCAAAAGCAGCGCTTGATGGGCTTACCTTTGACGGCATGACTGTGATGTCAGGCGGCTTCGGGCTTTGCGGCATTGCTGAAAACCTGATCGCAGCGTTGCGCGACAGCGGCGCAAAAGACCTGACGGTGATTTCCAACAATGCCGGCGTCGATGATTTTGGGCTCGGGCTGCTGTTGCAGACCCGCCAGATCAAGAAAATGATTTCGTCTTATGTGGGTGAGAACAAGGAATTTGAACGCCAGTTTCTATCGAATGAGTTGGAGCTTGAATTCAATCCTCAAGGCACGCTCGCAGAGCGATGCCGTGCGGGCGGCGCAGGCATTCCGGGGTTTTACACCAAAACCGGTGTTGGCACTGTGATCGCTGAAGGCAAAGAGCACAAGGAGTTCAATGGCGAGACTTATATTCTGGAAACGGGTCTCGTTGCTGATCTTTCCATTGTCAAAGCCTGGAAGGCTGACGAGCAAGGTAATCTCATTTACCGCAAGACGGCGCGCAATTTTAATCCGATGATGGCGAGCGCCGGCAAGGTCACTGTCGCCGAAGTGGAAGAGATTGTGCCTCTCGGTACGCTTGATCCGGACTGCATTCACACGCCCGGCATTTTTGTGCAGCGGGTTATCAAGGGTGAGCATGAAAAGCGCATTGAACAGCGCACCATTCGCGAACGGGAGAGCGCATAATGCCCTGGGATCGAAACGATATGGCGCGCCGCGCCGCGCAGGAACTTGAAGACGGATTTTACGTCAATCTCGGCATTGGCATTCCGACGCTTGTCGCAAATTACATCGAAGACGGCATCGATGTGACGCTGCAGTCTGAAAACGGCATGCTCGGCATGGGGCCGTTTCCCTATGATGATGAGGTCGATCCGGATCTTATCAACGCCGGTAAGCAGACGATTACGGAGCTTCGCCGCACGTCATATTTTTCATCGGCGGACTCCTTCGGCATGATCCGGGGCGGCCATATCGACCTTTCCGTGCTGGGCGCCATGGAGGTTTCCGAAAAGGGCGATCTCGCCAACTGGATGATCCCCGGCAAAATGGTCAAAGGCATGGGCGGCGCCATGGATCTTGTTGCTGGCGTAAAACGCGTCGTTGTGGTGATGGATCACACTTCCAAATCAGGCGCGCCGAAGCTGTTGCATGAATGCTCGTTGCCGCTGACCGGCCGCGCAGTGGTTGATATGGTGATTACAAACCTTGGGGTCTTTGAGATCGCTAGCGAAAGCGGCGGAGGCATGAAGCTCACAGAGCTGGCGCCGGATGTGACCGTCGATGATGTGAAAGCATCGACCGAAGCGACGTTTGAGGTTGCGGTTTAATCGGTTCTAAAATGCGGCTTCCATTACGCGTGACGCGTCTGCCTGTTCGTGGTCGCCTTCGTGCACGATGCAGCTTAACAGATGGTCAAGCGCTTTTTGATCGCCGCTCATTGTCATGCGCGCCGTGGCTTCCTGCAGCGTAAACTCGCTGCGGAAGGCGCGCATAATCGTCGTGACATCCGATGAAAGCGTTGCGACCGCCGGCGTGTCGGCGCCGCGTCGGCAGGTCATTTCGCCGTTCATATTATAAAGCGTATACGGAAAATCGTCGATGAGCACATGTGCGACATAGTTATGTTCGGGCTCCGGGCAATGATTGGCGAAGAGTTCAATCGCCAGCGCCACGGAATCCGGTTGTAGGTCGTCGGAATAAATGCACTCACGCGCCGGGGAGGGCTCCGAGCGGTCCATGAAATAATGGATCGACCATTTCATCATCATGCGAATGGCGGGCCGTAAGCCTTCGCCGATTTCGGTCAGTCGATAGCGCCCACGCGTTTCGCTGGGGGATGGCCCTTGAATAAGTCCGGTTTCTTCGAGCTCTTTAAGCCTTTTTGAGAGGAGATTGGCGCCGATGCCCGGCAGTCCAGCCTGCAGATCGCCAAAGCGCTGGGGGCCAAGAAACAGGTCTCGCAGGATCAGAAGCGTCCAGCGCTCGCCCAAAAGGTCGAGAGCATGCGCTAAAATACAGTCCTGATTATACGTCCGAGCCATATTTCCTGCCCATTTATCGTTGTTTTTACTCAGCCTACTACAAGTATCATCAAAACTTACTATGCGAAAAACATACATTTTAAGCAAAGATTGTAGTTGACACTTTAAAAACATATAGTAAACTTTATAGTGTAGTCAACGGCGCTGCCTTTTTCGCTTTGCGCCGGGCGCAGACAGATAAATGGAGCTTTCCGATGACCAAGACCCTTATCGCCGGTGTAATCGCCAGCGCTCTCGCCGTCGCCGCAATGCCAGCAAACGCTGCTGACTGGAGCGAAAAAATTCAGCTTTGCGCCGCTGCGGCGCAATCCGAAGGATTGGCGAGCGAGGCTGATTACGATGTTAGATTTTTGAGCGGCGGCTCGCGCCGTCTCACTATCGAGATGGTTCCTTCAGCCGGCGGTGAGCCGGTTGTTGCCGAGTGCAAGATTGCGCGCGGCAAAATCAAGGAAGTGCAGCTTCAGGCCTAAAAGACCCTGAAAACTCCCTGAACTTGAACGCCCGCCCTGGCGGGCGTTTTTTTATTCCGCAAGCGTTTGATAAGCGGCGCGGGTCATGCGTTCGCCGTCAATAAATCGCCAGCCCCACTCTTCATTTAAATCGGCGAGGGGATCAGCCGCAGCCGCGGCGTCTTCATCCAGCCCTTGATCAATAAGCGCCTGCACGCGGGCGCGTACTTCATTCAACATCGCCGCTGTCGCCACGATATCGGCTTTTGTCGATAGCGGACCGTGGCCCGGAATAATCTTTACGTCATCGTCAACCATTGCCGCGGTTGCTTCGAGTGCGCTGATAAATCCGTCAATATCGCCGCCGCTTGAGACGTCAATGAAAGGGTAGCGCCGCGAGAAAAAGACGTCGCCCATGTGAACCACATTGGCGTCACGGAAATACACAATCGCATCGCCATCCGTATGCGCGTTATCGGGATGGAAAACGTGAATCTCCTGACCGTTACGGTGAAATGTCGCGCTTTCGGAAAAGGTAATCACCGGAAGGGCGGCGTCCGGCGTGTCCTCCGCTGCGGCCGAGGCGCCCTCGCACATTGTCATGAGCGACAATATAGGCGCCGGTTTCGCCGAACGCTTCATTGCCGCCAGTGTGGTCGCCGTGATGATGGGTGTTGAGAACGAACTCAACGGGCTTGTCTGTCACCGTTTTGATGGCCGCCATGATCTTGTCGCTGAGCGGCGCAAATTGATCGTCAATGACAAACGCGCCATCCTCACCAACAGACAGGCCGATATTTCCGCCTGAGCCCTCCAGCATGTAAATACCGTCCGTCACTTCGGTGACCTTTATCTCGACAGCGGAAAAGTCCCGTTGGGCCAACGCCGGCGCGGCGCTGAGACAAATGGCGGCGAAGGCGGCGGTATAGGCTCGATACATCGATGACTCCCGGTGAAAATTGACGCGCGTTTCTATCAAGGGCAGTGGAAATTGCGAAGTCACATCCGCGCCATAAGCCGGGCCGCGACCATCGTGATGTTGCGGCGCACCCACCAGCGCGGTAAAGACGCCAGGTTGTTGGAGTGAATGAGATGACCTGGACGCCTGAAAGCTGGCGCAAAAAACCCGCCTTGCACATCCCTGCGGATTATCCTGATCCTGCAGCCGTCGAGGCGGTTGAGGCTGAACTGACAAGCTACCCGCCGCTGGTTTTCGCGGGCGAGGTCAGGACACTGCGGGCGTCGCTTGCGCAGGTCGTCCGCGGCGAAGCTTTTTTATTGCAGGGCGGCGATTGCGCTGAAAGCTTCAAGGAATTCCATCCGAACAATATTCGCGACACATTCCGGGTGCTGTTGCAAATGGCCGTCGCGCTGACATTCGGCGCCGCGACGCCGGTGATCAAGGTAGGGCGGATCGCCGGGCAATTCGCCAAGCCGCGCAGCGCCCCGATCGAAACTAAGGACGGGGTCACGCTGCCGAGTTATCGCGGCGACAATATTAACGGGATGGAATTCGAAGAGGGTACTCGAAAGCCGGACCCGCAACGCCTCTTAAAGGCCTATGGTCAGGCGGCGGCGACGCTCAACCTGATCCGCGCATTCGCAACCGGCGGCTATGCGGACCTTCGCAATGTGCATCGCTGGAACCTGGAATTTGTTCAGGGCAATCGGCAGGAAGACCGTTACCGTGCGCTCGCGGACAAGATCTCCGAAGCGATGGACTTCATGGAGGCGTGCGGGATTGACGGCTCGGAAGTCAGAGCGATCCGCGAGGTTGATTTCTATACAAGTCACGAAGCGCTTTTACTCGGTTATGAAGAGGCGATGACCCGCGTCGATTCAACCACCGGCGGCTGGTACGACACCTCCGCTCATATGGTCTGGATTGGCGATCGCACGAGACAAGTCGATGGCGCTCATGTGGAATTTTGCCGGGGTATTGAAAACCCGATCGGCCTCAAATGCGGGCCGTCGCTGGAGCCTGATGAATTGTTGCGTCTTCTCGATGCGATCGATCCCGAGAATGAGGCGGGCCGGGTGGTCCTGATTGCCCGGTTTGGGGCCGATAAAGCGGCGCAAGGCTTGCCGCCCCTGGTTCGCAAAATCCAGGCGGAGGGCCGGAATGTGGTCTGGTCCTGCGATCCCATGCATGGCAATACGATCAAGGCCAATGGTGGTTTCAAGACTCGCCGCTTCGATGCCGTTCTGTCGGAAGTCGGGACATTTTTTGACGTCTGCCGAGCCGAGGGCGCATATCCCGGGGGCGTGCATTTTGAGATGACCGGCCAGAACGTCACGGAATGTCTTGGCGGTTCTCAGGAAATTTCTGAGGCGGACCTGTCCTCGCGCTACCATACCCATTGCGATCCAAGGCTGAATGCGAACCAGGCGCTGGAGCTGGCCTTCATTTTGGCTGACCGGTTCAAGGAGACGCGGCTAGCGGATACGAGGATAAGCCGGTAACAGACTGAAATAGCGGGAAATATTGTTTGAAGCCCTTAGCCGAAGGAAGGGATTTTCCAATTCGGCCAAGCAGTTGTATGGTCCGGTTTCAGTCAAGGGGATTTGACCCGCATGGGGCCGGCGCGGGGGAGCAGTATTTTGTCAGATAGCGTAAAAATAGGCGTTGCGGGGGCGGGTGTTTTTGGCGCCTATCACGCAGCGAAATTTGCATCTCATCCATCCGCCGTTCTCTCCGCGATATTTGATCCAGACAGCGATCGTTCGGAGGCGCTAGCGGCAGAATATGGCGCGCAAGCGTCACGCGATCTTGATGATTTTCTGCAAAGCGTCGACGCGGTTGTGGTCACTGCGCCGGCGACATCACATTTTGAGCTGGTGGATCGCGCGCTCTGCGCAGGCCGCCATGTTTTCGTTGAAAAGCCGATTACGCTGGATGTCGATCAAGCGAACGATTTGATCAACCGCGCTGAAGAGATGGGGCTTGTTCTTCAGGTTGGTCATCAAGAGCGCTATGTCTTCGACGCCGTCGGACTATTGGCGCGCGACAAGGCGCCTTTGAAAATCGATTGCGTTCGTTGCGGTCCGACGAGCGGGCGCTGCGAAGATGTCTCTGTCGTTTTTGATTTGATGGTGCATGACATTGATCTCGTTCGTCAGTTAACGAAATCGGAAATTGATAGTGTTGTAGCCGAGGGCGCCGCCGGGGAGGTTGCGGCGGATCTGACGTTGGCAAATGGCGCTGTCGTGACCATGAAAGCAAGCCGGCTTGCTGAAACGCGGGATCGTCGCATGTCACTTGTATATGATGACGGTTTTATCGAGTTTGATTTCATCAACCGCACTGTTGAAAATTCAACGCCAGCGATGCTTAACGAAGTTTTTGACTGTAAGGACGCCCCGCCAGCCTTGAAAGACCCATTGGCCTATGGTGCTGACGCCTTCCTTCAATCGATTATCAACGGCGCACCGCCGCGCGTTACCGGCAAGGACGGGCGGGATGCTGTAGCCTGGGCCGTTCGTATTGAAGAAGCAGCCGGGCTAGCGTTACGGGAGAGCAAGACGATGGAAAGGATGCTTGCATGAACGGGGTGGCTAACCTTTCCCTGGCGGCGGAGTCGCGCGTCGGTAATATCGCTTTCGTTGATCTCAAGGCGCAGCAGCGCCGCATTCGCGAGGGTGTTGAACAGCGGTTGAAGGCAGTGCTGGATCATGGCCGATACATCGCAGGACCTGAAATCACGGAACTTGAAGAAAAGCTTGTCGCGCGTACGGGCGCCAAAGCCGCCGTCGCCTGCGCCAGCGGCACGGCGGCGCTGATCATTCCCATGCTGGCGCGCGGGATCGGACCTGGCGATGCGGTTTTTGCGCCGGCGTTCACATATAATGCGACGGCGAATGCAATTTTGCTGACGGGCGCGACGCCGGTTTTTGTCGATATCGACCCGGACACGTTCAATATTGATCCAAAAGAGCTTGAACGGCGCATCGCCGAGATTCGCGAGCAGGGCGAATTGACGCCGCGCGCTGTCGTGCCGGTCGATCTTTTTGGATCGCCAGCCGACTATCGGGCGATATCGGATATTGCGGCGCGAGAAGAATTATTCGTGCTGGCTGACGGCGCCCAGAGCTTTGGCGGCAGTCTCGACAATCGCTGGGTCGGCGATTTGGCGCCGGTGACCGCGACAAGCTTTTTCCCCGGCAAGGCGCTTGGCGCCTACGGCGACGCTGGCGCCATCCTGACGCAAGACCCCGATGACTTTGATCGCTGGGCGTCAATTCGCTGGCACGGCACTGATGAGGCGCGCAAGAACTCAGTGTGCGTAGGGTTTAACGGCCGCATGGACACTTTTCAGGCGGCGGTGCTGCTCGAAAAAATGGACATTTTTGACGACGAACTGACGGCGCGTCACAGAATTGCGGAGACTTATAATGCGCGCCTTGCGAGTGTCGGCGCCCCCCAGCGCCATATTGAGGGTGCTGCATCCGGTTATGGCTACTATGCGCTTCGGATGAAAAATCGCGATCATATCGTGAAAAGCCTCAAAGAAATGGGGGTTCCAACCGCCGTTTATTACGAGACGCCGCTGCACAAAATGCCTGCTTTTGAGGCTTTCGCGCCTGAGGCGGGCCTGCCGGCCACCGAAGCGGTCTCTGCAGATATTCTGTCTTTGCCAATGCATCCCTATTTAACCCCTGATCAGGTTGATTATATTTGCGATGCAGTTGAAGCGGCGGCGCGATAGGAAGCGCAAACAAGCCGTAGCAGGCGCAGTATGACCAATTCTCTGTCTATCGCTATTGCGCAAGTTGCGCCGGTTGTCGGCGATGTCGACGGCAACGTCGCCCGCATTCGTAAAGCCCGCGCTGAGGCGGCTGCAGGCGGGGCTGATCTCGTCGTTTTCTGTGAGCTGGTGGTCGCCGGTTACCCGCCCGAAGACCTTGTACAGAAACCGGCATTTCAGCACGCCTGTCGTAATGCAGTGGAAACATTGGCGAAAGAGACCGGTGATGGCGGACCCGCTATCATTATCGGCGCGCCGTGGATGGAAGACGGGTGTTTGCATAACGCAGCATTTTTGCTTGATGGCGGAAGCGTCACAGCGACACGATACAAAGTCCGCCTGCCGAATTATGGCGTGTTTGATGAGCCTCGCCGGTTTACGCCTGGGCCGGCCTATCCCGAACCCACGCTTTTTCGCGGCGTAAAGCTTGGCCTGATGATCTGCGAAGACATGTGGTTGCCGGGTGCGGGCGAGGCCTTGCGTGACGCTGGCGCGGAGTTGTTCATTGTGCCGCATGGTTCGCCATTTCGTGAGACGGCGTTGAACGAGAGAGCCGCCGCCGCCGCAGACCGCGCGCACGCTACCGGTCTACCGATCATATTTGTCAATCAGCTTGCCGGCCAGGATGAGGTGCTGTTCGAGGGGGCAAGCTTTATCATGGATGCTGATGGTGAGATTCAGCACCGCGCGCCGCAATTTCTTGATGGCGTTTTCCCGACGCAATGGGAACGGCGCGACGATCACTGGGTGTGTACGGATGGCCCCGATCACGAATGGGTGGGCGGCGAGGAAATGACTTACCGCGCCGTTACGATGGCCGTGCGTGATTATGTTGAAAAAAACCGTTTCAAAGGCGTCGTTATTGGCCTTTCCGGCGGTGTTGATTCTGCGCTGACAGCGGCTATCGCGGTCGATGCGCTGGGGGCGGATCGCGTGCGATGCGTGATGATGCCGTCGCGTTATACGTCATCGGAAAGCCTTGAAGATGCAGAAGCATGCGCAAAGCAGCTTGGCGTTTCGTATCGTTCGATCAATATCGAGCCGGGTGTTGAAGCGTTTGATGAGATGCTGGCGCCAGCCTTCCACAATCTGGAAAAAGATACGACCGAGGAAAACATTCAATCACGGCTGCGCGGCGTTATGCTGATGGCGCTGTCAAACAAGTTTGGCGACATGGTGTTGACCACCGGCAACAAGTCGGAAATGTCGGTTGGATATGCGACACTCTATGGCGACATGAATGGCGGCTATAATCCGCTCAAAGATATTTATAAGACGCAAGTTTTCGCTCTGTGCCGCTGGCGAAATGTAAATCACGCGATTGACCTGAAAGGCCCGTCAGGCGTTGTCATTCCTGAGCGGATCATCGCCAAAGCGCCGTCAGCGGAATTGCGTGAAGACCAAAAGGACGAAGACAGCCTGCCTCCCTATGAAATCCTCGATGAGGTTCTTGAGTGTCTGGTCGAAAAAGAAATGTCGGTCGGCGACATCGTAGCGCGTGGTTTTGACGAGGCGGTCGTGCGCCGGATGGAGCATCTCCTCTACGTTGCGGAATATAAGCGCCGTCAGGCCCCGCCGGGTCCGAAAGTCACCGCCGTTAATTTTGGCCGTGACCGGCGTTATCCCATCACCAATGGCTGGCGAGACAGGTAGACCGGTCAATGTTTGACCCGGCCTTCCCGACCCGCTAATCCCTCGGGTTTCATAAACCCGAAGAAGTCCTATGACCGTAAGAGTTCGTTTTGCGCCGTCGCCAACTGGCAAGCTGCATGTGGGCAATGTTCGCGCCGCCCTGTGGAACTGGCTATTCGCCCGGAAGGAAGGCGGTCAGTTTATCTTGCGGATCGACGACACGGATAAGGAGCGCTCGACCAAGGCTTATGAAGACGCCATCAAGGCGGACCTCGCCTGGCTGGGGCTTGATTACGACGAAACTGCCAATCAGTCGGCGCGCTTTGCGCAATATGACGCCGCACGGGATAAACTGATCGCCGCCAGCCTTCTTTACCCCTGTTATGAGACAGGCGAAGAGCTGGACCGAAAACGCAAATTGCAACGCGCGCGAGGGCTGCCGCCGGTATATGACCGCGCAGCGCTCAACCTCTCTGACGCGGATCGCAAGGCGCTGGAAGCTGAGGGACGCAAACCCCATTGGCGGTTCAAGCTTTCCGAACAATCGGTCACATGGGCCGACTTGATCCGCGGCGAGACCAGCGTTGATACGGCGAGCGTTTCCGATCCGGTCTTGATCCGCGAAGACGGTATGTATCTTTATACATTGCCGAGCTGCGTCGATGACATCGATCTGGGCGTGACCCATGTGATGCGTGGTGAAGATCACGTCACCAATACCGGCGTCCAGATTGAGATTTTCAAGGCGCTTGGCGGTGAGGCGCCGCAATTCGCTCATCATTCGTTGCTGGTTGGTGCGGACGGGCAAGGCCTTTCAAAACGCCTCGGCTCCTTGTCGATTGAGGCGATGCGCGATGACGGGCTGGAGCCTGGCGCGATCACGAGCCTCCTTGCGAAGCTCGGCACCGCCGATCCGGTGACGCCGGTCCTAAGTCTTAACGCCCTTGCTCAGGGTTTCGATTTCGACCGCGTTGGCCGAGCCCCGGCGCGTTTCGATATGACAGAACTCGAAGCGCTGAATGCAAAACTGTTGCACGAGACGCCATATGCGGTGGTCGCGACACGCCTTGAAGCGCTCGGCGTCAGCGAAACGGTTTGGAATGCGGCGCGGGGCAACATTACGCGGCTTGGCGATATTACGACCTGGCTTGATGTGATTGAGGGTGAAATTGATCCGGTGGCGGAGGATGAGCCGCTTTTGAGCGAAGCGGCGCAACTTTTACCGGACAGCCTTGATGAAACCAGCTGGAGTGTTTTGACCGAAGCGCTAAAAGAGCGGACAGGGGCCAAAGGCAAGAAATTGTTCATGCCGCTTCGGTTGGCGCTGACCGGGCAATCACGCGGACCAGAGATGGCGGTGCTGCTGCCGCTGATCGGCGCGGAAAAAGCGCGCGCGCGTTTGAATGGCAAGCGCGCCTGACTTTACGCTTTTGAGCGCAACAGTTGTGACTCGATTGCGGGAAACACCTGATCGACGGCGTCTACAAACACCATGTCGTTGAGCAGATTCTTGTCTGCGAAGCCTTCCTCGACAATATGTTCAAACAGCTGTTTGAGCGGCGCCCAGAAGCCATCCTGATTCAAAACGACAATTGGCTTGCGGTGAAGCGACAGCCGCGCCCATGACAAGACCTCAATTAGCTCTTCAAGAGTGCCAATGCCGCCGGGCAGCGTAAGAATAGCGTCGGATTCTTCAAACATCAGCATTTTGCGCTCATGCATGGTGTCCACGACTTTGTGGTCAACGCCGTCAAGAATGCCTTCGAGTTCAACGAGAAAATCCGGGATTACGCCGAAAACCGCGCCGCCGGCGTCGCGCGCCGCGCCCGCCGTTGCGCCCATCAGGCCAAGCTTTCCGCCCCCATAGACAATGCGGCAACCGCGTTTTGCCGCTTCTCGGCCGATAGCAATTGCTGTCTGTTCGAAGACCGGGCTTTTCCCGGGGCGGGAGCCGCAATAAACACACAATGATTTCATGGACTTACACGTTTCTGGTGAGTGGGTGGGCATTGTACGCGGATTTCCTTAAGGGTAAAGTAAAATTGGGCGTCATTATCAGTAGGCGGGAGCTTGGCCGTGCGTATCGTAATTATCATCTTGTTACTGATTGTTTTGGGTTTTATCGGCTGGAAAGCCGCCGAACGATTTAAGATCATTGATACGCCGGAACAAGAGGTTGGCGAGACGGTTGAAGATGAGCAGCCGGGTGATGTTGACGAAGTAGCGCCTGAACCGGAGCCGGCGCTGCCAAGCTTTGACATTGTCCGGGTTGACCGGAGCGGTTACGCTGTCATCGCGGGCCGCGCAAAACCAAATTCCACCGTCACCATCTACGCCAATGACGACGAACTGGCGATAGCGCTTGCGGAAAGCGACGGCGCCTGGGCGATTGCCACTGACACGCCATTGGATGCCGGGCCTGTCGAGCTGAGCCTGTCGATGACGACCGAGGATGGTCTTACCATCAAGTCAGAGGAGACGATCCTTATTTATGTGCCGGAGCAGGAAGGCGATCTGCCGTTGGTCCTGCGCACAACGCCGGGCGGCGCAACTGAAGTTTTACAGGACCCGCGCGAAACGCCTGAAGGACTGGGACCTCTCACTCTTGATGTGATCGATTATGATGACTCCGGCGCGGTTATTTTTTCCGGACGCGCCGAGCCTGGCAGAGTTGTTCAGCTGTTCATCAACCGCCAGATGCTGAGCCAGACGACAAGCTCCGAAGACGGCCGCTGGATGATGTCGCCGGAAGCGCAAATCTCGCCGGGCGTTTATCAGCTTTTGGTCATTCAGCTTGATGAGAACGGCAGACCTGCCTACGCGATTGAGCTGCCGTTTGAGCGGGCGAGCCCGGATCAAATTGAGATTGCGGATGGCCGGGTGATCGTTCAACCGGGCAACAGCTTGTGGCGTATTGCGCGGCGCGCTTATGGCCGGGGCGCCCAATACACAATCATCTATGCGGCAAACGCAAGCCAGATTCGTAACCCGGATTTGATTTACCCGGGTCAGATTCTTGATGTTCCGGAGACAGAAGACGCTGGCGATAATCAGTAAAAGCGGGTTCTGGCGAATTACTCGGCGGCCTGCGGATAATCGACTTCTTTAGGCGGCAATTGTGGGGCCTCGCCCCGCCCGACTTTCTTGCCTCGGATTCGCGCCGCCCACCCACGTACTTGCTGAACCGCCGCTGGCATGCGCTTGCGCAATACTGTCGGAGCGGCAAGCATGACGGGCGTTAAAATAAGCGTCAGCAGGGTTGAGAAAGCGAGACCGTAAACAACGGCCGATGACAACAGCACCCACCAGTCGGATGTTGTCGATCCCCGGGTGATTGTGCCCGCCGCAAAATTCACATTGATTTCGAAAACCATTGGCAACAGCCCGAGTATGGTTGTCGCTGTTGTCAAAAGCACAGGGCGGATGCGTTGCGCCGCCGTGCGGACAACAGCATCCTCAACCGGCAAGCCCTTGCGGCGCAAATACTGATAGGTATCGATCAACACAATATTGTTGTTCACGACGATGCCGGCGAGGGCGACAATGCCGGTTCCGGTCATGATGATGCTGATATATTGCCCGGTCAACGCGATGCTTAACAATACACCGAATACGGACATTATAACGGCGCTGAGTGTCAGGACAGCGTGATAGAAACTATTGAATTCCAACAGCAGGATCATGGCGATCATGAACAAGGCGGCTAGCATGGCGTTCTGGAAAAAGCTCGCCGCCGCAGCCGTGTCTTCGTCGGCGCCGCGAATGATCCAGCTGACATTGGGGCCCAGCGCGCCTGTCTCAAGCCAGTCTTTCATCTGGGAAATGGCCTGGTCCTGACTGACTTCATGGCCTTCGACGCGCGTGTTGCCATTAGCTTTGACCTCGATAATACGTTTGCCGTTGCGCCGGACAACACGGTCGACCTGTGGCTTGGCTTCTCGGGTCACGAAGTTCGACAGAGGCACCGATCCTTGCGGCGTTTGCACGCGCACTGCGTCGAGCGCAAAAATCGTGCGGTCCTCTTCAGGGTAACGAACGCGGATATCAACTTCGTCATCGGAATCATCCGGGCGGTATTTATCCACCAGAAGACCATCTGTCACAAACTGTAAAACGGCGCCCGCCTGCTGCACGGAAAGTCCGTAACGACCCGCCAGCGCACGGTCGACTTCCATCGACCATTCAATCCCGGGCAGGGGAAGCGCGTCTTCCTGATCCATATAAACCGGCACTTCCTGGCCGTTGACCACCATCGTCGCGGTGTCGACAAAGGCTCGCGCCTTTTTTGCGGCTTCGACCATGGCTTCGAAATTCGCCGAAGTGATTTCCAGCTGGGCGTCCTTGCCGACGGGCGGGCCGCCCTCACGTTGGCGCACTTCGACAATGACGCCCGGAACGCCTTGCACAAGATCGCGCAATTCTTCGAGGATTACCCGTGAATGTTCGCGCTCAGAGTAAGTGATGAGGTCAACACCGACCTGGCCAATGGTTTCGGCAGGCAACTGGTTGTTCCGAGAGAGCGCTGGGCCGGTCTGAATATAGATGTGCTCGATCGCTGGGTGTCCTTCGACCTTTGCAGCGACTTCTTCAACGATATCGATTTTTTGTTGAGCGGATAAATTCCCCCGCGCCAGCACAAGTACATTGACCTGCTCATTGTCCGTGCGAATGAAGAATTCCATATCCGGTGATGCGATAGTGAAAACTTCAAGGCAAAACCACGCGACGCCCAAAGCGCCGGCGATGACCATCAACGGTCTCTTCACCAGGCTGGTCAGAAGTCGTGAATAGGATGCAACCGGCCCGTCAAGCGTCGTCGGATCAATCTCATCGACTTCATATTGTTTCGCCGGGCCTTCGGTTTTTCCCTTCAGGTGAAACTTTCGTTTCATCCAATCCGGCATGCCGAACAGGGTGCCGATGACCGGCAGAAACACCAAAGCGACAACCAGCGACGCCAGCAGCACAAAGATCAGCGTCAATGGCAGGTATTTCATGAACTCGCCCGCCAGGTCCTGCCAGAACAGGAATGGAATGAACGCTGCCAGCGTTGTTGCGGTCGATGTGATGACCGGCCAGAACATGCGTTTTGAGGCTTCTGTATAAGCAGTCTGGCGCGGAGCGCCCTCGGCCATGCGGCGGTCGGCGTATTCAACAATGACAATCGCGCCGTCAACGAGCATCCCGACGGATAGGATCAGTCCGAACATCACCATCATGTTGAGCGTGTAGCCAAAGACAGTGAGCAAGAGGAAACCCATCAGGAAGGTGGTGGGGATCGCAATACCGACCATGATTGCCGAACGCAGCCCGAGCGCCGCGACAATAACCACCATCACCAGCAGCACGGCTGTCAGGACAGAAGCGGTCAGCCCACTGAGATTGTCTTTTACAACGACCGATTGATCGCTCAGGAATTCGTATTTGATGGATGATGGCCAGAACTCGGATTCCGCGATGACGGTTTCGCGGGCTTCCACAATTGTCTCGACAATATTCGCGCCGGCGCGTTTTGTAATTTCAACGCCTATCGCCGGTTGGCCGTTAAAGAGGGCATATCCATCGCGGTCTTTAAAAGTGCGCCGCACTTCTGCAAGGTCGCCGATGGTCACGACGTTATCGCCATTCGCGCGCACTGGGATCGCCATCAAATCTGCGGCGGTTTTAATCAGGCCCGGCGCCTTGATGGTGAAGCGGCCGTCTTCCAGATCAACAGAACCGGCCGTTACGAGCTGGTTATTTGTGAGAACCGCATTGGCGACTTCGAATTCCGTCAGTCCGTAGGATTCAAGCACATCCGGCTTGATGATCACTTCCAGCAACTCTTCGCGCGCGCCGGTAAGGCGCGCTTCCAACACGCCGGAAATACCGTCAAGCCGATCTTCGAGCGCTTTCGCCGTTTGATACATGGCGCGCTCAGGCGCATCACCATAGAGAATGGTGGTCAGTATCGGGAACTCGTTCTGCAGGTTGAATTCGGTAACGACCGGTTCTTCGGCATTTGACGGATAATCAGCTTTAGCGCGATCTACTGCTTCGCGCACATCAAGGACCGCCTGATCCACGTCTATCGTTGTCTGGAATTCAAGAATGATTTGCGCCGCACCGTCATAGGCGAGGGCGTCCATCTGTTTTAGTCCTTCGATGCTCTGCAATTCAAGTTCTGTCGGGCGCACCAGAAGGCGCTCGCCGTCTTCAGGCGAAATGCCCGGCAAGGGCAGCGTAATCAGTACGAATGGCGCCGGTATATCGGGCTCGGCTTCGCGCGGAATCGTATTGTACGAGACGAGACCGAAAATGATGACGACCACAAAAGCCGTCATGACAACGCGCATACGCGAGAAGGCGGCGTCGATGAGCCTGGTCACAGGTCGACCCCTTCATTTTCCGCACCGGGGTCCGCGACGTCGACGACCTGTCCGGCTTTTACATATTCCTGTCCGCGCGTAATGATGCGCGCGGTACCATTGAGGCCTGCAACCCAAACGCCTTCCGGATCTTCGCCAAGAAGCCGAACGGCATTGAACTCCACAACATCACCCGCCGCCAATGAACGGACACCGACATTGCCTTCTTCGCCAAGGGTGAGCGATGATCGGGGAATGCGGTGCGCTTCGCGCTCGGCGGCGAAAACAGTGAACTCTGCGGTGACGCCGTCGCGCAGCTTGCCGTCCGTGTTCGGTATTTCCAGCTCGACATCGAACGTACGCGTCGCAGGGTCAGCCGCAGAAGCGACAAACCGGATAACGCCCTCGACTGTCTCACCAGTGGCAAGGCGCGCGGCGCCGCGATAACCTTTTGATATCTTCGCGACATCTTTTTCAGATACTGCGCCCGTAACCAGAAAGGGCGAGCGCTGAATAACAGTGCCGCAAGGGTCGCCGATGCTGACAAAGTCGCCCGCTTCTACATGGCGCTTGTCGAATACGCCACCAAACGGTGCTGTGACTTTTGTCTTGGCGAGTTCAAGCGACGCACGTTCTGCATTTGCCGTGGCGAGATCCAGTGACGCTTTGGCTGCTGCGACGCCGGTGTCCGCGCGAAAACCCTCTTCGTTCAGCCGAACGGCCGCATCGTAATCGAGCTTGGCTTTCGCCAGCGCTGCGCGCGCTTCCGCGAGTTGCGCGGCCCGCGCATCGGTTGCGATCAGGCACAGGACGTCACCGGTTTTAACTTCGGCGCCCAGCACAGCGGGGGTCTTCGCGATCACGCCTGCGGTCTCCGCACGGACGATGACTTTACGCTCGGCTTCCGTGCGTCCACGCACCATGATTTCCGCGCGCCAGGGCTGCGGCTCGATATCTTCGGCGATAACGGCAAAGCGGCTTTCAGGCGTTTCGGCGACCGTTTCGGGCGCGCCGGCGAACATTCCGCGCACCATGAAATAGATCACGACGAGAGCGACCAAAATGCCGGCAAGTTTTACTGACTGAGAAACATTCATGTCGCGCCATTCGATGTTTAATGATTGGAGAGTAGCCGGTTATATTTGCAGAGTGAATAAATGCTTCACAATTCACTATACTGGTCAGTTTACCTCGCCAATCAAGTAGCCGTCTCAAATTTCTACGAAATTTACGATAAACGGATGTATAAATGCGGTAAGAAACGAGGTGCGACAGGGCGCCGCAGTCAGGCTAGTAATACTGGTTGGGCATCATTGATGCTGGCGACTTGTTGAGCACCGTTCCGAGTATCTTGGTGTCGCCCAAAATACGCCGCGCCTCTTTTAATTCGTGCACGCGGGTCTGGCCGCTGGCGGCGATCAGCAGGGCGCAGTCAACTTTGGGCAAGAAAGCGATGGAGTCGTCACAGCCGAGCGCTGGTGACATGTCAAAGATCACGATCTGTGATCCGTAATCTTCCGTCGCGGTTTTGATCAGCTGGTCGGCCTTGTCTGATGTCAGATGTTCTGCGCCGCGTCTCGTGACGCGTTCGTTCGCGATCAGCAACATGTCGGAAACGTCAGGACGCATCGTGACTTCGTCGAGGGATCGCTTGCCCTCGAAATAATCAAGCACCGACGGAAACTCTTTCAGTCCCAAATACCGCGCAACGCTGGGACGGTAAAAATCGAGGTCCACCAGCATTGGGCGCAAATGCGCCTTGGAGCCAATGGCGATTGCGAGATTAATCGCTGTGACGGTTTTGCCTGCGCCAGCCCCGGGGGAGACGACTGCAATCGTTTTCCACCCTTCCTGCTCCATCTTCTGCAGCACCCGTGTGCGTAAGACCCGATAGGCTGTCAGCACCGGATCCTGTTCGTTTGAAATAATGCAATGCTCGCCGAAGCGGTCAAAATCACACGAGATTTTTGTAAATCGGTCCGTATCGCTTGCCGTCTTTGGCGCAAAACGCTGGGGAACCGAGCGCACAGCCGGTTTCTCCTCCGGCTTGACGGTGTCCTTGTGATCGCGCGCGCGCGTGATTGCTTGCCTAATTCTATCCATAGTACTCGACCTGTGCTCTCCCCTTTACGCCGGATTTGGCTCACCCGAACGCGCGCGATAAAGACGCCCGATAACAGGCAGATCGAACCGCCTCTTTTCTTCGGAGGGAATGTAGGGAATGACGGCGATTGGGTGACCGTCAATGATGTTTTTCAAATGGTTGCGACCGCGTATCGTCGATAGCGCAAGCTCAATGGCGAGCGCAGCGCCGCCGCCAGCCCCCAGTGCGACGAACAGGGCGAGCACGATAAGCTTTGGCCGGTCAGGGCTTGATGGCTGTTCCGGCCGTAAGGCTGGTTCAAGAATTGAAAACTTTTCCGCCTGCTGATTTTCTTCGAGGTTTTCGGCGAGCTGGGCGTCCTGCTGTTTGGCGAGAACGTCCTGATATTCGCGGAAAACATTCTCATGATCGCGGGTCAGCGCTGCAAGGCCGCGTTCGACTTCGGGCGTCTTTGCAATTCGCGCCTCGTAATTCGCTATCTGCTGATCAGCTTCATCGAGTTGGCGTTTTTGCATGCGAATCCGGTTGTTGATGACCGCCATGCGGCCTTCCAGCTGCACGCCTGCAATATCCGAAGAACCTTTGCGAGATTCCTCGGAAATTTTGTCGCTTAAGGCGATCCGCGCGGTTTCAACGTCACGTTCCGCGGCTTTAATCGCTTCGGGCGTTGTCGTCTCATCGCGCTCAATTCTTGTCAGCATCGCGTCGCTTTCCGCGAGGGCCTCGCGCAAGGCCTGGATTTCCTGACTTGGCGCCATCTGACGTTTGATAGCGGCAATCTCATCGCGCTTGGCGGCGACTTCAGGATAGGAGTCGCGATAGGTGGCGCGCAGGCGAGCAAGCTCGCTTTCAAGCCGGACAAGTTCCCGCGAAAGGCTGTCATCGGATGTTGGCCCGGTGATCAGCGTTGTCTGCAAAAAGCGCTCTTCTTCTTCGAGCTGTGTAATGGTGCTCTGCGCCGTCGCAAAATCGCGATTTGCCCGCTCCAGCATATCGAGATGCATGTTCAGGTGTTCCGGCAATGCATCCGCATTCTCGGTTTTGTAATTCGAAATACGCGCTTCAATATCGGCGACGGCCTGACGCAAACGCCCCGCTTCACGTTCGAAAAATTCTGTGGTGTTTGAGGCGCCGGCCGTTCGTGACCGCACGTCTTCGCTGAGGAACAGCGTCATGAACTCATTGGCGACCTGAAACGCCTTATTTGCGTCGCGATCGGTATAGGCGACTGTAAAGGCGATGGTGCCGTCACGGGCGGAGTTCCGATTGAAGTCAGATGTAATCAAAGAAACATCCAGTCTTTCCCGCATGAGTTTCACTCGTTCTGACTCAGACAGGCCAAGCGTTTTTGGAAACAGGCTGTATTTGTCCGCGACTTCGAGAAGGCGGTTGCGCGTCATAACGCGCTGACGGATCGTTTGAATGCGTTCCTGCGCATAAGCGTTGATCGTTGAGCGGATGAGTTCGGTCGGGATCTGCTGCGATTCAACTAGAATTGTGCCTTGCGCCGTGTATTTCGCCGGCAGCAGCATAACGGCCAGGACGCCGAGCGGGGCGAGAACAAGCACCGGAATCAGGAAATAGAAAAACCGACGCTTCAAAATAATGATGGCGTCTTCGATTGAAAACTCTTCAGCCATGACAGATTCCCTGACCGTCTTTCTTTCCGCCTCAGGCGGCTTCACTCAATTTACGCCGCCACACCGTCCGCGATTAACCGCGATCAATGCAAATGGCGCGCCGTTCCTCGCTGCGCCGCAATAAGGTGTATTCTCTACTACACCGGCGCGACAAGGGCGATTATTAACTGTTTGCGGTTAACGCCTTTATATATAATCACTAAATCGCCTGCAAAAAATAACATTGCTTTCTGGCGGAACTTTGACGCCGATTATCAACGATGCGGGAACGGCGCGGCGGAACCGGATAACGGACCATGGAAGAGCGGAAATTGCGATCCTGCCGGCTCGGCGTCATCATTGTTAACTACCAGACGCCCGAATTGACGGAGCGATGCCTTGAGGCCTTAGCGCCAATGCTGGCGGAAGCGGACGCCTGTGCGGTTATTGTTGATAACGCCTCGCAGGACGGATCTTTTGAGCGGCTCTCGGCATATTGTGCACAGAGTGCAGCAAATGACCGTTTAAGCGTCGTGGCGGCGGGGACGAATGGCGGGTTTTCCGCCGGTAATAATGTGGGTTTTCGGGAGCTTCAATCGGAATATGTGCTTTTGCTGAACAGTGACGCCGTCCCACGACCGGCGGCGCTGAAAAAGATTATGGAAGCTGCGGATGCAGCGCCAAAAGCCGGGGTTGTCACGCCGTCATTAATCACATCGCATGGGGAGGAACAGGTTTCGCGGTTTCGCAACCATTCGCCCTTGAGCGAGTTTGTTGATGGCGCACAAAGCGGACCGGTGACGAAGATGTTCCCAAAAGCCGAAACGCCGATTTATTCTAACGATTGGAAAACAACGCCGGACTGGGTGAGCTTTGCGGCCGTAGTTTTGCGCCGTAACGCGATTGAGGAAGTTGGCCCCATGGATGAAGGCTTCTTTCTCTATTACGAGGACTGCGATTATTGCCGCCGTATCCGCGCTAAAGGTTTTGATATCGGTTTCGCCCCGGATGCGGTTTTCGTGCATGACCCCGGCGGCACAACCAAGCTTCGTGACAGTGAAACCGCGCTTGCCCGGCTCCCGTCCTATTACTACGCTTCGCGGTCCCGGTATTTCAGAAAGTATTATGGGCCGGCGGGGCCGCTATTGGCGAATGTCGCCTGGCTGACGGGGCGAGCGATTGCAAAGCTGCGTGGAATTTTCGGACGCGCTGCGCCAGCGGTATGCGCCGCCCGCGCCCGCGATCTATGGATTGGATGGCGGGCAGGGCTTGTGTCGCCCCGCAAGACTTAAGCGTCAGGATCAAATTCGCGCGTCGCCGGCGCATCGGCCGGCGGAATGTAAGCCGGCAATTTCGGCTCCAGCTCTCGCATAAAACCAAGCAGGCGTGCATCTGCGTCTGACACGATTTCACCGGTCGCAATAGGCGTCATGATGCGGATCATCGCACCGTCTGTTCGGCGTAGGCGAACCGCATCAAAGATCAACAGTGTTTTCATCACGAACTCGTTCGCAATTTTTCGCCCGCGCTGATCGTACCAGTAATAGAGCAATTGCCGGGAGCCGCGGTTTTCAATGATGATCCTGTTATAAGCGAATTCGCGGCCGTCTTCCGTTGTGGTGGGAACGATGTCATGACGGGTGATCTGCCAGCCGCCGCCGGGAATGCATTGTCGCGGCGAATGCCAGCTATGGCCATGGCGCTGCATGTTCAGATAGGCGACATAAAGGTTAAACGCCTCGTTGTCGGGGTTGACCAGGTTTGTGATGAGGTAATCATCCGCACCAAGAACTTCCAGTGTCTGTTTGTCGACCTCTTGCGTGTCACTGGTCCAGTCGACAAGTTCATAGGGCAGCCGGTCAAGGTCTGCGCGATCCGGAACGCGCAGAACGTTTGAAATGCCGAAATGCACATAGGCGCCAGCAGCGAATAAGATCGCAGCAATGATCAGCCCGTTGCGGATGAAGGTCTCAGCGCGCCAAGGGGCTTTAGCCTTTTTAGGCGCAATCTCCGGCAGGGCGAGCAACCCGGTAATCTCTTTGTTTCCGGAAAGCCGGGACATTAGCGCGATTACGCCAAACAGCATGATCATGCAGAGTAAAAAGACGACCCAGCCTTCAAAGAAATGCACCAGGCCTTCTGCGTGGGAGGCGCCATATTTTTGAACGAGCACGCCGGTCAGCGCGATCCGGAAACTGTTCATCAAAATTGTAATCGGTATGGTCGACAGAAAGACAACGGCTCGTTGCCACAACGGCGCCTTGAACAGATAAGCGGCGAGAAAGCCAAGGCTCAAAAATGGAAACAGGTAACGCAGCCCGCTGCACGCCTCAGCGACCTGCAGCTGGTAATCGCCAAGATCGATAATATTACCGGATAAAAATACCGGCACGCCAAACCGTTCAATCATGAAGACGCCAAGTTGTGACGACCAGAACTGAAACTTTTGCGATAGAACCGTAATGACCCAATAGGGCGGCGGGACCATGAACAACAGGAAAGCCACCGGCAACAGCGTTAGCCAGAAGATGTTTCGGCCCCCTAGAGCCAGCGCTACTGATCCGAACAGTAAGATCATCGCCATATGCTGAAAAATCATCAGCGACGTCACGGTCATTTCTGACAGGATAAGTATGACAGCAGATATCGCGACGCCGATGAGTCCAACCAGGACCGGGCGTCCAAGACTTGCCGCCAGCGCATCGCGCCGCGCCCAGATCATCCAGCCAGCTATTACCGGCAGGAAATAACCATGGCTGAGTTCTTGTTGTTCGCCCCAGCGTTTGAAGAGGTTTTCTATGCCGTTGAAGAATGCAAAGGCGAAAGCCAGTACGACCAGCGCCAGCACCAGATGTGCGCGGTGCAAGGTAAAAGCTGGAAAGGCGTTCTTTACATTGAGGTCAGTCGCGTCAGCCATAACACCCTGTCAGTTTGCACATCGCCCAGTGCGCAAGAGCGAGGGCGGATTACACGCTATTCATGAACTAATTGACAAGTGAGCAAAAATGGCGCCGCTGATCAATATGCGGTTTGGCGCATATCAAAAAACCCCGCGCAATAGCGCGGGGTTTTTTAATCATCTTTTGGTTGGTTAAGCTTACTAGGCTGCCTTGCGGCGGCGTCGTGAGGCAAAACCAAGACCTGCTAGGCCGGATAGAAGCAACGGGATCGCACCAGGGATCGGTACGTCCGAAATCGCGCCGATATAGAACTGTGTGTCCACATAAGCGAACATGATCTCTGATGCACTTGCGAAAGCACCGGCATTCGCCATTGCGATTGCGGTAGAGAACATCATGACCATCGCCATGCCGCCATCCAGCGTAATCGCGACCATGCCGTCAGCGCCACCAAGCCCAAGCGGGTCATGGGTGGCGTTGTAGAAGGTGATGTCGCGGATTGCGAACGGGTCACCGCTGAAGCCAAGCGTGATCGTTTCATCAACAGTAACGTTGTCGTCGCTGGGCGGATCGCAATTATCTGAATTGCCATCATCGCCTGGGCCACCAACGCCGCCGAATGTCGCTTTACAAACGCCAAGGCCCGCTGGCTTGCCGCTGGACAGATCATCGAAATACGGGAACCAGTCTTGTGTACCCGCAGTGAAGGTCACATCGACGCCAGTTCCCTGGAAATTTGTAATCGTGCTGCCGTTTTCGATTGCGCGCTCGGCGCCCGCCGCTTCAGCGACAAAATCAAGAACGATCGCATGTGCAGACATTGACGCGAGTGAGGCTGCGACGGTCGTGGCAGCTAACGTCAGTAGTTTTTTCATGGTCCTGGACCCCCAAGAGGTTACTAGATTACTTCAGATTTTAAGCAGGACGATAAACGTAGTCCCCGCCTGCTAAACCTAACACCCAATCAATCTGCAAGTTCCGGGCAAAAGTCAACTTACCATTACGGGTAAAGAACGACTTTGATAGAAATTGGTGAAAATTCGTTCATATTTCTTCCCGCCCTGGTTGAAAACTCATAAAAGACTGCGCGTGAAAGGCGATTATGGTAAATTATCCCCAGGTTTTGGCTGACGTGAATGGCCGATAATGAGACGTTTTCTGAAATTGTTAACCATAATTCTGGCGCCATGCTTGCTCATATGGCGCTAACAATGCGGGCTGGACAGGTCGCCATGCCTTATTGGTCTTCAAATGAGACTTTGGACTATTCATTAAGATTAAGGATCAGCCGTTTGGCGATTGAAGCTGTAAATACGGAGAACCGGGGCGCTGAGGCTGAGTTTCCTAGCGCATCCAAATCGACTCAGCTTGGCGTTGAGGCGCACTCATTGCGCCAGGATGACTTTGACCGGGATGTCTGGTGCATGCTTGGCATGCCTGTGGATATCGCTGACATCAATCAGGCAGTCGCGGCGATTGACGAGGCCGTCCGCACAGACCGGCGGTTGTCTTTTGTAACGCCCAACGTCAACTGGCTCGCCCGCGCTGCAAAGGATAAGGCCGTGCGCAGGGAGCTGATCAATGCTGATCTAAGTCTTGTGGACGGCGCGCCGCTCGCCGCAATGGCGCGACGGCTTAGCCTGCCGATACGCTCGCGCGTCGCAGGATCAGATTTATTCGAAGCGCTCCGCCGGCGGCCCAGCTATGGCGGGCGGAGACTCAAAGTCTTCTTTTTCGGAGGGCGTGACGGAGCAGCGGAGGCGGCTGCAAAAGCGATTAATGAGGATAATGGCGGCGTTGAGGCGGTCGGCTGGCTCAATCCGGGCTTTGGCGATGTCGAAGATATGAGCCGCCCGGAATTTTTTGAATAAGATCAACGAAGCCGCGCCAGACTTTATAGTTGTCGCGCTTGGGGCCGGCAAAGGTCAGGCCTGGATTGATCGAAATCTGGACGCTTTAACGGCGCCGGTGATCGCCCATTTGGGCGCTGTGGTTGATTTTACGGCAGGCGGCATTCAAAGAGCGCCGCGCCTTTTTCGAAGGCTCGGAATGGAATGGGCGTGGAGGATCAAAGAGGAGCCTGCGCTTTGGCGGAGATACGCGCAAGATTCTGTCGCCATGGCGGCTATCGTTGCATCGAGAATGGTCCCGCAATGGGGCCTGAATTCTCAAGAGGGCGGAGTTGAAAGTGCGCGCGTTGATACGGAACGGGCGGCAGGTTCGGTCTGTTTGCGCCTGGCTGGAGATTTGCGGCATTCGGATTTGCGCGATATCCGCGCCGCGTTTCGGCAAGCCGCAGCGCAGGCAACGGATGTTATCCTCGATTTCACAAATGTCCCGGTTTTTTGATCGGGCTTTTCTTGGCCTTGTCCTGATGCTCGAAAAGCACGTCGCAAAGGGCGGGATGAAATTGTACATTCACGGTGTCAATAAACGTCAAATGAAGGTTTTGAAGGCGAACGATATGCGCTATCCGGAATATATCGGCGCCGCGGCAAGCGAAGCGACGGTTTCTGCGCAGCCTTCAATGTCCGGGCACATGAGCTAAGACGACAAATATGAGCAAGGCGAGTCGCCTTCGCGGAAAGTGTAACAGAGGTGGTAGGAATGAAAGATCGGCGACAGAAACGAAGTGTAGCAGGCGAGCCCATCGCCTTAAGGCTTGCGCCACAGCGTCACCGTTTAAAACTTGTTGGCGCAGCGTTCCTTCTTAGTGCAACAGCCGCCTGTTCTTCACCCGAAGAACGCATGGAAAACTATACTGAAAGCGGCGAGGAATTCCTGGAGGAAGGGGATCTCGGCCGTGCGAATATCCAGTTTCAAAACGCTCTGAAGATCAACGAAGAATATGTGCCGGCCTTGAGCGGCCTCGTCGATATCGCAGAGCAGAAGAACGACTTCAAGACGATGTATGGCGTGCTCCAGCGCATCATCCGGCTCGAACCTGAAAACCTTGAAGCGCAAGTCATGATGGGCAAACTCTATCTCGTGGCCAGTGATGAGACCGCCGCGATTGAACATGCAGACAAGGCGCTTGCGATTGACCCGAACAGCATTGACGCCACTGCTTTAAAATCGGCCATTCAATTAAAGTTGGGTGACACTGCGGGAGCAGTGGAACTGGCGCGTAAAGTGATCGCTGAGGACCCGGCCAATCCGGAAGCGGTTACCGTATTGGCGACCGAACGCACGCTTGCCGGCGAATATGAAGAGGCGCTGGCTGAGCTCGACCGTGCAATTGCGATTAAGCAGGACGTGGCGATCCTGCAGCTTTTGCGCATCAGCATTTTGACGCGGTTGGAGCGTACAGATGAGGTTCGCGCCGCTTATGCGGAGCTGATTGAGCTGTTTCCCGAGCAATCGGCGTATCGACGCGTCTATGCAATCGATCTGATCGAAAACGAGGAGTATGATCGCGCGCAGGTTCAGCTTGAAAAGATCGCAGAGCTGGAGCCTGAAAGTCTCGACGCAAAGCTTGATGTGATCCGCATCATCAAGGAACAGGAAGGCGATGCAGCAGCGACGGCGAAGTTGCAAAGCTATGTTGATGCAGAACCTGACAATATAGACCTGAAGTTTTCGCTTGTATCTTTCCTGCGCCAGACTGGCGACGCCGCTGGCGCGTCGGATCTGCTCGCAACGCTTACGCAGTCTGAAGACATGGACATCGTTTTACGTGCAAAAAACGAGATCGCGGGTGACCACCTTCGAAATAAGGATCTCGAACAAGCGAAGGCGTTGATTGACGAAATCCTTGTGGCCGACGAGCGTAATACTGACGCGCTTATCAAGCGCGCTGGCCTGCTGATCGAAGATGGCGAGTTTGACGCCGCAATTCTTGATCTTCGTACAGCGCTTGATAACAGTCCTGACTCGTCGGAAGCGATGGTGCTGATGGCGCTGGCGTTTGAACGGCAGGGCAATCCCAGTTTCGCACGGGCTGAATTCGCCAAAGGGTTTGAAGCGAGCGATCAAAACGCAAAGATCGGCAACGCATTTGCTAAATTCCACCTACGTCAGGGGGATTCAGAACGCGCTGAAGCGGTTTTAACCGACTCGCTGGCGTCTAATCCGGGCGATCTCGAGAATCTCAAATTACTCGCTGGTGTTCGGTTATCACAGCAAAACTGGCGCGGCGCCGAAGAAGTCGCTGAAATCATAGACCGCCTCGAAAACGAAGATGAATTGGCCGGACGGATCAAGTCGGCTGCGTATGCCGGTCTTGGCGATTATGACCGCATGATTGAAAATCTGACGGCGCAGAATGAAAACTCGCCGCTCGCAAGCCGTCCGCTAGCAACGCTCGTTGGCGCTTATCTTCGCTCCGATCGCGCTGATGAAGCTCAGGAGCTTTTGCAGCGCATTATCGATACAGAAGAAGATGATTATGCGGCGCGTATTCTGTTGGCCCAGGTCTATGGCGCCAAGCAACAACCACAGGATGCGGTGGACATTCTGACCGCTGCTACGAAAAATGATCCATCGCGTTCGCAAGCTTTTGAGCTTCTCTATCGCTATTATCAGCGTACGGGACAATCCGAAAAGGCGACGACGCTCATCGAAGAAGGGCTGGAAGCCGCCCCGGACAACACAGCGCTTCGGGGTGTTTCAGGCGGACGGGCTTTTAAGCGCGGGCCGTGTGGATGAAGCTTTCGAACTTTATGAAGAGCTTGTTGAAGAACGCCCGGACAATCGGGTTGTCGCCAACAATTTTGTCAGTCTGTCCAGTGATTTGCGACAGGATGCGGCCAGCATTGCCAAAGCGCTTGAAGTCGCCCGTGTGCTTGAGGATGTAGAAAATCCCTATTTTCAGGACACTGTCGGTTGGGCTTACTACCGCGCCGGCGAGTTCGATAAAGCGCTTGAGTTTCTGACACAGGCGGCGGAAGGCGCGAGCCAGAACGCTGAAATCATCTACCATTTAGGCGCGGCGTATTATGCCGCCGGTGATATAGAAAACGCCAAGACAACGCTTGAGCGCGCATTGAGTACAGGCGGCGACGACTTCCGCTACACAGACGAGATAAACGATCTGCTGGCGCGAACTTGAACGCCGCCTGCGCCATATTAAAAGAACAGCGCGCCGGACCTGTGGTCCGGCGCGTGGAGTATAGAACGCATGTATGAACAGTTTTTCGGGTTAACGGAAAAGCCGTTTACAATTCAGCCAGACCCGTCGTTTCTCTACTGGGGGCGCACCCACCGGCTTGCGTACGCCATGCTGGAATATGGCGTTCTTAATCACGCGGGCATTTCTGTTATCACGGGTGAGGTTGGTTGCGGAAAGACAACGCTTGTTCATCGCCTTCTGGAGCAATTGTCTGACACCCACACAGTCTCGCTGCTGTCGAATGTGCAGGAAGGGCGCGGTGACCTCTTAAGCTGGGTGTTGATGAGTTTTGGACAGGCCTTTGCCGGTAAGACTCATGTGGAACTATTCGCCCAACTGCAATCGTTCTTTATCGGCGAATACGCTAAGGGAAAACGCGTTGTTCTGATCATAGATGAGGCGCAAAATTTATCCGCAGACATGCTGGAAGAACTGCGGCTCCTCTCCAACATCAATGCCGGCAAGGATCAACTCCTGCAGCTTATCCTGGTTGGTCAGCCGCAGCTCAAAGATCTACTTAATCGTCCGGAATTGTTACAGTTGGCCCAACGCGTCGGTGCGGATTTTCACTTAACACCATTGTCGAAAAAAGAAGTTCACGCCTATATCGAAACGCGGCTCTCAATCGCTGGGTGCCGGCGTAGAATTTTCACCGAGCGTGCAATTGATTTAATTGCGGAACAATCGCGCGGTGTTCCTCGTGTGATCAATATCGTCGCGGATACAGCGCTGGTTTACGCATTTTCCGCCGAAGACCTTGTTGTCGGTGTTGAGACAATCCGGAATGTCATTCGCGATAAAGTACAATATGGCGTCTTTGGTCTTGCTTCGGATGATGTGGCCGCGCCGGCCAATGACGGCGAGGCGAACGGGCCGGACGCGTTTGTTCGTGAGGACCGACCGGCCGAGGTCCCGCCGCCAGCCAGTGACGGCGGGGTTGTGCGTTCTTCGACTGAAGAAAGCGACCAGGCCTATTCTCAAACATCGGATCATGCCCGCGAACCAGAAGCATTTGAAAATCCCGCGCCTGCGGCCACTGTTGCGCGCACCGTAGCCGATTTAAAAACTAACGTTCAAACTCAGGTTGAACCGAAAGCGCAACCTGTCCCGGTTGTTGAAAAAACTGCGCCTTTTGAAGATACAGCGATCACAGGAGTGATTGTTGTTGGCGCTGAGAAAAAGATTTCGCCGGAAGCGGCGATCCGCTCGGTTGGCGATGGGCGCGCGATTGTCTTTGTCTCAATGGGTGCGTCACAGGAAGCGAATGCGATTGCAAGGCGAGCAGGTGCGATTGTCGTTGATGAGAACGAACGTGCATTGACCACCGGCGGGCGGGCGCGGAATGCTGCTTACCGTCAGCTCAAGAAAGTCGCTCCGCATATCAAATTTGTTCAGTTCTGAACGCCGATAGCGTGCTTGACCCCGACTGGATCGCTACCGCTGAGCGATTTATGTCCCGGCGCCCTGAAGTGGCGATTGTTGATGGCCAGATCAAATCGGCGTCCGGCGCGCCGCTGGAATATGCGACCATTGCCGACAGGAAGCGCCGCGAAACAGATGGCGAGATACAAACGATCTGGGGCGGCTCGGCGCTGATGCGCACGGACAGGTTTGAATCGGTTGGCGGGTTTCGGGGCGACCTGCTGACAACGGAAACAACAGATCTTTGTATTCGGCTGCGGCGACGCGGCGGCCACATCTGGCGGCTCGAAGAAACTATGATGCTGTGCGATCCGAAGGTGCGGGCGCGCAGAAGCTGGTGGTCGCGCGCCATGCGGCGCGGCTATGAGAGCGCCTATGGCGCGTCATTGCATGGCGGTCCGCCGGAACGTCTTGGCGTGATGGATGTGGCGCGCGCGGTGGTATGGGGCTTTCTGTTTCCGGTCGCGATTATTGTGGCTGCTGTGCTTGGCGGTCTTGGCGCGGCGATGTTGTCGCCACTGACGCCATGGCAGGTGGTTTCAGGCCTGATTTTGGTTCTGGGCGTCGGTGTTTATGTTGCCAAAATTCTCGCCTCAATCCTCCGGCATGGCGTTTTCAAACCATCCTCATGGCGGCGTGGTTATTGCGCAGTGATGGGCCGGTTTGCGGAATTTTGGGGGTCATGCGGTTCTGGTTCGGAGCCAAGCGTCCGTCCCGGGTGGCTTGATAGCGCAACGGTTTTTCAATGCGTGGGGCGCACAATCCGCGCTTGAGTGATTGGCTGAAAGCGACTGAGCGCAAAAGCATGATGCAGATTTTCGAAATCATTGTTCTGATCGCAAGCATTGCCATTTTTGCGCTCGCTGGTTTTTTGTTCCTTGAAACTATCGGCGCGATGGCGCCACGTCGGCGCAGCGTAGCTGGCGATCGCGAACCGGGTCCGATCGCCGTCGTGATCCCCGCACATAACGAAGCCGCATCTATCAAGACAACATTGTCATCCGTCTTATCGCAAATCAGAGAGGTTGATCGCGTTATCGTCGTTGCAGACAACTGTCAGGATGAGACGGCGGCAATAGCAACGCAGTCAGGCGCAGAATGTTGGGAGCGCGTAAATGCAAATCATCGCGGCAAAGGCTATGCGCTGCAATTTGCGCTCGACAGGCTGAAAGATGCGCCGCCTCAGACGGTCGTCTTTATTGATGCTGATTGCACATTCGCCGATGGGGCGTTGAAAAAACTCGCAACTGCATCGGAACATGAAGACCGCCCAGTGCAGGCGCTCTATCTGATGCAGGCGCCGGAGGGGGCCAGTCCGCGATTGCGTGTAGCAGCGTTTGCATGGGCGTTTCTCAATAACGCGCGCATGCGCGGTGTTGATCGTTTGTTTGGCGTGAGCCGCATTACCGGCGCCGGGATTGCGCTGCCCTGGCGTATAGCATCGTCGCTTAATGTGGGCTCCGGCGAAATTGTCGAAGATTTGGCGCTAACCTTGACGCTTACAGAGCAAAAGGCGCCGCCGCTTTTGCTGTTGGATGCGCTGGTGACCAGTGAATTTCCGATAGCGGATGAAGCGCTCGCAAAACAGCGCGCACGGTGGGAGCATGGATCGCAAAATCTGGCGGCGCGCCGCGCGGCGCCATGTTTCGTGAAAGGCGTTCTGTCGGGCAATTTGCGTCTGAGTGCGATTGCGATGGATTTAATGATCCCGCCAGTCGTGAACTTGTTTGCGCTCATCCTTGCTGTGTTTTTTTTAAGCATAGGCGCTTTGTTCGCTGGCGCTGTGACGCCGTTTGGTTTCTCTCTGGGCGCGCTTGTTCTCTTCTCAGCATCCGTGATTGCCGGTTGGTTTATGGTCGGCCGTCAAGCATTGCCCTTGTCGAGCCTTACTGGCCTGCTGCCGTTTTTAGCAGCGAAGGGCCGTATCTATGGCGCAGAGGGGCGCACATCAGCAAAACAATGGACCCCGACGAGAAGCGGGGGCGCTGATGGAAACGCCGGTGAGTAGCGTGAATACTGACACGACAGCGCGTCAAGCTGATATCGGATTTGTGGCGATCGGACGCAATGAAGGGGAACGCCTTAAGCGATGTCTGACGTCATTGAAGCGTCAATCGGATCGTGTTTGTTATGTGGATTCCGGATCTGCCGATGATAGTGTTGAATATGCCCGTGGTCTTGGCGTTTGCGTTGAATTGCTTTCAACCGATGAACCATTCACAGCTGCGAGGGCGCGCAATGCAGGCTTTGCTGCGCTTTTGGAACAATGGCCGGAAACGAAACTTGTCATGTTCATCGATGGCGACTGTGAGCTTGCCGATGACTTTTCCGGCGCCGCTGTGGGCGCTTTTATGGAAAACCCTGACATCGGCATCGTTACGGGAAGGTGTCGGGAGCTTCGCCCGGAAGAGACGATTTATAATCGTCTTTGCGATATGGAATGGAACGGACCGGTTGGCGAGATCGATGCCTGTGGCGGGATTTTCATGACCCGTAAGGAGGTTTTTCGTCATGTGAACGGATTTAACCCTGCGGTCATTGCGGCGGAAGACGATGAATTCAGCATCAGGGTTCGCGGTAGCGGCGCCCGGATTGTCCGGATCGACCATGATATGTGTTTCCACGATGCTGACATGCATCGCTTTGGGCAATGGTGGCGGCGGGCGGTTCGCGCCGGCTACGCCTATGCGCAGGTCGGGGAGATGCATTCCGGCTATTTCGCCGCGCCGCGACGGCGCGCCTGGGCCTGGGGGCTTGTCCTGCCAGCGTTGGTCCTACTTGCCGCGCCGCTGACCGGAGGCTGGAGCCTTGTTTTGCTCCTGCTTTATCCGCTGTCCTTTCTTAGAACGAGAAGCAGGCTGATCCGGGATGGCGCCAAACCGGCCCATGCGGGCCTCTTTGCGGGTTTTTTAACCCTTTCCAAATTTCCAAACCTGATAGGTATGTTGAATTATCGGCGAAAGCGCATGCAGGGGCGCGATGTCGCCATTGTCGAGTATAAGTGAGGCGGCGGGCCGCCGGGAAAAAATTGATGTCGTCACAGCCAATCAAAGTTGCGCTCCTGGGCGCGGGATACATCGCCAAATGGCATGCGGACGCGTTGCGCCGGACAAAGGGCGTTGAAGTCACAGCGGTTTGCGATTTGTCCGGTGAGGCGGCGCTGCAGCTGGCGAGCAGTTATGGCGTGAAGAATGCGCACACGTCTCTTGATGAGTTGCTGGCGTCTGGAGAAACGGAGTGCATTCATGTTCTGACGCCGCCGCAAACTCATGCAGCGGCCGACGCGC